>JAZNXN010000025.1:0-2630 GCA_045593885.1 Eubacteriales bacterium
CCCTCGTAAAGCTCCTGTGCCAGCTTCATAATCTTCGAGGACTGAAAGCCAAGTCGCTTTGACGCCTCCTGTTGCATAGTTGAAGTCGTAAAGGGGGGCATCGGCATTTTTATCTTCTGTGTGTTTTTTACAGATTTAACGCTGAAGCTGCCGTTTTCTATGACGGCGAGCACCGCATCAGCCTCAGCCTTCGTAGCAACCCTGTATTTCTTGTTCTTGCTATCGTAATACTTTGCGCTGAACAAATCACCGTTTTCAGTGCGTAATGCTGCGGTTACTGTATAATATTCAACGGGAACGAATGCCTTGATCTCCGCCTCGCGCTCCGCGATGATTCGCGTAGCAACCGACTGAACTCTGCCCGCGGAAAGCCTGCCCTTTATATTCTTCCAGAGGAAAGGGCTAATCTTATATCCAACAATTCGGTCAAGTATACGTCTTGTCTGCTGAGCATTTACGAGATTCATATCAATGGCTCTCGGTGCCTTTATAGCATCCTTAACAGCACCCTTTGTTATTTCATTAAAGGTAACTCGGCACGCACTTTTGATATCTATGCCAAGAGCGGTTGCAAGATGCCATGATATAGCCTCTCCCTCACGGTCAGGGTCTGTTGCAAGATAAACCTTGCTCGCTACCTTAGCTTCCTTTTTAAGCTCGTTCAAGAGATCTCCCTTGCCCCTTATATTTATATAGTGAGGCTCGAAGTTATTATCGAGATCAACGCCCATTGTGCTTTTAGGAAGGTCGCGCACGTGACCCTTGGATGCAATAACGTTGTAGTTACTGCCAAGATAGCCCTTTATCGTGCTCGCCTTCGCGGGCGACTCAACTATTACGAGATTTGCCATTGAGATTTTTCCTTTCAAACAGGTGAATTTTGCTATTATTTGATTTTTACCTTATTTCCCGGAAGGGTTTGTGTATAACCGTGAAGCTCGAGCATTGTCAGCGCAGAAAGCACCTCGGCATACGGACGTCCAAGCATAAGGTCGTCAACGTTCTTCTCACCCTCGCTTAACTGCTGATACAGCTGATATGCCATATCGCTTATCGAACGCAGCTGTTCCTCTGTCGGTGCGGGTGAATTTTCCTTCTTCATTTCGGGAATAGTCGGCTTGTAGTCAATTTCATCGTTTCGGTTAACAGCCCTTCTGACCGAACCGAACACGTTTCTAAGCCAACTGTTATTCCTTTTTCTTTCACGAGCTTCATAGGGCTCGGAGTATTCCTCAACAGACATTTTTATACCAAGTGAGTACTTGGATACAAGATGCCTGACGGAAATTTGCGGCTTCTTCTCTATTTTCGCCGCGTTTATGGTTGTAAAGCACTCCTCTTCATGCTCTACAAATATATCGTATGCGCTACCAACGGGTTTAACACCGTGTTTCATCAAATCAAGAGTTAATTCCGAGTTGGGAAGCGTTAGGTTTGAGGGAACTACGTAAACGGGCTTGTTCTGTTGCAACAGATGTGAGGCTGTAATGCCTGTTCCGCTGCCCACCTTTCCTTCGATAATGAGAGTGCAGTTTGAGATTCCGCCAAAAAGACGGTTTCTCTCACGAAATCTTGATGAATGAAAAGGCGTTCCGGGCGGATATTCGCTGATTATTGCTCCACCGGCACTCAGTAATGCCTTTCTTAACCTTGAGTGAGTTTTAGGATAAATGACGTCCACGCCGAAAGCGACTATAGCAACCGAGGTGCCACCGACAAAGAGTGATGCGGCGGTAGACATGGCATCAATGCCGAGCGCAAGACCGCTGACAATAACTCCTCCGCATACAGCAACGTCGGATGAAATTCTCGCACACATTTCAGCGCCGTAGGGCGACATATCGCGCGAACCCACCACCGATACCGAAAAACATCTATCAAAATCGGGAAGCTTTCCTATGCAGTAAAGCACAACAGGCGGATTTTCAATAGTTTTCAGCCTTTTAGGATATTTAGGATCGTCGTAGCATATTATCTCTACTCCCGTAGCCAAGCACCTGTTCATTATTTCTGTTGCCTGTGCCGTATCCTTGTCCAGAAGGGCTGTAATTTCATCCTCGTCAAGAGCCTCTGTCCTGCGATAAGCCTCCTCATCGGCGTTATAGATGTCCAAAACAGTAGGAAAGAACTCGGAAATCCGAGTTATAACCGTGCTTGTAGGTGGAAATTTTCGAGATAGCCATATCGCACTCAGAGAATTTACGTTCATTATTTGCTCTGCTCCCACATAAATATTGCCGCCGCAACCGAGGCGTTAAGAGATTCTGTCCTGTTAGATATAGGAATATAAACGCTACCGTTGCATACCGAGGAAATCCTCGAATCAATACCATGTCCCTCGTTGCCGATAATTACCGCATCTGTTGAGAGAAGTCCTACGTCTGCTAGCGATTTTGCGTTATCGGTAAGCTCTGCCGCAAAAACCCTGCGTCCTGAATTCTGTAAAGCAAAAATCGCAGAGGCAAAATCCTCAACAGAATCAAGAGCCACGCGGAACAAGCTGCCCATAGCCGCTCTGACAGCTTTAGGGCTCAACGGGTCGGCGCAGTCGGCACTCATTATTATTCTGTCGGCACCAAAGGCAACCGCAGAGCGTATAACCGAGCCGAGATTTGAGGGATCTCTCATTG
>JAZNXN010000026.1:0-2005 GCA_045593885.1 Eubacteriales bacterium
CGCATATCTCGCAGAGCAGTTCAAGTCAAACGAATGGCGCAACGCAAAAAGGACACCGTAAAGGTGTCCTTTTGTGTTGGAGGCGCCACCCAGACTTGAACTGGGGGTAAAGGTGTTGCAGACCTCTGCCTTACCACTTGGCTATGGCGCCGGATATAAATTTACGGACAGGGGTTACCGGTCCGTAAATTATTTGGAGCGGATTACGGGGCTCGAACCCGCCACCTCAACCTTGGCAAGGTTGCGCTCTACCAAATGAGCTAAATCCGCGTATATGCGGCAAATGCTTTTGCCGCTGGTGCCTCCGGTCGGAATCGAACCAACGACACGAGGATTTTCAGTCCTCTGCTCTACCAACTGAGCTACAGAGGCAAGTAATGGCGACCGAGATGGGGCTCGAACCCACGACCTCCAGCGTGACAGGCTGGCGCTCTAACCAACTGAGCTACTCGGCCATTACTTTCTGAATAGCATTTGCTACTCTGTGAGGTGAAAGTCACCTTGGTGGGAACAACAGGGCTCGAACCTATGACCCTCTGCTTGTAAGGCAGATGCTCTCCCAACTGAGCTATGCTCCCACGGTGCGCTTTTTAGCGACGGTATTCATTATAACACAGCACTTTTTGTTTGTCAACACTTTTTTTGATTTTTTTCAAAAATTTTTTTCTATTGTATTTTTCCCGACGCTTCGGCTTTTAATCGCTCTATATAAATATATGCGTAAAACAAATGATTGACAAAACTATTATTTAAGTATATAATTATTACAACTGCAATAATTTTGACCGCAAACAGTATTTGCTTGGAGGATTTATATGATAAAGGTTGAGAAGATCTCTGTAATGAATTTTGAAAACGCTATAAGAGGAGCGCGAAATCCCCTAAATAGCTGGAGCCGTATGGACAGCTACTATGATGACAAGGGCAATTTTGTGCTCGGTGAAAACGATCTTACACTCGCGACCAAGCTTGCGAGGGCAGGAAGCGACCACAGAAAATTTCTTCGTCAGATTTTCGTAACGATGGATATAACCGCACCGCTTTATTGGTGGAAGGAGTTTGATACCTACAAGGTAGGTACGGTTGCAAACAGCACCTCTACAATGCACAAGGTACATTCCGCCCCCTTCTCGCGCGCGGATTTCAGCTGTGACAGGCTCACCGATGAAGCGCTCTCGGTGCTCGATGGGCTTATCGCATATCTTGAGGGCGAGCGCCAAAAATTCGTGGAAACGAAGGATAAGGCGAGCTGGCACAATATAATTCAGCTTCTCCCCTCATCCTACAATCAACTCCGCACCGTAACCCTCAACTACGAGGTTCTCATCAACGTCTACTACGCGCGCCGTACTCACAAGCTTGCGGAGTGGCACACTCTTTGCGATACAATACTTACCCTGCCGTATGCTGACAAGCTTATCGCGGTAAAGGGAGATACAGAGGAATAAAAATTGGCAGGCATTTTTGATTTATTCGACCGTATTTCGTCAAAAAAAGCCCCCGTCGGTAATGTAGAATATATCGTAGCGGGACTCGGTAATCCCGGCGGTAAGTACGAAAAAACCCGCCACAACGCAGGCTTTATGGCAATCGACAGTCTGGCTGAAAAATACGGTGTAGAGATAAAAACAGCGAAATTTGATGCTCTTATATGTGATACCGAGATATCCTCTCACAGAGTGCTTCTTATGAAGCCTATGACCTTTATGAATCTGTCGGGCACCGCTGTTGCGGCGGCGGCTAAATTCTATAAGATACCGCCCGAGAATATAATAGTAATAGCCGACGATATAAATTTCGAGCCGTCCTTTATGCGTATAAGGCGCAAGGGCTCTGCGGGCGGACACAACGGACTTAAAGATATCATAGCCAAGCTCGGTTCTGAGAACTTCATCCGCATAAAGCTCGGCGTGGGAAAAAAGCCGACACCCGAATACGATATGGTAGATTGGGTGCTGGGCAGATTTTCCGAGAGCGATATGAAGGCGCTGACAAGTGTGCTTGA
>JAZNXN010000027.1:0-22158 GCA_045593885.1 Eubacteriales bacterium
AAATGATACAGTTTAGAGGAAAAATATGAAGGATTATTGCAAGGCGCTTACAGATTTTTTCATATTCAGGGAGCTGGATGAGGACTGCCGTCTCTCAGCTATATCCGAGTCGGAATACTATTCACGCGACTATCTTTCGGGCGAACAGATATTCTCTCCCGACCGCCATTTCCGCTCGATTGGCTACGTCGTTGCGGGCAAGGTTGCGGTCTACAAGACAAGCGCGGAAAAGAAAACGCTGCTCAATATTATTTCAAAGGGCGGCGCGTTTGGAGTTGCGGGGCTATTCTGCGACGAATATCCGACCTCGGTGATTGCCAAGACTAAATGCACCGTCATATTTATAGACGCCGACAAAATACTTTCGCTGATAGAGCGCTATCCGGCGGTAGCAAAAAGCTACATTCGCTTTCTCTCGGACAGAACACGGTTCTTAAACGACAAGATAGATTCCTTCACGAAGGGCTCTGTTGAGGGGCGCGTAGCCAAGCTTTTGCTAAGAGAGCGGGAGGGCAATATCACCTCCATCAAAAATATGTCACGCGCGGCGAGTCTTCTCGATATAGGCAGAGCCTCCTTATACCGTGTGCTCTCCTCGCTCGAAAAGAAGGGCGTTATCGAGCAAAATGAAAATGAAATAAAAATTATAAATAAAGAATATCTTGAAAGGATTAACTGAAATGAAAAAAATTATCTCCATTCTACTTACACTTGCGCTTCTCCTGAGCGCGTGCCTCATGCTCGGCTCCTGCTCGAAGGATGATGCAACAGTACGCATCGGCGTGCTTAACGGCTCTACAGGCGTCGGAATTGCGAAGCTCTACGATGAGATAGCAAATCAGGCGGACGACGAGAACAAGAGAAACTACGAAATCACGGTTTACACCGACGTATCAATAATCACGGGCAAGCTCAATTCCGGCGAGCTCGATATCGCCGCACTTCCCACTACCGACGCGGCAAAGTATTACAACAGCGACGCTCAGACAACCTCGCCTATCAGTATGGTAGCAATAAACACACTGAGCGTTCTCTACCTCGTTACCACCGACGAAGCGGTTAACTCTCTCTCCGACCTTTCGGGAAGGACGGTCAGCCTGCCTACTCCCGAGGGACAGGGCCCCGACGTTATCTTCCGCGCGCTCCTGAAAATGAAGGGGATTACAGGCGTAACGATTGAAAACAACACGAATCCCCAGACGCTTTTAGGCAAGGTAAAGAAGGGCGAGGCAGATATTGCAGTTATGCCCGAGCCTCTGGTAACTAAAGCAACCGCCGCACTTGCAAAGGACGGAAACACTCTGCGTAACGTAGTTAATATAGGCGCTGCATGGGGCACAGAGAATCCGATAGCACAGGGCTGTCTCGTTGCCAGAAACGGATTTATCGACGAGCATTCGGGACTCCTCGACGATTTCCTTGAGGACTACAAGGCATCGGTTGAGTATATGTCAGATTCGGCAAATCTTGACAGTGCGGCGAAGCTCGTTGCCGCTATGGCAGATCTCGGAATGGAAGAGGGTGTCGCAAAGAAGGCGCTTCCCAAGTGCAATATCGTATGTATTACCGGCAATGATATGAAAAGTAAGATTACTCCCTTCTACACCGCAATACTCGAGATAAATAAGGATTCCATTGGAGGCAAGCTCCCCGATGACAAATTCTACTATTGAAAATAGGCTGAAAAAAATTCTCTACCCCATAGCCGCACTGATATTCTGGGTGGCGGTGTGGGAAATTCTGCACCTGACAGTCGGCAGCAGCTATATTCTGCCCTCGCCGTTTGGCGTTCTCGTTTGTACGGTAAAGCTGTTTGCGAAGGGCGAGTTCTATATATCCACGCTTCTTTCGCTCCTTCGCGTTATGCTCGGATATATCATAGGAATAGCCTTTGGCATCGGCTTTGCTCTCATTATGAGGGCATCGAGGCTGGGAGAGGCTATACTCTCCCCCTTTCTCACGGTGATAAAGTCAACTCCGGTTGCATCCTTCATTCTGGTGGTCTGGATATTCACCCCCGAGAACGCAATTCCGGGAATCATCGGCGCACTGATTGTCATACCGATAGTGGCACAAAACGTCAGCGCGGGAATTGCGAATATTGACCAAAAAACCGTGGAGGTTGGCCGTGTGTACGGCTTCAATAAAAAGCAAATGCTTCTCCACTGCTATATTCCGTCCGTCTACGCGCATTTTTCCTCTGCGGCTATCGTGTCGCTCGGAATGGCGTGGAAGGCAGGCGTTGCCGCCGAGGTTTTAGTGTACGTGAAAAATTCTCTTGGACGGGCAATATTCCAGTCGAAAATTAACTTTGAAACCGAGCAGCTTTTTGCTTACACGCTCGTTATAATTGTGCTCAGCCTTTTCATCGAAAAGGGAATACGAATGCTTTTTGAAAGGACAGACACGCGCCTTGGAAAATAAAGCACTGATACTCAAAAATCTATCCAAATCGTACGGCGACAGGGTTCTTTTTGAAGGGCTGTCGCGCGAGCTTGAATTTGGAAAAATATATGCCCTCACGGGCGGAAACGGCAGGGGAAAAACCACCCTTTTCAAAATTCTGCTCGGACTGATTTCTGCCGATAGCGGCGAGGCTTTTCTCGGTAGCAGGCCGCTAATTCCCGATGACTCTGCCGTTGCCTTTCAGGAGCACAGGCTCTTCGGTCACCTCTCTGCCGAGAGAAACGTTTCGCTCATTTGCGGCAGCACCGAAAAGGCGCGCGAGCTATTATCCTATTTCGGCTTTTCCGAGGCTGATATGAAAAAGAAGCCGCGCGCCCTTTCGGGCGGTATGAAGCAGGCGGTTTCAATATCGCGTGCCCTCGCGGCAGAGCGAAGCATCATACTTCTCGACGAGGCGAGCAAGGAGCTTGATAAGGACGTCAAGGGAAGGCTGTACGAGAAGCTTTCCGAGTTAAAAAAGGACCGACTCATCATAATGATAACCCACGATTCAGAGGATATATCCTTCTCCGATGAGGAAATCTCCCTCGATACCTTTCTGCCGAAGAAGTAAGACAAAACAAAAACAGCGCGATGCTCATTTGCGAGCGTCGCGCTTTTTCTGTTCATTTTTTGCAATCAGTCCTTGGAGTGTGATTCATAGGTATCTACGCCAATATCGTTTCCTATTACAGCTCCGCTTTTTATACTGCTCTTTCCGAATTTATCTCTTATTCCGTCGAGAGTCAGCTCAAGGCGGCGGGCGCGCTCTCTGTCCTTGGATTCGTCAAAGAAATCTATCTGCTCCGCTACATTCTCCGCCCTTGCAAGCGGAGTTGCGGTAACCGTCAGCATCCTTATCGCCTTGCCTGCCTGCCAATGCTTTTTATAGAGGTCGTACGCGGTGAGAGAAATCTCTCTTGCTGTATCCGTTGCATTTTTCAGCTTGCATTGCCTTGTAATCTGCTGAAGGTAGATATCCTTTATCGTGAGTGATACCCCGAGCGCCTTATATCCGTGGCGACGGAGACGGACGGCAACCTCCTCCGAAAGAGAATCTATGCCAAGTCTGACGTCTGCGTCAGAGGTTATATCGCGACGGAAGGTCATTCCGTTGCCAACGCTCTTAGAGTCCTCTGCCCTCTCGGGCGGAATAACCTCGGATTTATCCTCGCCGTTCGCGTAGATATACATGGTTTCCCCCGCCTTGCCAAAGCGTTTTTTCAAAAACTCGGGGTCCGCCCTCGCAACATCTCCTATGGTTCGCATATTGCAGTTTTCGAGCGCCGTTGCCAGCGACCTTCCCACAAAAAGCAAATCCGTAACTGGCAGGGGGTGCAAAATTTTCTTGTAGTTTTCACGTGTTATTTCGGTTATTGCATCAGGCTTTTTATAGTCGCTACCCATCTTCGCAAACACCTTGTTATAGGAAACGCCGATTGATACGGTTATACCGAGCTCGCGTTTCACCGTCTGCCTTATTTCCTCGGCAATAGTCATTCCGTCACCGAACAGGTTGGTGCTGCCAGTTACGTCGAGCCAGGATTCGTCAATGCTGAACGGCTCAACGGTATCTGTGTATCGGTAGTATATTTCATTTATTTTACGGTAGAATTTCGTGTATTCCTCATAATGAGGCTTGACCACGAGAAGATTTGGACACTTGCGCTTCGCCGACCATATAGTTTCCGCAGTCTGCACTCCGCGAGCCTTGGCGAGCTCGTTTTTCGCAAGAACTATACCGTGTCGCTCGTCGGGGTCGCCGCAAACTGCCATCGGCACGCTCTTATATTCGGGGTGGGACACACTCTCAACAGAGGCAAAAAAGCTGTTACAGTCACAGTGAAGAATTATTCTGTCCCCCATTTGCCCCTCTTTTCCGACGGTTATTCCGTCATTTTTTCGTTATATCAAGAGTGTTGCCGTGTGGCTCAAGCACCGCCTCGTCGAGTGAAAATTCAAACTCGCAGAAGCCCTCCTCGGAGCGCACGGTTATCTTTTCCTTATGTGCATCAATTATCGTTTTCACGATATATAGTCCAAGACCTACTCCCGTGCTGTCAAGCCCGCGGCTCTTGTCGGTCTTGTAAAACCTGTCAAACACGTACGGAATATCCTCCGCGGGTATTGATTTACCCTCGTCAAATACCGTTATCCTTACCTTGTTTTTCTCGGTTTTTATCTTTATCGAGAGCCTTCCGCCCTCGTTTGCGAATTTGGTTGCGTTCTCGATAAGGTTATACATAACGCGGTGAATCGTATCCTTGTCCGCGTGCACCATTATTTTATCCCTTGAGGTGTCAAATTCCACCTCAAGACGCTTTTGTTCAATCTTCTGCTCAAAGGAAACGAGGATAGTCCACGCCATTTCGCAGATGTCGAAGTTTATAAATTCAAATTTACGGGATTCGAGTCGGGAAATATCGAGCAGGCGCGACACGAGCCTTGAAAGCCTGTGTACCTCGTCGGATATAACGCCAAGGTAGTACTGATGCTTCTCGGGGGGTATTGCTCCGCTGGTTATTCCGTCAATGAAGCCGGAAATCGTAGTCATCGGGGTACGCAGGTCGTGCGATACGTTACTCAAAAACGAGTTTCTCATTTTTTCGTTATTTTCAAGCGACTGCGCCATATTGTTGAATGCTACCGCCAGCTCGGCAATCTCATCCCTGCCGCGCACCTCAACTCGAGTATCCAGCTTACCCTGTGCAAAATCCTTCGCCGCGCTGACCATTGAGCGCAAGGGAACTATCGTTCTGTCACAAATAAAATAAAATGCGATAATCGCCGCAAGCATTATCCAGAGGCTCGACATAAATACGGTTTTCTGCATTTCCACCATAAGTGCGTTGTGATGCGAATACGCGCCGCACACAAAAACCGAGCCGACGGTAGCACCGTCCGCATTCTCTACGGAACGGGCTGTTATAATGTAGTTATCAAGAAGAAGTCCCGAGAGATTTTCCGTATTGCCGACAAACTTGCCCTCATTGCGAAGCTGCTCGAGTGCGGCATCGGGAATCTTCGCCCCATCGGAAAGAGTCGCGTTTGAAAGAAGCACGTTACCGTCGGTATCCGCTATTATCACAACTGTTCCCACGAATCTGTCGGAGAGCCTGTTCACCGCCTCCATAACGTGAGTACCGCTCGTGCCGATAAAATCGGAAAAGGTACCGCTATATCCAGTCATTTCCGCCTCTGCTATATCCGAGGCTGATTCCGCTATCCATTCAAGGCTGTCAAGCTTGTCCTCACGGACATACTTTTCTATCATCGTATTTATCATAGAGGAAAGCATGATAAAGCTGACGAGCATTACCGCGGCAAACGCCGTTATGTATTTGATAAAGCTACTCTTAAACATAAATGCCTCCTTTGTTTTCCGTACAAATATGATTATACATCACTCGGACCGAAATGTCAAATATTATAATTAAATTATTGACAAATTCACAATTGTATATTAAAATATAGAGTGAATTATTTTGCTTTTAAGGAGTTTTAGATTTGAATACCGAAACAGTAACGAGATTTGCGCCAAGTCCTACGGGATATATGCATATAGGAAATTTGCGTACGGCGCTCTATTCATACCTTATTGCCAAGCACAGTGCGGGCAGATTCATTCTTCGCATCGAGGATACCGACCGCGAGCGCCTGGTTGAGGGAGCAACCGACGTTATAATCAAAACGCTCGAAATGACGGGAATTGATTACGACGAGGGACCCATCGTCGGCGGCGAGCACGGTCCGTACGTGCAGAGCGAGAGAAAGCCCATATATATGGAATACGCTAAAAGGCTTATCGAGAGCGGTCACGCATACTATTGCTTCTGCACCAAGGAGCGTCTGGACAAGCTCCACGAAAGCGATGCGACCGGCGGCTATGACCGTCATTGCAGAGATTTGCCCAAGGAAGAGGTTGAGAAGAATCTCAAGGCAGGCGTTCCCTTCGTAATACGGCAAAAAATGCCCCTTTCGGGAACGACCTCGTACACCGATGCGGTTTTTGGCGAGATTTCAACCGATAATTCCGAGCTTCAGGACCAGATACTTATGAAGGCGGACGGTTACCCTACCTACAACTTCGCTCACATAGTTGACGATTACCTTATGGGTGTTACTCACGTAGTACGCGGCAGCGAGTATCTGACCTCAACGCCCAAGTACGTGCTTCTCTACGACGCATTCGGCTGGGAGAGACCGAATTACGTTCACCTTCCCCTGCTTATGGGCAAGAATGAGGACGGCTCTGTATCCAAGCTCTCAAAGAGGCACGGTGCGGTGAGCTTTCAGGACCTCGTATCCTTTGGATATCTGCCCGAGGCGATAATCAATTATATTGCTCTGCTCGGCTGGTGTCCGAAGAACAGCGAAACCGAATTTTTCACCCTTGACGAGCTAAAGGATGCGTTCACTATTGCGGGCGTCAGCAAGTCACCGTCTGTATTTGATTTTGACAAGCTCCTTTATTTCAATTCCGAATATATAAGGAAAATGCCATTTGATGCGTTCAAGGCGGCAGTTATGCCCTTCATAACCGTGGATATGCCTGAAAACCTAAATCTTGACAAGGTGCTCTCACTCGCACAGGGACGAATCAACACCCTCGCCGAGATAAATGATAAGATTGGCTTCTTTGCTGCTCTTCCCGAATATTCCGACGAGCTTTTCTTCAATAAGAAAAACAAGGTTTCGGTTGAGCTTGCAAGAGATATTCTGCCGAAGGCACTCGAATGTCTTGAGGGTGTCGGAGAATGGAATAACGACGCACTCTTTTCAGTGCTCAGCGAGCTTGCTGCAGCACTCGAGGTCAAGTCGGGCGCGGTTCTCTGGTGCGTACGTATTGCCGTATCGGGAATGGCAGTAACGCCCGGCGGCGCTACCGAGATAATGGAGGCGCTCGGACGTGACGAGAGCCTTGCAAGAATAAGGGTGGCTATACAGAAATAATTTTGGGGCGATAGCCCTATGGAGTTAAATTATGAAAAACGATATATCCGAGATGATGCGTGACAGCTACGCAAAAATGTCCAAAAGTCATAAAAAAATTGCGGATTTCATACTCAAAAGCTACGACACCGCCGCATACATGACGGCGACGAGGCTCGCGAGCAGTGCGGGCGTGTCGGAATCAACCGTCGTGCGCTTTGCCATTGAGCTTGGCTATGAGGGCTATCCCGAATTTCAGCGCGCACTTCAGGATATGGCGCGTACCAATCTCACGCCGAATCAGCGCATTGCCCTGACGAATATGAGAATCGGCGAGGCGAGTGTGCTCGAACGCGTTATGAACTCGGACGTTGAGAAAATAAAATACACTCTTGAGCACGTGAGCCGAGATGATTTTGACGGCGCGGTTAAGGCAATTACCGAGGCTCGCAGAATATACATCATCGGCGCACGCTCGTCGTCCGCGATTGCTCAGTTCTTCGCTCACAACCTCATGATGATTTTCGACAACGTGAAATTCATTCAGGAATCGAGCGAGAGCGAGATTTTCGAGCAGGCAATATCAATCGGCGAGGAGGACGTAATGTTCGCCATCAGCTTCCCGAGATATTCCAACCGAATAGTTCACGCAGTAAGGTTCGCCGAATCGAGAGGAGCGAAGGTTGTTTCTCTCACCGACAGCAATGTATCACCGATAGCCGAGAGCGCGAGCTTTCTGCTCACCGCGCAGAGCGATATGGCGTCGTACGTCGATTCGTTGGTTGCGCCCCTTAGCCTTGTCAATGCGCTGATAGTTTCGATAGCGCGGGAGAAGCAGGAGGAAATAAAGGAAAGATTCGATAGCCTGGAGAGCATCTGGGACGATTTTAACGTATATGCAAAACGAAAGTAATGAAAGAGCTGTGCGCGTCGCCGTAATCGGCGGAGGCGCGGCAGGAATGATGGCGGCAGGCACCGCGCTCTCAATGGGGGCAGAGGTCACCGTTTTCGAGCACATCGGCAGACTCGGGAAAAAGCTGGCAATAACTGGCAAGGGGCGGTGCAACGTGACAAACGACTGCACACGCGAGGAATTTATCCAGAACGTTCTTTCAAATCCGAGATTTATGTATGCCCCCTTATCCGCATTTTCACCCGAGGATACAATTGCCTTCTTCGAGAAAATGGGCGTTAAGCTGAAAACCGAACGCGGACGGCGCGTTTTCCCCGTATCCGACAAGGCGGCAGATATCGTCGGCGCAATGAAAAAATACTGCCTCGGTGCTAAGATAATATACGAGAAGGTAACGAAAATACTCGTCAACGGCGAGCGCGCGGTTGGAGTACGTACCGATAAGGATTACGCATTTGACAGTGTGATTTTAGCAACGGGCGGAAAATCCTATCCGCTGACAGGCTCTGACGGCTCCGGCTATGCTCTTGCCACAGCTATCGGTCATACTGTAACCGAGCTTACCCCCTCGCTCGTGCCCGTAGAAGCCTACGGAAGCTACGCGCAGAGGATGCAGGGGCTTTCGCTCAAAAATGTATCTCTTAAAATCAAGGATGGGGATAATCGCACCGTTTACGAGGATTTCGGTGAGCTTTTGTTCACTCATTTCGGAATGAGCGGTCCTATGATTCTCAGCGCAACCTCGCATCTGCGAGGCTATAAGCTCGACACGCTGACGGCTGAAATTGATATGAAGCCCGCGCTCGACGAGCGAGCGCTCGATGCGCGTATTCTCTCGGATTTCTCACAAAATCCGAACAAGGATTTTGCAAATTCACTCGGCGCGCTTCTTCCCTCGAAAATGATAGACATAATAATCGAGGACTCGAAAATCGACCCTCACAAGAAGGTTAACGCCGTGACTCGCGAGGAGAGAAGGCGGCTGGTAAGCTCTCTCAAATCCCTGAAAATACGGCTGAAAAGGCTGCGCCCGATTGATGAGGCGATAATCACCTCAGGCGGCATAGCGGTAAAGGAAATTTCCCCGAAAACTATGATGTCGACCAAGGTACGCTCGCTCTATTTTGCAGGCGAGGTCATCGATGTTGACGCATACACGGGCGGATATAATCTACAAATAGCATTTTCCACGGGCTACGTCAGTGGAATCAATGCGGCAGGAAAGGAAAATTTATGCTGAAAATAGCAATCGACGGACCGAGCGGCGCGGGCAAAAGCTCGCTGGCACGCGCAGTTGCAAAGAAAATGGGTATAGTATACGTTGATACCGGCGCCATGTACAGAACCGTCGGTCTTTACGTATCGAAAAAGGGCGTTAACCCCAAGGACAGCGAGGCGGTTTCCGCACTCCTTGGCGAGATAACGCTTGAAATAAAATTCGAGGGCGGAGAGCAGCACATTTATCTGTGCGGCGAGGACGTAGGGGACAGCATACGAACCCCAGAAATGTCAATGTACGCCTCGGCAGTTTCGGCAATTCCCGCAGTTCGTGCATTTTTGCTCGACACGCAGAGAAATCTCGCCAAGTCAAACAGCGTTATTATGGACGGAAGGGATATCGGCACGGTGATTTTCCCCGATGCTGACGTAAAAATATTTCTCACCGCCTCGGCAGAGGCACGCGCTCAGCGCAGATACAAGGAGCTATGCGAGAAGGGAATTGAAACCACCCTTGAGGCAGTTCTTTCGGATATGAAGGAGCGCGATAAAAACGATTCGGAGCGTGAAATCGCCCCTGCGGTAGCTGCGCCCGACGCTATTGTTTTTGACAATTCCGAGCTTTCCTTTGACCAGAGCATCTGCCGTTGTATAGAAATTATCGAGGACACCCTCGCAAGCAAAAACGGAAAAAGGAAAAAGAAGAAAAAGAAGCGTTCATTTTATATGTTCATGCACTTTTTGGTTGCGAGAATGTTCCGCTTTACTATGAGAATCAAGGCTCACGGGCTTGAAAATCTCCCCCTCGAGGGCGGCGCGGTAATATGCCCCAACCATATTTCAATGTGGGACGTTATAACCGTCGGCGCGGTAACGCCGAGGCAGATTCACTTTATGGCGAAGGCAGAGCTGTTCAAAATACCCGTTCTTTCCTTCTTCCTTCGTGCTATGGGAACGAAGGGTGTTGACCGCAAATCAAGCGGCACCGAGGCTATAAAATACCTCATTGGCGAGGCGGAAAAGGGCGACCTTGTCGGCATATTCCCCCAGGGAACGCGCAGAACGGGTGAAAACCCTGCCGACACCGCGCTCAAAAACGGTGCAGCACTCGTTGCATACAGGGCGAAGGTGCCGATGGTTCCCGTTTGTATCGTTACCAAGGGTATGAAATACAGGTTTTTACGCCGAAAGCACATCTATATCGGCAAGCCTATACCCTACGCAGAGCTCGGTTTTGTAAACGGCGGCTCTGAGGAATATGCGAAAGTAACCGAAAAGGTTTTCTCTGAGGTGTGCAAGCTCGGCGGATTTGAAAAGACAAAGGCGGCAGATGTCAATGATTGAGCTGGCTAAGAGCGCGGGCTTCTGCTTCGGTGTCAAGAGGGCGACTGATTGTATTGAGGAGCTGCTCGAAAAAAACAGCAGCGCGCGCATATATACCCTCGGCAAGCTGATTCACAATCAGATATATATTGACGGACTTGCAGAGCGCGGTGTTGTGGCAATCGACGAGCAGTATGCCGAGAAGGTTGCGCGAAAGTCGAGCGAGGACGCACCCGCAATACTCGTTATCAGGGCGCACGGCATCACGCGCGAGTGCGAGGAGCGACTTTCGCATCTGTGCGATGAGCATCCTCATTTCTCGGTTATAGATATGACCTGCCCCTTTGTCAAGCGCATACACAAAATAGCGAGCGAGAATACCGACGGGAGCACACGCTTCGTTTTGCTCGGCAACAGGGAGCATCCCGAGGTGCTCGGAATTATGAGCTACGCCAAGGGCGAGCGCGCGGTTTTCCCCACGGCTGACGAAATCTGCGAATATCTTGAAAGCAGACAGGACGAAAAGCTGACGGTTTTTGCCTCTCAGACCACGCAAAGCACTCACGAGTGGAAAAAAACTCAAAAAAATCTCAAAAAACTATGTACAAACGCAAAAATTTTTGATACAATATGTAATGTGACTGAAAACAGGCAGTCCGAGACAGAGGAAATTGCACGTCGCTCGGACGCTATGATAGTCATAGGGGGCAAGGATAGCTCTAACACGCGTAAGCTATACGAGGTGGCGAAGAAATACTGCCCCACGACCTTATGGATAGAAAGCGCAGAACAGCTCTGTGCCACGAGCCTTACGGGTAAAAGAAAAATCGGAATTACTGCAGGTGCTTCGACACCCGCAAAATTAATAATGGAGGTTCAAAGCACTATGAACACAGAAAATTTTGACTTTGAAGCGATGCTCGAAGAATCGCTCAGAACTTTACATACAGGAGAAACCGTTACCGGATACGTAGACGCTATCGAGAAAAACGCGATATACGTCAACCTTGGCACCAAGGTTACAGGCGTTGTTGCGCGTGAGAAGATAACCGACGATATGTCAATCGACCTTCACGAGCTTGTGAAGATAGGCGACGAGGTTGAGGCTTTCGTTATCCGTGTGAATGACAGAGAGGGCATGGCTCAGCTCGATATGAGAAGGGTTAAAAACGACAAGGCTTGGCGTGAAATGGTAGCTCTCAAGGAATCCGGCGAGGTTGTTGATGCAACAATAACCGCAGCTATCAAGGGCGGCGTTTTGGCTGATGTAAACGGCTACAAGGTATTTATGCCCGCATCCCAGATTTCCGTTGACAGAATCGAGGATCTCTCAACTGTTGTAGGACAGGTCAAAAAGGTTGTTATCATCGACATCGACAACGCTAAAAAGCGCGCGGTATGCTCTGCTAAGGTTATTGAGAAGGCAGAAAAGAAGGCTATCGCTGATAAGGTTTGGGAAACTCTTGAGGTTGACCAGCATTTCAGAGGCACCGTTAAGAATCTCATTCAGAGCGGCGCATTCGTTGATATCGGCGGCGTTGACGGACTTATCCCCAATTCCGAGCTTTCCTGGAGAAGAATCAAGCATCCCTCTCAGGTAGTGAAGGTTGGACAGGAGGTTGAGGTCTATATCAAGGAGCTTGACCGCGAGAACAGAAAGATAACTCTTGGCTACAGAACCGAGGAGATGGATCCCTTCTTCGCATTCAAGAACACCTACAAGGTAGGCGACGACGTTGAGGCTAAGATTGTGAGCATTATGCCCTTCGGCGCATTTGCTGAGGTTATGGACGGCGCTGACGGACTCATTCACATTTCAAAGATTTCGAGAGAAAAGGTTGCAAAGCCCGAGGACGTTCTCTCTGTAGGTCAGGTTGTTAAGGCAAGAATTACCGAAATCGACGCTGAAAACCGTAAGTTCAATCTCTCTATGAGAGTTTACGAGGACGAGGAATTCAACGCGAAGCGTGCTGAGGAAAGAGCTGCTGCGAAGGCAGAGCGCGAGGCTCAGCGTCAGGCAGAGCTTGAGGAGAAGGCGAAGGAGGAGGCAGAATACGCCCCCTACATCGTCCGCACGATAGACTAATCCTTAGGACTTTCGCCTTTCGGCGCAGAATAAGCAAAAAGAGGGTTCTTTTCAGAGCCCTCTTTTAATGTTTTGAAGGAAAAATAGAAGTTTTTTATTTTTATTTGGAAAAATGTTGAATTATTCACAATTTTATGGTATGATAATATCAATATGTTTAATTTTGGAGGAAAAACACAAATGATAAATCTTTTTGCATTTGCGGAGGGCGGAATGAGCTCACTCTGGATATACGGTATTCTTATCGTAGTCATGATCCTTATGATATTCATTCCCGGACGCCGTCAGAAGAAATATGAGCAGGAGCAGGCTATGATGCGTAACTCCCTGCAGATAGGCGACGAGGTTACCACTATCGGCGGAATTATCGGTAAGGTTACCAGCCTCAAGGGTGAGACTGTTACCATCGAAAGCAGCAAGGACAGAACCAAGATAAGATTTTTAAGAACCGCTATCCGCTCTGTTGACGTTAAGGCTGAGGAGTCTGTAGTGCTCCGCTCTGCGCCCGCATCCGAGGCTGAGCAGCCCGTAGAGGCTCCCGCAATCGAGGCAGCACCTCTCGCAGACGAGAGCGAAAAGAAGGCTCCCAGAAAGAGAGCTGCAAAGGCAAAGGCTCCCGTTGCTGAAGCCGAGCCCGTAGCTGAAGCTGTTGAAGAAAAAAGCGAGGTTGTTCTCAACGGAGAGGAAATCTCTACCAAGGACGCTGAGTAATTAATGGAATAAAACAAATCCCTTCGGAATATGTTATTGTGTAACGTTTTTCGGAGGGATTTTTATATGAAGGGCAAAAAAAGGCAGAGCGCCGACTCAATAATTAACGCAAGGACATTCTTCCGGTCGGGTATTTTGTCGGTAGCAGTCACTATTTTACTGATGCTCGTATTCTCGCTCATTTCATACAAGCTCGACAACCCCGGCGCTTACGTGAAGCCGTTTGCGTACGCGGCACTTGCAATTTCTGCCCTGATGACAGGATTTATAAGCTCCCGTATGCAGGGTCGCTCACATCTGATATCCGGACTTGTCGGCGGCTTCATCACGGTAATATTTATGTTTTTGCTCTCGCTTTTCTTCCGCGGCGGCGAGGGGGTGAGTGCGCTCGCCTCGCTTGGTATATACGCCCTTTACATACTGATATCGGGAATAGGCGGAATACTCGGCGGGGTGAAGCGAGTTAAGACAAGGCGTCGCCGCCGCTGACCTCGTCGTATTCCTTGACCGTTGCGCCGATATCTGCGAGCTTTCTGCACATATCACCGTAGCCGCGCCTTATCAGGTCGGAGTTTCTTATCGTAGTAACTCCCTCGGCGCAGAGTGCGCCGATAACAAGCGCCGCGCCTGCGCGCAGGTCGGTGGTGCTCACGACGGCACCGTGCAGCCTTGACGGATAAACCGTAACCGTGTCGCCAACTGCCGTCACTCTTGCACCCAGCCTTGCGAGCTGCTCTATATAACGGAATCGCATACGGAATACCCTCTCGGATATATGACTTATACCGTCAGCGGCGGTCATAGCGGCGACCAGCTGCGGCTGCATATCGGTGGGAAAGCCCGGATAGGGCGCAGTTTCAACGTTCACCGAATGGAGATTTCCGCCCCTGACTGTGACGGTTTTGTCGTGCATACGGATATCTGCGCCCGCATCGACGAGGGTTTTATAGATACAGTTAAGGTGCGAGGGATGAGCTCCGTGAATTTCTATACACTCACCGATAGCCGCGCCGAGCGCCATATACGTGCCCGCCTCTATCATATCGGGAGATAGCGCAAAATCGCAGCCGTGAAGCGAGTGAACGCCGTCAATTATAATCTTCGACGTGCCAGCGCCCGAAATCATAGCTCCGCACCTATTGAGATACCTGCAAACATCAACTACATGCGGCTCTCTCGCGCAATTGCAAAGCACGGTGCGCCCGTTTGCAAGGGTTGAGCACAAAATCGCGTTGACTGTTGCGCCGACAGAAACCACGTCAAAGGCTATTCGGTTGCCTATAAGCCTATCGGCACACATAACGATACAGCTATCCGTCTGATTTACAGTTGCGCCGAGCGCGCGAAAAACCTTTATATGCTGGTCAATAGGTCTTTCGCCGAAGTCACATCCGCCGACCTCGCCGAGCTTTGCCCGACCGAAGCAGCCAAGCTCTGCCCCCAAAAGATAATACGAGCCCCGCATACTGTTGACAAGGCGGTGCGGAGCCTCGCAGAAATGTGCGTTTTTTGCGTCAATTTCATATGTATTTTCCGAGATTTTCGTAATATCGACGCCCATTCTTCTCAGTATTTCCAGCGTGGTCAGAACGTCGCTTATATCGGGGACGTTGGAGATAACCGACACACTGCGTGTCAGAATCGTTGCGTAAAGCACGGGGAGCGCAGAATTTTTAGCGCCAAGAATTTCGATATGTCCCGAGAGCCTACGGGAGCCCTCTATCTCTATACATCTCATGCTGCCTCCGTCAGATAACAAAAATAAGGAAGGTTTTTCGCCTTCCTTATTATTATATTCAAACGGTTTTTTGCTGTTACCGCACGCTGTGCCTGTAATACGAAACGGCGAGTGTTGTGACCATATCATAGCTGACTCTACCCTCTGTGCCCTGCGCCTTCAGGTAGGTGTCGTTCACCTTGTTGCTGACCTCTCCAACCGCAGCTTCTGCGTATTTTTTATAATACTCACGGTAAGCGAGTCGGTCATAATAAACCCCCGCGGGATAGGATAGCTGCATATACGCCTCTCTGTCCGCGTCATAGAGAGCGCCCGATACGTATTCAAACACACTGAGGTATCCGCTGTATCTGATATACGCATCCTCAGAGCCGATGCATACGAGGAACGCCACGAAGTTTGCCTCATCCTCCCTCGCAATTCCGCGCTGATGCGCCATTTCGTGCGCCATCGTGTAGGGCGTGTCGTAATCGGGGGGAGTGGTATTTACGTTAGCCTCTCCGGTAAAATAGGTGTATACGCCGAGGATTCTCGCATACGACATATATTCCCCCGACATAACCTCCTTCGTTTTTGAATAGAAGCTGTCGATGAAGGGATATTTCTCCTCTGCCCTGTCATAGGCATCGAGGAGCTTTTTATTAAGGTCGGAAAAGGAATACGGCATAACCGATGCACCCTTCTGCCGATATTCAATATACGGGGTGAGCGCATATAGCTCGTCCGAGAGCCATTTTGCCGTATCATTAAGGTCGGCTGAGGTAATCTCACTATCCTCATATCCGAGCTTGTCGGACAGGCTTTTTGTGTGATATCCGGTAGCGAAGGTAAGAACGAATGAGGAATAAAAAAGAGATATTACCGACAGAAGCGATAAAATCATTCTTACCGTCTGTGCTCTGTCCGCGCTGACACGAACACCTAAAATTATAATGAGAAATACAATAAGCGGCAAAAGATAAATGAGCATTTCCGCCAGAGAAAACGGCAAAATGTTGGTTATATACGCCAGGGCTCTGCGGAACACCGCCGAAACGTAGCGGTTAAAAAAATCCGCAAAGGCAGGGGATAATACCGAAGCAAGATGCACCGCCGCCGAGAAGGCGAGCAGACATACAGAAATTTTTGCAAGCAGGGGTATTTTTGAGAGCCTTTTCTTCTCTGTCATAGCTCAACGTACTCTCTTTTCGTCGGGATAAAAATGACAAGGGCGAGCGCAATAACGAGAACAACTGTTGTTGTGAGTCCGCCCTCAATTCCGTAGATTCCGCCGCTGATTACCGAGAGCCTGCCCGTAGGGGCAAAGCGGAAAAATGAATCGTAAAGCGGCATACCGCTGACAGAAATTCCGAACACATGTCCCTGTATAAAGTTCCACGCGGTATGAATGGCACAAGCACCGAAAAGGCTCTTTGTCCTTATAAAATAGTATGCAAGAAATGCACCGAACAAAAATGTGTTTATTATTCCTATTACGCCGGCTCCGTTGTTTCCCAGATGTAAAAGCGCAAAGAGGATAGAGGACACGAGCACCGAGGAATTGAGCCTGCGCGTTGATGAATAGCTGACCATAAAATATCCGCGCAGAAGTATCTCCTCAGCCGCCCCCTGAACGATATATCCAAGGAAGAAAAGGATTATAACCCAAACCTTGAAATCTCCCGTGCCCGTATAGGAAAGCGAGCCGAGTGCGATTGCGGGCAAAACCGAGAGCGCAATCATCGCGCCGCCAATAACAATACCCAGGATATAATGAAGACCTGCTCCGCGCACTCCGAGCCCCATAGAGCGAAGCGAGCGGCGCTCGAATACCCTGCAGTAAACGACAGCCGCCGCAATAAGTGCCGCCTGAGAGAAAAGAGAAATTATCATATACGCGTCTGTTGCGTATATGGAATTGAATATTTTTTCAATTTCCTCTGCCAGCCTCAGCTGGTCTGTGCCGTAAAGCTGTATCGCGTCAAGATACCCACCCAGCGAGCGAAAAACCATATACGCCGCAGGGGGAATTGAGGATACGAGAGATGCAATTATAAAAACTATGAAGAAATTGAGAAGCCCTGAGCGCCCAACGTAAGGAGCGCGCGAGCCCCTTGCCTCTAACTGATGCTCAAAATAAAAATCAGGCATTTTTCCTCCTATTTGCAAACAAAATCAGCATTACGCAGAACATAACGATAAATGAAAAGAGAAAGTATCCGCCCGCATCTATCGCAACGTCGAGCATCGAATTTCCCCTGCCCGTAAAAATCTGTATTCCCTCGTCGCAAAGGGCAACGAGAAAGCCGAAGACAAGCGAGAGGATAAAACGGACAACCGGCCTGCCCCTATGGATAAAAAGAATTAAAAGGGATGCTTCGATGGCGAGAAGCGAATATTCGGTGAAATGTGCAATCTTGCGTATGTAGGTGACGAGAAAATTCTCTACCCTGCCCGGTGGGAGAATATCCCGTATAATCTCTGCTACCCTATCGCTCGACTGTACGGATTTTACAGGGGTTGCCGCGGAATTGCTCCATATAAAGAGCACCGTCAAAGAGATAAGCGCGAATAAAAACGCCCTTATAAAGTATTCAATTCTCTCACTTTTCAAGTAGGTCACCCCTCTCGGTAAAATTATTTTAACACAATAAGTTTAATAAAGCATATCCAATTTATTAAAATTTATCCTCAAATAGCATAAGATTTCTCAAAACCGTCCTTCTTGTGCGCCAGGAATACGCGCGGCGCGAAAACTCATCATCAGTCATTTTTTCGATAATTTCGGGCGTGAGCCCGGTTATACGGCTTTCGTAAAAGTAGTCAATAGGTGTCATAATACTGCCCGCGGCGATTGCCCTTTTTGTATAGGGGCATACCTGTTGACATATATCGCAGCCCCATACGGTGTTGTATTTTACGAGTATTGCTTTCTCGTTTTCGGAAAGCTCGCCCTTTTTCTGCGAAAGCGCGGAAAGACACTCACACCCCTCTTTGTTTATAGGGCAGACAGAGTGGCATTTATTGCACCCCTCGCAGTATTTTATCTCGGATGCACCTATGTAGCCAAGCTCTGATGGCTCGGCATCTGTTATAATCTCACCCAAAAAGACGTACGAGGAATATTTTTCGGTTATTAAAAGTCCGTTTCTCCCGATAACGCCGAGCCCTGCTATTGCTGCCGCAGAACGCTCGTCAATCGGGGATTTGTCGGCATACCCTACGAATTTCGCGCCCGGAATCATATCCGAGAGTGCGGAGCAAGCACGCGAAAAAAGCGCATCCATATATCCGTGATAGTCATATCCGACGGCGTAGGCGGATATATTCTCTCCCTCTCCCGTATAGTAGGGAACTAAAAAGCATATAACGCTCCTCGGTACTAATCCATCGCGCTCTAAAAGGTAGGGACGCGTGGGCGTACAGAGCGAGTACGGAATAACGGAAAAGTATTCTATTTTTTCATCAAGAAATATTTTTGATATGTCCATACCCATCTCCTTTACTGCTTCTACAAGTTAAGTATACCATAAAATTGAGAAAAAACAACAATTTTTGTTGAAATTTGCTTATTTATATGCTACAATATATAATTGAAATAATATACAGAGGTGTTTTTATGAGCGTGCTTCAATACGGACTTATACAATACGTGCCCTCGACGGCGCAGAGTCTTTTTCTCCTCGTGCTTTTTGTTCTTGCGGCGGCAGTAATTGCCTACCTGCTCGGCAGCATTAACAGCGCAATAATTATATCAAAGGTCTTCTTTGGCGGCGACGTCCGTAAATTCGGAAGCGGTAACGCAGGAACAACGAATATGCTCCGCACGTACGGAAAGGCGGCGGCTCTTTTCACCCTGCTCGGTGATATTGTCAAAACGGTGCTCGCGCTCTTTGCGGCGGCGCTCATCGGTGGCTTCAGATATGCGGGAACTTACAGCTTCTCAATGTTCTGCTACGTAGCGGGACTCTGCTGTATTCTCGGTCACGTATTCCCCATCTACTATAAATTCAAGGGCGGCAAGGGTGTTCTCTGCACCGCAACAGTAATTGCTATGCTGAGCATCAAGGTTTTTGCTATCGTATTCGCGGTATTCGTGATAATCGTTGCGGTGACCAAGTACGTTTCGCTCGGCTCGTGCATAACCGCTATGATGTATCCCTTTATCCTCTCGCGCCTGCTCATTTCGCGCATTGGCGGAATTGACTTCTTTATGCTCTCTATCACGCTCCTCGAAATGCTCCTGGTCGTATGGTGTCACAGAAAGAATATTGTAAGGCTTATGAATGGCGAGGAAAGCAAGATATCCTTCAAGTCAAAGAAGAAGGCAGCCGAGCCCGAGGCTGAGCTTGCCGAGGGCGGCGAGGGGGACTCCGAGTGAGCACTGAGGAAAGGCTCGTATCGCTTATATCCGAGCTTTTTTCCAAAAAATCCTGTCTGACCGTAGTTTTCTCGAAGGCGGCAGACGGACAACCTAAAAAGCAAAAGGCACGCCTCTGCCAAAAGGGCGGCGAGCGTATTCTGTCAATTGAGGCTGAATACGATTTCGGTCGCGTTTCGCAAAAAAATCTGAGGGAAAACGAGCTTAACGGCGAGCTGTCCACGCTTATCCCCCTTTACTCACAGATAAACCTGATTACCGACGGCGGCGAGGCTGAATACAAGCGCTCGAAAAAGGGCGCATCGGTCATTATTGGCGAAAACAAAGTACGTGCCGCATTGGCGCTCGACAACGGCGGCGATATCTCTATGCTTAACCGAAAAAAGAGCTATGCCCTTTCGGGCGGCGAGGCGTTTCTCTGCCACCTGGGAATATCCGACAAAAACGGCAGAGTCCACGACAAAAGGCAGGCGAAATTCCGCCAGATAAACCACTTTATCGAGGCACTTGAAAATATATATTACGCACTTCCGAGTGATGGGAAAATAACCGTTTTCGACCTCTGCTGCGGAAAGAGCTATCTCAGCTTCGCGGTATATTACTACCTCACCGAAATAAAGAAAAGAGAGGTTTATATGCTCGGAGTTGACCAACGCGCCGAAGTTATAGATTTCTGTAACGGAATCGCGCGTGTGTCGGGCTTTTCGGGTATGGAATTTGTATGCGACGACGTAAAAAATACGCCGAAGGATATGCACCCGCATCTTCTGATATCGCTCCATGCGTGTGATATTGCAACCGACGTGGTGCTCGACTGCGGAATTATGCTCGGCGCTGAAGTTATTCTGTCAACACCCTGCTGTCACAAGTATCTTAATGACAAGGTAATTGCGCCCGAGCTTTCCTTCGTCACCTCGCATCCGCAGATAAGAAACAAGCTGTGCGAAGCGCTGACAGACGGGCTACGCGCGCAAAAGCTCCGCGCAAACGGATATTCGGTAACTCTTTGTGAGCTTACCGACCCCGAAAACACACCGAAAAACACCCTCATCCGCGCCATAAGGGCAAAGGGCTTTGACAAGGATTCAAAAAGGGCGAAAAAGCTCTGCGAGGAATACGAAAAAACCCTCTCCTATCTTATGGGCGAGAATGCAAAAAACTATCTGAAAGAAATCAAGTGATGAAAAAAATATTCAATTCTGCATCACCCGAAATGACCGAAAAAATCGGTTATGATTTGGCGCTGGCTCTGCTTCGCCGTGGCGACAGACGCGCCTTTGTCGCGCTACGCGGTGAGATGGGCGTTGGCAAGACGGCGTTTTGCCGTGGCTTTGCCTCGGCGCTCGGAATTTCGGGCGTGAAAAGCCCGACCTACACCGTGGTAAACGAATACAAATCGGACATAATGGACGTTTTCCATTTCGATACCTACAGAATTGAGGGTGCGGACGACCTCTATTCGATAGGCTACTACGATTATCTTGAGCGTGACGGATACATTCTCTGTGAATGGAGCGAGAATATAGAGGACGATATACCCGAATACGCGCTGACAGTTACCGTAGCCCGCGTGCCCGAGGACGAAAACGCACGTACGGTGTGCGTTGAGAGCAAAGGAGATATTTATGCTGACGCTTGCAATTGATACGACGGCGAAGGTTGCCTCTGCCGCACTCGTAGAGGATGGAAAAATACTCGCCTCATTTCTCTGCAATAACGGAAACACGCATACCGAAAACATCCTGCCGATGATTGACGATATGCTCAAAAAATGCAAAAAAAGCATTGATGATATCGGACTTTTCGCGCTTGCAAACGGTCCCGGCTCTTTTACCGGTGTGCGTATAGGCGCATCAACGGTCAAGGGGCTTGCCTTCGGCAGAAATGTGCCCTGCGTTGAGGTATCGACGCTTGAGGCGCTGGCGAGAAATCTCTATCCTATAAATGCCATTATATGTCCGGTAATGGATGCGCGCAGAGCGCAGGTTTACAACGCGCTCTTTGAGTGCGACACAGAAGGCATGATAAGACTCTGCCCTGACCGTGCAATATCCCTCGACGAGCTTGGCAGGGAATTAGAGGCACGCGCCGACAGCGCGGTTTACCTTGTCGGTGACGGATATGAAATTGCATTGGACGCGCTCTCAAAATTCAAGATAAATATAAAGGAAACACCGATAACTCTCGTTGATGAAAACGCGGTGTCGGTAGCACTCGTTGCAAAGGAAAGATACGCGCGCGGTGAGCGCGTGAGCGATATCAGTCTCTCTCCCTCTTACCTGCGTATGTCGCAGGCAGAGCGCGAGCTGAAGGAAAAACAAAAAAACAATAATATATAATTTCTGTGAGGTAAGCTATGAAAAGAAAAATCTACATTGGTGCGGATTCCGCCGGCTACGATTACAAGGAAATAATCAAGAAGCATATTGCCG
>JAZNXN010000028.1:0-11805 GCA_045593885.1 Eubacteriales bacterium
AAAATCCTGGGACGTTGCTAATGAAAAGATATATATTGAGGACACTCTTCAGAACAACTACACGGTAAACCGTCACTACGTCACGAGCTTTACCGATGCGAGATATTCCTTCAACGGAAACGTTACGTTCTTTGACGGTTACGTTACTCTTAATACGGGACGCGGCGGTAACGGCGCGGTGGGATCTGCATCCGACGGTGGCTCGGCTTCCGAGTTCAGACGTGCGTATTTCTTCAACATTATTGAGGAAATTAACGATCCCGGTGAATATTACTACGACGAGGCAGGCAAGAAGCTATACGTTTACCTTGATGAAACCATGTCCACAAGTGATCTCTATGTTGCTGCGTCCACCGACCATCTCTTTGAGATTCAGGGCACAGAGGCTGACCTCATAGAGAATATCAATTTCGTCAATGTTGGCTTTAAGTATTCTCAGACTCACCTTATCCGCATACAGAACGCAGACGGCGTTACCATGAAGGGATGCGTTGTCGGACTTAACGCAGGCGTTGCTGTATACACTGAGAATGCTGTAAATCTTACCTTCGAGGATTCGCTCTTCGAGTCCACTGGCTGCGGAGTGTTCTGGTTTACCGACTCTGCATGGGGCGACAACGACGGAGACGGGGTGTTCGACCTTGCAAACGTTCTGGTTGAAAATTGCATAATCCGTGATATATCCGAGCAGAGAGTTGACTACTGTCCTGCATTCAAGATGGGCAATTTCTCGGGACTTACCGTTCGTAAATGTACGATATCGGGCGGCGGACACGCGGCAGTTCAGTACGGCACCTCAGGAAATATGCTGTTTGAGTATAACGAATGGTATGACTTCATGACCGAAACCGACGACGGAGGCCTCTCCTACTCTGGTATGGCCGATGCTACTACTATGACGGGTATCGTATGGAGATACAACCTCATTCACGATATCGGCTCGTCGTGGCAGCCCTGGTGCGTGCGCGTATTCTATTCCGATGCAGACAGTATGCTTTACACCATTCACGACAATATCATCTATAACTTTATGAAAGGTGATGATATAAACGGTCTTGTATTCCATAACGTTCACGGTGCAAATATTTATAATAACATCATCATGAATACGGGCGGCAAGGTAGAGCTACTCACCGAGTATCTCTATGAGGACGTTATGACCGACCTTATGCGTAGCTTCCGTACTGACACTACTAAGGACGGCTACACAGGCACCTTCTACCACCTCAACTTTGAGGGAGATGACAAGGAGGATGACAAGGGCTGGACTGATGCAAGGCGCAAGCTGTACAACGAATCCGGACGCCTCGACGAGGATTTCGCATTTGCGTTCAATCGCTTCGATTACATGCGCTCGGATAAATTCTTCTACGATATATTCTCGAAGGGTTATGCGGTTCTCGTGACAGATGCCGGTGGCAGCGGTATTGCGGCCAGCGCCAATAAATCGGCGCATAACAACGGAACTATCGCGGTTGATGATGAAACCATTTCTGATTTCGTTATAAAGCTTGCACAGACAGTGGCAGGCAAAACGAAGGGTGAGTACAGATTCGATTCAGTTGATGAAATGACAGAGTTTATGCTCTCTATCGGCTATAAGGGAGCTTATGACCTCAGCAGACTTCCTGTAGGTGTCAGTATGCTTTACGACGGTCAGCGAGTAAATACCTTCTATTATAACCTTCTTGCAGAGGATTCTCCCGAGGAGGTAGAAAACTGGGTTCTCAGCGACATAGCTCTTGAGATGCAGAAGACCGACGCTACTATCACTAATAGCATAGACACACTGTTCTCAACTGCGAGAGGATATGCTCACTGTATTTACAGATCGGCTATTTATTCAAAGGTTGCGTATACCGGTATATACCACAACAACCTTACGATAAACGTTGCTAACGATCCCTCTACCGAGATTATGCTCGGCAACAAATCGATTTATTGGGACAGTATATTTACTAAGTATTGGAACTCCTCTGACTATGACGGCATTGATATCGAAATGCTTGATGAAAACGGCGAGTTCACAACCGACTTTATTGATACCGTAACTGATATCCTTTATAACGATCCTAATCTTTTGAGGGACAATGAGGGTGAGCCTGTGCTCAAGCTGCTCGATCTCTCCAAGGTTGGAGCATCGCTCAAATAATGAGTTAAAATCACTTTTCGCCTTGACGCATCTGCGCCAAGGCTTTTTGTATAACAATGAAAGCCCTGATTTCTCAGGGCTTTTTCTATTAAGATTATAGTTTTTAGCCGAGCTTTTTCAAAAAAGCGAAGCTCTGATAATGCTTCTAAAAAGCAAAGCTCCGATTGCTCGGAGCTTTAATGATTATTCAATTACTTGCTGATTCTGTTTGAAAAATAGTTAAGAAACAAAACCGTGAGTATGATTACGGCAGTTACTACGAAAATACCGACCATACCTACACCCATAATGGGTAAAGCGTTTTTGAAAAGCTGCCATCCGTTCATCAGAACAATCCTCCCTTAACCAATGTGAGAATGAGTCCGCCTGCTATAACCGAGGCTATCTGACCCGAAACGTTTACGCCTATGGAGTGCATGAGAAGGAAGTTCTGATTGTCCTCCTCAAGTCCCATTTTATGAACGACACGTGCGGACATCGGGAATGCGGATATACCTGCGGCGCCAATCATCGGGTTTATCTTCGTCTTTGAGAACACGTTCATCAGCTTTGCAAGCATTACGCCGCCAAACGTATCAACAATGAATGCTACAAGTCCAAGACCGATAATTATTATAGTATCAAGCTGTATGAACTGCGCAGCCTTCATCTGCGATGCAATCGTGATTCCGAGGAATATCGTTATGAGGTTAGCCAGCACCTTCTGTGCCGTATCGGAGAGTGAGTTGAGCACTCCGCACTCGCGTATGAGGTTACCGAACATAAGGAATCCGATAAGAGCAACCGCATCTGGAGCAACAAGACCGACAATTATAGTAACGATAATGGGGAAGAGAATCTTCGTGAGCTTCGGTACCTTCTTGCCCTTGAACTCCATGCGGATTCGGCGTTCCTTCCTTGTCGTACAGAGCTTAATTATCGGGGGCTGAATGATAGGCACGAGAGCCATATACGAGTACGCGGCAACCATTATAGCAGGCAGATATTTCGAGCCAAGCTCGGTTGCTACGAATATTGAGGTAGGACCGTCGGCTGCACCGATTATAGCAATTGAAGCCGCATCGTTGAGCTCATATCCGCAAAGTGAAGCAAGACAGAGGGTGAAGAATATTCCGAACTGCGCTGCCGCACCGAAGAGCATAAGCTTCGGATTAGTGAGAAGCGGCTCGAAATCAATCATAGCACCTATACCGATGAAGAGTATAAGGGGCATAAGCTCATGGCCTGCAATTCCGATTTCGAAGAGTCGGTCGAGAACTCCCGCCGCGCCCGAATTAGGAATGTTTACAAGTATTGCGCCAAATCCCATTGGTAACAGGAGCGTGGGCTCCATTTCCTTTTTAATAGCGAGGAATATCAGCACGCCACCGATGATCCACATCAGCACCTGCTTCCATAGTCCCCCATCGATTATAATTTCTTTCAAAAGTTCCATTACTGTATCCTCGATTAAGTGTTCTTCATAACCACCGTTTCGATGCAATCGCCAACGTGCTCACATGCATCGGCACAGTCTTCCATTTTCTTGTAAATCTCACGCCAGAACATTACGTCGAGGACGTCGGTAAACTGTCCTCTCACGTTGTGTGTAGCCTCAAGGTAGAGTCTGTCGCACTCCTCCTCGCTGTTGCTGAGCTCGATTATGAGCTCGTGCAGTCTTGCGGGCTTCTTGAAATTAGGAAATTCAACGAGAAGCTCCTTCATCTGATTCGTGCAAACAACGAGCTTCTGAACGAATTCAATTGCCTCGGGAGTTACGGACTTGAGATCATCAACGTAGAAGCGCTGTAAAACCTCCTCAAGCCTGTCGTTTACGTGGTCAATGTTGTTACTGATGAGCGCAAGGTCCTCGCGGTCAACGGGCGTTACAAACGCCTTCGCAAGAGCGGTGGACATCTCATGCTTCTTAGTGTCGCCTAAATGCTCGTATTTATGCATTTTTTCAAGCATCTCGGGGAGCTTCTTCACATCGTAATGTGAGAGGCAGTGGAGAAGATAATCGGCAGAATCGCAGCACGCGGTAGCCGCATCGATAAAGTTGTCGAAATAAAACTTATCCTTCTTATTCATTAATATATTCCTTTCTTAAATAAAAATCCACATAAAGAGCTTGGTCATTAAAAATCCGATGATACCACAGCCGGGGAAGGTCAAAATCCACGTCATAACCATATCCTTTACAACGCCGAGGTTGAGTGAGGAGAAGCGCTTCGCCGCGCCAACACCCATAATTGAGGTCGTTTTTGCGTGCGTGGTGGAAACGGGGATGCCGAATACCGAGCTGAACAGAAGTGAAACCGAAGCCGCGAGGTCAGCGGAAAAGCCCTGATGCTTTTCAAGCTTGACCATATCCATACCGACGGATTTTATTATCTTACCGCCGCCGATAAGTGTTCCGAGCGACATAACAATTGAGCATATAAGCATAAGCCAGATAAGGCTTCCCGTATTAACGGAGCCCATCTCTGACGGAGATTTTCCGTTTACAAGGAATATACTGAGCATTATAACGCCCATGAATTTCTGTCCGTCCTGAGCACCGTGCATGAAGCTCATGCCTGCTGCGCCGAATATCTGTCCTGCCTTGAAAATCCTTTCGGTTTTATCTCGGTTAACCTTCTTGAACGCGAACATAACTCCCTTGCAGAGAATCCAACCGAGCGCAAAGCCCATGAATACCGAGATGACCATTCCGTACAGAACCTTTACCCACTCGCTTCCGTTAACACCTGCAAGGCTTCCCTGAAGGGCGATTGCGCCGCCCGTAAGACCTGCTATAAGCGCGTGGCTCTCACTGGTGGGTATTCCGAAATACCAGGCGAGCGTTGCCCATATAACGATAGCGAACAGAGCCGCGCTCAGAGCAACTATCGCAGCGCGCGAATCGTTTCCGAAATCAACCATTTTCGTTATCGTTTCCGCAACCGTTGCATTAATTATACTCATTAAAAAGACACCGAGGAAATTAAATACGGCTGCAAGCAGAATTGCGCCTCTCGGTGACATACATCTTGTGACGACGCAGGTGGCGATAGCATTGGGAGCATCCGTCCATCCGTTGACGAGTATAACGCCCAGCGTCATTATTACGGCGACGGTAAGCAGTGGGTTTGCCGCCATTTGTGAAAGAAAGCCTAAAAACGAGAAATCCATCATTACTCCTTGATATGTATATGCAGATTGATAAATGAGATTTGTCAGGGCGAGGTATGCTTGTCCCTTTCAAAACCATACGGACGTATTATAACATATTACTTTGATAAAATCAATAGGAAATTTTGCATAATATTGGTTTTAGCTTGTAATAATTGAAGTCGGTTGACAAAAAAATTTTAATATGCTATAATACTTTATAATACTGATTTTTTCAAATGCGCGATCCCAAAAACAAATGTTGCGAGGTAAAAATGGAGAACATTAACGAGAAATTTCAGCAATTATGCGAGGTTTTCTGCATAAACGGCACCGTCAGGGAATCGAGTGTTATTTCCAACGGAAACATAAACACCACCTATGACGTTTACGTTGAGGAGTCGGGTGCGCTTCATAGATACGTATTTCAGAAATTGAATATTTTCGTATTCAAGAATCCCAAGAGGATAATGAGCAATATTGAATACATAACAGAGCATATTGCGGGCAAGCTTGAGGAGTCGGGAGAGAGCCGCGATAAGGTTATGCATTTTCTCCACACCGCGAGCGGCAGGAACTACTATATGGAGGATCAGGGCTTCTGGAGAATATCAGAATACGTTTCAAACACGGTTGCGATCAATTCCTCAGATGACCTTACAAAGCTTCGCGAGGCGGGCAAGGCGTTTGGCAGATTTCAGACGATGCTTTCGGATTTTGATGCAACGATGCTTTACGAAACTATTCCGAATTTTCATAACACGAGGAGTAGAATAGCGGTTTTTCTCCGACACGTCAACGAGGATCCGTGCGGACGTGTCGAGCAGGTGCTTGCCGAGATTGAAAAAATCAAGGAATTCCGCGCCCTTGCGGTAAGATTTAACGAGCTTCTTGATTCTCAGGAGCTTCCTCTGCGTGTAACTCACAACGACACAAAGATAAACAACGTTCTATTTGACAAGGATACGGGTGAGGCAAAAACGGTTATTGACCTCGATACAGTAATGCCCGGTCTTGTTGCTCACGATTTCGGTGATGCTATCCGATTTGCCGCTAATACCGCGATGGAGGATGAGCCTGATCTTGCGAAGGTGTCGCTTGATATGAGTAAATACCGCGCCTTTGCCGAGGGATTTATACCCGAGATAGTTTCAACGCTTACCGATACTGAGATAAGCACTATGGCGCTCGGTGCATTCGTAATGACGGTCGAGCTTGCCGTGCGTTTCCTTGATGATTATATTACGGGCGATGCGTATTTCAAGACGCTTTATCGCGAGCACAACCTTGTGCGCGCACGCTGCCAGCTCCGTCTTGCTGAAGATATGTTTGAAAAGCTTGACGAGATGAACAGAGTAATCGAAGAAATTGCCAAGGCATAATTCTTGCCTACACTTTAGATAAAGCGCTCACATGGGCGCTTTATTTATTAAAATTCTGTATTTGTATTGATTTTTGAGGGATATATGGTAAAATAAATACAGTAATACCGTAAGGAGAAGACTATGGAGAAAAAATATTTTAATAAGGAATATCCCACGTTGCTTCACGGAGCAGATTATAACCCTGAGCAATGGGTAGACACAAAGGAGGTCTGGGACGAGGATATGCGCCTCATGAAGCTTGCAAATTGCAACGAAATGAGTGTCGGTATATTTTCATGGAGCGTGCTCGAGCCGAGGGAAAACGAATATCATTTCGAGATTTTTGATGAAATACTTGATAAGATATATAGAAACGGCGGACGAGTGCTTCTCGCAACGCCGTCGGGTGCCCGTCCTCGCTGGATGGCAGAGAAATATCCTGAGGTTCTGCGCACTAACGAGAGGGGAGAAAAAATGCTCTACGGAGCAAGGCATAATCATTGCCTTACATCTCCCTATTATCGCAAAAAGGTGAGAGAGATGAACTCGCTCCTTGCCGAGCGCTACGGAAAGCATCCCGCCGTCATTGGCTGGCATATTTCCAACGAGTATAGCGGAGAGTGCTTCTGCCCGCTTTGCCGTGATGCTTTTCATAAGTTCCTCGCCAAAAAGTACGGAAACATTGATAAGCTCAACTTTGAATGGTGGAATACCTTCTGGAGTCATCGCTTCAGTTCCTTTGAGCAGATAGATCCGCCCTCGCCTCTCGGTGACAGCTATTCGGCGCTTTATCTCGACTGGCAGCGATTTGTCACCGAACAGACTGCGAGCTTTCTCAAAAACGAGGTGGAGGCCGTCCGTACACATTCAAATCTTCCGACAACCGCGAACTTTATGCAGCACTACACCCAGCTCAATTATTGGGTAATGGAGAAGGAGATTGATGCGGTATCCTGGGACAGCTATCCCGATTGGCACAACGATGCGGTTATGGACCTGCCGCACACCGCGGCTGATACAGCCTTTGTTCACGATACATACAGAGCAATGAAGCAAAAGCCGTTTTTGCTTATGGAAAGCACACCGAGTCTTGTCAATTGGCGCAAGTATAATAAGCTTAAACGCCCCGGAATCCATAAGCTTGCCTCGATTCAGGCGGTGGCACACGGCTCCGACTCGGTGCAGTATTTTCAATGGCGTAAATCCCGCGGCTCGTGCGAGAAGTTCCACGGAGCTGTTATCGACCACAACCCAACCGAAAATACCCGTGTATTCCGTGAGGTGAGAGAGGTCGGTGAGCTGATAAAGAAAATCTGTTGCTGTGCGGGCACTATGCCGAAGGTGGAGGTAGCCGTTATATTCGACACCGAGAACGAATGGGCGCTCTCGAAGGCGCAGGGCTTCTGCCGCAATAACAAAAAATATTACGATACCTGCTTTGGGTTTTATTTTTCAATGTGGAAGCGCGGTATAGCGGTTGATATAATTGATGCAAACCGCCCGATTGACTCATATAAGCTTGTTATTGCTCCTATGCTCTATATGATGAAGGAGAGTACAATATCTCGTCTTGTCGACTACGTAAAGGGCGGCGGCACTCTCGTCAGCACCTATATGACGGGCATGGTAAACGAGAATGATTTGTGCTACTTGAACGGCATCCCTGCGAGCGAGCTTTCCGATGTCTTCGGACTTGTGAGCGAGGAAATCGATACTCTCTATCCACAGGACAGTAATTTTACCGTCTACAAGGGCGAAAAATATCCCTTGCACGAATATTGTGAGCGTATTCATACAAAGGGCGGAGCAGAGGTACTCGCGCGCTACGGATGCGATTTTTACGCAAATGAGCCTATGCTTGTGAAAAACAGGTACGGAGAGGGTACGGCGTACTACTTTGCCGCACGCGACACAGGAGAGCTTTCCGACAAAATAATGTCCGAGATTTCCGATGAGCTTTCGTTGTCGCGCGATTTCGAAAATCTGCCGTATGGCGTTACCTCGCACAGCAGGGAATGTGATGGCGAGAAATACGTTTTTGTAGAAAACTATAATGACAGTCCAGTAACTGTTGAAAGCAGCATCGAAATGCTTGACCTTGAAACCAATGAGAAGGTTTTTGGAAGAGTAGAATTAAAGCCCTACGGCATAAGAGTGTTTCTTGTGAAAGGCTGATAACACAGTTGATATTAAAGCAGGCGCGTGCCTGCTTTATTTATTTTGCAAAAAGGCTCAAATAACTTGCAAACTCGACAAGAGGGTGGTATAATATATGCGTAAGAAAAATTTGGAGGCTTATATGAGAAAGCTTTACATGATAGGAAATACACACTTTGACCCTGTATGGCTCTGGAAATGGGATGAGGCAATGGCATCTATACGCGCTACCTTCCGTTCCGCGCTTGACAGGATGAAGGAGAACGATAAATTTATATATTCCTTTGCAACCCCCCCTGTTTTTGAGTGGATAAGGAAAACCGACCCCGAAATGTTCGAGGAAATCAAAATGCGTGTGCGCGAGGGACGCTGGGATATCGCGGAGGGCTGGTGGCTTCAGCCCGATTGCTACGGCGCTTCGGGTGAGAGCTATATACGTCAGGGGCTCTATGGTCAGCGCTATCTTTTGGAGCATTTCGGAAGATATACGGATACGGTATTCAATATTGACAGCTTCGGACATAGCCCTATGCTTCCGCAGATACTTAAAAAGAGCGGAGTAGACTATTACTGCTTCGTGCGCCCCGAAAAGCACCATATTGAGCTGAAAAGTCCGCTTTTCAATTGGAGGAGCGCAGACGGAAGCTCGGTTACGGCATACCGCGCACACAAGGCGTATGAGTATGAATGGCAGAACACCGTCAAGGAGCTTGATGAAAACGAGGATGCTCTCGTGGTTTACGGCGTTACCGACCACGGCGGCGCACCCACGAAGAAGGCGATTGCCGAGATAGATGCCGACGAAAGCGCTCATTTCTCTACCGTCAGCGGTTTTTTTGCCGACCATAGCACAGATTATACCTTCACGGACGAGCTTTTAACGGGCGATTTCGGACCTTATGCGAATTACAGTAAGATTAAAAAGCTCAATAGAATTGCCGAGTACGCCGCACTCAATGCGGAAAAGGCGCTTTTGATTGCTGAGAAAAACGAGAATACCGTCTTGAATTCGGTGTGGCAGGATATTCTTTTCAATCAGTTCCACGACATTCTCGGCGGAGCGTGCATAAAGGATGCGTATTTTGATGCGGAAAATATGTACGGCAGAGCAATAACGACGGCAAACGAGCTAATGCACTTAAATCTGCAAGCGGTAACCCGCCGTATAAGAATGCCGGGCAAAAATCCCGATAACATCTGGAATATCGTTGTCTGGAACCTGAACGGCTCGGAGTATGACGGATACATAGAGGCGGAGGTGCAGTGGGTACACGAATTTCCGTGGTATGATAAGGGAATTTGTCTTGAGGATGCCGACGGCAACCGCTATACCTGCCAGATTATAAGAGAGAAATCAGTTATTCCTCAGTTCCGTTCCCGCTTCATTTTCAAGGCGAAAATCCCCGCGGTTGGATACAAGGCATTCAAGCTCATAAAGACCGAGGAGGACGTTACTAAGGCTTCGGTAAACCCCTTCGTAATCGAAACGGACAGACTGTGCGTTGAGTATTCTGAAAACGGCACCGTAAAATGTGTGACCGACAAGCGCACAGGAAAAACTCTTGCAAAAAATATGTTCGTTCCCGTTACTTATGAGGATAAGGGCGATACATGGTGCTTCAATATCGAAAAATACGGGGAAGTGCCCGCATATTTCGATTTCTGCGGCTTCAAGATTATCGAGGCAGGCGAGCATCTCATGGAAATAAAGGCTATCTACAAGTACAACACATCTACTCTTGAGGTGTATTACCGTTTTTATGCCGATGCCGACTATTTCGACATCCGCTATCGCGCAAATTGGGAGGAGCGTCATCGCGTGCTGAAGCTTGAGTGTGATACGCTGAATACCTCTCATATCGCCGCCGTTCCCGCAGGCTCGGTCGAGCGCGGCGAAAATGTCGCTGATATGCCCCTTGGCGCGTGGGTTAAGGTTGACGGTTACACAATAGCGCCCACCTCTGTATTTGCGTATAATATTCATAACGGAAGGCTCGGTCTTACTGTTCTCAGAAGCGCGATTTACGGAGATTTGCGCCTATCCGACCTTGATGACGAGATTGATTACGACATAATCGACAGAGGTATCGTTGAGGGCTCGCTCCGCGTAGGCTTTGGCGACTCAACCTTTGCTATGGCAGAACAGATAAATAATCCCCCCATAGTTATTGACGAGGCAAACCACGCAGGAGAGCTTTCTTCCGAGAATAGCTTTTACAGCGTGTCCGACAAGGGAATTCTTGTAAGCGCTATCAAGCGTGCCGAGGATGCCAATGGACAAATCCTGCGCCTTATTGAATGTGACGGCTCAGAGAAGACTGTCACCCTTACCGCTAACAGCAAGGAATATCAGGTTAAATTCACCCCCTACGAAATAAAAACCCTCAAGCTTTTTGAAGGCAAAATCAAGGAAGTAAATATGCTTGAGGACTAAAACAAAAAACACCCTTGCGGGTGTTTTTTGTTAGCGCAGGGAGGGCAGCCGACTTTGCGTACAAATCGAGGTGGTGAACCTTGTTGCTACGCAACCGCTTCTCGCCAGTCGTCCCCCAGAGCAATAAAACAGGGCACCTAACAGGTGCCCTGTTTTATTGGCGCAGAGGGAGGGATTCGAACGCACGCTGAAAGTGCGTGTTTATTGGAGAAATTCGGATTTTTTAACGGATTGACAACAGTTACAGTCCTTTTTGCATAAGCTCTGAAAATTCGTTAAACGATTTCTTGCGGAAGTCGGTGTAAATATCCATTGTAGTGGATAGCTGCTTATGACCGAGGACCTCTTGAACCGATTTAACAGGGATTCCGCATTCAAACGCAATGGTAGCAAAAGAGTGGCGTAGCTGATGCGCTGTGCAGGTAACACCTGTCTGCTTTTTGTAGTGCTTCATCAATCTCATATAGCGTTGAGCTGTGAGAGGCTTCTTTCCATCGTCGGATATAATAAACGCTTCGGGCTTGCCCTCGTAGCTTTTAAGCACAGCCTTGAGCTTTGGGAGCAGA
>JAZNXN010000029.1:0-14414 GCA_045593885.1 Eubacteriales bacterium
GCGTACTGAGTACGGCAGAGAGTGAAAACGGCGGTAGCAAACAAAAAAACTGTAATAACCAAAAATCGCAGATTTTTTCCTTATTGTCAACAGGATATGGATTTTAGTAACATTAAAAGTGAGGAACCGTTTGTCCCTCACTTTTTTGTTTGCGGTTATGCCGAAATGAAGCAGCCCCTTCTATATTCTAAGCATAGGGGGTGCTTTTATTCACTAAAATTCTCTCTCCTGCCGCACATTTGGCGAACTGCGTCATCACACCATGCCTAATGTCAGGGCCCACGGATTTCGAGGAAGATTGCATCATCTCGCCCCGCTTAACGCGAGGGCACACGTATTTTGGATGGATTTCGTCGTTTTCCTGCCCGAAGCTGTATAGAATACAGCGAGATTGGTAGAAAACAGCGGAAGACGCCGAAATACGAAGCCCAAAAACACGAAGCCTCAGTTCTTCAGGGAGTGTATTGGGGCGGGAATTCTACCCCCGCGGGCTATGAAATCAGCGCATGAATAAGGGCTGAGCTTCATTATGGGGGCGTAGCCCAAGAGACCGCCGAAGGATACGCTCTCACCTACTCCCTTGCCGTAGGCGGGAATTACGCGCACGGCGGTGGTTTTGGTGTTGGCTACTCCTATTGATATTTCATCTGCTATGATTCCGCAGATGGTTTCTGCCGAGGTGTCACCAGGTACTGCTATCATATCAAGACCTACCGAGCAGCCCGCGGTCATCGCCTCAAGCTACTCAAGCGAGAGAGCGCCGCACTCAGCCGCCGCTATCATACCTGCATCCTCGGATACGGGAATGAATGCACCCGAGAGTCCGCCGACGTGAGAGGAAGCCATAACGCCGCCCTTCTTCACCGCATCGTTGAGGAGCGCGAGAGCTGCGGTGGTTCCGTGGCCGCCGCACTTTTCAAGTCCCATGCCCTCAAGTATGTAGGCAACCGAGTCACCTACCGCAGGGGTGGGAGCAAGTGAAAGGTCAACGATACCAAAGGGCACGCCAAGGCGCTTTGATGCCTCGGTAGCGACCAGCTGACCCATTCTGGTAATCTTGAACGCCGTCTTCTTAATTGTTTCCGCAAGGGTTGAAAAATCGCAGTTTCCTGCGCGCTTCACTGCCGAAGCGACAACACCCGGGCCCGAAACGCCGACGTTTATTACCGTCTCAGCCTCGCCAACACCGTGGAAGGCTCCTGCCATAAACGGATTATCCTCGGGAACGTTTGCAAACACAACGAGCTTGGCGCAGCCTATCGACTCGTTATCTCTGGTCAAATACGCAGTCTTTTTGATTATATTACCCATGAGGGCAACCGCGTCCATATTTATACCCGCCTTCGTCGAGGCGACGTTGACCGAGGAGCATACCCTCGCGGTTTCTGCGAGCGCCTCGGGAATAGATTCGATGAGATTTCTCGAATTGTTCGAAAAGCCCTTCTGCACCAGCGCGCTGTATCCGCCGATAAAGTTTATACCGAGGGTGTCTGCCGCACGGTCAAGGGTTTTTGCGATTTTAACGTAATCGTCGGGAGTAAATCTGCCGCCAACGAGGGATATGGGGGTTACCGACACACGCTTGTTAATAATCGGAATACCCAGCTCCTTTTCGATATCGCAGCCCGTTTTGACGAGGTTTTCTGCGGTTTTCGTGAGCTTGTCATATATTCTGTCGCAAACGGTGCCTGTGTCGTCACCCGCGCAGTCGTAGAGCGAGATGCCCATCGTTATCGTTCTGATATCGAGGTTCTCGTCCTTTATCATATTCAGCGTTTCTAAAACTTCGTTTATATTAAGCATAGCTACCCCTTATATTCTGTGCATAGAGTTGAATATGCTCTCGTGCATAGCGCGTATGTCAAGACCGTTTTCCTCGCCGAGCGTTTTGAGCTCATCAACCATCTGTGTAAACGGAATAGCTATATCGGATATATCAACGACCATTATCATCGAAAAATATTCCTTTAGCACCGTCTGGGATATTTCGGTTATGTTTGCCCCGACCTCTGCACACTTTGTGCTTACCTTTGATATAATTCCCTTTGCGTCGTGTCCGACGACGGTTATTACTGCGTTCATTTTATACCTCACATTTTTATTTTACTTTTTAGTTCCAAGGCGCTCGCCCATCATTACGGGCGTTTCCTCTCCCGCCTCGGTTGCCGCGAAAAGCTCCTCGCGGATTTGCGCCGCATCCCTTTGCAGCAGCAAAATTACGGTTGAGCCGCCGTAGAGAAACATACCCTTCTCCTCGCCGCGCAAAACCTCGCAGGCGCCGTGATGATTTTTGATTTTTCCGACGAGCAGCGCACCGACCTCGACCTGCGTTACCTCACCGAAGCTCTCGGTTTGCATAACCGTGTATTCACGGCAGTTCTGGCGGAACACAGGCGCTTTTTCGAGCGCTATCGGGCGCACGGTATGCAGCCGTCCCTTAATAAAAACATTCTCGCCCTTTCTGGCATTGTCAAGGTAGATATACCTATGATAGTGATTTACGCACAGACGGAACACAAGGCAGACGCCGTCCGCGTATTTTTTTGCAAGCTCCCTGTTATTCAGAAGCGACTCTACCGTATACTCGCACCCCTTGACCGTGAAGGTCGTTTCGGGAGTGATTTTATACGCGCTGAGAAGTCCGTCGCAGGGCGCAATGAGTGATGCTCTATCGGTGTCTATCGGACGAAGATTCTCCTTTATCCTCCGTGTAAAGCAATCGTTGAAGCATCTGAAATTATCCGAATAAAATTCGTCCAGATTGATACTGTTTTTACGCACGAAGCGGCGTATCATAGGCCGTGACAGTCTGCTATCAAGAAATGCTCCCGCCAGCCTTGACACCCACCTTGCAGTGAGAAGGCACAGAAGCACTCTGCCTATAACAGTTTTATATAGGAAACGAAGAGCCAGACTCTCCTTTTTTTGCTTTTTCATATTCAGAGCAGGATGCGCGCGACTATCATAACCGCCGCCTCAACCGCGCCGATGGCAACGAGCATCAGTATTTCCTTCATACCCGGCTTTTTCATCTGGAATTTGGTGAGGAACAGTATTGCCGCAAGGCTCATGACCACAAAATATACGGGCATTATATTGATATCCTTGGCTCTCAGAACGTACTGGAGCAGAAGAACAGTCGGGAATATGATTGCCGCCGAGGTTACGGGCAGACCGAGGTAATATTTACGCGCGCCTGATTCCTTTGATTGCCGTTCCTCCTCGGTTACGTTGAAATACGCCAGCCTTATCATAGCGGCGAGCACGTAGAGAAGCATAATCGCCGTGAGCACAACCTTCACTGCCTTACCCGCCGCGGTGTCTACCGTAAGGCTGCGGAGCATAGCCGAGCCAATGCACGCGGGCAGAACGCCGAAGGCTATAACGTCGGAGAGGGAGTCAATCTGGATTCCGAATTTGCACTCAGCCTCGGTTCTGTCCTTCTTGAGCCTTGCAACCTTACCGTCGAAGGCGTCGCACAGTCCGCAGAACAGAAGGAAGAACATTCCCATATAGGGGTGGCCGTTTCCGCTGAGGGAAACCATAATTCCGAGTCCCGCAGACAATAGCGATGCGTAGGTCAGCCACATTGTGTAGTTAAAAAAGCCTAACATAATAAAACATCCTTTACAAAATCAAATTGAATGAAATCAGCCTTCCTCTGTACTGTCCGCCTCTGCCTGCTTCTGCCTCATAAGGCAACGGACAAGGAACGTGATTCCGCAGAGTATTACGCAGAAATAGAATGAAACGGTGCGGCTGAGCAAATCAAGATTCGTTGCCATCGACGCCGTCATCATAGTTGAGAACACGTCAAGGATAAGAAAATCAATAACGCCCATAGCACCCGGAATGGGTATTGTGTTCGAGCCGAGGACTACCATGCTCTGTGCCACGAAAACGCTCATCACGAGGGATAAATCTCCGCCCGTTGAGAGAAAGCACAAAACGGTTACAAGAATCAAGGAGAAGCGTTGAAGCACGTTATATATCAGCGCCTTTATCAGCATTTTGTTCTTGCCCTTCAGCTGACTTGAATACCTGCTGTAATTTTTTATGTAGCCGCGAAGGCGCTCGCGCTTTCTGTCCAAATTTCTCACAAGATGTATTTTCGCAAGCCCCAAAAGAAGCACGTTGCCTATGCTGTAAAGCCATTCTCCCTTCCTCAGAAGCAGGATGAAGAAGACCGCCATAAACACCTGACAGAAGCAGCCGAATATTATCAGAACCCGTGAGAGCACCGAGAAATTCATAAACATACGTGGGTTTATGATGAAGCCGAGAGCACCGATAATTATTATCGCAAAGGTGTACATAACGAGGTTAGCGATAAGCACCACCGTCGTCACCGAGCCGGGAATTCTGTCCTTCATCATCAGGTACGCGCTGGCAGGCTGTCCGCCCGTCGCCGAGGGGGTTATCGCGGAGAAATAGATATCTGCGGCGGAATAGCTGAGCCCCTTGCAAAGACCTCGCTTATACCCAAAGGACTTGGATATCGTCATTATCGCCAGACCCTCGAATAAAACGTATACTATCATTACGAGAACTGCGGCAATAAGCCACGGCAATTTCAGGCTTCTGAGAAATTCGGAAAAGGATGCAAGAGAAAAATCCTTATTCTGTGCAGTAACGGCCCATACGGTCAGAACCGCGATAATGATGAATACAACCGACCAAAGAATCTTGTTCCTCACGTTCTTTTTCTGAACGCCGGCGCATTTCTTTTGTGCTGCTTCGTCCTGCATCACGCGTCCCTCCTTCTCATAAAACATACAAAATCTATTGTATTATACCTTATATTAATAATTTTGTCAATATATATTAAAATTTTAGACGAAAAAACGATGATTTTTTGATAGCTTCTGACCGAAAGGGTGCGCGACGGTAAACTTTTTATTAAATTTGAGCATATAATACTTGCATAACGTAAAAGTATATTATATAATAAAAGGAGTATCTATGGCTTTTCCGTACAAACGGGCAACGCTTCTCGGATTGGGGAAATCCAACCTTGCAGTAGCCCGATATCTTAAAAGAGAGGGCATATCTCTCACTCTTTGCGACAAAAATCCCGATTGCAAAATTCCAAATGACGTAAGGGACGGCGCTATTCTGAGGCTCGGAGAGGACTACCTCGACCTTAGTGGCTCGGAGTGTATATTCGTGTCCCCCGTCATCCGCCACGACCTTGCCGAAATTGAGAGGGCAAGGAAAAACGGCGCAAAAATCACGAGCGAGGCGGAGCTGTTCTTTTCCCTGTGTCCTTCAAGGGTTGTTGGCGTTACGGGCAGCGACGGAAAAACCACCACCGCCACAATGGCATACGAAATTATCAGGCGCTCACACCCTGCGGCTCTGTGCGGAAATATAGGAACGCCGATGCTTGAAGTGCTTGACACCCTATCGGACAGGTCGGTTTGCATAACCGAGCTGTCGAGCTTTCAGCTGATGAATATATCGCCAAAGGTCGCCTCTGCGGCAATCACCAATATAACCGAAAATCATCTGAACTGGCACAAAAATATGGATGAATACGTGTCGGCGAAGATGAATATATACAAAAGTGCCGACAGGCGTGTGGCAAACGCCGACGATTGCGCTCTTTTCGGGGTTGATGCAGACGTCTATTTCTCAACCGAGCAGGATATAACCGCGCTTCGCTCCCGTTTTCCCGACAAGGAGTACGCCCTCGTTGAAAACGGAGAGGCGGTTTTGTACGCCAAGGGGGAGAGGCGGCAGCTCTTTTCCCTGTCGGATATGTCGGTTTTCGGCGAGCATAATATAAAAAACGCCTTGACCGCCGCGGCGCTCTGCGCCCCGATTTCAAGCGATGCCGATATATCCGAGGCAATAAAGTCGTTTTCGGGAGTGGCTCACCGCGCAGAAAAAATAGGTGAGCATAACGGAATTTCATTTATCGAGAGCTCTATCGACTCAACTCCGTCAAGGACGGCGGCAACGCTCTCCTCTCTCGGCTATGGCTGTGTCGTGATATGCGGCGGCGCTGACAAGCGGCTGTCCTATACCCCTCTGTGCGAGGCACTTTTGCGGTATGCAAGGGCGGTTGTTTTCACAGGGGAGTGCGGCGCGGATATGCACTCTGCCCTCTCGGCTTACCCTGAGGGCGAGGGTATCGAGCAATACTGCGAGTGGAATTTTGACCGCGCAGTCGCGCTTGCAATTTCTGTTGCCCGCCGCGGCGAGAGAGTGGTGCTCAGCCCTGCCGCCACCAGCTTTGACCGATTCAAAAATTATATAGAACGCGCAGAGCGCTTTGCAAAAATAATTAAGGAATACATAAAAACCGTCTGAAAGACGGTCTAAAAAACGAAAGGATACCCAAATGACCGTTGAAAGAGAAATTCTGTCAAGGCTTCTGAAAATTCCCACAGTTTCGGGACACGAGAGCGAATACGCCCCCAAAATTATCGGGGCTCTTTCCGAATATTTCGACGGTATTTACAGCGACAGAATCGGAAATGTAATCGCATACAAAAAATCGGGGAGCAAGGATGCAAAAAGGCTATTGATAGATGCACATATCGACCAGATAGGTCTTGCCGTCTCAAAAATTGAGGACGGCGGTTTTCTTCGCGTGGTGAGCGCGGGCGGTGTTGATGCAAGAACGCTTGCCGCAACCGACGTTATCATCTGTACCGACGAGCCCATACGCACAGTAATAGCCTCGATACCCCCTCATTTATCCGAGGGAGAGGGAAAGCTGAAGAAGCCCTCGGAGGTGCTGATTGACACAGGCCTTTCCTACGGGGAGCTTTGCCGTCGCGTAACGGTTGGCGAGGCGGTGGTCTTTGCCGACGGACTTGCGGATATGTCAAACGGCGGTATATGCTCGCCCGCGCTTGACAATAAAATATGCGCGGCAGCGGCGCTCGCGGCGCTTTACGAATCTGAATGTAAATACGATACCTACGTGCTTCTCTCGGCGAGGGAGGAGAGCGGAGGCTTTGTCGGCGCGCGCGTCGGAATTTCCGCTATCCGCCCCGACTATGCGATAGTATGCGACGTCAATTTTGCGCGCGCTCACGGAGTCGAGAGCCGCGAGGGAATAGAGAGAGGCGGCGGTGCCTCGGTTTCCCTGTCCGCCCTCACCGACACCGAACTGACCAAAAGGGTGATTTCACTCGCAGGCGAGCACGCTATACCGCTTTCGCAGGTGGTTGAGGCATCAAATCTGGGCTCCAACGCAAACGTTGCCGCTATGATGGCAGAGGGTGTGCGCGCGGTTGCAATCAGCCTTCCGATAACGAATATGCACTCGACCAATGAATGTGCGAGCGAGAGCGACCTCTCGAATATGAAAAAGCTGCTCTCTCTCATTATTTCGGGAGGTGTCGAATGAAAAACATAGAGCTTCTTTGTGACCTTTCCCTCGCGTTTGGCCCGTCGGGGTGCGAGCGCGAGGTTACGAAAATAATTGAAAAAGAGATAACCCCCTATGCAGACAGCGTATATACCGACGTGCTAGGAAACCTCGTTGCGACCTACAGAGGCGTGTCGGGCGACAAGAAATTAATGCTTTCAGCTCACGCCGACGAGGTTGGGTTTATGATAAGCGAGATTGAGGATAGCGGCATGCTCCGTTTCTCCTGCGTTGGCGGAATCGACAACTCGGTTTTACTCGGAAAGCGGGTGCTGATAGGAGATATGCGTGTGCGCGGTGTTATATCCTCTACCCCCTTCCACCTTACAGAAAAGGACAAGAGGTACGACGTACCGAGTGACAGCTCGCTTTATATTGATATCGGCGCTGACAGCAGAAGGAGCGCAGAGGGGTGTGTATCCCTTGGCGATTTTGCCGTTTTCGACTCGCCCTTTTACGAGCTTGGGGACTATAAAATCAAGGGCAAGGCTCTTGATGACCGCGCAGGTGCTTTTGTCGCTATCGAGCTTTTGCGCCGCCTTTATAACGAGGGAGTGCGCCCCGATTTTGACCTTGTATTCGCATTTACCGTCAGAGAGGAGCTCGGCTATTCAGGTGCGCTTGCGGTTGCCGACAGAGAAAAGCCGGATATGGCGATAGTTCTCGAAACCACGGCAATTGCCGACCTCTCAGACGTGCCCCAGCACAAGCGGGTTGCCGAGCAGGGAGAGGGCGCGGTCATATCGGTGCTTGACCGTTCAAGCATATATCCAAGGGATGCGGTTGAGTACGCTATGTCCTCTGCCGAAAGATATAAAATAAAGGCACAGCTAAAGAAATTTATATCTGGCGGAAACGATGCCGCCCATATCGGCAAGAGTCTTGACGGTGTGAAGGTTCTGGCTATGAGCCTGCCCACACGGTATCTCCATTCCCCCGCGTGCGTGGTGGACAAGAGGGATATCGACTCAATGCTTGAGCATCTTTTTCGCATTGTGACCGATTCGGAAACGAGGGAGGCTCTGCTATGAGGGATATTATCGTAAAATACTGCGAGAGCGTTGCAGTATCGGGACGCGAGGACAGAAGAATTTGCGAAATCGAGAGAAAAATGCTCTCGCTCGGATTTGTCTGCACGCGCGACGGCTTTGGCAATCTGACAGTGAGCAACGGCGACCTTAGCACCGTAAAGACCGCAATAATCGTACCCGTGGACACGGGCGGATATTATATAACCTCAATTGAAAATGACGGAAGGCTGAGAATCGGCGCTGGCGGCAATATGCCAAAGGATATTTCGGGCGCAACCCTTATTTCCGAGGGCGGAATTAAGGGAACGGTGTCCGACAAGGCGGAAAAGGTAATCGACTGCACCGTCGACATCGGCGCAAAATCACGCGCCGAGGCGGAAAAATCGGTGAAAATCGGCGACACCCTATCGTTTTACAGTCCCATTTGCGCCTCAGAGGACAAGCTGTTCGGCGCGCATCTGTCGGTTGGTGTCCCGCTTGCGCTTATGCTTTGCGGAATAGAAAAGCACGGACTTTTACCCGAGGTATGCGTGATATTTGCAACCCAGAGCGCCGTCGGAATGAGAGGCGCAAGGTGCGCGGGATATCTTGTAAACGCCGATCACACAGTGCTTCTCGGCTCTGTTGAGGAAAAGCACGCCCCTATGGGCGAGGGCGCGGTTATTGTTGCAAGGGATGCGGAAATTATTTCGGATTTCCTTTTGGTGAAGCGCACGCGCGATACCGCCCTTTCGGAAAAAATAAGGGCGCGCATAGCAGCAACCGACGAGCAGTCACCGTTTCAGAATATTCTCGCGATAGGAAAAGAGGGCTCAAGGCTATTGAAAATAGCCATACCCGTAAAAACAGAAAAAAATCACAGTCAGACTGTAAATATAAAGGATATAGAGGAATGTGAGCGCCTGACAGAGCTATTGCTTCGCGGCGGCATTTCCTTTGAAAGGAAGGACACGTGAATATAGAAAGCATCGTTAAGGAAGCAGAGGTAAAGCTCGCCCCGTTTTTCGCAGAAATCGACAGGGTGTCCGAGGTAAATACAAAAAGGGTGCTCGACGCCTTCAGAAATAACAAGGTGTCCGATGCAATGTTTTCCTCAACCAGCGGATACGGCTATGATGACCGCGGCAGAGATACGCTTGATAAAATCTACGCCGAGGTATTCGGCTGCGAGGCAGCATTTGTAAGGCACAGTATAGCCAGCGGAACTCACGCCCTCGCAATCGGTCTTTTCGGGCTTCTGCGTACGGGAGATACAATGCTCTCAATAACGGGCAAGCCCTACGACACGCTCGACGAGGTCATCGGAATCAGCGGAGAGAGGGGCAGGGGCTCGCTTGCCGATTACAAAATAGATTACGAGCAGATAGACCTTTTGCCCGACGGCTCACCCGATATTGAAAAAATTAAGGAAAGGCTTACCGCCCTTGGCGACAGGTGCAGGGTTGCGTTCATTCAGCGCTCGAAGGGGTATCTTGACCGCAAAACCCTCACCGTTGAAGAAATACGCAAGCTCTCTGACACCGTTCACTCGATAAGCAACGCCTACGTCGTAGTGGATAACTGCTACGGCGAGTTCGTTGAGGAAAAGGAGCCTGTTGCCGTTGGCGCTGACCTGATGATAGGCTCGCTGATCAAGAACCCCGGCGGCGGAATGGCTGAGAGCGGCGGCTACATAGCAGGAACGAAAAGAGCCGTTGAGCTTTGCGGCTACAGATTCACCGCGGTTGGTGTCGGGCTCGAAATCGGCGCATCGCTCGGAAACAATAAATCCATGTACAAGGGCTTCTTTTACGCGCCCCACACCGTTGCTCAGGCGATAAAAACCGCGCATATCGCGGCATACGTGTTTGAAAGGCTCGGATTTGAAACCAATCCAAAATGGAACGAGCCGCGCGCGGATATCATTCAGGCAGTCAAGTGCAAGAGCCGCGAGAATATGATAGCCTTCTGCCGCGGAATACAGTACGCATCCCCCGTTGATTCCTTCGTTGACTGCGAGCCGTGGGCAATGCCCGGCTACAGCGACGAGGTCATAATGGCGGCGGGAACCTTCACGCAGGGCTCATCCCTTGAGCTCTCCGCAGACGGACCTGTAAAGGAGCCGTATATCGCGTATTTGCAGGGAGGCCTCACCTATGAAAGCGGCAAGATAGGAGTAATATCCGCCGCAAACGAGGTAATCAAGGCTATGGGAGGAAAAATATGAAAGGAATACTCAAGACCGTAACCGTTATAATTCTTATGGCGGCAATGCTCATATCCCTCTTATCCTGCTCGGACAGCGCGGACACCGAGGACGTGCCGACAGGTATGCAGATAGCCGAGAAGGCAGAAAGATATACCTTCTACGTTCCCGAAAACTGGATAGTTCAGGAAAAGATTGACGGAGTATCGCTTGCATACGCGCCAAACTCAGACAGAAGCAGTATTTCCCTCTATTCAACAGCCGTACCCGAGGGCATAGGCGTTGAGGAATATTGGCAGAGCTATGCCGCCGATTACGCGCAGTACAAGGATTTTAACCTTATCTCCGCGGGCAAGAAGATAGCCTTCGGCACACCTGACGCAAGAATATACGAGATGACCTTTACCGTCGGCGAGGTAGGATATCAATCCTTCCAATGCTTCTGCATCAAGGACGGATACGTTTATATAATGACCTACCTTGCAAGGAGCGCGCAGAAGACCGACGAGGAAACCTATTACAGCGATAATTTCAGCGAGGCGGATTACAGCCGTCAGTGCTTCAAGCTTACCGATAACGGCGCAGCCGAGGGCACAGCACGTACCCCCTTCGCAGACGAAGGCACCCCCGAGGGCATGAAGCTGATATCCGATATTTCGATAGTTGACTACAAGCTTTTCGTGCCAAACGAATGGACGATAGACATGCAGGGCGGATATACCAGCGCATACGAGAGCGAGAGCCGCGCATCCGTCGGTGTCAGCTATACTATTCCCTCTGCACGCGACCTTGGCGAATATATCACGTCCCTTGAAGGTAAGTACGGAATAATCTATTCCGAGTTCTCGGGTATGAAGGAGGGCGACGGTGTTATGCTCGGAGACGTGCAGGGCTACGTATACACCTACACCGCCACCTACGCGGGCAAAAGCATTAAATGTAAACAAGTGTTTGCAATAGTCAGCTCCTACGTTTACACAATAACCTATACGGCAGAGGCGGATGATTTTGACACGCATCTTGCCGAGGCTGACAAAATAATTTCCGAATTCAGATTTGTATAAGGGATAATATGAAGGTTTATTTTGACAACAGCGCAACCACCCCTGTAAGAGAGGAAGCACTCAAAAGATATATCGAGGTATCGGGCGAGCATTTCGGCAACCCGTCCTCTCTGCACGCGCTCGGTGACGATGCCGCAGCCGTTCTCGCAGAAGCGCGCAGGGATATTGCGAAATGCGTAGGGGGTGTGGGCGGAAGCATTATTTTCACATCCTCAGGCACCGAGGCTAATAACCTCGCGATATTCGGACGTGCCTATGCAAAGGAGCGCTACAAGGGCGCGCGTATAATTACGGGCGAGGGGGAGCATTCCTCTGTCAGCGAGCCGCTTGCAATGCTAAAGCGTCAGGGATATGATGTCGTGTGCATACCGACTAAAAACGGAGTCTTTGATATAAAGGCTCTTGAAGAAGCGCTCACGCCGAAAACCGTTCTGGTCACGGTAATGGCAGTCAATAACGAAACGGGTGCGCTATACGATATATCCGCAATTTCACGCGCGGTGCACCTGCGCGCGCCCGAGGCGCTTTTTCACGTTGATGCAACCCAGGCGTTTATGAAAACGCCGATAAACGTAAAATCGCAGAAAATTGATATGCTGACCGTAAGCTCGCATAAAATCGAGGGACCGAAGGGTGTTGGCGCACTGTGGATTGACCAAAGCATCGTTAAAACGAGGGGGCTTTGTGCGGTAACGCTTGGCGGAGGTCAGGAGGGCGGCTTGCGCTCCGGAACCGAAAACGTGCCGGGAATTGCAGGCTTTGCGGCGGCGGCGGTTGCCGCATACGGCGAAATATCAAAAAGCGCGGCGAAAATGAACACCCTGCGCGAATATATAATCAACCGACTTGCCAATACCGAGGTACGCGTGCTTATGCCAAATGCCCACGCGCCGCACATTATAAATATAATTTTGCCGAAAATCAAGAGCCAGACTATGCTCAACCACCTCTCCGCTAACGGAATATGCGTTTCAAGCGGCTCTGCCTGCTCATCAAACACTCATCACGCATCAGGCGCACTCGCCTCCTTCGGAATTTCCGACGAGGAATCCGATTACAGCATAAGAGTGAGCCTTTCCCGAAACAACACAAAGGACGAAGCGGACTACTTTATAGAAAAGCTTTCAGAGGGGCTCTCGTCGTTGCAAAGGGTAAAATAAAAACCGCTTCCAAGCGGAAGCGGCGAGGTGACAGATTCCTTACCCAACGTTATAGGAAAATCAGTGGTATTCAGTCGCATCCGTATCGTCGGACAGCGACATTGCGACAGCCTTTATCTCCTCGTCTGTTTTACAGCTTCTTGCTCGGGCAAGAACCGTACTGCGCTCTCTATCGTCGAGAGCGAGAAAATTGCGCATGGCACTCTCGTGCCCGGATATAGCGAAGAGAAAATCAAGCGGCATACCGTCCATATCACACCTCTTTCTGCCTTGCGGCAAGAAGCCGCAAGGAATATCTTACGACTTCAATTTTATTATTGCCCAAAAAAAGATTAATATTCAGAAAAGAAAAAAGTAATGACAGTGCCAAACACATTTCCAACGGAAAGCATCAGCCGGGATTTCAAAAGAAATCGGTCATTACTTAATAGTATTATACCACAAAAAAACAAAAAGTCAATGCTTTTAGAAGGGATTTTCAATGAAAAAGAGGGACGTTATTCTGTATTTATGCTCCTTTGCCGTTTTGTACCTGTTATATCAGCTTGTAGCGGTGCATTTTGAGCAGCTATGGTTTATGATACTCTACGCCGTTATTTTCATTCTGGCGATAGCGGGATATTTCATATACGGAAACGGATTTCCGCAGAAGGAGGTCAGGCGTGAGAGCCTGCCGCAGAGCTGGACGGAGAAGCAATGTGACGATTTCCTATCCGAATGTGCTAAAAGGAGAAGGGTGACACGCCCCCTGCTCATTTTGGCTCTGGCTCTCGGCACCGTCTTTGTTTTCGATATAGTATTTCTGTATTTTGGAGACAGTCTCGAAAAATTCGATGTATTCGGGGGTACAAAATGACACGGCTGACCGTAATTTACGTCGGCACGGTGAAGGAAAGCTACCTTACCGATGCGATAAACGAATATGAAAAACGTCTGCGTGCCTACGCACAGATTGATAACATCTGTATTAAGGAGGAGAGGATAACCGACGAGGACAGCAGGAGTAAAATTTCCTGTGCGCTGGATGCCGAGGCTGACAAGATTCTCTCAAAAATCCCCCAGGATTCCTACAAAATTGCCCTGTGCGTCGAGGGGGTGTCACCCGACTCGGTGGGACTTGCCGACTGCATACGCAGAGCATCCGATGAGTGTGGCAGGATAACCCTGATAATCGGCTCGTCCCACGGACTCTCCGAGCGGGTGAAGAGCGCGTGCGATATGCGCCTCTCGGTGTCAAGGCTGACCTTTCCACACCAGCTTATGCGTGTAATTCTGCTCGAATCAATCTACCGTGCCTTCACCATAATTGCAGGAAAAAAATATCATAAGTAATATATTTGAAATTAAAGGTGAGGCTTTTGTACCTCACTTTTTTGTTTGCGTTTATATCAAAATACGCCGCCGGGGCGTGCGGATTCGGAGCAGAAATTTTCGTTCGCACCCCGAAGTCGTACAAGAGTACGTCGAGAGGGGGTGAACGGAAATAAAAATAAAAAACCTGATAAACCAAAAGAAATTCCCGAGAATTTCAACCTTAATTTACTAAAAGCCATAAAGCAAGGGCAGAAGCACCGATAAAGGTACCCCCGC
>JAZNXN010000030.1:0-4158 GCA_045593885.1 Eubacteriales bacterium
GAAGTATATTGCCGACAAGGGCTACGAGGTTATAGACTGCGGCCCCGACAACTCGGATTCCTGCCACTATCCCATCTATGCGTCAAGGGTTGCGCTCGGCGTTCAGGGCGAGCTTGACACCTCTCTCGGTATTCTCATTTGCGGAACGGGCATCGGTATGAGCATGGTTGCCAACAAGTACCGCGGTGTCAGAGCAGCGGTATGCGGCGATACGTTCAGCGCAAAAATGACCAGAATACACAACAACGCAAACGTGCTCTGCATGGGCGCGAGAGTTATAGGTCAGGGACTCGCTGTTGATATCACCGACAATTTCCTCGAAAACGAGTTTGAGAGCGGCGGCAGACACGAGCTTCGCGTAAATATGATAATCGATGTCGAGAAGGACCAGTGCGGTAAATAATTTTTCTATAAATAAAAGGCGTAATTTCAGGTTTTTTCCTTGATTTTACGCCTTTTTAATTTTGCCTTGGCTTACGCCTTCTTATATTATACTGATTTTGTGTTTTATTTTACCTTGCTTTATCTTGATTTACGCCAGAGCCGCCAGAATATTTACGGCATCGCTCGCATCTATCACTTGGCAATGCTCGCGTATGTACGCCGTGCGCGACGGCTCGGTGTGTCTGCGCCCGTACTCCTCGAGGAAGGAAAATTCGCCAAAAGCTCCTCTCTGCCCCGATAGCGGCGCCTCCTCGCTGACCACAAGATAATATCTTCCGTCGTCGCCAATATACGCCGCGCTCTCGCGCTCATAGCCGAGCCCCTTGAGCTGTCGGCATACGGGTAAAAGCGACGATATACTGTCAAAGGAAAATACGCTCGACCTCGTCTTTGACACCTCTTTCTTCCCCTCTCTTTCTGTATCGAGAAGCCCCTTCAGCTTTATAACGTACATCTCGCAGCCTCCGCACTTTGAGGGATATACCTGAATAAAAACTCTGTCGCGGGCGGCGTCAAAGCCTGTTTTGCTCTTTGCCTCGTCAAGAATCTGCCAGAACGCGCGTCTGGTCTGTGTATTATCATAATCAAGTCCGTCGCAGCTGATATCCAGCCGCTTCATATCCTCGTGTGTAAGCGTCACCTTGAGCTTCGTGTCACTTATTAATAAAAGCTCCATATTAGCCTCCGTTTTTTAATTCGCTATTAACATTATACTAATTAAATTTTAATTTGTAACCCACTTATTTATTCCATAAAAGCAAATAAATGAAAAAAAGGGGGCACCCTTGACATTATCTGCCAAAGATACCCCAAAATTACAGGTGTATTATTTGTTTATCTGGTAGGTTGTGCCCTGCGCGGTGTCGCGAAGAACAACTCCCTTTTCCAAAAGCTCAGCTCTTATGCGGTCAGCCTCTCCATAATTCTTCTCTGCCTTGGCAATACGGCGGCGCTCGATAGCATCCTCAATCTCACGGATGAGAGCATCGTCCTCCTTTTTCTCCTCGACAAAGCCGAACAGCTCGCAAAGCTCGGAAAGCACTGTCCTTGCCACCTGCATTGCGCCCTTGGACGCCTTCGCTGAAAGAGCCATATTGATATCGCGGACGAGGTCATAGATAGCGGCAATTCCGCCACCGGTATTGAAATCGTCGTCCATAGCCTCTATCATCTTATCCCTTGCCGAGTTGAATTTAGCAACAAGCTCCGCCTCGTCCTCTCGCACCGCCTCGCTTTGTGCATTCTGAAGGAAGAAATCAAGGCTGTCCGAGCAGTTGAATATACGCTCGAGCGCAGATTTTGACTGCTCTATTATATCCTTCGAGAAGTTAATAGGACTTCTGTAATGCGAGGAAAGAATAAAGTGACGTATAGGAAGATAGCCGTATTTCTCGGCAATCTCGCGCACGGTGAAGAAGTTGTTCAACGACTTCGACATCTTATGATTGTCAACGTTTATATATCCGTTGTGCAGCCAGTAGTTGCAGAAGGGCTTGCCCGTGCAGCACTGTGACTGCGCTATCTCGTTCTCGTGGTGGGGGAATATAAGGTCCTGACCGCCGCAATGGATATCTATGCTCTCGCCGAGGAAGCGCATAACCATAGCCGAGCACTCGATATGCCAGCCGGGTCTGCCCATTCCCCAGGGGGACTGCCAAGCGGGCTCGCCGGGCTTCGCCCCCTTCCAGAGAGCAAAGTCGAGGGGATCCTCTTTAATATCCGAAACGTCGATTCGGGCACCCGATTCAAGATCCTCGATGAGCATACCCGACAGCTTGCCGTAATCCTTGTAAACACGGGTTCTGAAATACACGTCACCGTTATCGACGGGGTACGCATATCCCTTATCAACCAGTGTTTTTACGATATCTATTATCATATCAATATTGTCGGTTGCAAGGGGATGAACGGTAGCCGCACGCACGCCAAGTCCTCGTGCATCGGTGAAGTATTCGTTGATATAACGGCGAGCAATCTCGTCGTATGTAACGCCCTCCTCGTTAGCCTTCCTTATAACCTTATCGTCAATGTCGGTGAAATTCTGGACGAATTTGACCTCATAGCCGCGGTATTCAAGATAACGGCGCAGCATATCAAAAACAACGAAGCAACGTGCGTTTCCTACGTGAAAGAAGTTGTATACGGTAGGACCGCAGGCATACATTCTTACCTTGCCCGCTTCAATAGGAACAAACTCATCCTTTTTTCCCGATAAAGTATTATAAAACTGCATAAATTATTTCACCCTTTTTCTCTTTTTCTCAAGCTCTGCAACACGCGCCTCGAGCTCGGCAATTCTTGCCGCCGAGTCAAGCTCAACACCCTCGCAAACCTCGCCCGAAACACTCTCGGGCTTCACTCTGATAACCGAGCCTCTCGCTATAAACGCATCCTTGCCTACCGAGAGGGAGCTTCCCGCGTCGATATAGACTCCCTGCTCAATGCGAGCAGAGGGGGAAAGCTCGATTCCCGTACAGTACTTAGCCGCCGCGGAAACTGCGTCCGCTACCGCGGTATAGCCGTGCTTGTTAAGCTTATACGATACTCTGTGTGCCAAAAGCGCCTGAAAGCCGCGGTCAAAGGCGACAACGCCAAGGACACAGGCACCCGTGCTCTTCTTCGCCGCCCTGATATCCGCGCAAACGGTATCGCAGGCGCGCTCAACGCCCCGCCTGACCTTATCTATTTTAGTGTGAATTCTGCTCTCAATGCTTTTCATTTCGCACCTCCGATATATCTATCATCTTATTATATATTGAAACGAATTTTTTGTCAAGAAAAAATTGCACTTTTACCCCTTTTTTGCAAAGAGTGAATACCCGCCGCCGAGTATGAGAAAAATACCGAACAGAGTTCTGAGCAGCCTGCCGTCAGCCGAGCCAATGAAAAACGCACCGATAAGCGAGCCTATAATACCCGGAATTATGAGAAGCAGAGAGAGAGAAAGGCTTATGCGTTTTTTCTTGATATTTACAATGCAGGCAAATAGCAAGGCGCTCGCAAAGAATAATAGATTTATAGGTCTTGCAACCGACAGCTCCATTTCAAGAACGAGTGTTAGGTACAAGAGCAAAAGTCCGCCGCTGCCGACTCCGAGCCCTGCGAGTATTCCTACTGCCAAGTACACGGCATAGCTTAAAATAACCCTCACCCCCTTATCATTCTGACGCCGCCTATTATGAGTAAAACAGATAGCAGAAGCCTCAGAATTTTTGGATTTATTTTACCGAGCAGCATAGCGCCGATAATTCCTCCAATCGCACCGAAAATACATATCGGAGCCGCTAAGGAAAGGTGAAGCTCACCCCTTATTGCATACGCTATTGCAGATACCGCTGACAGAGCGAGCACACCGAGCGAGGATGAGGCAAAAATATCGCTGTCCTTGAAAACCCCCACGCGTGAAAGTGCAATTATATATATCATTCCCGCACCCGTTCCGAACACGGAATTTATAATTCCTGCTATGAAGGCGGATACCCCTATCATTATTTTTTTGCGCCCGGCACCCCTTATATTTTCATTTCCCATAATATTTTTCTGTCCTTTTAGAAAAAAATAAATTTATATATTAAAAATACTTGTAAAATCTAAAAAAATTTGGTATCATATTTAGTGTGGATACTTATACGCATTTTATGTGATGTAAAATATACGGAAAATGCAAGAGAAAGGAAACGGCTATGTTTGACAGAAAGAAAAAAAGCGAGAAAA
>JAZNXN010000031.1:0-12500 GCA_045593885.1 Eubacteriales bacterium
TACGAGCGAGGTTACCAAACAATACCCTGATGCCACTTAATTAAATTAGCAGAGTTTTACGGCGTGTCTTTGGGCTATCTTACGGAGCGGAAATAATGGAAAAAGCAGACCGTGAGGGCTGCTTTTTTATGGCCTGTCGGCAGAGGATATGATTTTTTGCAGGTCGATGTCGCTTGCGGGCTTATCAAACGACGAAAGATGAACGGTTGGCATTTCGCCGACAATTGCCTTATACCAAACGAGCGAAGCGAGGTATCTGCCACCGCCAAGCGAAAGGTGAACACCGTCACGGTAGAGACGCTCCACACCTGCGTCAATTGCAAGCCTTACCGCCCTGTGCATAGGGATAAAGCCGTCAAGCTGCGGGTAAAGCCCCATAACCTTATCAAAGGATAAGCTCAGAAGGTCGTACATATCTCCGTCGGGCGCTACCGAAATAAATTCCTCGCCGTCGGGGTTATATTCCCAGGTTTTGTGCAAAAGGATTTTCGCCCTCGGTTGATACAGTCTGACAATATCCAACAGTCTTTCAAGTGAAGGGAAAAAGCTATCGGCATCTACCGCCTCGCGCGATAGCTGCTGTACCGTCACAAAATCGTATTCATCCGAGGAAAGAACGGTTTTCAGTGTTACGCAAAAATCTGTTTCAACGCCGTTGAAATCATAAAAATACACACACCTGTCCGCATGGTAATTACGGATATGGGTATCGAGAGAGGCATCCGCGACGTACAGATTCACCGTTTGAAGCTCAACGCCGTTTTTGCGTGCAAGAGAGTATAGGTATCTATGTGAATCACGCGAAAAGCTGTTTCCTATGGAGAGAATTTTTATCATTCGCGCCACCCCCTCGCTCTTGCGGTATCATAGGCGCATTTTTTCGCCAATGCTACGTCCCCCTCGTTGATTTTGGTATCAAAATCAAAAAATTTATTGCCCGCTACCTGACGGCGCGAGAGGCATTGGTACAGAACGAGAGAAAGAACATACTTGCCCAAATCCGAGGGGTATGCAGGGGTTTGGTAGATATCAAGCCCCATATTGACAGCAGTTATGAGAGCCTCGCAAAACGGTACTGCTCCGAAAATTTCGTCCGAGGAATCAACCGCCTGTTTTACTGTACTTACTATATCCTCTGCCATTTTTGCCGAGGTGGCGTAGCCCATAGTGTTGCAAAGCACGGGCGAGCCGTCCCTGTACGCCCACGGCTCGCTGATCAGAATGTGTGCGGCGGGTGCGTATTCGTGAAGCTTTTTTGCTATAAGGGAAAGGTAGGTCGTATATTCGGAAAGCTCACAGCTAACCCTTGCTCCCTGATGAAGCATTATTGCGTCAAAGCGGCGCGAGGCGAGCACGTCGTGAATAGACACGGCGAGCGGTGTCATCATACCGTTAACCGACATAGAACAGACCTTATCCCCTGTGTAAAGCGCACGCCAATAAGCCTCATAGGTCGAGGCGGTATTTACTGCAAGGGAGCAGACGTATATCTGCTCCCTTGCGGCGTTTGCTATATCAGACAGATAGCGAACCGACTGTTCGGAAAAGCGGTCGCCTATAACTAAGAGATTCATATTTTTACATCCTGTCTTGAATAACTTTTCACGGCACTCACAACACAGTCGGCGCTGATGCCGCAATATTCATACAAATCAACGGGGTATGCAGGGTTAGCGAAGCTACCGTCAATTGCAAGTATCTCGTACTCACCCTCGGCATACCTTTCGGGTGCTATACGCGAAAGAGCCTCGCCGATTATCATACCGGCCCCACCGTTGCGTATTCCTTCCTCAAGGAAAAGTATTTTTCCGCTCTGCGGAAGAAGGTTATTAATCTTGTCCGCGATTTCACCGTAGGGATTGAGCTGCTCAAGCAAAATAACCTGAGTGGGTATTCCCTCGGCGCGAAGCGACTCTGCCGCTACAAGCGCCCTCTCTGCTATTCTTCCGTAGGTTATCACCGTAGCCCCCTGCGAAAAATCGGGGGTATCGGTGCGCACACCGTAATTTTCATAATCACCGTCGGGATAGAAGGCTCTCACAACCGCCTCGCTCTCGGGCGCGTTTGAGTAGCGGATAGCCACGGGGGTATCGGATTTATTTGCAAGCTCGAGAATTTTTTCGAGTGAGCCGAAGGTTTCGGGTGCGAATATTCTCATACTCGGCACGTGAGATAAAAATGCAACGTCAAAGATTCCATGATGAGTTGCGCCGTCGGAAACTGCAAGACCTGCGCGGTCTATACAGATAACCACAGGGAGCTTCTGAAGTGCAATATCGTGAAGGATATTGTCGTACCCCCTCTGCAAAAAGGTCGAATAAACCGCAAAATACGGACGCATTCCCGCCGCGGCAAGACCTGCACAGAACGTCAGTGCGTGCTCCTCGGCAATTCCGACGTCAAAGAAACGTTCTCTGTATTTTTCCGAAAACCTGTCAAGGCCTGTACCCGTACCCATAGCAGCGGTAACCGCGCAAATGCGCCCGTCCTTCTCCGCCATATTGCATAGGGTGTCGCAAAGAACGCCGTTTAAGGTGGGGAGCCCTGTTTTACTTGTGTAATAGCTATGATACTCTGTTGGGTTTTTCTCCGCAGGAGAATATCCCCTTCCCTTGACTGTACGCAGATGAATAAGGACAGGTCTGCCCATATTCTTCGCCTCGGACAGTATCATCTCGGTCTTCTCCATATCGTGACCGTCTGAGGGACCTATATAAACGAAGCCCATCTGCTCAAAGAAATTAGGTCTTACAAGCAGTGCCTTCATTATCCTCTTAATTTTTCTTGTCAGCCTGAAAAGGAAATTGCCGATAACGGGAATCCCCTTCAAAAACGAGCGGGTAGCCCTCTTGGTCCTAACATATTTTTTCGATACGCGCGTCCTTGCAATCAGCTTAGCAAATCTACCCGTATTTTTGGATATCGACATCTCGTTTTCGTTGAGAATTACGATGAGACGTAACGCCCTCTGGCAGTTATTGAGTGCCTCGTGAACCATTCCGCCTGTGAAGGCTCCGTCACCTATTACGGCAACGGTGCAGCTATCCCTGCCTTCGAGACGGTCAGCCTCTGCAAAGCCCAGGGCGGCGGAAATCGAGGTGGACGAGTGACCTGCTCCGAAGGGGTCGTATTTACTTTCCTCTCTGTTGGTGAAGCCCGACAGCCCCCCTGTCTGACGAAGGGTTTCGAAGCGCTCGCGCCTGCCCGTCAGTATCTTGTGCGTATAGCTCTGATGACCGATGTCAAAAATTATTCTGTCCTTCTCAATATCGAAAACACGGTGGAGCGCAACAGTCAGCTCTACCACGCCGAGATTTGATGCAAGGTGACCGCCGTTTTTAGTCACCCTGTCTATCAGAAGCTCGCGGATATCCGAGCACAAAGCTCTCGCCTCACCGTATGAAAGGGCCTTTATATCCTCAGAGGTTTTCACCCTGTCAAGCATTTCGTACATAAAAATTCCTCTTGGTTTATGCTGAATATCAGCCGTTTATTGTGCGGTTTCGGTATTGCTCCATCCTGACTCCTTACTGGTGGGAGCCTTTCCTGTTATGCGCTTGTACGCGCGGAAGAAGGTGGAATAGTCCGCAAAGCCTACGCTGTATGCGGCGACGGATGCGTTCTGCCCCTCCTCGATAAGCTGGCGTGCCATTGCAACGCGCTTGCTATTTATGTATCCGAGAACCGATATCTTGTTGTATTCCTTGAATGCGCGGCACAGATATGACTTGCTGATAAAGAAATCGCGCGAAATATCATCAAGCGAAATCTTTGAGGTTATACGCTCGTTAATATACTTTATGACCATAGCGCCGAGAGCCTTTTCCTCGCGTGAGGGCGCAGGGGGTGCGTTGTTCATCATGAGAACCAGCATTTCTCCGAGCAAAAAGCGTGCCATAGAATCGCGCAAATCCTCACTTATATCAAAAAGATTTTCAAGACGCTCGAAAATTTGGCGTATCAGGGGTGCTTTTTCCTCCGAAAGAGGCATAACTGCGCTTCCGTATGCGGAAAGACAGGCTTGCACCTCGGCGGGAATATCCTCCTTCGCAAAGCTGATTACGTAGCGCTCGTAGGGCGAATCCTCGCGCGGCTCGGTATAATGAAATTTGCACGGCAAAAGAATCGCCACGGTGTCGGGGGCAATAGGGTTGCGCTCTCCGTCGTACATATAGTACCCCTCTCCCTCCACCACGTAAACTATCTCGTAGGTGGTGTGGCAATGCTTCTCAAAATAGGCGAGCTGAGGTTTTTCGTTTCGGCTGTGGTGCATAGACACTGTACCGAAATTATAAATTTTACACTTATCCATATGTTTCTCCTTACATTGTTGCGTGTAGGTATCATTATAGCACACAAAAAGAATATTTGCAATAGTTTTTACAATAATTGCAATTGAATTTTTATATACTGTAATATAAAATAAGATTAGCAAGGTTTTTATTGCTATTGAAATAAACAGGAAAGGAATATCTGCAATGAAAATGACATTCCGCTGGTATGGAGAAAATGACTGCATACCACTCAATTACATCAAGCAGATTCAGGGAATGAGCGGCGTAGTTACCGCCGTTTACGACGTACCGGTAGGCAAGGTATGGGAGCTTTCCCGACTTGAAAGACTCAAGGAGCTGTGCGACGCGGCTGACCTTGAGATGGAGGTTATCGAGTCAGTACCCGTTCACGAGGATATAAAGCTCGGACTTTCCACCCGCGACGAATACATCGAGGCGTACAAGCAGAACATTATCAACTGCGGCAAGGTCGGAGTTAAATGTATATGCTATAACTTCATGCCTGTGTTCGACTGGCTTCGCACCGACCTCTATTTCAAGCACAAGGACGGCGCTACCTCTCTGGCATACAATCACGATACCCTGATGAAGCTCGACCCGAAAAATCTTCGACTTCCCGGCTGGGACGAGAGCTACACCGCAGACGAGCTGAATGCTCTGCTCGACGCATATAAGGGTATGACTCACGAAAAGCTTTTCGACAATCTCGTTTACTTTTTGAAGGCTATTATGCCCGCGTGTGACGAGGCAGGCATCAATATGGCTATACACCCCGACGATCCGCCGTGGGATATGTTTGGTCTTCCCCGCATTATCTGCAAGGAGGAGGACTATGACCGTCTGTTTGCCGCTGTTCCCAACATGCACAACGGTATAACCTTCTGCACAGGCTCGCTGGGAGCAGGCCGCTTCAACGACCTTCCCAAGATGGCGGCAAAGTATGCAAAAAGAATACATTTCGCACATCTGCGCCAGCTCAAATACACCTCTGACATCGACTTCTTTGAGAACGGTCATATGACCGAGCTAGGAAACATTGATATAGCTGAAATTATGAAGGCTCTTGCCGCAAACGGCTTCGAGGGCTACGTACGTCCCGACCACGGAAGAAACATCTGGGGCGAGGATGCAAAGCCCGGCTACGGACTGTTTGACAGAGCGCTCGGTGCTACCTACCTCTCAGGTCTTTGGGAGGGAATTGTAAAATCCACGAAGGAGAACTGATATGAAGCTTCCATTTAAGATTGATTTATCCGATAAGGTTGCCGTTGTAACAGGCGGTGGCGGAGTTCTCTGCGCTTCCTTTGCAGAGGCCATTGCAGAATGCGGCGCGAGGGTTGCGGTGCTCGACATCAACCTCGATGCAGCAGAGAATGTTGCAAAGGGAATAAGAGCTAACGGAGGCGTTGCTATCGCAGTAAAGGCAAACTGCCTTGAGCGTGAGAGCCTCGACGAGGCGAGAGCCACCGTAGAAAAGGAGCTTGGCACCTGCGATATACTCATAAACGGAGCAGGCGGAAACAACCCCCGCGCCACTACCGCAAACGAGTATTTTGACCCCGAAACTCTCGGAAATGCGGACAAGGTTGATTTCTTTGACCTAAAGCCCGAGGGCATCAAGTTCGTTTTCGACCTCAACGTAACCGCTGCATTCCTCACAACTCAGGTATTCGCTCTTGATATGGCGAAGAAGGGCAAGGGAACGGTGCTCAACATCTCCTCGATGAACGCATTCCGTCCTCTGACCAAGATTCCCGCATACAGTGCGGCGAAGGCGGCGGTTTCCAAATTCACCCAGTGGCTTGCAGTTCATTTTGCAACCGCAGGTGTCCGTGTAAATGCAATAGCCCCCGGCTTCTTCGTAACCAACCAGAACCGTGCGCTTCTCTTTAACGCTGACGGCACACCAACCCCCAGAACCGAGAAAATTCTGAGAGGAACGCCTATGGGTCGCTTCGGTGAGAGCGAAGAATTGCTCGGTACTATGCTCTGGCTTCTCTCGGACGAGGCAGCAGGCTTCGTTACCGGTATAGTTGTTCCCGTTGACGGCGGCTTCTCCGCATATTCGGGAGTATAAATTTTCCCAAAAACAAAGAGGGTTCACTTCAAAGAGCCCTCTTTTTTGTTTGTTTTTGAGATGTTGATGGGTGCCTATTTCAATTTTCTTCGGCGATATTCTCCGGGGGTTTTACCCGTATGTCTTTTGAACACGGTGCAAAGCTGTGCTCTGTCGGTAAAGCCCGCCTCCTGCGAAATTTCCTCAACGGAAAGGACGGTATTGCGAAGCAGCTTTTTGGCAATTGATATTCTCTCGAGAATAAGCGCCTGATGCACGGTCACTTTCATATTCCGCTTAAAAACCGAGTTAAGATAATACGGATGATAACCGAGGGCGGCACCTATTTCATCATTTGACAGCCGCTTGTCACAGTTTTTCTTTATATACATCATAACCCGGGCTGCGAGCTCAGTGCCGCCTGTGCCGCCGCCCGCCACATCCTCAAGCATATAGCACAAAATTCTCTTAACGGTTGCAGAGGTTGCGGCATCGGAGATTGGCGTTCTAAGGCTATACCCCGCAATACATTCCTCAAAAAGGGACTCAAGTGAAAAGGCATTATGCAAAACAACCGTATCCGCAAGCTCAGGGGGCGGATTGTTTTCAAAAATCTTTGTGCTGTCAAAGCCGTCTGCAACACTTGGGCGCAACGCCTTCCTTTTATCCGCGTTATCTCTGGTCATATCGAAATTCAAAACCATAATTTTGATTTTTTGATCAAAGTAATAAGGGGTTGCAGGGCGCAGATAGACCAGAGAGCCTCTGTCAAGCAGAATGGCTCTGTCCGCAAGAACAAGGTTGACAGGACCCGAAAGCACGTAGAAAAGCCTGTAATCGTAGGATAGGGCGTGAGGCGGCTGCGACATCACCGAGGGTTGAAGCTCGGCGTAGCGCAGATAGGGATTTATTTCGGAGAGTGTCATTTATTCACCTTTGTTTTTCAAACTTTTTAATTTGTATTTAATATTGATTATAACATATAAAAGTTATATAATCAATATGTAAGGTAATTATTTTTTCAAACTATTTTGAAAAAGGAGATGCTGATGAAATACATAGTCGGATATCAGGAGAGAGGCGACACATCTCTTCCTGATGCGGTGATAAAAAACCGCGGCAGTATAAAGGAGCTGTATTTTTCCTGGGGAGATTTTCCAAACGGAAGAAAGAGCCTTTTTGACGATGCGAGTGAAACGCTTTTTGAACGGCAAATGCGGCAGGCGAAGGATTTGAAGCGTCTGTCCGAGGAAAAAATCCCTATGAATCTTCTGTTCAACGCAAACTGCTACGGAGAGGACAGTCAATCCCGAACCTTCTTTGAAAAAATCGGCTCGACTGTTGATTTTATAAAGCAGAGCTTCGGACTGTCCTCCGTGACTACCTCATCACCCCTCATAGCAAAATTCATCAAAAACAACTTTGAGGAGCTTGACGTCAGGGCGTCGGTCAATATGGAAATCGGTTCGGTTGAGGGACTAAGCTACGTCAAGGACTATTTTGACAGCTATTATATCAAAAGAGAGAAAAACCGAAGCTTTTCTGAGCTTTCGCGTTTGCGAGAGTGGTGCGACAGTGAGGGGAAGGAAATGTATCTGCTCGCGAACAGCGGATGCCTCTATAACTGCTCGGCTCATATCTTCCACGACAATCTGGTGGCGCACGAGGCGGATATATCGAAAATGGACAACGGCTACGACTTTTCGGGTGTGTGCTGGGAGTTTCTCAAAAAACCTGAAAACAGACGGCATTGGCTCGAGCGCACAACCTTCATTCGTCCCGAGGATATACATCTCTACGAGGGACTGGTCAGTGCCGTGAAGCTCGCAACCCGCGTAAATTTTTCACCGTCACGTGTAATTGACGCCTACGTCAACCGCCGTTATCACGGATCGGTTATGGAGCTGTTAGAGCCAAACCACAGTGGCGTTTTCTATCCCGAATACGTTGATAATTCGAAAATACCCGACAGCTTTGCCGAGCGCGTGGGCAAATGTGACAGCAATTGCACAGAGTGCGGCTTCTGCGCCAAGGTGATGGAGAGCGCAACCGTAGCTCTTGGTGCCGACACCTCATTAAAAGTATAAATGGAGAATTTATTATGCTGACAAGTGAAATGATTAAAAGGGCCGCCCTCGAGGCAGGCGCGGATATGTGCGGAATCGCGCCGATGTCAAGATTTGACGGTGCGCCCGACGATATGAATCCGCAGTTTCTTTTTCCGGAGGCTAAGAGCTGTATTGGCTTCGTTTTCCGTATCCCGCGCGGAGTTCAGCGCGGAATTGAGGAGGGCACGCAATTCTTCCAGTATCCGTCGATGGCATACGGCGGAATAAACGAAATATTCGCCCCCGCAGTTCTCTATCACGTGGGAAAGGTTATCGAGGACGAGGGCTACGAGGCATTCGTGTACAGAAACACAGGGGCCCGCGGCAGCGTGTCGGATATGGACGGAAGCCCCGGAAACACCCTCTCGCCCGAGGAGCAGATTGAAATAAACGAGAATGCAAAAACCTCAACCGCACACCACAGGAGCGTTCAGTTCACAAGAGCGACCAGAGATACAAACGTTGCCCCCGACCTTCAGTTCCAGTTCAGGCTGGCGGCGGTTGCGTGCGGCCTTGGCGAGATAGGCTGGAGCAAGATGCTATTGACACCGCAGTTCGGACCGCTTCAGAGAGTAGCATTTCTCTTTACCGACGCCGAGCTTGAGTATGATGAGATGTATAACGGCGAGCCCCTCTGCCGCAAATGCGGCGCGTGCGTACGCGAGTGCCCCGGCGGCTGCATACCTGCAATAAATTCGGGGAAGACGGTGACAGTTGACCTCGCAGGCAAGATATGCGAGTGGGGAGATATAGATATGTGGCGCTGCTACGCCTTCTACACCCACGCAGGACGTTACTACAATCCCTTCGTTCCGAAGGAGGTTTTCGACAAAAACGAAAACGGAAATCTGGACCTTTTAGAGGGCAAGACCGATATTGCAGACGAGAAGGAGATAATGAAGGTCTACGGCGAGCTTCAAAAATATTTTCCGAGCTGGGTTGGCTACAATATGGCAAAGTGCGGCGGCTGCATACGCGGATGCGTTTCTATGCTGGAAAAGAAGGGCGGTTGTATGGAAGGACGCTTCAAGGAGCCCCTGAGAACCAAAAAGCCTTGGAGACTTGACAGATAAGGAGTTAGTATGCTGACGAGTGAATTTATAAAAGAAAAAGCACGCGAGCTGGGCGCAAGCGTCTGCGGAATTGGAAAAATATACGAGGAAAGCGACCCTCAGCGCGACCCAAAATCAATACTGCCAGGTGCAAGGTGTATAATAGGCTTTGGCTTTATCGTGCCGAGAGCATTATACAGAACAATGAATAGCGGCGCACAGTATTACACCTACACAACCCTCGGTGTTAAATATCCCGACGAGGAGCTTGCCGAAATATTCTTACTGAAAATGGGAGCAATCATTGAGGACTGCGGATACGATGCGTGTCTGCAAAAGGCAGTCCCCAACCTTCGTATAAAGGGCGACAAGGAAACAAACCCCGAGGTCGTTGACACCTACGAGCTTGTACACGCAGTACCGGTTTCACCCGACAAGCCCGCCCCCGACGTTATCATCGACTTTGGCAAGGCGGCAAGGGCGTGCGGAATAGGCAGCACGGGACTCAGCGGAAAAATACTCAGCCCAATCTACGGACCTTACATACGCTATTGCTTCATCATAACCGACGCGTCTCTCGACACCGATGAGCCGCTGAATACCCCCATATGCGACGGATGCGGAAAATGTATGGAGGCGTGTCCTGGTAACGCGATAGACGAAAACGGACTTGACAGCTGGCAATGCGCGGTTTACTACAAGGGAGCGCATAAATCCAACCCCTTCATGTCGGATGATTTTTTATCGGGACATCCCGAGCGCGAGGCTATTATAAACGGTGAAAAGCGATTTGATGCAAAATCGGCAAGAGAGCTGTTCCCGAGCCTTAACTTCCTTCCCAATACTCAATGGGGCTACGCCCCCTGCCTGTGCGGCAGGGCGTGTGACGTTGCCTGCTACGAGCACCTGAAAGGGGAACTCAAAAAATGAGAGAAAAGATTATAGAGAGCTGTAAAAAATGGGGGGCTGACCTTGTTGGCTTTGCCCCTGTCGACAGATTTAGTTCCGATTCTGCGGTACGCAGGCTGATGCCCGAGGCAAAAACCGTCATAGGACTTGGCTTCCGCGTTCTGCGCGGTACATACAGAGGAATCGAGGAGGGAAGCACCTACTACCAATATACCACCATGGGCGTTGAAAATATGGAAGAAACGGTTATGCCTATGGTGCAGGTACGCTTATCAATGTATCTTGAGGAAGAGGGGTATCTCGCCCTTCCCCAGAGAAGACACCAGCAGATAATGAAGGAGCGCGATTCCACAAACCCCGAGGTTGCGTACGACACGGTTTACAGAGGGCGCACGCAGGAAACTCAGATGGACTTTTCCGAGGCGGCTGTTTTGTGCGGCCTTGGCGAAATAGGCATGAACGGCGCTATCCTGACAGACGAGTTCGGCCCGTTTGTCAGATGCTGCTTTGTCATTACCGATGCCGAGCTTGAGCCAACACCCGTAAAGGAAAAGCACCTGTGCGACAGATGCGGAAAATGCATAAAGGCTTGCCCGGGCGGCGCTATTTCCGAGAGCGGCGAGCTCGACCCGTGGCAATGTGCCGTATATTACAACGGAGCAAACGGAACGAAGAATCCGTTTATGCCGCCCGATGCCTTTGCGGATTTTGAGAACAGAATGGAAATCATTTCGGGAAAGGCGCGCGTAACAAAGGACACAGCCCCAAGGATTTTACAAAATATATATTTCTACCCGCCCGCCCAGCATGCGTATCAGTGCTCGATATGCGGACGTGCGTGTGATATGAGCTGCTACGTGCATCTTGAGGAAAAGGGCGTTCTTACCAAGAGCTTCAAAACGCCGTTCAGAAAACGCCCCGAGTGGAAATTCGACGAAAAGGACTTTGAATAACAAAGGGGCTGAGTCATTAAGAATTCAGTAAAATTCAGATAAATTAAGCAAAAAAACGCACGGATTACTGAATTCTTAGTGCGAAGCACCTTTCGGGCTCACTTGATTTTGAGCAGAAAACGCCATTTTCGCTGTCGTCGCCGTACTGAGTACAAGAGAGTGTGAAAACGGCGGTAGCAAACAAAAAACTGTAATAAACCAAAAATCGCAGATTTTTTCCTTATTCCCGACAAGATATAGATTTTAACAAAATTAAAAGTGAGGAACTTTTTGTCCCTCACTTTTTTGTCTGCGGTTATGCCGAAATGAAGCAGCCCCTTTTCACAACTCCTTGCAACGTGATAGCAGTCTTATAATCAGTACAAGTCCTTGTCAAGAAAGCCCATATAATGAAGCCAATCGGCAAGCTCGCGAGTCCAATTTCGGTTAAGCCGGTACGCGGGAGCGAGTCCCTGACCGTGATGTCCCTTGGGGTAAACCGCAACCTGCACGGGAATACCGAGCTCGCGCAATTTCGTTGCGTATCTGTACGTATTTATAACATTTACTGCGGTATCGTCCGAAGTGTGCCAGAAGAATGCCTCGGGCGTTTTTTCGTCAGCTATGAGCGAGGGGTCGACAGTGGGAGCAAGCTCACGCCATTTATCCTCGCCGAGAAGGTTGAGGTTTGAGCCCATGTGCGTTACCTTCTCATCGCTCATACATATAACGGGATAGCAGAGAATCTGCGCGTTGGGAAGGTAATCCTCAGCGTCGGTTTCATCTGCACCCTCGAAATCTATTTCTCCGCGGTAGGTGGACAGCATAGCGGCAAGGTGTCCGCCTGCGGATGAGCCCATAACCGCGACTCTGTTTTTATCTATTCCGAATTTCTCAGCATTTGCGCGGACAAAGCGCACAGCTCGGCGCGCATCGAGAAGTGGCAGAGGAAAACGGCAGGGAGATACTCTGTTTTTCACAACGAACGCGTTCATTCCAAGCGTATTGAAATATTGAGCGTAGCCCTCGCCCTCGTGGCGCGCAAGACCGCCGTAGCCGCCGCCCGGAAAAATAACGACGGTTGCATCAGTTGCCTTGACGAGCGCAGGATAAAAGGCAATTTCGGGCTCATAAACGAACTGCCCGGG
>JAZNXN010000032.1:0-6331 GCA_045593885.1 Eubacteriales bacterium
AATATGAAAAAACAAGACACAACGCAGGCTTTCTGGCGATAGATTATATTGCCGAGAGCCTTGGCGTTAAGATCGACAGAGTAAAATTTCACGCAACGGTTGCCGAGGCGAATTTCGGTGGGGCAAGGGTGTTGCTTATGAAGCCCTCGACTCTGATGAACAACTCGGGTGTTGCCATAGGCGAGGCGGCTGCCTTTTACAAGATCCCGCCCGAGCGGGTGATCGTTCTTCACGACGAGATAAGCTTTGATACGGGGGTCATCCGAATCAGGCGCAAGGGCTCTGCGGGCGGTCACAACGGCCTTAAGGATATAATTGCGAAGCTCGGAAGCGAGAGCTTTATCCGTATAAAGCTCGGAGTCGGCAGGAAGCCCACGCCCGAATACGATATGGTCGATTGGGTGCTCGGTAAGCTTTCAGAGAGCGATCTGAAGGCTCTTGCATCAACCAACGGCAGCGTTATAGGCGCAATTGAGGAGATAGTCGGCGGAAATATCGACGCCGCTATGAATAAATTTTCCAAGTAAGGTTTTATGAACAACGTTTTCCCCCTTATCCGCTACGACCGCGAGTTTAATGAGGCGCTTCGGTGCATCGGCGAGGAATTACTTGCCGAAAAGCCGCTGCCCATTATAGCAAACGGCCTGTTTGGCGGAACGCTCGACGCCTTCCTTCACGAATGCATCGACACGGTGAAGAAGAGGGCGGGGCGCACTTCCCTCATAATAACCGCAGAGGAGCATACCGCACGCAGACTTGCCTCGGTTCTCTCGTCGGTTGGTAAGCGGGTTATGTGCTACCCTGAGCGCGAGCTGGTATTCCATAATATTTCTGCTTCGCACGACACTGAGCGTGAGAGGCTTTTTGTCTTGCATTCGATAATCACGGGCGAGTGCGATGCGGTAGTCACCACACCGTCGGCTCTCATGTCCTTCACTATGCCGAGGGCAACTCTGACCTCGCTCTGCGTAAGCATTAAGGTCGGTGATATCTGCGATCCCGCGGAGCTTTCGGCGCGCCTCTCGAAAATGGGCTATAAAAACGTCGAGGGCGTAGAGGGACAGGGACAGTATTCAACCCGCGGCGGAATAATCGACGTCTTCCCGAAGAATACAAAAAACCCCGTCAGAATGGAGCTTTTCGGTGACGAGATAGACCGAATGGGCTATTTTGACGTTATGGACCAGCGCTTTATCGAGCAGTGCGATAGCCTGCTCCTTCTGCCCGCGAAGGAAATGATTCCCGACGCTGAGGCAAGGGACAGAATAGCCGCGGTGATTAAGGCGGCGCTCGCAAAATGCAAAAACGATGAGGCCGCGCGCGAGCTTCGGCAGGAGCTTTCCACCTGCGAGAGCGGCATGGATATGCCCTTCATTGATAAATATATGAGCTGTGTATATCCGTCGGGCGAGAGCCTTCTTGACTATTTTGAGAAGAGAATCCCCGTTTTCATTCACGAAACGAACAATGTGAAGGAAAAGATAAAAAGCTACGTCAAGGAAACTGCCGACGCTACACAAACCCTGCTTGAGCGCGGCTCGGTAATACCGAAATTTGCGGAATACGGAATAGACGATACCGACCTCTCGGCGTTCTTGTCGAGAAACGTGCCGGTACACGCAAATTCACTCTCAACAGGGCTCGGCTCTATGAGATGCTCGGGAGTTTTCGGATTCCGCGGCAGGAAAAGCGTGTCCTACGACGGAAAATACAAGCTGCTCGTTGAGGATCTTCAGAATTTCATAAGGGGCAAGTACAAAACCGTTATTATCTGTTCAAGCGACAGTGAGGCAAAGAGTGTGACCGCCGCCCTCTCCGACGACGGTGTAGCCACAGCCCCCTCGTATCTTGACAAAGGCTTTGACTTTCTTTCTCTCGGCGAGGGAGGCATATACGTCGCGGTTGCGCGTATATCCTCAGGCTTTGAGCTTATAGCTCCCAGAATAGCCGCAGTAACGGTGTCCAAGGATCCCGAGGCGGCTCTGCGCCGCGAGATAAAGCAGAAGCGGCATAAGAATAAAAACGCAGGCGAGCGTATAATGTCCTTTGCAGATTTGCACGAGGGCGATTTCGTCGTACACGCCACCCACGGTATCGGTCAGTACGTCGGTATGACGGCTCTGCGTACCGACGGCGTTATGCGTGACTACGTAACGATACGCTATGCGGGAACGGATAAGCTGTTTTTGCCCGCAGACCGCCTTGAAATGATATCGAAATATATTGGCACTCGCGCAGAGGACGGAACGGTGAAGCTGTCACGCCTGGGCGGTGTCGAATGGCATAAATCTACCGCCAGGGCGAAGGCGGCGGCGAAGGATATGGCGAAGGATCTGATAGCCCTCTACGCCGAGCGCCAGCGCAAGCCCGGCTTTGCCTTCCCCGCCGAGTGCGAAATGGAGCGCGAATTTGCACAGGGCTTCGAGTACGAGGAAACCGAGCCTCAGCTCGCCGCAATATCCGAAATAACCGCGGATATGGAAAAGAGCGTGCCTATGGAGCGCCTGCTCTGTGGCGACGTCGGCTTTGGCAAGACCGAGGTGGCGTTCCGTGCCGCCTTCAAGGCTATATGTGCGGGCAAGCAGGTAGCCATTCTCGTCCCCACCACAATTCTCGCCCTTCAGCACTACCAGACCGCAATGTCGAGAATGAGGGGATACCCTATAAATATAGAGATGCTTTCCCGCTTCCGCACCGCAAAGGAGAGCGCGGCGATAATACGCCGCCTGAAGCGAGGGGAGATAGACCTGATTGTCGGAACTCACAAGCTTCTCGGCAAGGATATAGAGTTCAAGAATTTAGGTCTTTTAATAGTTGACGAGGAGCAGCGCTTCGGAGTGGCGCAGAAGGAAAAAATCAAAATGCGCTCCATCGGCGTTGACGTTCTTACCCTGACCGCAACCCCGATACCGAGAACTCTCAATATGGCGATGAGCGGTATCCGCGATATGTCGATACTCGACGAGGCGCCGGGTGACAGACTTCCCGTGCAGACCTACGTTCTCGAATACGACGACCTCATTATCGAGGACGCGATAGCGCGCGAGCTCGGACGCAAGGGACAGGTGCTTTATTTATATAATAAGGTAGAGGACATCGACGTTGTTGCCTCGTCGGTAATGCAAAAATTCCCCGAGGCACGCGTTGCATTCGCCCACGGGAAAATGGAGCATGACGAGCTTGAGGATATATGGCAGGCACTCGTTTCGCGCGAAATAGATATCCTTGTCTGTACAACTATAATCGAAACCGGAGTTGACCTGCCAAACGCCAACACCCTGATAATCGAGCGCGCGGACAGAATGGGACTTTCTCAGCTTCACCAGATAAGAGGACGTATAGGCCGTGCAGGCAGACAGGCGTATGCCTACTTTACCTACAAGAAGGAGAGCGCCCTCTCGGAGATAGCACAGAAGCGCCTTATGGCTATCCGCGAATACGCGGAATTTGGCGCAGGCTTCAAGATAGCGCTTCGCGACCTTGAAATACGCGGTGCGGGAAATTTGCTCGGCACAGAGCAGCACGGCAACATTGATGCCGTCGGCTACGATATGTATATACGCCTGCTCAACGAGGCAATTCTTGAGGAAAAGGGCGAGAAGCCCGCACTCCCCTTCGAGAGCACGGTTGACTTCCGCGCGGACTGCTATATCCCCGACTTCTATATACGCTCCTCGGCGCAAAGAATGGAGATGTACAAGAAAATATCCCTGATACAGAGCGAGGAGGACAGGCGTGACGTCTTTGACGAGATATGTGACCGCTTCAGCGATCCGCCCGAGGCAACGGTCAGGCTGCTGCACGCCTCAATGGCGAGAGCACTTGCATCGAAGCACAGAATAGCGAAGGTAACGCAGACAGGTGCGGAAATACGCTTCTCAGCACCGAAATTCGACCTGTCGCTATGGTCCGAGCTTTTTATGGAATATACGGGTATGCGCCTCGTCGCTACAGGCAGCGCGCCGTTTATATCCTACAAGCTCAAAAAGGGCGAGGACGGCGTAATTTCAGCAGGTAAAATACTCGTCGCATACGATAAAATCAGCAAGGAGAGTGAAAATAATGGGGCTCAGTAAAAAAACCAAAATAATAATAACCTCAATAATCAGCGTAACCGTTATTGTTGCGTTAATTTTGTGCGCCGTTTTGCTTTCCAGCAATAAAAAAACCGTTATGAAATACGGCTCGTACAGAGTAACCGAGGATATGTACGAGTTCTGGATGAGCGAATACAAGCGCGATATCCTGAAAAGCTTCAGGGGTGCATCCGACACCGATGAGTTCTGGGACTCAATCAGCGCCTCGGGCAAGACCTACGAGCAGTATTTTACCGATATGATAGACTACTATATAATGCAAAAGCTCGTGGCATCCGCCATATTTGACAGCGAGGGCTATACCCTCTCAAATGAGGCACGTCAGGAAATAGCCGACACCCTCTCGGAAATCTGTGAGTACGTAGCCGACGGCGACGAGGATAAATTCAATGAGGTTTTAGCGCAGTATGGAATAGATTACGACGGATACAAAAATCTGCTCATATACGATTACCGCCTGACGTATCTCTGGAGCATTATGTACGGCTCGGGCACGACGGGACTTTCCACCGCCGAGCTTGACGAGTTTTACAACGAAACCTACGACCTTGTCAAAATAGTGGTCATTTACACCGAGCGCGATTTTAAGCGCGATACAAATGCAAAGCCTGTGCTCAATAACGACGGAAGCTATATTTGGGAGGCTTATGATGAGAATATGAAGGCGGAGAAGCTCGCCCTTGTCGAAACCATGAAATCCGAGATAGCAAGCGGCACAATGACTGAGGACAGGTTTACGTCATATTGGGAAAACGAAAACCGCGATATTACCTCAGGACTCTATCAGGACGGCTATTATATGTCCAAATACTCGGTCTATGACAGCGCGGTTATAAAGAAGGCGGCAGAGCTCTCGGTTGGTGAGATAGGCATAGTCGAGCTTGACGATGAAAACGGCTCGGTTATGTTTATAAAGAGATATGAGAACAAGGCACACGCCTACGCGGATTCCACCTATTCCGACAGCGAATGGTTTGAGGATTTCTATTATCACGCGACTGAGCATTTCTTCTCAGAAATGCTCGATTCATACGCACCCGAAATTGAGATAAATTACGACGTAAAATCAAAAATAAGACTGCGCGACGTAAAAACGAATAAGGATTTTTGAGGTAAGCTATGGCAAGACAGAATTGGCGCGGCGGTGCAATGCTATCCCCCCTGCCCCCTGCGGTTGTAACCTGCAAAAGCGGTGACAGGGTGAACGCTATCACAATAGCGTGGTGCGGAATACTCTCAACCGTTCCGCCGAAAACCTATATATCGGTGCGCCCCGAGCGCTTCTCATATGAAATGATAAGGGAGAGCGGCGAGTTCGTAATAAACCTGCCGAGCGCAGAATTTGCGCGCAAGGTCGATTTGTGCGGTATGTATACCGGCGCAAAGGTCGATAAAATTCAAAAATGTGGCTTCACCCTCATTGATGCCGAGAGGGTGTCCGCCCCGATAATCGACGACTTCCCGATAGCACTCGAATGTAGGGTGGAGAAGATAGTCCCCCTCGGCTCTCACGATATGTTTATAGCGGATATTATCTCGGTGTCGGTTGATGAGCGATTGCTCAACCGTGACGGCAAGCTGGAAATCGAGAGGGCAAATCTGCTCGCCTACGCCCACGGAGATTATTTCGCCTTGGGTAAGAAGCTCGGCTGCTTCGGATTTTCCAGTATGAAGAAAAATTCGCAGAAAAAGAAAAATGCCGCAATAGCGCGCAACCGAAGGAAGGAGAGGGGTTAAAATGCCATCGAATGAGATAGTACAAACCCTCGTAGCACTCATAAACGAGCGCTACCCCTCACACGCGGATTTCGAGAGGGATATGGGGCTTAATCCCAAAACTGTAAACAATTGGATACGCGGCACCTCGTCGTCATTCTACAAAATTCTGCCCGAGCTTTCAGAGGCTCTTGACGTAACCCCAAACTATCTGCTCGGCTTTTCCGAGCGCGAGCTTGAGTCGGATGAAACCGAGATACTCTCGGCATACCGCAGAGCAGGTCACCTTAGTGACAAGGAGCGCAAAAAGCTAATAGCGACGATTAAAAACATAATCGACCTCAAAATCAGGTAGTAGCTTTGTATTTTGGGCATATCACACCCTCACATTTTTGGGAGAACGAAAAAGATTAAATTAAAAGGGGCTGAGTCATTAAGAATTCAGTAAAATTCAGATAAATTAAGCAAAAAAACGCACGTATTACTGAATTCTTAGTGCGAAGCGTCTTTCGGGGCTC
>JAZNXN010000033.1:0-74956 GCA_045593885.1 Eubacteriales bacterium
CCTCACTTTTAATTTTACTGAATTCTTAATGACTCAGCCTCCTTTTAGATATATTACTTTTTTGAGAGATATTAGTCTTTTTTGAAAAGGGCGTTGACATTCGCTTTTTTGAAATGCTATACTATTCATATAAGCTTTACGGAGGCGGATATGTTTTATAAGGAAAAGGAGCTTTTGCTTCAATACCAATGGCAAAAACCTGATTTCGAAAAATTCACCGACAAGGATATCGAGAGCTACAGAAAATGGCTCTCTGACAGTCAGCTGAAAAGCGATGAGGAAATCGCGGATGCAAGGGCAACTGTCGCCTACCTTGACTGCCACGAGCCACACGAGGTGTGGGGCGGCTGGGATGCCAACGAAAAATGGGGAGATTGGCGTCGCTTCTGCATTGACAGAAATTACGGCTCGCTTCCCGAAAACGTCATTACCGTTTGCCCCGATTTTACAAAATCGGCAGATTACATAGGTCTTGGCGCAGATTATTGGAAGCACGCAGAGAAAAATCATGTGCTCGCATTTGATTTTGACGGAAAAGCGAAGGGCAGGGATGCCTTACGGCTCGCCGAGGTGTGCGATTTTGCGGTTTCGGCGGCAAATAATAAAAAAAGGGATGCCTTTTTCGCAGCGAGCACAGACAAAAACGGTGCGTACATAGCCCTCGGCTGCGGCGTCAAGGGCACAAAATACAGCGACAGAGCAATAGAGACGCTTGCAGACAGGCTATCCCGCGGGGATAAGCTGAGTGACGGAATTTCGATAGTCTTCTCGGAATTTTCGTTGGCGCATTTTGCCTCCCTTGCGACTGACAAGCAGTACCGCCCGATAGGAAAGATAGCGCAGATATATTCAACTCTCACCGATATTGGCTATCAGGTTGATTTCATACGCGCAAGCGAGCTTGCAGAGGACGGCTGTAAAACAAGAGTTGCTGTCATTCCTGTAATGGACGGTTTTTCCTGGTATGAGCTTGAACACCTTGATAGGTTCGGCAAAAATCGGGGGACAACACTTGTTTACACCGACGCAGGACAGTATGAAAAATGGTCGTTTGATGCGCCAAAAAAGAACTTTTACAGCTATTATAAGGAAGCAATTATCGAGCACGAGCTTGAGGAGGCGAAAATCAGCCCAAGGCTTAGTGCAGATTGCAAAGGATTAATTCTGCGCGCCGTTAGCGGCAAGGGATATGATATTATTTGCGCGGCAAATACGTCGAAGGCTTCGGTCAAGACGAGCATCTCGGTCATGACAGGTGTCGAAATCAATAGGGTTGTGGCATATAACGGCGATTGCGAGCTTGCGCTCGAATTTGCGCGAGAGGGTAGCAGGGTAAAAATTACGCTGCCCGAAATTGAGCCTGACGGTGCAACACTCTTGCTTTTAGAGGGGGATTGATTATGTACGAGGTTAAAAACGGCATACTTTACGATAACGGAAGGCCTGTATTTTCGCTCGGACTTTCCTACTACGCATCCTACCACCCCTCAAAGTACGCAGTGCCGCCAAAGGGGGACCGCATAGGTCAGCTCAAAATTGATATAAAGGAAATGAAGGAGGCGGGCTTCAACTACTGCCGCTTTGCCGCACGCGGCACGTTTGAGGACAGAGCCGGCGAGGGCGCGGACGGAATCGTGGCTCACTTCGACCTTATCGACAAATGCGTTGAGGAAGCGGATAAAAACGGTATCGCGGCAGGTGTGAGGCTTCAGGGCTACACCCTCAACGTATCGGGATATAAAAACGTACAGAGGATAAAAGCGAACGGCGAGGAGTTCGGCACATACGAGGGCTTTCTGCCCCAGACACTCTGCCACGAGGGGCTTTTGGTCGATAACCGCGATTGCACCGAATTTTCGGCAAGACATTTTTCAAAGTATCAAAACGTCGTAAACCATCAGATGTATAACGAGCCCGATTACAGCGTGGACTTCAACCCCGCGGCAATAGACGCATTCCGCACCTGGCTCGTTGACAGAGGATATATGACTGCTGACAAGGCAAAGGACATGTATCCGCCGAAAAGAAGGATAGACGGTGCCGACCAAAACGGATATAACGAGCTTTTCTTCCGCTACTCTACGTTTTTGCATGAGAGGCTTTGCGATTTTCTGTGCGATATGGATGATGCAACCAAGAGGGGAAATCCACGTTCCGAGAATTTCACCTGCTGGGTATCCGACAACAGCTATAATTTTGCGAAGTATTTCAGAACGGCCAAATCAATGGGAATAATAGGCATAACGCATTATTTTCCCTCGCAGGGCTCGCGCGTTTACCGCTCGTCTATGATAATCGACGTGCCCGAGAGCGCGGCGGCGGTTAACGGCAAGCACGCGTGGCTGGTCGAATATAACGCTAATACGAAAATGAAGCCTGACGAATGGGAAAGGGAAACCTACTCTGCCATAGGCTCGGGGCTAAAGGGTATTTCCTACTATCAGTGGCGCGGCGATTATGCCGCAGAGGGCTCGCCCGAAACCAACCTTTTCGGTCTTATCAACAACGACAGAACGAAAACTCAGGTGTTCGACAGGGCGGTTATGGTCAACGCCCTGATAAATTCGCTTTCCGAGAAAATCGTCACTACAGAAAAATACAGGGCCGGCGTTGCGATTCTCATATCCGAGAATGTAATTCATAGCCTTGATTCATACTCAACGACCAAGGCGGATATTTACACCGACGGACAAAATTTTGCGTACTATGAGCTAAGAAGAGATGGGTACCCTGTGGATTTCGTGACCGCCGAGGACCTGAAGAAAAACCCGCTCGGCGTGCGCGTGCTCATACTGCCCGCGACAGAGGGGCTGTCGCGCGAGGAGCTTTCGGACATTTCCGATTTTGCAAAAAGCGGCGGCTTGGTTTACAGCTATGAGTACTGTGCGTGTGCGTACAAGGAATTTGGCGGCGACAGCTCGCTTTGCTCGATTTATGATATAATGAAAGCCTCGGGTATTTTGCCGACGGTCAGCTTTGACAAAACCGACAGGCTTGACGCAAAATTGCTCAAGGGTAGCAGTCATAGCATTATAACGCTTTGCAACATTCACACCGACGGTCTTTACACCCAGGATGGCGCTCTGCTGACGGTGAATGCTGATTACCTCACAAAAAAGGAAATTCGCAGTGCGGCACTTCACACCCCCGACGAAATCACGTCACTTTCTTTCGAAAGAACCGACACGGGTGTTAAAATCACCCTGCCCGAAATAAAGGCAGGCGGAATTATTCTTATAGAGCACTAAAAAGAAAAGAGGACTTCAAAAAGTCCTCTTTTATTATGAAAAAATTTGAGATATCCAAACCGATGCGCACGAATTTTGGATGAATATTTCCGTTCTTCTCCCCGAAGGTGTAGTTTGCCTATGTCGAGCTTGGGGAAAACGGCGGAAGGCACCGAAATACAAAACCTATTGCAAAGTTAAAAGCCGTGAGTGTATAAAAGCTTCCTTATTTTCATAGAGTCGTCGGTGTTAGCTTGTGAAAGAAGCTCCTTTTTTGCCGCGTCAAAGTCGATAGTGCCCTCATCAAGCGCGCGCTCGATTGCCGCGTGTATGCGCTCGGTAGAATACCCCTTTGATACGAGGGCGGGTATCAGCCTGTTTTTACCCATAAGCTTCTTGCTTACGTTGTACTCAACGAGGCGCAAAAGCTGCTCGTCCTCGTTGATGTAGCCAAGGCTGATAACCTTTGCCGTTGCATACTCCGCGCTCTCGCGCGAGAAGCCGCGCATTACGAGCTTTTGGCATAGAGCTTTTGCACTGTTGTCGCCCATCGACACGATTCTCAGCGCTCGGTCAAATGCCTCATTCTGCTCGGTTTTTCTGATTATAACGGCGATTTCCTCGTCGTAAATCTCGTCACCGACAGAAAGATTGCCGAGGCTCTCCCAATCCGAGCTGTCAACCTCATAGCGCCTTTTTTTCTCCTTCTCGCCATCGTGGGTGAGAAGGGTGACGGTAACGCCGCCGCTGTAATTTCCGATTCCCGCTATTTTAGCAATCACTGCTCGTCGTCAAGCTCGAGGGGACGGATATCGAGGTCGTCCGCAAGCTCGAATTCCTCCTGAAGATCGACCTTATCGGCGCGGGCCCTTATTTTGCCCTCAATTTCAGCCATAAGCTCGGGACTTGCCTCGATGTACGCAACCGTCTTATCCTTACCCTGACCTACGCGCTGACCGTCGTATGAGAACCACGAGCCGCTCTTTTCAAGCACGCCCGTCATAACGCCGAGCTCAACTATCTCGGATGCCTTCGAAATTCCCTTACCGTAGAGGATATCAAACTCCGCAGTTTTGAAGGGGGGTGCCACCTTATTCTTAACAACCTTGCACTTGACGTGGTTTCCGTAAACCTCAGTGCCCTTCTTCAAAACCTCGCCCTTTCTGATGTCTATGCGGACAGATGCGTAGAATTTGAGCGCACGTCCGCCCGTAGTCACCTCGGGGTTTCCGTACATAACGCCAACCTTCTCGCGAAGCTGGTTGATAAATATAACAACGGTGTTGGTTTTTGCAATAGTACCGGAAAGCTTACGCATAGCCTGTGACATAAGTCTTGCCTGCGCGCCGACGTGGCTGGCACCCATATTTCCGTCGATTTCCTGACGGGGAACGAGTGCGGCAACAGAGTCGATAACGATAACGTCGATAGCTCCCGAATGAACGAGTGCATCCGCGATTTCGAGCGCCTGCTCTCCGTCGTCGGGCTGGGAAACGAGAAGGTTGTTGATATCAACGCCTATCTTCTTCGCATACGAGGGGTCGAGTGCGTGCTCCGCGTCGATGAACGCTGCCTCACCGCCTGCCTTCTGCACCTCTGCCACGATATGTAGAGCAACGGTTGTTTTTCCTGAGGATTCGGGGCCGTATATTTCTATAATTCTTCCCTTAGGCACGCCGCCTATTCCGAGTGCCATATCGAGAGTGAGCGAGCCTGTGGAAACTGCGCTGACCTCGAGCTTCTGCGCGTCACCGAGGCGCATGATTGCGCCCTTGCCGCATTCCTTCTCTATTCTCTCAATCGCTGTGGAAAGCGCGGACTTCTTGTCCTTTGGGGTTGCTATTTCTGCCTTTTTTGCTTCTGCTTTCTTTGCCATTTTTAATTCTCCTTATATTTTAATCAGAGTTCTATCTGTGTTGCGCCAAAGGGCCTAATGTTCAGTATCATACATGCGTCCTTTCCGAAAATACTGTTCATTATATCCGAATATTCAGAAACGTATTCGTTTTTAACGAATGCCTGAATTGTTCCTGCAAAGCCGCCGCCGTGAACGCGCCAAGCGCATCCCTTTCCCGAAAGAAGACTGTCGGTAACAGAGAGCGCGAGTGAGAGCCCCTGCTCGTGAACGTTTTTGGTGGTGTAGACGTTTTGCAGATATTTGAAGCTGGAATCTCCCGACGCCATAACTCCCGAAAGGAAGCCGTCAATATCCGATGCCCTGAGAGCCCTTGCGGTTGTGCATACGCGCTCGTTTTCCGCTACAAAGTGCAACGCGCGCAGAACTGCTCTGTCGCCAACCGCCTCGCGCAGAACCGAAAGGTTTGCTATTATATCCGCCGAGGTTATACCGCGGAGCACATCCTTGCCAAAATACGCCGCAACGCTCTTCATCTCATGCGGAACCGATGCGTAATCGTCGTTCAGGTCAGCGTGATTTCCGCCCGTATTCACGATACAGAGCGAATAACCCTTCTTTGCAAGAGAGAAATCTATCGGCTCTATAACGGGATTTTTGGGGTCGGCAAAGTCTATATAGACAAAGCCTCCGACGGCACACGCCATCTGGTCCATAAGTCCGCAGGGCTTGCCAAAATACTCGTTCTCGGCAAACTGCGAAATCTTCGCTATCTCCTCGTTGGGAATTTCACCGTTGTTGTAGAGGTGGTTGAGGATATTTCCTATCATAACCTCGAATGCGGCAGATGAGGAAAGTCCTGAGCCCTTGAGCACGCGGGTGGTGAGGTATGCGTCAAACGCGCCTGTTTTCGAGCCGCGCATTCTGAGTCCCTCAAACAGTCCCGAGATGAGAGCCGCGGATGAGAAATTCGGGTAAGCATCCCTGTCGTCAACAGTATCCAAATCAACGACACACTCGTCGTAGCCCTCGCTCTTTATGCGGGCAACCTTGCCCTCACTCTTAGCCGCAACCGCTATAATATCACGGTCTACCGCACCTGCGAGCACGCAGCCGCGGTTGTGGTCTGTGTGATTTCCGAGTATCTCGCTTCTTCCCGATACCGAGAAAAGATATATATCCCTGTCATCACCGTAGAGTGAGCAGAAATTCTCAATAGCACGTATATATCTTTCGGTTTCCAGTGTCATATCTGAGTATATCACTCTGTATTTTTCGAGTGCTCCGCCCTTTATTTTTTCGATAAGCTCGTTTGCCTTCATTCTGTATCTCCATTAATAAATTTTTCTATTTTCTCCATAACGGGTGCGAGCGCCTCGTATGCGTCCAGCATCTCGCCGTTTCTGTCAACCGTTATCCATTCGACGTCCGGATTCGCGCGGAACCACGTCAGCTGTCGCTTCGCATATCGGCGGCTGGCTGTTTTGAGCTGCTCTATGCAATCCGCAAGGGGTGCGCCGTCGTCTATATGGGGCAAAATCTCCTTATACCCTATCGCCTGCGCGGCTGTCAGCTCAGGGGACAGATACCCCCGCTCGCAGAGCATTTTTGTTTCCTCTACAAGTCCGCTCTCTATCATCTTGTCCACACGCATATCTATTCTTTGATAAAGAACGTTGCGCGACGAGGTGTCAAGCCCTATGATGAGCATATCTATATCGCCCGACCTCTCGCGGCTCTTTTCGTCAAGCTCGCTCTTGGGAACGCCCGTCGCGTGAAAAATTTCGAGGGCGCGTATCACGCGCTTAACGTTATTTTTGTGTATTTTCTCCGCAGAGGCAGGGTCTACGTCAAACAGCATTTTGTGAAGGACGTCTGCGCCGTCCTTACGCTCGGATATCGCCAAAAGCTCGGCTACGTACCCACTGTCAGAGGGATCGTTGTCGGCATGCCTGCCCGTCCGCACGGCATCAAGATAGAGGCCCGTGCCACCGCAAAAGAGGGGAATACGCCCTCTTTTCGTGATTTCCCTCGCACATGCGAGCGCATCACGCGCATAGTCTGCGGCGCTGTACCTTTTATCAGGCTCGAGGAAATCGAGCATATGATGAGGTATTTTTTTCCTCTCCTTCTCCGTCGCCTTCGCCGTGCCAACATCCATATGCTTATATATCTGCATTGAATCGCATGAAATAATCTCTGCACTTATTTTCTCGGCAAGGGCAATTGAGAGCGCGGTCTTTCCAACCGCAGTCGGCCCTACTATCGCTATTGCCTTTATCATTTTAGGACTACCGCCTTACACCTTTTACGCCTTGCGGAATCGAGATTTTTATCGTTGACTGCGGAAAACAGAAGCATCTGCTCGCCGCTTGCGGCAAGCACCTCGGCAGTATCAACTATCTGCGAGAGAGCCTCGGGCGTTGCCGCCTCCTTTGCAAGCTCAATGAATATCGGTGCCTTCTCTGTACAGAAGAATCGGGATAGCGCCACCTTCGCCGCTACGTAAACTATTCCGCGCTTTATTCTCTCAAGCACCCTTACGTTTTCCTCAAAGGTCGGCGTGTCAGCCGCCTTCTCCTTATCCTCGGGCAAGGGCTCCTTCTCCTTGGAATTAAGCCTTGCCGCCGACTCGGCAATCTCGCGGGCTGTTCTGACTATGCTGTCCGAAAACTCCACCTTGACCTTTTCCTTGGCGTCGTTGATTATTGATATTGCACTCTGCCATATTTCGTTACGGCGCAGAAGCGCGTCAGCCGAGCTCTCAAGCTCGAGTATTTTTTCGCGGATATCAGAGGCGTTATTTTTTCTCTCATTTATTTCAGCCAGGCTCTTTTCCATATCGAAAAGCTCCTCTGAAAGAGCGTTATGAATATCGCGCTGCTCGTTATACTGGGAAAGAATAGCGCTGTAATCCATAGCGCGATACGCCTCGCGCTCAGCAGGAAGAACCCCTGCGCGAACGTCTATCTCGTCATACTCCCGAAGCTCCTTTCTAAGCGCGGCTATTTTCTCAACGGTTGCATCAAGCTCGCCCAAGAGCTCGCGCTCGCCGTCGATATAGGTACGGATATCAAGGTCGAGCGAGTACATAAAATCGTCAACGTTATTTCCCGGCAGATGCCTTCCCCACTGCTCGACAGCCCGCATATACTCGGAAAGAGCCGCATCGCAGGCAACATGCGTTTTGTCGCACAGCGCGTTTATAGCGGCGAGTGTTTCCATTCTCGCCTTAACCGTCGCCCTTGCATCCTCTACCTTTTTAAGAACGCTCTGAAGCTCGGAGCGCTCCTTGACATTGAAATCGCTCGCCATTTTAAGCGAGAGAACGTGATGCTTACGCGCAAGATACGCCGTGATGACCGATGCACCGAAGGTTGCAAATATTGCGCCAACCCACGTGTAGTAATACAGCGGCTTCTCTGTGACGATGTCGGAAACCGAGCCGAACACCGCAATCAAAAGGCAGGTGACCACAGCTATTATACTGAAATTGATAAGGATTCTGAAGCTGGAGCGCGATTCATTATACCTTGCGCGAACCTTTTCGGTGCCGCCGAGAGCCTCCGCGCGCCTTATAATTTCCTCTGTCTTCTTATCTATCGAGCTTTGCGCGTTGAACTGACAGTACTGCATTACTGCCTCATTATATTCCTTGTTGGTGCGGCGCATCTCGCTATATGCGAGAGCAACCCTCTTTCTGTAATCCTCAGAGGGACAGAAGCCCTCGTAGCCGTTTTCGAGTCTGTACTGCTCAACCTGCTTTTTCTGCGTCTCGCGCAGCTGCTCCATTGAGTGCAGGCGGTCAAAGTCGGAAATTACGTTTGCGTATCTGACGGTGCGCTCGAGCAAAGCCTTTTCTTCAAGCTCCGCGCGTGCACGCTCGCACTCCTCGACCTTATCAAGCATTGCCTCTCGGCATTCGATTGCACGCCTGTTTTTATCGGTCACCCGGGATAGCTCCGAGCGAAGCTCGTTTGCCTTCGCCCTCTTTTCCGATATAGAGCTCTCGCAGCTCTCGGATACGGCGGAGTTGTGGAGAGTTGTTAGTATCGCCGCACCTCTGTCAGCGGAAATGCGCTCGTCAGCCGAATACAGCACGTTCTCGGTTTCGGGAGAAAATCCCGTGCTGTCGCAATCGTCGGGGAAGCGTGTGAGAAACGCCGCATCTGAAAAGGTATAGCAATCCGCGCCGAGAAGGGGGGAGCCCACGTCGGCAAGAAGATATTTCTCCTTGTTCGTTGCGATATCGAGAACGCTGGCACAGCATGCCCCGATTTCAAGCGAGGTGTCGTCGTGTCTGGTTATTCTGTACGATTTCTTGTTTATCTTAACCTGCATGCTGCCCTCGCAGACGGGAGTATTCTCATTCAGGTATTTCTTTCTCTTTTCCTCATCGGTAAAGCCATAAAGCATGAAAGCGATAAAATCCGCTATCTCGCGGTGCTCGTAGTCGATTAGGTTTATCTTCTCGGAAAGCTCAGCCCTGACAGACGAAAGCGAGCCGAATGCCGCTATATTAATTTTTTCGATTATCAAGACCTCACCCCCATCCTAAGAATTTCATATTGATTTTATCCCGAGTGTGTAGTATAATAAATGTACGCGGAATATATCTTTTAATTATTATACACTATATTATTAAGTTTTTCAAGAGAGAGTGAAGAAATACTTCAAGTATTTTTTGTGAGGGCATATGTTTACTAAGAGCACGGTATACGTAAACGGAATAAAAAGCATATCTGTCGGGGGCGTACAGCCGTATTCCCTTGCCGATACGCTCGAATGCGGACAGTGCTTCCGCTTTGAAAGAGTTTTTGACAGTCAATTTGTCAGCGAATATACAGGTGTTGCCTTCAACAAATTTGTAAGGGTTGCACAGGACAGCGACGGCAGTCTCATATTCATTGGCACGAGCGACGGAGATTTTGATGAAATATGGGTGAAATACTTCGCGCTCGACTCTGACCTTTCACAAATACGGAGCGAAATACTGAAAAATGCCCCGAAGGGCAACAAGCTCCACCTCGCCGCAGAGGCGGCAAAGGGAATTGCGATACTCCGTCAGGAGCCGTGGGAGGCGTTGTTTTCATTCATAGTATCACAAAATAACAACATCCCCAGAATCAAAAAAATAATAAAAAAGGTATGCGAGCTATACGGAAAAAACGCAGAGGGGGGTATGGGCTATGCCTTCCCTACCGCAAGGGATATAGCGGACGCGCCCGAGCTCTTGGCAGAGGCTCGCGTGGGCTTTCGTCTGCGCTATCTTGCCGATGCGGCAAAACGCGTGAGTGAAAATACCGTTGACCTTGCGCGTATACGTACCCTCGGCGATTATAACGCCGCCAAGGCAGAGCTTATGCAGATAGTCGGGGTGGGCAGCAAGGTCGCGGACTGCGTGCTTTTGTACGGAATGAATTATCTTTCCGCATTTCCCATTGATGTATGGATAAAGAGGGCTATGGGCGAATACTTCACCGATAGCTTCACCCCCGAGTCGCTGGGCGATTACGCAGGGATAGCCCAGCAATACATATTCCATTACGCGCGGGTGCTGGAGAGAGAGGGCGGTATACCGAAATGAAAATACTAATCCTCACCGTAACCGTCGGGGGCGGTCACAACGCGGCGGCGAGTGCGCTCGCCGAGGGGCTTATCAGTAGGGGGGCAGACGTATCGCTTGCCAACCTATATGATATAACCTCACCGATTAAGGGTAAGCTGCTCGATTGGGGATATAGATTTGCTACCTCGTATCTTCCGAGAGCCTACGGATTGTTCTATCGCAGACAGGAAAACAGAAAATCAAGCTCATATAAAAGCTCAAGAAGGCGGAGAAGGACGGCGAAAAAGGCTGTTAAGTTAAAGGAATTTATAGATAATAACTCGTATGACGTTATTCTGTTCACGCACGTTTTCTGCGGAGAGCTTCTCGATTCGATAAGAGAAATTTACGGACTGAGCGCGCAGGTAATCGGCGTGGTCACCGACTATACCCTTCATCCCTATTGGGAGGAAGCTCTGCGCGCTGACAAAATTCTGGTGGCGAGTGAATACACCGTCGAGAGTGCTGTCAAAAAGGGCTTTTTGCAGGAAAAAATACTTTCCCTCGGAATACCCGTGCGCGAGCGCTTTTATGATAGAAGGGAAAAGGGTGCTGCAAGAAAGGAGCTGTCGCTTGATGAAAGTGTCTCCACCGTTCTTATTATGAGCGGAAGCATGGGCTACGGCGGCATCGCAAAAACTGTAAAGGCTATTGACAGGGCGGCAAAGGGGCTTCAGCTCATATGCGTTTGCGGCGACAATGGGCGCGCAAGGAAAAAAATCGACAGGCTCAGGTCAAATAACCGCATCCTAAACCTCGGATACACAGAAAACGTTGACGTCCTGATGGATGCATCCGACGTAATAGTTACAAAGCCCGGCGGAATTACGGTGAGCGAGGCGATGGCTAAGCGCCTGCCGATAATAATATACAAAGAGATACCCGGTCCCGAGCCTCATAATGCAAAATATCTGACAGAACTCGGAGTCGCCGTCGAGGCGAAAAGCAGGCGGGAGCTATGCGAGCACGTTAAACGCCTGACGGGCGCGCCGTCGCTGTTGGAAGGAATGAAAAAAAGTATTGAAAAAAATCGCACCGACGGGGCGGTAGCCGCTATCTGCCGCGAGATACTCAAATCTGACAAAAAAACCGAAAAAAGCAATTAAAAAACCGAACTGCATTTTTGCTTGGTTCGGTTTTTCTTTTTTTCTCAAAGTCCCGTTTCCCCTTATTTTATCGGGGAAAATCGGGACTTTTTTGTCCCGAAATTTTGGTTACCAAATCAAGTAGCTTTTGTGGTAGAGTATTTATGCCGAGGAAAAAACGGGAAGCAAGGGCGGCAAAAAACTGCACATTCGACAATCGAAAAGATATCCCGTTCGGTAATGAAAAGGGAGGTATAAGAATGAAGGAAAACAGAAATCCGTACGCAACAAACGGCTCAACGGTCAGAGTCAATACTGCCGACACAAAGGAGCCGTGCAGTACCAAAATCTCGGGCAACGACCTGAGAATTAAGAAAGGAAGCTGAAAATGGAAGAAGCAATAAACGAAGCAGTATCGGAAAACACTCTCTCACCCGAGCTCGCGGCAGATAATTCAGAGGCTGTCGAGCTTGCAGAGGTATCACCTGAGATAAAAGACGCGGAAAACGGCGACGGTGAGGAGATTTTTATACACGATGCCGAGAGCGACCTCTCGGAAATCAGGGAGATGTTTCCTCAGCTCGCAGACGTAAACGAGCTATCCGAGATAGAAAATTCCGAGAGATTCGTTGAGCTGCGCGCAATGGGACTGTCGGTAAGAGAGGCTCTGCTCGCAACAAACGGAACGGCAAAGGCAAGGGGTTCTGCATACGACAACCGCTCGCATCTGAAATCGTCAGTGCCGAAGGCGGGCGGAAGCAGCGGAATACAGATGAGCCGCGCTGAATTACAGGCGGCGAGAGATTTGTTCGGCACGCTGACGGAAAAGGAAATCAAGGAGCTCTACAAAAGAGTTCGTAATTAAGAAAGGAAATAATCAATGTCAATCATTTATTCCAAGTCCTCAGGACTTAATAACGCACAGATAGGTAAGCTTGAAACACCTATCAAAATGGTAATAGAGCACGAGAGCGACCTCCTCACGAAGAGAGGCGGTATTTGCGACTGGCTCTTCAACATCGAAAAGTCAAACAAGTTCGGTGAAACGATAATAGGTCAGAACGAGTTCGACGTATTCTCCGCTACCGCCGAGGGCGCAGGCGCTGAGAGCGACGACCTTCAGGAAACCTACAGAAAGTTTATCGAGCACATTCAGTTCATGAAGGAATTCACCATCACCGCTGAGATGATGGAGGATGCGGCGTACGGAGTTGCCGCAGATGCAAAGCGCCGCGCAGAAAACTTCACCCGCGCATACTACAAGACCATGCACAAGATATGCGAGTATGCTCTCGCAAACGGAACCTCTACCACCGGTACGTTTGCAAAGGCGGAGCTTGACCTGACCGCTCCCGACGGTATGCCCCTCTTTTCAAATGCTCATAAGTGGGGCTCTGAGAGCAAGGCGAACGGCACTCAGTCCAACTACTTTTACGGAGATATTTTCTCCTCTACCGAAACCTTCGAAAACGCACTCGGTGAGCTTGCGTTCAAGATAAGAAATATGAAGGACGAGAACGGCGATATTCTCGGCTACACCGCAGACACCATCATTCTCCCCGGCAACAGACCTGCCGCTGAGGTTATAGCAAAGAAGGTGTGCGGCTCGGAGGGCGCTCTCGGCAACGGCTACAACGACGTTAACCTTCAGTTCGGCAACTGGAACATCATCGTTATGCCCAACTGGCAGACCGAGGACAACCGCTGCATGATAATGTCGAGCGAGGCAAACAAGAATCTTTGCGGAAATATGTTCTTCAACCGCATACCCCTCACGGTTTCCAACTGGGTTGATAACCATACGGGCAACTACATCTGGAACGGCAGATGCCGCTTCGGCGTAGGCTTTGGAACCTACAAGCACATTCTTCTTGCTGTAGATTCGAGCGAGGCTGTAGAGGGCGCAGACGCTCTCTGATAATCTAAAAACGGCGATGCCGCAGCCGTCGCCGTAAGGGTGACGGCTGTGCCGCCGAGAAAGGATAATTATGACAGGCAAAGAACTTATAGAACAGATAAAGGCACTCGGCTTTGACGGCGATGCTGACCCGACGGACAGACTGTACTCGGTGATAACGCTTTCTATGCGGCTGCTTGCCGCACAGTACCCGAAAACCTCATCAAAGGAAATAGTTAAAAGCAAAGGCTCTGCCCTGCTGATAACGCCTGCCGATATAGAGGGCTGCAAGGAGCTTGCCCCCTATCCTATATTCAAGGATTTTCTGCCCTACAGCTCTGCCATAATACTCGACGGAGCGGCAATTATTCCAAGGGATGCGGATGGGGTATTCACCGTAAGATACATAGAGGACGTGCCCGCGTTTTCAGATGAGCTGTACGACGAGGAGCTTTGTCTCTCCCCGTGCGCTCAGCACCTCTTGCCTCTGCTCACAGCAGGCTATTTCTGGCAGGATGACGAGCCCGAAAAGGCAGACGTGTATATGCGGCAGTACGCAGAGGGGGCGCGGCTTTTACGCTCGCAGAGAGTGAAAAGCAACACTATCCCCTATCAATGCGAAGGCAACTGGTGAACGGCATGAGCAAAAAAAGAGTATACAGGAAAACCTATTCCTCCTTTTCGGGAATAGACACCTCGGCTCCCCCCTCTATGATTGAGGACTTCCGCATGGCAAATGCGGAGAATATGTACATAGATTACGAGGCGGGGCACGGGCTCATGCTCGAAACCGTACCGGGATTTCGTGAAATACACAATTTCAACGATAAGATATACGGAATTTTCCACTACCGCTTTTCCGACACCGAGGATGGCGGTAACGAGTACCTTGTTATTCACGCGGGAAGCAGTCTTTACCGCTTCCCTGTCGGAGAGCGGGATTTCATTGACACACCCGAACCGATAATGGTCGGACTCGCGAGGAAGCACTCATGCGCCTTTGCGGCGGGTGACTCGCTATATATTCTTGATTCCGAAGCCTATTACCGCGTTGACAGTGACGGCTACTGCAAAAGGCTGACGGATGAGGATGCCTACATCCCAACCACAATGTATCGCGGTGAGGAGTGCGAGGGAAAAAATATTCTTACCGATAAATTCAGAAACGCATTTGTCCTGACAGATGCAACCGAGATGCTCGGAGATGAGAGCGAGTTTACCTTCGAGGTGATAAGCGAGGAGCTTTTAACCTGCCGCGTGACAGGAATGCTGGACAAGAGGCAGCACGTTGCCATTGTACCGTCAACGGCAACCATTAACGGAAAGAAGTATGCCGTTACGAGAATCGGTCCCAATGCATTTGCAAGCACCGATATTTCGCTGGTTTCTCTCCCCTCAACTCTCTACGAAATAGAGGGGCATGCGTTTTTTGGATGCAAAAAGCTTACCTGCGTTTCTCTTCCCGATAACATATGGTCGATAGACACGTATGCGTTCAGCGAATGCTCCTCTCTTTCCGAGGTGTATTTGGGCTCCGGGGTGTCGAAGATTTTCTTGGGAGCATTCTATGGAATAGCAAGCGATGCTACTCTATACTATAACGGCGATGAAGAAAAATTCAAAGGCATCAGTATAGACAATACACAAAATTATTTTAACTATACCCCCGTATATTCAACAAAGCAGCCGCAATACCGCTTCTTTTACCACACCGTTTCAAGGGGATGTGTCAGCATAAGCTCGGTTAATATCGACGGAAACAGCGTAGCCGCCAACGATATGCGACCGAGTGTATCGTATGCGATACAGAAATCCGCAGTTGACGAGGTTGAAGGCATCTATATATGTATTAAGAGCGATGTTATCATAAAAAGCAGGGAGATAGAGGTTTTTGCAAAGTTCAATCCGCTTTTGGACAGCATTGCTGACCGCAAGAGCTTTTTCTCTGCACATCCCGAGTATACAAACGGCTTCTTCGACGCTATTGCAAAATGCACAGCGGCTGAAATACACGGAGAGAGCGTTTTTCTTACCGGAAATCCTCTGTTGCCAAATACCGTCTTCTATTCATCCAAGGATCTTGGCGGCTGCATGAATCCGTTGTATTTCGGCGCTCACAGCTTCATTGAGGATGGCATTGGAAACACTCAGAACGTGGCAATGATCAGCGCCGACGAAACCCTGGTCGTTATAAAATCCGAGGCAAATCACGGCTCCTCGGTATATTATCACACCAAAAAGAGTGAGGGCGAGGACGGCGAGGATGTCTATTCAAGAGGTCAGAGCTCCGCCTCAATAGGCAGGGTGCTGGCGGCGGCAAATTTCCTTGACGACCCTGTTGTTTTCAGCGATACAGGTCTTTTTGGAATAGACATAGATAACGTAAATCTCGAAAGAAGCATTAACCGACGCTCATCAAACATTGATTCGGTTATGTTAAAGGACACACTCTCAAGCGCAAGGCTCGCCGAATGGCTCGGATATCTGTGCGTGCTCATCGACGGAGAAATATATCTTGCCGACAGCAGAGGCAGATTTACTCACCGTTCGGGAAGCAAGGAATACGAATGGTTCAGGCTGACGGAAATAGGCGTTTTCGAAGGTCAGCACACCGTGTATTTCACGCTTACAGAGCCAAAATCCGAGCACACGCATATCACGTGGAACGGGATTGACTGTCCCATAGTGTACGACGGTGAGGAGCGAGAGGTCGGCTCTGACGGAGAGCTTATATCGACCTATCCTCTACCTGCGGACGAAAATCCCACGGCCTATCCGTTTTTGCTCACAACCGGTGAAAGCGGAGAGCCGTTGGCGGTGGCGTGTGACACCCGAGGCGAGTTATCGGGCGGTGAATTTTCTCCCGCTTGCGAGCTGTGCGCGGTTGGTGAGCTTCTGTTTTTCGGATGTGAAAACGGAAGTATCTGCTGCTTCAATAACGACAAAAGGGATAAAACAACCGACGATATTTCCGTTTTTGGCAGAATACCGCGAAAATACTACACGCACAACGGACGAAGATACCGAAGCGGATTTTCTACCGCATCGGATAGCTGTAAGGAGCTGGGCTCGGCAAAGAGCACCGTTCCGAAAAGCACCGTAATAAGACTGAGAGCCCATTCGGGCAGCCGTTTGCACGTAGCGATACTCACGGACAGAAACGGACGGCAAAGGACCGAGGAGATAAACGCAGGAGCGTTTGACTTCTCTGACACCGATTTCTCGGCATTATCGTTTGCTACTCACGAAAACGTGTCGATTGTCATTCCCGAAAAGGAGAAAAGATGGTCGGAAAAGCAATACGAAATATATACAAACGATTTTATGCGGCCGTTTGGAGTTTACGATTTATCGTATGACTACACAGTCGCGGGAAGGATTAAAAAATGAGCATAGAAAAAATAAGCGAAGCGGAGTTTAAGCGCGCAAGCGTGTCCTCACTGCCGACAAGGCCTAATTCGGGCTCGCTGTACGGCGGAGCCTCACTTTCGCCCACAGAGCTGAAGAATGCGTTCGATAAAGCTCCTGCGCTGATTATGGCCAAGCTTAACGAGCTGATAGACTCAATAACCTCAGTCGCGGACAGCGACGGACATATTTCCGGGCAGCTGCTGACAGGGCTTGCGGACGGACACACACTCAAAAATCTCTTTGAGGATATCGTGAGTGGCGAGCTGTCGAAATATCTGTATGTCGAAAATGACACCTTATATGGCAAGATTCACGCCGTCGAGGACAGGCAGGGCTCTGCCATATCGAGCATAACCTACGATGTTGCGAATAATCGCATTGCGTACAAGAGCCTTGACGGTGTGGAATACTCGTTTTCTCTCGGAAAGGGCGGAATCAACGATTACGTTGAGGAGAAAAAGCTTGAAATTGACAGCTTCATCGACGAAAACCTGAACGGCTTTCGGTACGTTGATTTTGAGGGGGCTGATGCAACCTTCTGCATAGAAGCAGACACGGAGTGCGCGCTCACAAACTTTTCCTCGCTCGACATAGCAACGCCCCCCTCCGTAGAGCCGGGCTTTTGCTCAATCGTTCATCTGACGGTTTCCGATTCCTCCAATATATATATTCCTGCTTGGGCAAACACGTACACTCAAAGCCAAGGAGTAACCGAAAAGGAAATCGTCTATCTTGGAGATGATGTTTCTTCAGGAGCGGTATCTTTGTGTGACGGATACAGATACACCCTCTTTTTCATTCACGACGGAGAGGCGCTCACCTGTACGGTCAACAGAAGGGTGGCATAAATGCTAAGACTCAAAAACCGAAAGCTATACAGAAAAAAGCCGAAGGATAGGGTGGAAATAGGGTATGAAAAAAGCGAAAGCGGCTTTCATGCCGATTGCAAAAACGCAACCGACTGCGCGGTAAAATCTCTGGAAATTACAGGAGCTCGCTACAATTTCATAGCATCGCATCCCATAACCGACGCAAACCACGCCCATTACGGAGAATACGAAACAACCGTTGCAATCGCAGGAAAAAACTGCATAAAGCAGATTGGCGAGAAAACCCTCGAAATACCTGACCAAAGCGCAAAAAATCACGGCATTATAGGCTTTGACAAATGGCGTTCTATTTTCTATAACAGATACTATTTTATATCCTTTGATTACGAAATAGAACCCTTCGATGACGGAACGGTTCCGCCCGTATACATGACCTTCGCCTACGGAAAATTATCGTCACCCCTTGATTATGTCATACAGTATAACGGAACACCATCTCACATAAATCCAAACGGCGAAGCCTCGTCAAGCTTCTCGGTTATTCTGATAAGAGTTTCATACACCGAGTACACTACAGGTGCACCTCTGCTCAAATTCTATTTCAACGCTCCGTCGGAGCAGGCAATGACGGGCAACGGAAAAATAACCGTCAAAAACGTCGTTTGGAGCGAGGTTCAGGACTGGGGAAAAACCGAAAGCGCAGACGATTTCGTTGAGGAAAGGATAGTTCAGAATTTCTACACCGAGCAGCCGATAGCCTCTTGCGCTACGGCATCGGACGAGGTGTCAATCGAAGCCTCGACGGGCAAAGTCAAGATAATCAAGAAAACGGCGTATAAAGACAAAACCGTCTATGAAATAGACACCCCCTATGAGATAACTATACCGACGGACACGCCGATAATGCTAAGGGCAGGCGAGCCGAACAGAGTTTATCTGAAATCGCCAAGTCCCCCCTTGAGCATGACTGTAAAATACTTTTCAAGCGTGAGGTAGCAAATATGAAGTACTACAAGCTTATAAACAAGGGGAGAGTGGTAGGGGCAGACGAAAAAATCTCTCTTTTATCAGAGGAGAGGGCACGCGAGCTCGGCTACTATCCCCTCAAGCACGGTGTTCTGCCGAGCGAGGCAACCGACAGCTGCTGCACTATAATCACCTACACTCAGGAGAGTGACTGTATAAGAGTGAATTTCAATATGCAAGGAGATAAGATACAGTGAAATACTTACTTTTTCCGGATATGAGCGGATACGCGGTTGATAAAACCGAAAAAATCAAGGGCGGCCTAATCAGCGTCAGCTTTGACGGAGTCAGCCGCGGAACTCTGTTCATATCCGATGCGGCCATACCCATAACTGACGGGTATGCGGCTGTAACGGCACGCGACGTGTCCGAGGGCAGAAACCCCGTCAGCGTTTTCAAGGAGCACAGCAGAGAGAGCTTTGACTGCGGCTATATCGTGAGAAGCGGCAATACCCTCTCTGCCGAGCCTGAGGATACGCAGCGGGATTTCATATACCTCAAGCGTGAGCTGTACGCGGAGAGAAACGCGCGCCGCTCGCTCGAAAAGAGGATTGCCGGCCTCGAGGAAAAGATAAACGGCTACAAAATTTTTTAGGAGATGTATTATGAAGAAAATACTTATATCATTAATTATTGCGCTGACGCTCCTTTTCTCTCTCGGAGTATCCGTATATGCAGAGGAGATAGACAACGCAGTCGCTGAAGCCGAAAGCACCGAGGCTGCACCGACAGAAGAGGACACGGTGAGTGGACAGCTCTCCTCGCTCCTTTCGGATAACATAACCGAGATATTCAGCGTACTCACGCTGGTGAGCTCTCTCTTCGTCGCATTCCTTTACAAGAAGGGGCTCTTGCCCTCGGTGAGCAAATCGCTCGGACTGATAAACGAGAGCACGGGCGCCGTTCTGAAAAGAGTATGCGAATACTCGGAGAGCACGGATACCGCGATAAGCGAGCTTGCAAGGAGTGCAGCCCCCGTGCTTGAAGCAATATCAAGCTTTACCGAAATGGCAGAAAGGATTTTTGCCGACAGTGAAAGGCTCGCAGAAGATCTGTCCCAGGTCGGCTCGGACACCGAGAGGCTTCAGAAAATAATCTCGATGCAAAACGAAATGCTCTACACCGTCTTTATGTCGGCAAGCATTCCTCAGTATCAGAAGGACGCACTTGGCGAGGTCTACTCGAAGATAAAGACTCTTACAAAGGAGGGCTGATACCGTGAGGGGCGGCGTAATAAAAATATGCCTGCGGGTGCTGGGGCTATTTCTCTCCACCGTGCCCGCAGCGGTAGCGGTGCTTGAGCATTTTCCGATATGGATAGGGGCGGGAATACGCCCCGCCCTGTCCGCTATGTCGGTGATTATGCTGGCGCTGGCGGCAGTGCCGCTGAAAAGAGTGATTGCCAGATATCTTGAAAGTCCGTCGGCGTGGATGCTGTGGCTGGTGATATGGGCAATTACAAGCCTGCTTGCAGGAATAATAGAAAGTATCGCGAGCATAGCACTGGTTGCGTTTGTGGGAAACGCGCTGGGTGCTGTATGCTTCAGAATAGCAAAGGGAAGGGATAGTTAAGATGGAAAAAGGCTTTGACGCATGGCAAGCGGCGAACAGGCTCGGCGAGAGCACGGCGGAAAGGGCGAGGCGCGGATTCGGTGAATACGTGAACGAGATATGCCTTGCGGTTTGTATACTGTTCACGGTAGCAATACCGCTCGTTACCGTACAGTTCGTAAATCCCCTCTCCACAGAATTTCTGGCAAACACCGTGTATATGGCAATATCCACCTACACCTGCTACCTCGTATTCATTCCAAGCGGAAAGCGCGACGAGCTGGCAGCGAGCAAATACACGGGCAAGGAGGTCTGGGAGAGACTGTGTGATAAAATACGCGACGGCGCTATGATTTCAAAATTCTGTGCCTATTGCGAGAGCGAGTCAGAGAGGGAGAGACGTGAGAGGGTACGCCGCCTTGCTGCTGAGGCGTACATAGAAAGTGACAGATATTTCTCATTCTTCGCCCCTATGAAAAAAGGAGAGCTACGCACCGAGCTGCGTGAGGAAAGGATAACTAAGGAGCAGTACAGGCTTCTTTGCCGCGCGCTCGCGCAAAGGCAAAAACCTATATCCCCTGCCCTGATTCTGTCCTCTGCACGCGAGATAAACATAAATGACGTTGGAAGGAAACGGCTGTCATACGAGCAGACCGCCGCGATACGAAAGCCATTTCTGATACTTCTTACCTCGATGTCGCTGGCGTGTGCGGTGCTCGTACCGACAAACACCTTTGGCGTTGCCGTGGTGGTCAGCATTATAAGCAGAATTTTCGGAATATGTATGGCATCGTTTGCAGGCTACAACGTAGGCGTGCGGCAAATACGGTGGGAAAACAGTCGCATTGACGGAAGAATCCTTTTTCTCAAGAAATTTCTCGAAAGCGTTGAGAGCCATGAAAAAGTTCAAGAGTGAATACACAAAAAAGCTCCTTGACTACACCTCTCTCTGCCTCGGCAGAGAGAACCGTATGCGCGAGCTTCTGCGCGACGGACTTCCCTCTCTCGAAAAATTTGCGTTTTCGATAAACGTGACAAGAGAAACCCTCGATTATTGGGCGGGCAAAAAACGCGAGTTTTCGCTCGCCCTCGCCGAGGCAAAGGCAAGAATAAACGATATTATAACAGATGCGGCGGCATTCAAGCTCATAGACCCCACCTTCGTTAAGTTTTTGCTGACCGAGGTATACGGCAAAGGCGAGGGGGATATAGAACAGGGACGTCCGTTTGAAGTGAATCTTACGGTGGTGAAGTGATGGATATATCAGTCAGCGAAAAGCAATACCTTTTCATAACCTCAGAGCATACCGAAACTCTTTTCGGAGGGGCGGCGGGCGGGGGAAAATCCTACGGTCAGCTCGTTGATGCTATGCTCTACGCGCTGAAATACCCAAAATCAAAGCAGCTGATACTGCGGCGCACCTACAACGAGCTTGAAAAATCGCTGATACGCGTGAGTCTTTCGCTCTATCCGCGTGAAATCTACTCCTACAACGCATCAAAGCATACGGGAGTATTCATAAACGGCAGTATTCTCGATTTCGGCTACTGCGCGACGGAGAACGACGTTTATCAGTATCAGTCGGCGGAGTACGACGTAATACGCTTCGACGAGCTGACGCACTTTACCGAGTTTCAGTACCTTTACCTCATATCGAGAGTAAGGGGTGCAAACGGCTACCCAAAAATGATAAAATCCTCGACTAACCCCGGGGGTGTGGGACATTCCTGGGTGAAGGCACGCTTCGTTGACATAGGAGAGCCGAGCACGGTATATACCGACGTAGACGGGCGCACGCGCATTTTCATTCCTTCAAAGATTGATGACAACACCTTCCTTATGCAGAGCGACCCCGATTACAAGAAACGCCTGCTCGCACTGCCCGAAAATCAGGTGAAGGCACTTCTCTTTGGCGATTGGAACATATTTGAGGGACAGTACTTTTCCGAGTTTGACTACTCGGTGCATACCGTGTCCCCCTTCGAGATTCCGTCGGAATGGCGGCGGTACAGAACTGTAGACTACGGTCTTGACAGACTGGCGTGCCTGTGGGTTGCAATAAGCCCCTTGGGCGAGATATACGTATACCGCGAGCTGTGTCAGAGCAATCTGATGATAAGCGAGGCGGCGGAGAGGATAACAGAAAAAACCGACAAGGGCGAGAAAATATATGCAACTCTTGCGCCCCCCGACCTATTCAGTCGCTCGCAGGAGTCGGGAAAAAGCAAGGCGCTTCTTTTCGAGGAAAACGGCGTGAGATTCACAAAATCCTCAAACGACAGAGAGGCGGGCTGGCTGTGCATAAAGGAGCTTCTAAAGCGGGATGCAAACGGCGAGAGCAGGCTGAAAATTTTCAGAACCTGCACCGAGCTGATAAAATGCCTGCCTATGCTTGAAACAGACCCTTATAAGCCAAACGACACAAAAAACGAGCCGCACGAGATAACGCACGCGCCCGATGCTCTGCGAGGCTTTGCAATCTTTTATACAAGACCGAATGCAAAAGGAAACGCAAGGGTAAAAAGAAGCTGGAGCGAGGATATGTGGCAGGACTATTACTGTGCAGATGCAAAGGGGCGGGAATATTTGATTAAAAAATACGGAGAACCGAAATGAAAACAGAAAGAAACGAAAAAAGACTCGAATTTTTCGAAAATCTCTACCAGAACGCAAAGAGCGAGCTTGGCGATATATACGACAAATTCGAGCAGAATACCGAGCAGTATTACGGCAGTGACAAAATAGACAACTCATACGAAAGAGCCGCAGCCGTAAGAAATATAACCTACGAGATAGTAGAGTCGCAGGTGTCCTCCGAGATACCCGCCCCCTACGTTTCCCCGAAAAGGTACAGCGAAAGGCGCGAAAGAAATGCAAGGAGCATAGAGCGCCTGCTCGCGCAGGTGAGAGATTCTCTGCCCTTTGAGCAGCTCAACGATATCGACGAAAGATATACCTACGTTCTCGGCGGTAGCGTATGGTTTGTCGAATGGGATAGCAGTATTATCACCGGCAGAGAGCGCGGCGGCGTCCGCATTCACTGCATAAATCCAAAGGATTTCATACCCGAGCCCAACATTTTCAGAATAGAGGATATGGAATACTGCTTTATGAGATTTGACACCACGCGCTCCGACGTAATATCGCGCTACGGTGTCAGTGAGGACAATATACCCAAGCTTTCCTCAGAGGGCATTGGTGTTGACGAGGGCGCGGCGGCAACGGTTATCGTGTGCTTCTACCGAAATGAGTATGGACGCGTATCGCAGTTTTCCTTTTGCGGAGAGGTCATACTGACCGACATTGAGGATTACTACGCAAGAAAGGTGCCCGTCTGTCCGGTATGCAACGAAAAAGGCGGTGTTTGCTCGTGTAATAAGGAAATGACACTGACAGACGAGCTGTTCGAGTGTGTTTCTGCCGACGAAATTACAGATGACAGTGGCGAGCACGCTCAGTCGGACGGAACTGTTTTGCTGCCATACTACACCCCCTCGTTTTTCCCGATAGTTATAAGGAGAAATACCTCGAAGGACCGCTCACTGATGGGACAGAGCGATTGCGAATTTATCCGCTGTCAGCAGCAACAGATAAACAAAATTGAGAGCAGGATAATGCAAAAGCTCATGCGCTCTGGAATAACACCCATCGTGCCCGACGATGCCGAAATAGCCCTCAATAACCAGATATTCGGTCAGGTCTTAAAGCTCCGTCCGAGCGAGAACAGCTCAATGTACGGCACGATAGACACAACCCCCGATATATCCCAGGATATTCAACAGGCAGACAGGCTATACGAGCAGGCAAAGAGGATAGTCGGAATCAGCGACGCATACCAGGGCTTTTCCGAGGACCTCGCTGCCTCGGGAGTTGCAAGACAGCTAATGGTAAACCAGTCGGCAGGCAGACTCGAATCAAAGAAAAATATGAAAAATTCCGCATATGCTGAGCTGGACAGAATAATCTTTTCGTACTACCTTGCCTACGCGGACGAGCCGAGGGCGTTGGCATTCAAGGATTCCTTCGGCAGAATACACAACCTTCAGTTTGACAGACACGATTTCATCGAGTACGACCAAATCAGCGGCGAATACTATTATGACGACGGATATATCTTCACCGTTGATAAGAGCAAGTCGGTAGAGCAGCAAAGAGAGTATATTTGGCAGAAAAATCTCGAAAATCTGCGCTCGGGTACGCTCGGCGACCCTCTCGCCCCCGAAACGCTTCTGCGCTATTGGCAATGCCAGGAAAGAGCGCATTATCCGTTTGCACGCGACAACGTTGAATATTTCAGCATATTGCTTTCACGCAAGGATAAAAATGAGGAAAAAAACCACAAAAACGGCGAAGGCGAAGGCGATGTGAGCGCAAGCGCAGCCGACAAGGCGGAGACACTTATTGCAAACAGCAAGGAAAGTACCGTCTGAACCAAAAATAGTCGAAGATATTTTGCGATTTCTATTGACAAATTTCAGCATTTATGGTATCATTAAATTGCCAAAAATTGTCAAATACAGGAGAATTTCAAATGCAACGCAATATGTACATAGAAAATTTTCTGAAAACAACTGATATAGAGAAGCTGTCGTTTGCCAGAACGAGAATTATACCCCTTATCGATGGGGCTCGGAGCACCGACACACTATGGCTGTGCGCGCTCTGCTACGAGCTTGGGCGCAGAGAATGCAATGAGTCGGAGAAAGAGGTTGAATGACGGGGTGCCCCTTCAAGCTGTGAAGGGGCACTTTTTTACTGAAAACCGAATAAATTTTACTTATTTTGACAAAGCACTTGACATACCGCACCCTCTATGATATCTTTAGGGTGGAACCACAAAAAACTTATAATGAGGTTTGGAAAATGAGTATCATCAGGCATATTTCAGGTTCAATCAAGGGCGGTTATCTTTCGGTCATTACCGGCGATAACATGATGAAGGCGAAAAAGGTATTGCTCACCGATACGGCAAAAAACTCGTATGAGTGCGAGGTTCTCAACAAAACAGTATCCACCGCTACCTTCCGCGTGCCGAAGGGCGAATACCGCTGCTTTAAGGTCAAGGTTGTTTACGAAAACGGCGAAAGCAACGAAATTGCTCTGAACTCACCTAAAATTCTTTGGGTGCTTGAAAACAGTCTTGTTTCGGGCGGAGAGCTTCGTGTTATAGGCGAGAGCCTTATAAATATAGACGTTTATGAGGAAAGAGAGGGTACAAGCACCAAGGGAGGATACGGAAGATATGCCGAAAACCGCGACACCCGTCTTATTCTCAGGGGTAAAAGCGATTACGAGCTGAATATAAAGCGTATCAGCAATTACGAGGTATGCGCTGATATTCCAAAGGATATCGAGTGCGGTGAATACGACGTATACGTTATACGCGACTCGGTATCCGAGCCGTACAGAATAACGGTAAGAGAAAACATAGCTTATCCCGACAAAACATTCAACGTTTTGGATTTCGGAGCAAGGGCTATCCCTCTGCGCGACGTTTATTACGAGAATTTCTTTGATAGCGCTGACGCGTTTCAGGCGGCTCTCAATGCCGCGCGCGACAACGGTGGCGGAACTGTATTCGTGCCAAACGGACGCTACTGCCTCAAGAAGGGCATCCGCATATATCCTCACACAAGGCTCGTAGGCGAGGACAGCGACAGAGTCTGGATAGAAACACCAAAGGGAATGGGCGGCGAGGACGGCTGGGGTACCTTCACTGAGGGGCGCGCCATTTACGCCGTAATTGCAGGCGAGGACGGTGATTTCACTATTGAAAACCTGAATATCCTCACAGTATATTCCCCTGCGATAATTATGGCTCCTATGATACACGGCGACCCTGTGCTCGGAGATGATACCTACAATTACAGGCCTCTCTACTCTAACCTCATTGACGAGGGAAAGCACGCGGAAAATATAGTTATACGCAATTGCTGCCTCGTTCATCAGCCGACCTTTATCGGACAGAGGAAGAAGGCGGGAGACCCCTACTATACAGGTCACTACAATAACCGAGATAAATACGTTGAGAATCCCACAGAGGGATATTTTGCGGCGCTCGAGCATTACAGCGCGATTGCCATTAAGGGCGACAAAATAACCGTTGAGAATAACAGAATCTTCGGTGCGGGCTCCTGCGTACGTCTGCTCGGCACACACAATGCAAGCCTTTCATCAAACGAGCTGTTCAGCGGAACTCTCGGTAACTGCTTCGGTATGTTCTCGCAGAATTACAACCCTAATTCAACCTGGGTACGTCAGGTAAATAATATAGTTATGGAAAATAACCTCATGAAGCCCATGACAGACAATGCACGCGGAACGATGTGGATAATGGAGGACCATTCCAACTACTATATGAGAGGCAACAAGCTCGAGCCGTTCTCCTACACGAGCGACAATGAGGGCTTCTGCTTCCACTATTGGGGCGAATATTACAGAATAAAGGCGCTCGGCGGTCAGCGCGAGATAAGGCTCAATATGGACAGTCTCATTGACCGCTATCCCGCATATAAGGGCAGAATTGCCGAGGGCAAGAAATTCATAAGGGACACCTTCAAGGATTGGTATTTCTACGTTACGGGCGGTACGGGTGTATGCCAGATGCGCCGCGTCGTTTCAAACACAGAGGACACCCTCACCCTTGACGCACCCCTTGACTGCGAGCTTGACAGGAGCTCTATAATCTCGGTATCTAACGTTGCGAAGTTCACGAACAACATCGTTACCGACAACGAGGTTGGTGACCTTGGCCGCGGAGTTTACTACTGGGGCGGCTGCGTGGGCGCTATTTCCGACGGAAATACCCTCTCGATGAACAGCGGTGTGCTCTACGAGGACCTTAGCATTAACTACGAATACAAGTGGCATTGGCAGAGTGCAGGCGCTATGCTTGGACAGATAATAAACAACAAGCTCACAAAGCCACGCGGCTTCTGCTCAAACTACGGCGTTATCGGCGTCAAGTGCGGAACTCTGGCGGCAAGCTCTGTATCGGTCATCATCCGTTCAAACGTCTGTGAGGATGATTCGGTGCTCGTGGCTAAGCCGAAAAGAGATGCGGAGGACGGACTCAACTACGAGGGCATCGTTATGGAGAACAATATCTCTGTTGACTGCGAGATAGGAATTGAAACCTCGCCCGCCGTCGGCATAACGATTTCGAGCAACGAGTGCGTAAACGTTAAAGAGCCTATCGTGGGCGCAGGCGCGTGCGCGGTTATTCTTTAATATTTTATTTTGAAAACCTATTGACAATATTATAAAAGAGTGATATATTTAATTTAATAGAAAAACGAGTGGTGTAAACAAGTGTTAGCACTGCTCGTTTTATTGTGAAAGGATTGATAAAGGATGATAAAAACCTTAGCAAAAAGCATAAGGGAATACAAAAAAGCGTCAATTCTCACCCCCCTCACCGTAGCCTGCGAGGTAGTGCTCGAATGTATAATTCCGTTCATTATCGCAGAGCTGGTGAACAGAATCAAGGGTGGGGCGGGCATTGACACCATCGCAAAATTCGGCGGACTTTTAATCGTGATGGCTATACTGTCGCTCAGCTTCGGCGTTTTGTCGGGATATACCGGCTCTACCGCCTCCTGCGGATTTGCAAAGAATTTAAGACACGATATATTTTACAGCATACAGGACTATTCCTTTGCAAATATAGACAGGTTTATGACCTCATCTCTGGTCACGCGACTCACAACAGACGTTACCAACGTGCAGATGGCGTATATGATGCTGATTCGCGTTGCAATACGCGCGCCGCTGATGCTGACGTTTGCATTCATTATGGCGTTTGTGATGGGCGGCTCTCTTGCCTGGATATTTTTGTTCGTAGTACCTATATTGGCAATAGGACTTTTCTTAGTCGCAAGGAGCGCCATGCCGCTTTTCAGGCAGGTTTTCAAGAAGTATGACAGACTCAATTCCTCGATTCAGGAGAACGTCAAGGGCGCAAGAGTGGTAAAGTCATTCGTGCGCGAGGACTTCGAGCAGAAGAAGTTTGATATGGCAGCGAGCGAGGTGTGCATGGACTTCACGCGGGCTGAGCGAATAGTGGCGATAAACTCACCGCTTATGCAGTTCTGTCTTTATTCGGTTATGGTGTTTGTTCTCACCTTCGGCTCTTACACCGTAATAAGCACCTCGGGAGCCGACGTTGACGTCGGACAGATGTCCGCTATGCTCACCTACGGCTTTATGATACTCTCGAGCCTTATGATGATATCAATGATTATGGTAATGCTGACCATGGCTCAGCAGTCGGGCAGGCGAATTGCGGAGCTTCTCAATGAAAAGAGCACGCTGAATAATCCCGAAAATCCCATATATGAGGTAAAGGACGGCTCAATCAGCTTCAACGGCGTTGGCTTTTCCTATTCTGAAAACGCGAGGAAGGCGGCGCTGTCAGGCGTAAATCTTGAAATCCGCTCGGGCGAAACGGTAGGAATTATCGGCTCAACCGGCTCGTCGAAGACCACGCTGGTACAGCTGATATGCCGCTTATATGACACAACTGAGGGCACGGTATCGGTGGGCGGACACGATGTGCGCGATTACGATATAGAAACGCTTCGCAACAGCGTTGCTATGGTTTTGCAGAAAAACGTGCTGTTCTCGGGAACGATAAAGGAAAATCTGCGTTGGGGAAATAAGGATGCGAGCGACGAGGAAATGAGGCACGCGTGCGCGCTTGCCTGTGCTGACGAGTTTATCGACACCTTCCCTCTCGGCTACGACACCTACATCGAGCAGGGCGGTGCTAACGTTTCGGGCGGACAGAAGCAAAGGCTGTGCATCGCACGCGCGCTTCTCAAGAAGCCCAAGATACTGATTCTTGATGATTCAACCAGCGCGGTTGATACGAGAACCGACGCAAAAATCCGCGCTGCAATGAAGGAATACATTCCCGAAACGACAAAAATCATAATCGCGCAGAGAATTGCCTCTGTTGAGGACGCCGATAGAATTATAGTTATGGACGGCGGACAGGTGAGCGCTATCGGCTCGCATAAGGAGCTTATGCGCGACAGTGAAATATACCGCGAGATATACGAATCTCAATGCAAGGCAGGTGCTGAAAATGAAGACTAAGAAAACGAAAATCTTCGCCCGCCTTGTAAAAACAATGTTTTCCTTCTATCCGAGAATGCTGCCGCTTGCCCTGTTTCTCATTTTGTTCAGCGCGCTCGTCAGCTCTATTCCCTCTTTGTTTATGCAGAGGGTTATAGCGGTTATTGAGGAATACTCGGTTATCGGCGATTGGTCGCTCGCATCGAGAGAAATTCTGTCAGCGGTGGCTCTGCTCGCCGTATTCTACGTATTATCTCTGATATCTACGGCGTTTTATAATCAGCTGATGGCAATAATAACGCAGGGAACGCTCAAGCGTATGCGCGAGAAGATGTTCAACCGTATGCAGGTTTTGCCTGTGAAGTATTTCGACTCGAACAACCACGGCGATATTATGAGCTATTACACCAACGATATCGACACCCTGCGTCAGATGATATCGCAGAGCTTTCCGCAGATAATCATATCCTTTACGACGGTAATCACGGTGTTCTGCATTATGATTTATTTCAGCATCTGGTTGGCTCTTATAGTCGTATGCGGCACCTTCCTTATGACCTTCGTTATTAAGAAAGTCGGCGGCGGCTCTGCCAAGCATTTCTTCCGCCAGCAGACCGCTATCGGTAAGGTAGAGGGCTTTGCCGAGGAGATGATGAACGGACAGAAGGTTGTCAAGGTTTTCTGTCACGAGAAGGAGAGCTGCGCGGACTTTGACCGTATAAACGACGAGCTTTTCCTCGAAGCAGAGCGCGCGAACAAATACGCAAATACTCTTGGCCCTATTCTGAACAACATAGGAAACGTTTTGTACGTTATCGTTGCATTCGTTGGCGGCATGCTCTTTGCGTTCAAGGTACCCAACCTCAGTATTCTGGGCTTTTCCGCTATGCAGATAAGCGTTTTTGTGCCCTTCCTCAATATGACCAAGCAATTTTCGGGAAATATAAATCAGGTGTCGCACCAGATTAACTCGGTTGTTATGGGTATGGCGGGTACACAAAGAATATTCTCGTTGCTCGACGAGGAGCCCGAAAGGGATGACGGCTACGTCACTCTCGTAAATGCAAGAGAGGTTGACGGAGAAATAGTTGAGTCCGAGGAAAGAACGGGCGTATGGGCGTGGAAGCATCCTCACTCTGACGGAAGCGTTACCTATACAAGACTCGCAGGCGACGTCAGAATGTTTGACGTTGATTTCGGCTACACCCCCGAAAAGACCGTGCTTCATAATCTTTCGCTGTATGCAAAGCCGGGACAGAAGGTTGCCTTCGTCGGTGCTACGGGCGCAGGAAAGACCACTGTCACAAACCTCATAAACAGGTTTTACGACATAGCCGACGGAAAGATACGGTACGACGGAATAAATATCAACAAGATAAAGAAAAGCGCCCTTCGGCGCTCGCTCGGCATAGTTTTGCAGGACACCAACCTGTTTACAGGCACGGTTATGGATAACATCCGCTACGGCAGGCTTGATGCGAGTGACGAGGAATGTATGCGCGCAGCAGAGCTGTCTGGTGCTGACGATTTCATATCAAGGCTGCCCGATGGCTACGACACTATGCTCACCGAAAACGGTGCCAATCTCTCGCAGGGACAGCGCCAGCTTCTGTCGATTGCAAGGGTTGCGGTTGCAGACCCGCCCGTTATGATTCTTGACGAGGCGACCTCGAGCATTGACACGCGCACCGAGGCAATAGTTGCTCGCGGAATGGATGCTCTTATGAAGGGAAGGACGGTATTCGTTATAGCGCACCGTCTGTCAACCGTCAGAAATTCCGACGTTATTATCGTTCTTGAAAAGGGACGGATAATCGAGCGCGGAAGCCACGACGAGCTTATCGAAAAGCGCGGTCAGTACTATCGCCTGTACACAGGCGCATTCGAGCTTGAATGAACGACGGCGTCCGCTGAAAATTAAAATCCCCCTGATTGAAAATGCCCGACAGTCGTCGGGCATTTTTTTGCTATTGACTTATGAAATGAAATGCCCGACGACTCGTCGGGCATTCTTTTTTGTTTTTTAGCTGATGAACGGAGAGATGATTCCGTAAACGAGAATTACGCCGATTATCAGGGGAAGGACGTAGGTGAAATAGACACGCATCCAATTCTTAACCTTCAGTCCCTCTCCCATATTAGCCTCTGCCTGATAATTTTTGAAGCCCCAGCCGAATTTCTGAGTGCAGAACAAAATCATAGTGAGAGAGCCTATGGGAAGCAGAATATTGCTGACGAGGTAGTCCTCAAGGTCAAGGACGGTCCAGCCCTGCTTAATAAAGTCAAGCGAGGGGATAAGGTTAAAGCCTAAAAGGCAAGGCAGTGCAAGCACAAGCATTCCTACTCCGCATATAATGCAAACCTTCTTTTTGCTCCAGCCCGTCAGCTCCTGAACGCAGGAGATTATATTCTGGAATACCGCAAGGACGGTTGAGAACGCCGCAAAGGACATAAACACAAAGAACAGAGTTCCCCATATTCTTCCGCCAGTCATTTCCATAAATACGCGTGGCAGGGTTATGAATATAAGGCTCGGTCCTGCATCGGGTGTAATGCCGAAGCTGAAGCACGCGGGGAATATTATCAATCCCGAGGTTACCGCAACGAAGGTGTCGAGCACCGCGATGTTAATGCTCTCGCCGAGGAGCGAGCGTTCCTTACCGATGAAGCTGCCGAATATAGCCATAGAGCCGATACCGAGGCTGAGCGTGAAGAACGCCTGATTCATAGCGGCAACTATTATGTTGAATATACCCGCCTCTCTCATTCTGTCAAGCGACGGAACGAGGTAGAACCTCAAGCCCTCGGATGCGCCGTCGAGCAAACAGCTGTTTATCGCGAGAATTACTATGAGCGCCAAAAGCGCGAGCATCATATATTTGGTTACCGCCTCAAGCCCCTTCTGCATATCAAACGAGCAGATGAGAAATCCGAGAACCACGACTATTGCAAGGAAAATGAGAAGCACCCACGGCTCTGAGAGCATACCGTTGAATACGCCCTCTACTGCCTCAGGAGTTTTTTCAACGCTGTCAAACTTGCCCGTCAGCATATAGTAAAAATACTGGAACATCCAGCCACAAACCGAGGTGTAGAACATCATAAGAAGGATGTTTCCCGCGAGCGCGGCATAGCCGTGCCACTTCCACCTATTTGGCTTATCGGTGAGCTTGTCATACATCCTGACAGGGCTTGCCTGCGAGGCACGTCCCATAGCAAATTCCATAGTCATAACGGGCATACCCATAATGATGAGGAACAAAAGATAAATGAGGACGAAGATTCCGCCTCCGTACTGTCCCGTTATATATGGGAATTTCCATACGTTACCGATTCCTATTGCACAGCCTGCACTCAGGAGTATAAAACCGAGGCGGCTGCCAAGCTTTTCTCTCTTTTCCATAACAAATCTCCAAGTTAGTTTAGTATGTCATTTTTTTTAATTATTAACCGTTTTTTCCGTCAGGCTCGGATAGCATTGAGAGCCATGCGAGAGTGAGTATTTTGTCGGGCAGAAGCTTGAACATAAGATGCTGAAGCTTGGTAAACCAATTGGTGACCGACATAACCCTTCCGCGGCGTGCATCCCTTATCGCCTTGGCAACGACTCGCTCGGCGTCGAGCATAGGGCGATATTTTTTCGGCATTCTGACCTCGCTCTTTTCGGATGCTATATCCAAAAACTCGGTTTTTACCCAGCCGGGACAAAATGCTGTTGCGCTGATACCCCTCGGCTTCAGCTCATATTTAAGTGCCTTCGTATAATGAAGGACGAAGGACTTGCCCGCCGCATAAACGTTGAAGTGCGGAAGCGGTGTGAAGCAGGAGCCTGAGCCAAGCTGAATTATATGAGAGCCGCGCGGCATATAGGGTATTGTGATATTGGTGATAAGCACAAGAGCCTTGACGTTCAAATCAATCATATTTGAAACGTCACCTTCGGTGAGCTGTGACCAATCACCGAATTTGCCAAAGCCCGATGCGTTTACAAGGTACTGAACCGTGGGGTTGTCCTCGGCGAGCGCCCTCCTCACCGCCTCAATACCCTCGGCGGTTGTGAGGTCAGCCTCTATAATTTTTGCGTTACCGCCAAGCTCGTCTGCAAGAGCCAGAAGGCGCTCGCGACGGCGTGCAACGATATAGAAAAAATCCGCTTCCTTCTTTTCATATAACTGAAGCGCAAACTGTCTGCCGATTCCCGAGGATGCGCCCGTAATAAGAGCCGCTTTCATTTAGCTCTCCTTCCATAATTATTACAAGTATTATAATAGCAGATTTTTAGGGATTTTGCAAGAGTAAATTTGCTCGCTTGACAACAACCTGTGCGTATGGTAAAATTATTTCGTAAAGAAAGGGGGTGAGCGTATGAAATATCTTGAGAGCGAGGGAAGAATCCTTATGACCGCGCCTGAGCTTATAGAGATTTCAATTCGACGCTCCCTTACCTTCTATCTTCCACAGGAGGCAGGACGGCTGCGCCGTGCCACGTTAGCCGAGCGCGAGCGCCTTGTTGATACGAGGGATGATTATTCCTTTGATTTTGATTTTGACCTGCTCGAAAGTTATTTTCGCACAGAGATTTCCCCCGATAAAATCGAGGGTGATGAGATAAGCTATATTTTTTCGGTCAACCACGCGCCCGACGCAATTGAGAAGGAGGAGGCAAAACGCGCAAGGGGTGAGGCGTTTTTGTGCGCCTACGCCCTTCAAGCCACTAAAAAAATAAAAGCCCCTCGCATAAAAATCATCTATGTAAACGAAGATGATGGGGAAAGCTATACCGTAAGGGAAAATCCGAGCGAAAAGATGCTCTCAAAATTCTTCGCAAAGCTATCGGGCGCAGCCTTTGCCTTCGCTCAAGGAGAGATAGAGCGCGTATCGGTGCGCCTGCCATCGATGAAAAAGGTTCGTTTTCCATATAAAAGCGTGCGCGAGGGACAGAGTGATTTCATCGAGAGCGTTTACCGCACCGTAAAGCGCAAAAGGGTTCTGTTCGCCGCCGCACCTACAGGCACGGGCAAGACGATTTCGGTGCTCTACCCTGCTATCAAGGCTATGGGCGAGGGGGAAATAGATAAAATTTTCTATCTCACGCCAAAGACCACGACGGCTATGGCGGTTATGGATGCGATAGACGAGCTAACTTTGGCAGGCGCACAGATTCGCGCCTGCCAGATAATCGCCAAGGACAGAATATGTCACTTAAAAACCGTCTGCCGCGAGGATATGCGCTCGTGCAGCTTTACACGCGTTTCAAACGAGAAGCAGGATATTGCGCTATCGCGCGTTTCGGCACTCGGCAAGAGCATGGTCTTGCGCGAGGATTTTCTCAGCGTTGCGCGCGAGGTAGGTGTATGTCCCTATGAGTTATCGCTCGATTACAGTATGAAATGCGACATTATCGTATGCGATTACAACTACCTTTTCGACATACGGGTATATCTCCACAGATATTTTGACGACAAGGGCAGATACTGTTTCCTTATTGACGAGGCGCACAACCTGCTCGAAAGAGCCAGAGAGCTGTATTCAGCAGAGCTTCGGCTATCTGAGGTAGAGGCTTTTATAGAAAAGCTGCCCGACGGCGCATTCCCCGAAAAGGCGCAAAGGCTTGCAAGGATAATTTCAAACGCGGTAAAAAGAGAAACAAAGGACACAACAACGACTCTTGCCTCAGGTGAGGTTGTGGGCTTTTCTGCTACCTCACAGTTTCCCGCAGAGGTGCGCCGTGCCTGCCTGAAATTTGCGGATGAGTGCCGTGCCTTGCTATCCGACAAGGAAAAGCTCAAAAGCACATCCGAGGCAACCGTGAGGGCGATAAGGGGCTTCTACTACACCCTTGACACCTTCAACTCACGGCTATGGCTGTATGGGCGGCAGTTCAAGACCTTCTATGAGAAAAACGGGGAGGATATGTCTGTTAAGAGCGTATGCCTTGACCCCGGGGAGATACTGAAAAGCAAGCTATCTCTCGGAACGAGCGCCGTTCTGTTTTCCGCGACTATGCACCCTCTTGATTATTACAAGACAGTGCTTGGTGGAGAGAGAAGCGACGACGAGCTGGAAATTCCCTCACCCTTCGACCCTGACCGCTTGTGCATAACCGTGATGGACAAGATTCGCACCTCGTATTCGGCAAGAGAGGAAAGTCTGTTTGATGTGTGCGAGGTAATATACGAGACATTCTCGGCAAACCCCGGAAATTATATGGTATTTGCACCGAGCTTTTCTTACGCAGAGGCAATATACGAGGCGTTTTCCGAGGCGTTTGGCGAAATACCCTCAATAATACAGAAAAGGAATATGAGCGCAAGGGCGCGCGAGGAATTTTTGAGTCACTTTACTCCAAATTCAGAGGGGGTAGTAGGCTTTTGCGTGCTGGGCGGTATATATTCCGAGGGCATCGACCTTGTGGGTGAGTCGCTGATAGGCGCAATAATCGTCGGTGTCGGCATACCGCAGATATCAAACGAGCGCGAGGCAATACGCGAGTATTTTGACGACAAAATGGAGATGGGCACCGAATACGCCTACACCAACCCCGGAATGAACAGAGTTTTGCAGGCAGCGGGCAGAGTTATTCGCCGCGAGGATGACAGAGGAGTCATAATTCTCATAGACGAGCGTTTTTCCTCGCGTCCGTACCGCAAAATATTTCCCGAGCATTGGCACGGGCTTCGCTATGCGGGGGATATCGAATCGCTCGCAACGTTGCTGGAGCGTTTCTGGAACAATTAAAAAGGCTGTGTCAACCGACACAGCCTTTGTTTATATTACAAAATTCCTTTCATTGTAGGATACAGAGCCTCTGCCCACGCAGCGCCGCCCTCACTGTTGGGATGACCGCCGTACTTTGCCATATTTCTGTGCTCCGAGTCAAGCGAAAGGACGGGTACGCAGTCAAAAACTGCATCAACAAGGTCACATAGGGTGTTCTGTATATAGTAGTTTACCTCGTTCCATTTAGCCGTTACCGCCTCGGAGTAATTAAAGGGCGGTACGGTCTGGAGAAGAACAGTCTTTCCTTCCTTTTTGAGTATGTTAACTATAGTTGTCAAATCCTGCTTCAGCTGCTCTGCGCTCGCCCCCTGCAATAGGTCGTTGACTCCAAAGCAAACCGCTATTACGTCATTCTGCTTTGCCTTGTAGAGCCACGCTCCGTCGCTTGCCGCATCGCTCGCTCTGCCGTAGCCGAGTCCTAAATTCCAGTAGGAATATTTGTCACCGATTTTTTCGGAAACACGCGCAGTCCAATGCGCGTAGGAGTTTATTGGAGCACCTATACCCTGAGTTATTGAGTCGCCGAGATACGCAACCCTCTTTTCCACCCCTCTGTCGCAGCCAATCATTGCGGGGAATGGAATGTTTGTTGAGTATTGCCAGCCGTTTTCTGTTTTTATGAAGGCGGGGATTCTCGTTTCGGGGTGGTTGGGAATCATTTTGCCCTCATAGGTGATTTCAAGGCACAGGTATTCCCCCTTTTCAAAGGAAAGAGGTACCGCGTCCGTGGCGAAAAACTCACCGGGGACTACGGTTTTTTCTGTTTTTCCTTCAAAGGTGAGCGGTATGAAATCCGAGAGGTCAATTTCGTACTTGTCGGTAAATTCATCGTACATATCATCACTCTGACCGAAGGTACATAGTCTCGTTTTCGCCACCCTTATACCCTTTATCCGCCACTCGTGGCAAATGAGGTTTTTGTGACTTTCAGAGCCGTTGGCAAACGTACTGTCAATTACGTTATTGAACAGAACGGAGTAGTTATACTCCCCGCCAACGCTGATTTTGTAGAACAGTCTACCCGTGTTCACTCCGTCAGAGGAAAAGAATTTCTGGCTTCCGCTGCCTGCATATGTATTCGATACAAATTTTTCAAAGTATTTCATAAGCTATCCTCATAATACGGTTTTTCTATATCAAGGTCACGCTTTATTACCGACTTGAATCGGTCAAGCTCACAATAGAAAACGTCGCCAACCCTCTCGATTTCGTGAGCTGAAAGAATCGTTCCGTCCCTTACGACACGGTTCCACAACGCTTTCACAGGCATAAGAAGACTATGCACATTGTTTTCCTTTTGCTCAAATTCGGGAATTTTTACTACTCGCTCGCCCTTACGCGAAAGAATGTACGAGCTTACCCAGAATATTCGGCTATACGGCAGGCGCACCTCTATAACCTCTCCGTTTTTCATTTGAAATCTTAGCACGGGCGTTTCTATTTTCCCTGGGGAAGCCTTCGTGATGCAATAATAGTCGCGGTTTATGAGAGTGAAAACTCTTCTGCTCGGAAATATCACATCAACGAAATGCAGATGATAGGTTTTACCGTTATCCTCTATAATCACGTCGCTCTTTTTACCAACGCCGAAAAGAGAAGCGAAGGGGAATCTGCCTATTTTGAAGCTCTCTCCCTCGATAAGCGTCAGCTTCGCAAGCGATATGTAAAGCCCTACTCTTCTGAAAACGTACCTTATAGCAGGAATTACGTAACGTATAAACGCATAAATCGCTATAACGAACAGAATAAAACCAAAAATCAATATAAGATTCGTGGAGCTGGAGAATATTTCAGAAAATTTATTACCGATAATCGTACCCATACCCCATATCAACAGAGCATAGGGAAACAATACCGTCGAGAATAAAAGAAGCGCAACGAGTATGATTATAGCAAACAGGTGTATTCTTTTTTTCATTGATATCCCCCTTAAATATTATTACAAAGTGATTTTACTTGTGCTGTTTAATATATTATAACATATTGGGCTGATTTTTCAATATATTTTGGCGGGATTTTATGTGTTCACATAAAAAAGCAGGTGAAAAACCTGCTTTACATATGTTTTTATATTGGTTGGAAGCGCCAAAACGCAGAAAAATGTCAATCGCGCAGGACGCCGTAGATTTTGAGCGAATTTCTGTGATTTCAATCCGAAGGCGTATAGAATACGTCGAGCTTGGTTGAAAGCGCAAAATTAGCCAAAAGATACAAGCCCCTCTTTATTCTTCTGAATATTCCGCTATGTAAGGCAAGCTTCTGTAATACTCGCCGCAGTCAAGACCGTAGCCTATTACGAAAAGGTCGGGAATGGTAAACAGGGAGAGATCGGGGTTGAATTCGACTATTCTCCTTGATGGCTTGTCGAGCAGGGTGACAACGCGGAGCGAAAGCGGATTTCTTCCGCGCAGAAGCTGAACTATATCGTTAAGAGTTCTGCCCGTATCAACGATATCCTCAATAATTACCACGTGGTAGCCGCTGATATCGCGGTCAAGGTCCATGGTTATCTGAACGACGCCTGAGGACTGCGTGCCCTCGTAATAGCTCTTGGCGCACATAAAGCCTATCTCGCAGGGAACAGATACCGCACGGCATATGTCTGCCATAAACACAAACGCGCCCTTGAGTATGCTGACGAGAAGTATTGGTCTTCCATCATAAATTTTATCTATTTCCTTGCCTGCCCTTGCAATAGCGCTGTCAATTTCTTCCTTAGTTATTATAACCTTCTTTATTCTTTTGTTGAAATCCTCAATAGAGCTGATAGCCTTCATAGTAACCTCATAAAAATTGATGATAAAGTAATTGTATCACAAAATACGACACATTTCAACCTTTTTAGGTATAAAATTTTCAGCCGAGAAGCACGTCTGTTACAAGCATAATGCAAAAGCCGAAAAGAAGGGCGTAGGTTGCACCGCGTTGATGACCGTGCGCGTGAGTTTCGGGTATCATCTCGTCGCTTATGACGTACAGCATCGTTCCGCCCGCAAACGCAAGCGCAAAGGGCAGAATAGCAGTGGCGATTTTTACCGCAAAATATCCGATAAGCGTGCCTACCACCTCAACGACTCCCGTCAGCATTGCGAGCAAAAAGGTCTTTCGGGGCTTCACCCCTGCCGCGAGCATAGGCCCTATTATAACCATACCCTCGGGTATATTCTGGAGCGCGATACCGCCTGCAATCATTAGTGCCTCTGCGGTGTTTCCCGCGCCAAATCCTACACCTGCCGCAATTCCCTCCGGCAGATTGTGTATGGCTATTGCCATTACGAACAAAAGCACCTTGCCGAGATTTGCGTTGTGATGTGATTCGTCCTCGCTGCCCACGAGCTTATGAAGGTGGGGAACGAGCCTGTCCACAAGGCTAAGGCTCACAGCACCCACAAAAATGCCCGCAACGGTGATGAGAAGCCCCCACTTACCGCCGTATTCAACCGACGGAAGAATCAGTCCGAGCACCGCCGCCGCAAGCATTACGCCCGCCGCGAAGGACAAAACGATATCCGAAAAGGTATGAGAAAACCGCTTGAAAATAAATCCTATAACAGCTCCGACGACGGTAGCGCCACCAACACCCAGAGCCGTGAGTAAAACCATTGTCATAAGCTAACTCCTATATGTAGGGCTCCCTTTTTTAAGAGGGAGCCACAGCTTCTTTATGCTTCGGAAAAGCTATCCTTGCCGGCTCCGCAGAGGGGGCATTCAAAATCGTTGGGAAGGTCCTCGAATTTCGTACCGGGGGCTATTCCGTTTTCGGGAGAGCCCTGTGCCTCGTCATACTCCCAGCCGCAAAGGTCGCATACGTACTTTTTCATAATCTATATCCTCCAAAAAATTATTTTATAGGCTCAAAATCAGCGGCGCCGTGCTTGCAGAGAGGACAGATAAAGTCCTCGGGAAGCGGATCGCCCTCGTATACGTAGCCGCAAATCTTGCACACGTAGCCCTTCTTGCCCTCGGTTTCGGGCTTGGGCTTGACGTTGTTCTGATAATAGGTGTAGGTCATTGTTTCCCTGTCGGAAAGAACGCGGGATTCGGAAATTGAGCAGATAAACATTCCGTGAGTATCAAGGTCTATATACTGCTCAACCTCAAGTGACATAAAGGAATTGATATACCTCGGCAAAAAGACAAGTCCGTTATCCGAATAGAGAGGCTCGCAGTCCTTAAATTTGTCAACGTTTCTGCCACTCTGGAAGCCAAAGGTTTCAAACACCCTGAAGGGTGCGTCAACCGTAAGACAATTGATGTTCATTTTGCCCGTCTGTCTGATTACGTGGTGGGAATAATTCTGCTTGTTTATCGTTACCGCTATTCTGTTGGGGGTGTTGGTAACCTGAGTGACGGTGTTGACTATAAGACCGTTGTCCTTCTTGCCGTCGCTTGAGGTCACAACGTATAGGCCATAGCCTATGTTGAACAGTGCAGTGAGGTCGTTTTTGTTTGCGGTATCGCTCTTTATTGCAATATAATCGCGGCAAAGCTCGGATACAAGGGTGTTAAGCTGCTCCGTGCTGTCATCACTCAGTGCGGAGAGAATTTTAACCGTCGTGTCTGTGAAGGTGAGGTTTTTGCACTTGGAGAGCATTTCCCTCATAACCTTCGCCGCAAGAGGAGCCCAGCTGCCGTTTTCGATAAGAGCAACGGTGCGGTTGCTGTAATTGCGCTCTGTCAGATGATTTATAAACTCACGCATAAACGGGAAAATATCCGCGTTATAGGTAGTGGTTGCCAGAACCAGCTTGCTGTAACGGAAGGCATCCTCAACCGCCTCAGCCATATCGGTGCGGGCGAGGTCGTGAACGACCACCTTGGGTGCGCCGTTTGCCTCCAGCTTCTCCTTGAGCTGCATAACTGCCCTCTTGGTATTGCCGTAAACCGAGGTGTATGCGATAACCACACCCTCGTCCTCGGGCTGATAGCTCGACCAGGTGTTGTATAGTCCTATATAGTAGCCGAGATTTTCGGTCAGCACAGGACCGTGCAGGGGACAGATTATCTGAATATCAAGCCCCGCCGCCTTCTTAAGAAGGCTCTGAACCTGCGCGCCGTACTTGCCGACGATACCGATATAATAGCGGCGAGCCTCGCACGCCCAATCCTCCTCGGTGTCAAGCGCACCGAACTTGCCAAAGCCGTCGGCGGAAAACAGCACCTTATCTGTGCTATCATAGGTGACTATAACCTCGGGCCAATGCACCATAGGTGCGGTGACGAAGGTCAGATTATGCTTGCCGAGCGAGAGGGTATCGCCCTCGCCGACAACTACCTGCCTTTCGGAAAAATCGTTGCCGAAGAAGTTTTTCATCATAGCAAACGCCTTCGCGGACGAAACTATTTTAGCATCGGGATACGCCTTTATAAAGCTGACGATGTTTGCGGAATGGTCGGGCTCCATATGCTGAACTATAAGATAGTCGGGGCTTCTTTCACCGAGCGCGTTCTGGATATTGTCAAGCCACTCGTGAGTGAAATTGATATCCACAGAATCCATTATAGCGATTTTCTCGTCGATTATCGCATAGGAATTGTATGCGATTCCGTTGGGAACTGTATACTGTCCCTCGAACAAATCAACCTTGCGGTCGTTGACTCCAATGTATTTTATGTCATTTGTTATATTCATATCCCTTACCTCTTTTTCCTCATAAATATATTATGCCATATTCTCCCTAAATAAAGCAATGCAAATTTATTTCTGCTTATTTTTCTTTTTACGGAAGAATATCTGACGCCTGAAAAGAATGACGTTCATCACCGCGAAGAACAAAATGAATATTACAAGACAGATTATAGGATGCACAGGCGCGAGAGTCGCAAGGAAAATCATCGGAAATCCGAATACTATAGCAGGGAAATTCTGATATACGAGGTTGTCCGAGGCGGGCGTTCTGAAATCGCCGTCCACCTCTCGCAGAAGGATAATTCCCGTGCTCGCCGTTCCTGTGAGCATTCCGTACATAGCGAGGAACTGCTCCTCTGCGTAGTCCTTAAAAAGCACCTTCGCAACAATGCGGTTGTAAACGTAGGTGATGATTGCACCGACAACACCGAGAATAAGCATAACGCCCCAGTATCTTTCGAGTATATCAAGGCGGATGGCGGCAATTCCGGCAACAACCATTATATCAAAGAAAAAGTTGCTTGCGCGAGTCATCAAAAAGTTGTTGGTGTACTTTTTCTTTATAACCTTTTTCTTTCTCAAGAAATTCATTATTACCTTGATAAGAGTTGCCGACAAAACACCTATGAGGAAGTTAAATCCGTATATTACCGAGCGCATACCGGGGAGCAGGCTGCCAAGAGCATACATAATAAGGAACGCTACAAAATATGCAACAATAATCAGCGCTATCTGTACCGTCATCTTGTCCATACTCTCCTGCATAGGAATCTCGCCCTCGGATTCCACCTCGTCGGTGTGAAGACTGCCGTCAACACGGTTAGAAAGCACGAGCCTTCCCGTTCTCTTCATAACGTTGAGGTGAATAACGCCGCCGATAGAAGCGGATAGGAAGCCGAGTACCGCGATGGTGAGACCAAAGCTCTTGCCGCCCTCAAAGCCAAAATCCTTTTCGTATATATTTCCGTAGTTGAGCGCCTGTCCCGAACCCTGACCGTAGCCGAAGGGCAAAAGCACGCCTGCGGCGGTGAAGAAGCCCTCGATTACGAGCGCAACTATGAGAGTGATTGCCAAGCCGAATATTGCCTGAATAAGATATGTAGATACGGTAGTAACGCCTGTGTTGAATATTTCGTTTGACCTTTGCTTCGTCAGCTTGCCGCCCGTGGTCTTGAACGCCGAGGCGATAAAGCCGAGCGCGAGCGCGTGGTAGGTAACGACTTCAAGATTAGTCATACCCTTACCCGAGAAGAACGCCGTGTCAAACATAACGTCGCCGGTGATAGCCTTATAAACACCCGCCACTATGAGCAGAATAACTCCTCCGACAACAGAGGTCGGTATCAACGATTCCTGTAAAAACGGTATACTCTTTTTCAGCACGTTTGCTACAAGCAGGCTACCGAGCAGGGCTGCAAAAAGCATCATCCAGCCCCATACACTAAAGTCCCAAAAATTTTCCATCATAATCTCCTTTGATAATATTTCTGTAGCGGTTATAGAGATGAACATACTTCAGGGCATTGAAGCGCTTGTCACCCTTTATCTGATATATATCACCGTCGATATATATATCAAGCTTGTTTTTACCGAGTACAGTGACCGCATAGGTCTTACCAAAGTTGAAAATGTGCTCGCCACTCTCGGATTTTATCTCAATTCTGTCGCCGAACAGAGAAATGTCGGCGTTTTCGTAAAGAATATGCTTTTTCTCATACGGAACAACACGAAAAACCGACACCCTCTCGGTATAAAGCGGTGAATCGGTGTATTTTGTAACGTCAAGCGAATTTATAAAATCGTTCTGATACTCATACCAGTCGTTTACGAAGCGGAAGGGGAAATCAAAGCCCTCGCCCGACAGCTCCTTTGTGGGAAGATAGCGTATCCTTTTTCCGCACCGAAGGCACTCGATTGTATCACCGCGGCTCTCGAAGGATGAAAGTCCGCAGTCATTGCACACGTACATCGCCCTTTCAAGATACTCGGCACTGTTTTTATGGTAGAATTTTTCGTCCGCATTTGCCTCATTGACGTAGAGGCCGTCGCGTATGCGGGCAAAAAGCTCGTCGTCGGAGAGGTCGGCGTACTCCTTTGGCGGTATTACCTCGGAAACGTAGCCCCTCATTTTTCCCTTACGCACGCAGTCGCTCCAGCGCGGATGAACTCCGTAGCCCCCTTCAATTCGGTATAGCGCTATCGGCATACCGAGCTTGCGCGCCAACGTGACGATTGACGGACTCATATATTCGGTTTTTCCGCTGTACGTGCGGTTGCCCTCGGGGGCAATTGCTATCGTGCCGCCCTCCTTGGCTACGCGCATACAGTTGAGAATTGCCTTGACATCCGTCGTTTGCTTTTTTATAGGAATAGGTGCGACGAGATAGCGTATCAGCGATGACACCCAGCCGTTTGAAAACAAATCCTCGGATGCAAGATAATAAACAGGTCCCTTGAAGGACACGCCGACGAAGAACTGGTCAAACGCCGTCTGGTGATTTAAGAGTATAAGATAGGGGCGCTTTTCCTGCTCCCTAAAGCGTTTTATCTTTATTCTGTACTTGATTCTGGAGTACACGCCAAGAGTTATAGCCAGAATGTTTCTGACTATACGGTGGCGGAATTTTACCCACTTTTTATTTTTCTTTTTTACCATTGAGCCTCCCGAGTGACAAATGCCTTGCCAACCCAATTAAACATTTTATCATTTTTTACACTTTTTGTCAATAAAAACGCCCTCATTTTTCGACAATGCAGGGATATGCCAAAAATTGAGCCTCATACGCTATCGCTCATCTTACCGAGCAATCCCATATTGATGCGATAACAGACAGGTTAGTATACAAGGCGCGGGGTTTTTGTTGACACGGTGAGCTTTGTGTGGTATAATAAATACGTTAGATTATCCGCAGCAGCCGATAGGCGACGGCGGATATATTTTTGGAGGACGGTTATGAAATACGATGTTATAATAATCGGTGCGGGCCCGGGCGGTATTTTCTCCGCATACGAGCTTTCGCTCATCAACCCGACGCTCAGAGTTGCGGTTTTTGAGGCGGGACACGCCCTTGGAAAAAGGCACTGCCCTATCGACGGAAATAAAATAAAGAGCTGCATTAACTGCAAGAGCTGCTCTATTATGAGTGGCTTTGGCGGCGCGGGAGCTTTTTCCGACGGAAAGTACAACATAACCAACGATTTCGGCGGAACTCTGCACGAGTACATAGGTAAGGAAAAGGCACTCGAGCTCATGCGCTACGTCGACGAAATCAATATGCGCTACGGCGGCGAGGGCACAAAGCTCTATTCCACCGCAGGCTCGAAGTTCAAGAAGGAGTGTATTCAGCACAACCTGCACCTGCTCGGCGCATCGGTACGCCATCTCGGAACGGATATAAACTATGTAGTGCTTGAAAATATGTACGATTACCTCAAAGATAAGGTTGAGTTCTTCTTCGACACGCCGGTTTTGTCGGTAAAGAAGCTTGACGGCGGTTACGAAATACTGACCGAGAAGGAAAGCTATACCTGCGAAAAATGTATAATCTCGGTAGGCAGAAGCGGCAGCAAGTGGATGGAGAAGGTATCGGGCGAGCTTGGCATCAAAACGAGCTCTAACCGAGTTGATATCGGCGTGCGCGTTGAGCTTCCCGCAGAGGTTTTCTCGCATCTGACCGACGAGCTTTACGAGAGCAAAATCGTGTACCGCACCGAAAAATATGCAGACAAGGTACGCACCTTCTGTATGAACCCGAAGGGTGCTGTCGTTAACGAAAATACCAACGGTATCATAACCGTTAACGGTCACAGCTACGAGGACCCCGAGAAGCAGACCGAGAACACGAACTTCGCCCTTCTGGTAGCGAAGCATTTTTCCGAGCCGTTCAAGGATTCAAACGGCTACGGCGAGTCGATAGCGCGCCTTAGCAACATGCTTGGCGGCGGTGTTATCGTTCAGCGCTTCGGCGACCTCATTCAGGGACGCCGCTCAACCCCCAGCAGAATCGAGGAGGCGTTTATCACCCCCACGCTGAAGGCAACGCCGGGTGATTTGAGCCTCGTCCTTCCGAAGCGAATACTTGACGGAATAATCGAGATGATTTACGCCCTTGACAAGATAGCGCCCGGTACGGCAAACGACGACACACTGCTCTACGGCGTTGAGGTCAAGTTCTATAATATGGAGGTTGACGTTGACGAGCATCTCGAGAGCTGCCACAAGGGGCTTTACATTATAGGTGACGGCAGCGGAATTACCCATTCCCTCTCGCACGCATCTGCCAGCGGAGTGCACGTCGCCCGCGAAATCACCGCAAATTAAAGGGTTACCCTAAAAACAGAATTAAAAAAGAGCCCCTCGGGCTCTTTTTTAGGTTTTATGCCAAATATTATCCTACAGCATTGCTATCCTTACATAGCCATTACAAGACAAACAATAAGAATGATGTAAAGAATAATCAATCCTATGCTCGTGCAAAGACCTGCTATTGCGCCCTTGCCTGCCGATTTTGCTTTCAACGGTGACGACTGATTGTAAATAAGATACAAAATCAAGCCTGCGATAGGAATAAAAAATCCGAGAACCGAAAATCCGGCATTAGGAGCATCATCCGGCGCAACCACTCCGCATTGTCCCGCAACAGGGCATCCGCAGTGTACGCATACAACCGCCTCGTCAAGAATTTCCTTTCCGCATTTTGAACAGAATTTCATCGTATATCTCCCATTAAAATTCACTTTGTATTAGAGCAAAAATCCGATAACAAAGCCAACTACCCACGAAACGATAGCGGTGATTCCGCACGCCTTCGCCCTCTTAGGTGTTTCCTTGTGCTTAACAGGCCAGTATATAAATCCAACAAGAGGGAAAATTGCCGACAAAATGCACAGGCCAACGCTGACCTCATCATTTACCTTATACACTGAAGTGGGAGCGGCATTAGGTTCGGTTTCACAGCCGCAATTGGGACATATTACAGCCTCATCATTAATTTCTTTTCCGCATTTAGTACAAAATTTCATAGCTTAACCTCGCAAAGTTTTTTAATTCTTTTTCAGAATTATTTATATTATAATTCCATTTTAGAATTTTGTCAAGTGCTTTTTAGGGTATAATTCTAAAAAAGAGCCAAAAAGGATAAATTCTATGAAAATCAGAAAGCAATCCTATGGAAGCGCAAATATGGTTGGAAAGAACATAGAACGCCTACGCAAAGAAAAGGGAATCAAGCAAAAGGACTTTATAGCAAAAATACAGACATTAGGCTGCGATATGAATCCAACCAGCTACTCTAAGCTTGAGGGACAAATCAGAAGCGCGACAGACAAGGAGATTTTTATTATCGCCAAAATTCTCGGAGTGTCAATGGAGGATTTATTCCTGTCCGAGTAGAAAAAGAGGCTGAGTTATTAAGAATTCAGTAAAATTTAGATAAAGCAAGCGAAAAACGCACGGATTGCTGAATTCTTAGTTCCAAGCATCATTCGGGGCTCGCTTGGTTTTGAGCAGAAACCGTGGCTTTCGCTGTTGTCGGCGTACCGAGTACGGCAGAAAGTGAAAACGGCGGTAGTGAACAAAAAACTGTAAAAATGAAAGTCGCAGATTCTTCCTTATTCTCGACAAGGTATAGTCTTTAGTAAAATTAAAGGTGAGGAACTTTTTTGTCCCTCACCTTTTTGTTTGCGGTTATGCCGAAATAAAGCGCAGCCCAGTTACTTTTTAACGCTTATGTAGAGTTCTTTATTTGTATTTTCTTCCGAAAATATTTAACCAGATAAATCTTGTATTGGTGGAAAGATAGCGTCCGAACAGACGGCACGGCTCCTGTAGCAGACGGTATAGCCACTCAAGGCAAAGTCTTTGCATCCATTTCGGCGCCCGCTTGAGCTTGCCTGCGTGATAATCAAAGCCGGCTCCCACACCTGCCATCAGCGCATTAATCTTGCCCTTATGTGCGAGCATCCATTTTTCCTGCTTCGGTGCGCCAAGACCTACCCAGACAATATCGGGATTTGCGGAATTTATCATCTCGATAACGCCCTCGTCATCCTCGCGCTCAACCGTATCGGAAAACGGCGGCGAATACATTCCCGCTATCTTGATGTTCGGGTATTTTTCAAGCAGCTTTTCCTTCAGCGCGGCAAGTGTTTCCTCGGTTGAACCGTAGAAATAATGAGAAATTCCACGCTCCTCGGAGATTTCGAACACTCTGCCCATAAAATCAGGGCCTGTTACGCGCTCCGCTCCCTTAAATCCGCGCATTTTCATTACAACCGAAACGGGCTTTCCATCCGCAAAGGTCGCGGCGGATGAATTCTGAGCCTGCATAAACTCGCCATTTTTGTAGGCGGTGACGGTTGTATGTGCATTTGTAAAGCAGATATACTGACCTAAAAGTGCATCGAGCGAGTCGCAAACCGCAGACAAGGCACCGTCCATATCGGTAGCGGCAACCTCAACTCCGAGGACCTTGCAGGTAGTAAAAAGCTTTTCAGATGAATCAGGGGTATTAACCTCTATCTTATCCATTACTCCGAGCCCTTTCTCGTGAATACAACCGCAACCGTTTTGAATAGTATTTTGATATCCATAAGCAAATTCCAGTTGTCAATATATTCGAGGTCGAGCTTGACGACCTCCTCAAAATCGGTTATTTCGTTTCTGCCGCTGACCTGCCAAAGACCTGTGAGCCCGGGCTTCAGTGACAGACGGCGCTTGTGATGGCTCATATACTGATTGTATTCGTCAAGCGTCGGGGGACGCGTGCCGATTAGGCTCATATCACCAAGCAGTATGTTTATAAACTGCGGAAGCTCGTCAATCGAGGTCTTCCTTATAAACTTGCCGACACGGGTAATACGCGGGTCGTCCTTCATCTTGAACATAAGCCCCTGCATCTCGTTTTTATCGGCAAGCTGCTTCTTCATTTCGTCAGCGCCGACGCACATAGAGCGCAGCTTATACATCTTGAATATACGTCCGTTTTTGCCAACTCGCTTCTGCGCGAAGAACAAGGGACCGGGTGATTCAATCAGAAGGGGAATTGCAACGATAAGAATTATGGGAATCGACACTAAAATGCCGAACAGCGCGCAGCCTATATCAATCAAACGCTTGATTACAAGACCGAGCCTGTCGTGAACCTTCAGAACGTAGGTAATAGCAGGGTTGCCGTTAATATACGAGAAGCTGCGATGCTCGTTAGAGCCGCTCGACTTGTTTATAAACGGAACGGTGATGTGAACGGTAACACCCATCAGCTCAAGCTCGGTGAGTATTTCGGAAATGTACCTATCGTCCTTGAGCTCAATGTCAATGAATACCTCGTCAACCGACTCGCGACGCACCCATTCAATGAAGCTGTCGCGCCCCGCCTTTATATCCACTCCGTCGATTTTTTCACCCTCGGATATCTCGCTTCTGTCAAAAAGAGCAATGCCGATAATCTTGCGTGACCAGTCGGACTTGAAGGAATTTATAATCTCGGGGGCGTTTTTCTCGGTGGTGTATACTGCAGTGAGGGTTGCCAGAACTCTGCTCTTGACCTTGCCCGTCATAACGAGCTTGAAAAGCGAGTGAAGCAAAAACATAAATACAAAATCAAGAAGTGCCATAACGAGAATGAGCGCACGTCTGTCTATCAGAGGACTGTCGCAGATGAACATTACCGTCGTGAGCACCAAGAGTCCCGCTACGTTAAAAAGGAATCTCGTCATCAATATTCTTTTGTACGAGCGCGTAGCGAGGTTGCGCGTAGGTGAGAAGAAAAAGAACAAAAGAAGGAAGGTGAAGGCTATTTGCAGCGCAAGCGCCTTAATCTCCCCAAATGATACCGCAAGAGCAGGATCTATTTTTCCGCCGAAAAGCACCACGAGCACAACCGCCGCAGTAATGGATACTACGTCGATTAAAAATATCAGCGCCGTCTGTATTTTTTTCAGCGTGTTATTCAGCATATCAGTCATAAAAATCACCTTAATTTACTCGCCAGAGGGAAAAACCAATGGCGCACAAAGCGAATGCCCTCTCGGGCAGTTTTTTCTTTTTACTCCGTATATTATATAATAAAAAAAGTAATTTGTCAATAGTCCTGTATTTTCGCCCTGATTTTCGCAATCAGAGGTTGCTTTTTTTCATTATGTCTGTAATCACGCTACATCGACAAAATTAAAAAGAGGGCTATAAAATAACCCTCTTTGTTCACGGTTATGTGAATTTCAAGAAAGAGATCGGGCGCACGTATTTTGGATGGATTTCGCCGTTCTTTTGCCCGAAGCTGTATGGAATACAGCGAGATTGGCAAAAAACGTCGGAAGACGCCGAAATACGAAGCCCACTAATTAGACCATGCTGAAGGGCAGGACCTATTTGCCTTGAACCACTCGCTATCCTTCAGCCGTATATTATTTTTGGTAAATTTGAGCTTTAGGGTTGCTTGGGTTGACTCGACTATTACACAACCGTTCATCGAATCAAATGCCTTTTCCGACCAATTTGTCGAAATGGTGGTCACGTAGACACGCGAGGTGTAGGGCGCTATACTGTCAATGAAGGTCTGCGAGGGGAATCTGTTCTCCGCCTTCGCTCCGTGGGGGTCTGCCCCCGCAACGCACTGAACGACGCATATTTCGGGCTGAACCACCGAAAGAAGAGTGTCACTCGACGAGGTCTTTGAGCCGTGGTGACCTGCCTTGAAAAGCACGACCTTGGGCAGATCATTCATTTCAACCAGCTTTTCCTCACCCCTTATCGTATTGCCGTTTGCATCCTTCTCGCCTGTATTTTCAAGGTCGCCTGTAAACAGGAAGTTTCTCTCGCCCTGCTTTATCATACAGCAAACCGAGTAGTTGTTTTCGTTATCCGATTCATTGTAGTAATAATAGCTGTCGAGAATCTGCAGCTCCACGCCCTCGGACAGTGTAAACAGGCTCTTGTTCTCTGTCATGCACTGCTCTGCGGTGTAGTGAGTAGCGCCCGCCGCTATCTCGTCGGCAAGCTCACGCTGGAAATTCTTGTAGAGGTACGATGTATCCTTCTGATTGGTTTTCGAGAAGGTTATAATGATCTCACACTCATAGAGGTCGAATATACTGTCATCGTCCTCAGAGGTGGCAAAGCCTGCGTAATGGTCCTCGTGCGCGTGTGTGACTATAACGTATTCGAGAACGTTATCCGTCATCTGCTGATTCAGATAATTCTGAATGGTAGGAACGCTCGAGGTCTCCGAGCCTGCGTCAATGAGTATATCGGTCTCCCCCGCCTTTATGTACACACAGTCGCCGGGATATGTGTTTCCGAGCTCAAGGAAGTGAATCTGTAAATTACCCGTCGCGGATAGCGAGGTTTCAACCACCTCCTCGGACGCAATCTCGTAGGTTTCGATACCAAAAATCTTGTTATACAAATCGGGCTTGAAGGTTTTGAGCAACCAAAGACCTACTATCGCTATAATGAGTATAACGGCAATTATCGCTATCGCCTTCGCTGTCAGCTTAACTTTGCTTTTCTTTCTTTTAGCCATAATTTTTCCTTTACTTAATTATTCCGCACTCAAAGCCCTCAAAATCGGGAAGCGTTTTCTTTATGAGTGCAACCGCATCAGGATTCAGCGCGGTTTTTGAGTCCGAAATCAAGGGGGTGTCGCCGATTTTTGCATCCTTCAGCACAAGCTCGCTTTCTGCGGTCATATATCCGAGATTCATCTTACCATCTTGGGTTATGTACTTGTCAAGGATTCCGACACATACGTTGTCGTACACCCTCACGCAGTCGGTGGGAATGAGATGCTTGTACCAGAACATTTCGAGCGCGAGGCGGAACAAACGGTAGAGCTTTTCCTCCTCGCTCTTGCCCTCAACGTCGGCAAGGGCAGCGTTATATATGTCGGGAAACTCCTTCTGTATGCAATCCCAGAGGCTGCCCTCGTAGATGCTTCCGTCAGGCATTTTGTGATTCCAGCCGATATCGGCAGCAAGAAGCCTCAATCTGCCCGTAACAATTGCATCGGGAAGCCCCTGTGCCTTCAGCTCCTTTTTGAGAGTCTGTACCCTCGCTACGTTTTCGGGGGATACGAAATCGTACATTTTACCCCAGATAGTATCCTTGTATTTCTCTCTCCATGGGTCACAAAGGAAGCCTGCGGCGGCGAGATTATCGTACTGGCGGTGCTCGGGGCAGGAGGTGAGGGTATATGCGCCGAGCGCATCTGCTATCCACTCCGCAATACCGAAGTTATACTGATGGTCCCAAGTGCCAAGGGAATATATTCTGTTACCGCCGATAAAGACATTGTTGTGAATGTGTGAGAAGGACTCGGAATGACACTTGACGGCGGTAAATTCCACCTTCTCCTCGCAGCCCTGGCATACGTTTTCAAATATGTTGTTGTAGATATCCGCGCCTGTTCCGCCGTCAGCGTAGAGGGCACTCGTGCCCCAGCTTGCACCCGCGTATCCGCAATCGTGCAGATAGTTGTTTCTGATTATCATGCCGAGGTTTGACGAGGACATCCCCCAGTAAATAGCACCCGCGTCGTCACAATCGCGAAGGGCATCGTGTAAATCGTTATTTTCGATAATAATATCGGATGAGTTGAACGCACGGATAAGGCAGTGGGGGCTGTCGTATATTTCGTTGTTGCGAATGGTAACGCCCGCACTCTCCCATCCTATATTAATGCCCGTGTAGCAATGGGATATCTGCGCCACCTCGTGAATTTTACAGTTCTCAATGAGGAAATTTCCCGCGCGCAGCTTGAACCTCTCACCCACAAACTCAGTGTCGGTAATGCCGCAGCCAAAATCGTAGAAATGGCATCCGCGTACCGTTATATTGAACGCGCGGCGCAGCTGCATTGCCACCTGAGTTCCGTGTAAAAACTCGCAGTTTTCAACCGTTATATTGTGGGCGTCGGTCATCATAAATATCTTGCCGTGGGTGTACTTAGTCCTTATTCCCTCAAGCCTTATGTTTCTTACGTTTATATCGAAGGTAAACATCGTTTCGTCAAGAGTAGGCAGAACGATTTCTGTCTTATCTATACTCTTTTCGGGGATAAAGTACATTATTTTTTTGTCGTAGTCGATATAGTAATCTCCCACTTCCGAGAGCTCGTCAAGGACGTTATAGAGAAACAACCTTCTGTTCTTCGCAGGCCCTGTTTTGGGATGGTAGGTTATTCTCTGTGTGCTCTCAACATATCCCTTCTTGAGATTTACCGAGGAAATTTTTACGTCAGCCTCCGACCAGTCGTGAACGAAATAGCCCTGCATCCATAGGGTGTCGAACGCACCTCTGTCCCAACGGCTCATCCGCGCCAATGTGTCGGCGTCAAGATAGGTTTTCCACGACCTGTCGCTGCTCTCGTAGCGCATGGGCGTAACATAGGGGCCCCACGAGTTTTTGTCTCCGCCCCTCTTTGGGTAGCGCGCCATTTCCATAGCCTTACCGTTCTGGTAGAAGCGGTTGGGGAAATGCCAGCGCGCGTGGCAACTGAAATTGTTGACAAGGACATCTCCATAGTCCGAGAGATCTACCTGTAAAACCCTCCTTCTCGCACGCTTGTCGAGAATGCGCGAGAGTATTTTTTCGTCGGTTACAGGGGAAATTTTCTCCCTTGGTATTGCTCTGCCGCCGAAAAAGGTTACCTTTTCCTTCTTATACGCCCTGTAAATTATGGGGGTATCGGTGCTTTTTCCTCCGTCGTCACAGTTGAACAGTATTCCGCGGTCAGGATAATAGTCGCCGCCGCGGATATTTACCGTCACCTGCATACCGCTGTCGCGGTATTTTCTTATGCGTTTTTTTGCCGCCTCCAGAGTTTTGAGGGGACTCTCAATGCTACCGTCGTTTTTGTCGCAGCCGTTTGTGGCAATGAAGATGTTATAATTTTTCATATTTTTCATTCTCCTGAAATATTTTTTATTTCATAAGATCAAGCTCGAAGGGAACAAACTCGGGAAGCTTTTCCTTGATATACGCAATAGCCCCGTCGCTCATAGCGAAGGTTCTTCTGTCCTTGAACAAGGGCTCGCCGTTAACCGTTTCGTCCTCGAGCAGAAGCTCGGTTTTTGCCTGATAGAAGCCCAGCTTCACCTTGCCGTTGTCCGCGATATGATGGGGGTGTGTCGCCACGCAGATATTGCCGTGAGTTTCCACCGTATGCTCGGGAACGAGGTGACCGAAGAAATAAAGCTCCCGCACGAGCAACTCCTCTCTCTTGAGAACCTCATACTCGCTCGACGAGTCGATTTCACCCATTGCCTTATCGTAAAGCTCCTTGAACACGGTTTTCATACATTCCACGAGGTCACCCTCATAAACCGTTCCGTCGGGGAATTTGTGATTCCAGAAGTCTGCGTAAATTTCAACCATTAGCTTGTAGCAGGCGGTTTCGCGCTCCATACCGCTGTTAACGTACTCATTCAGCCTGTTCTGATATTTCGCGCAGGTTTCTGCGTTTACAATACTCCACATTCTCTCCCAGTTCGTGCCCTTGAAACGATCTCTCCATATATGGCTGAAATATCCGTCATAGGAAAGATGGTCGAAGCGTTTTACCCAGCTGCTCTTAGCGTAAATTCCCAAAATAGGGGGCAGCCAACCTGTAATTCCTGTATTGCGAACATTGTCCCACGTTCCTATTCTGTGGTACACGCCACGGGTGAGGAATACGTTATTGTGAATATGAGAAAAGCTCTCTCCCGAAGCCTTTACGCAAATGAACTGACCGTTTTCGGACTGTGCATGGTTTTCAAACACGTTGTTGTATATATCCGCGCCCACGGCACCGTCATCGGTATATATTCCCGCGACGCCCCAGGTTGCGAAGTCGTTACCCCAATCGTGAAAATAGTTGTTTCTTATAACGAGGCCGAGGCACGCGGCATCTCTGCCCCAATAGATAACACTCGCGTCGTCGCAGTCGCGCACCGCGTTGAAGAATTCGTTGTTTTCAACAACCGAGTCAATGCAGGAAAGACCTATGAGATAGTGAGGGGAATTGTAGAATTTATTTCCCCTGATTGTAAAGCCGCAGGTTTCATATCCGAGGTTTATACAGCCTGTGTAGCAATGGTTGATTCTCGTCGTGTCGTGCATTTCGCAGCCCTCGATGAGTATTTCCGCCGAGCGCAAATCACCCCTCTGACCGCAGCATTCCGCATTTATTCCGCCAAATCCGAAATCGTATATCTTACAGTTCTTGATATTGACCTTGAAGGCGCGGCGCAGGGTTATTGCCCTCTGCGTTCCGTGTGCAAATTCACAGCCCTCAATCGTTACCGGGCCCCACGAGGGACCGTTCAGCTCAACGATATCAATAACTCTGCCGCGGGTGTAGGCGGTGTTGATGTTTCTGAACACAAGGTTCATAACCGACATTCCGAAGTAGAACATTGTTTCGTCGAGAGTCGGGAAAATTATCTCGGTTTTCTCAATGCTCTTTTCTGGGATAAAGTACATTATTTCCTTATCGTAGTCGATGTAGTACTCTCCGGGCTTTGACAGCTCGTCAAGGACGTTTGAAATAAATACTCGGCGGCGGTTGTCGCCGTCCTCGGGGTTGTAGCTGTGGATTTTTCCCCTTGTGCGAACATATCCGCGATCAATATTTACCGATCTCGCCCTCTCGGTGCTGCAGGTCCATTCAACGCTGAAATATCCCTCTACGAAAAGCTCGCTGTACGAGGACGGATGCCACATTTTCATTCTCTCGACTGCTTCGTTTTCAAGATATATGAATCTGTCGCCGTTTTTCGCGGTCTTATATCCCTTCGTGAAGGTATAGGGACCCCATACGGAAGGGTCATCGCACCTCTTGGGCCAGCGCGCGAGCTCCATTGCCTTGCCGTTCATATAAAGCTCTATCGGAAAATTGCGGCGGTGGTATGCGTGACGGTCATGCTCCCTCATCAGATAATCCGAATAATCCGACAGGTCTACCTGTAAAACCTTCTTCCTCGCCTTTTTGTCAATAATGCGTGAGAGAACAGCCTCGTCGGTTACGCGAGAGATTTTTTCATTCGGTATCCTCCTTCCGCCGTGGAAGGTTACCCTCTCGTTTCTGTACGACTGACATATAGTAGGATAGCGCTCATCAATTCCTCCGTCATCCGCACCGAAGAAGGTGGTGCGGTCAGGATAATAGTCGCCGCCCCTGACGTTTATAATTATCTGGTGGTCGTATCTGTACTTACGCGCTCGCTTGTTTGCCTCGGTTATCGTGGCGAGAGGGCTGTCAATAGTTCCTTTATTTTTGTCATTTCCGTTGGTCGCTACGAACAAGGTGTATTTTTTCATGATATTTTCCCTTCCTAAAATCCCTAAGTATGTTGCCTTATAAAATCACCTTTTAAGTCCGACTTCGGACAGGTCAAACGGCACGAAATCGGGTAGCTTTTCCTTAATATATGCTATTGCCTCGTCTGTCATGGCGAAGGTTTTTTCGTCCTTGAACATAGGCTTGCCGTTTACCGTAGCCTCGCTCATAATGAGCTCGGTTTTTGCCTGATAGCAGCCGAGCTTTGCCTTGCCGTTTTCGGAAATGTACTGAGGCAGCATTCCTATTGCGATGTTGTCGTGGGTGTCCACCGTGTGATTGGGCACAAGATGTGCAAAAAAGAACAGCTCGCGGGTGAGCAGATGGAGTCTTGCCAGCACCTCGAGCTCACTCTTGCCCTCAACCTCAGCCATAGCCTTGTCGTAGAGGTCGGTGAACTTTTCCTTGATACAGTCGAAAAGGTCGCCCTCGTAGATTGTACCGTCGGGCAGCTTATGATTCCATATTATGCTGTCAACCGTCATCGTTGCTCTCGCATTTGCGAGCAGCTCGTCGCATCCGTCGGCGAGCGCTTCTGCCTTCGTCTTGTAAATCTTAGCATAATTTTCAGGGGTAAAGAATTTGTACATTCTCTCCCAGTTAGTGCCTGCAAACGCCTGCTTCCAGCGCTGAGTATAGAAGCCCTCCGAGGTCATCTCGTCATACCAGCGGTGTCCGCCCTCGGTCATATACATACCGAACATTGCGGGCATTGAATCTGCAATTCCGCAGTTGTGTACATTATCCCACGTACCTATTTTATGGTAGAGCGAGCCTGAAATAAAGATATTGTTGTGAACGTGCGAGAAGCTCTCCGCCGATGCCTTGAGCGAGGTGAATTCGGGACAGTCGTCCTTCATACTATTTACAAATATGTTGTTGTACATATCGGGGCCAATAGCTCCGTCATCAGCGTAGATGCACGCAACGCCCCAGGTTGCCTGCTCGTTGCCCCAATCGTGAAAGTAGTTGTTTCTTATCGTGACTCCAAGGGAAACCTTCGTCCTTCCCCAATAGATGACGCTCGCATCGTCGCAATCGCGCGCCGAATCATAGAACTCGTTGTTTTCAATCAGCACGTCGGTGGTGTGACCTGTTCCGAGGAGCAGGTGTGAGGCTCCGTGGAGCTTGCAGTTTCTCACGGTTACACCGCAGGTGCCGTACGAGAAGGACACGCCCGTGTAGCAGCGGGATACATTGGATACGTACGCAATCTCGCAGTTTTCAATGAGTATGTTTGCACGGTTAAGGTGGTTTACCTCTCCCGAGAACTGTGATTCGAATGCACCGTAGCCGAAATCGTGAATATAGCAGCCGCGCACGGTTATGTTGGTCGAGCGACGGACCCTTATTGCCATCTGCGTTCCGTGAACCATCTCCGCGTTCTCAATTCTGATATTCGAGGAATCGTTCATCATAACTATCGTGCCGTGGGTGTACGCGGTATTTATGCCCGACAAAACGATATTCTTTGCGTAAATTCCGAACGCAAACATCGTGTCCTCGAAGGTGGGAACTATTATTTCCGTCTTATCTATGCTCCTGGACGGAACGAAGTACATAACCATTTTATCGTAGTCTATGTAGTACTCGCCCGGCTTTGACAGCTCGTCGAGGATGTTATAGAGATATACGCGCCTCGGCGGATTAAATTCACCCGTTGCCGGCTCATAGGTAACCTTCTGTGTGGATTTAAGGCAGCCCCTCTTGAAATCAACGCTGTCAATCTTTACGTAATCGTTGCACCAATTGTGCGTTATGTAGCCTGAGAGCCACAAATCCTTGATAACGGACTTGTCCCAGAGCTTCATTCTGTCCATAGTGTCCTTATCCATAAAGTGAAGCCTGCCCTTGTCAAGCGCCTCGGAGGCAACGGTTCCCGCATAGGGGCCCCACTTAGCGAGGTCATCTCCGCGCTTCGGCCAGCGCGCAAGCTCCATATATTTTCCGTTCTGATAGAAAATGTTGGGAAAATGAGCACGGCTGTCGTTAGACCACGCAAACAGAGGCTTTATATGGTCGACTATATCCGAAAGGTCAACCTGAAGGAGCTTCTTTGCCGCCTTCTTGTCAATTATACGGGAAAGCACCGACTCGTCGGTGACGCGCGAAATCTTATCCTTCGGTATCGGACGTCCGCCAAAAAAGGTTACCTTTTCATTTCTATATGCCCTGTAAACTATGGGGTTATCGGTGGAAATTCCGCCATCGTCCGCACTGAACCACACGGTTTTTTGAGGGTAGTAATCACCGCCACGGATGTTTACGGTGATTTTCGCACCTGTGTCGCGGTATTTCTTAACCCTCTTTTTCGCTTCCTCGATAGTGGCAAGAGGCGCACCTATCGAGCCATCGTTCTCGTCGCTACCGTTTGTCGCTACAAAAACCTGATACTTTTTCATAGTTAATTCCTCGCTTAAATATTTTATTGCTTTTAATTTAATATCTTTTCACTCACGCACACGTACGCGCATGCGCTTGTTACGACCATTATTACATAAACAAGCGGAAAAAACAAGCCTTTTCGCAAAATTAAAAAAACTTTGGCAGGTTGCACAATTTTTACCGTTTATTTTTGTAAACAATGCCTTCTTTTTATCAGCGAGTATAGCAAAGAGCGGCAGGCAGAGCCTAACAATACCCCTAAGCTTGAATTACAGCACCGAGCGGAAAAGCAGCAATGAAATAAAAAAGTAAAACGGTGAGGAAAAAGCCCAGAAAGAAAAGCCGTGCGCTCGGCACGGCACAAATCCGTCGGCGCACGGTGTAAGTTATTTATCGAATCTTCCGCGTACAGTATTCAGGGCAATTTTTGCGCCCTCGCGGTCAAACACAGCATCTATTTTGAACATCGTCATCGAGGCAAGAAGGTGGGTGGTAACTATCAGATGTCCCGGCTGCTCCCAATAGAACGAGGATGCAAATTTTGAATTGTCGCACTCGTCCATGTGGCAGAACGATGTCTTAATCGGCTCGTCGGTAAGGGCGAAACCATTTCGTCCTGCGGGGTAAATTATACGCATGCCGTCGGAAAGTGTTGCATCAACAGTCAACGTATCACCCTCAAAATTGAAGGAAATTTCCGAAAGATTAGCGAGCTCTGACGTAAACCTTTGTTTACAAATAGCGCTTTCAATGGGTGATTTTGTGGAATTTATGCGGTTAACCGTGAGCTCAGACAGGGTTTTCTGCATTTTTTCCTGCTCTGTCGGGTTTTCGGGAAGGAAGTTTACGTCACCCCTCATTTTCGACATTATCATATCGTAGAATATGGGCACGACGAACTGAATTTTCTCATTATCTGTTCCGCCCTGATAGACGAACAGCGCGTCAAGGTCGGGCATAACTATACAGAACTGACCGTATGCACCGCAGAAGCGGAAGGTGTTGTGTCTGCCGCGCCAGAACTGATAGCAGTATCCCTGCTGCCAATCTATTCCCGTGCCGCAATTTTCTGTTCCAACGTGCGCCCTCGTTGCATTCTCGCACCACTCGCGAGAGAGAAGCTGCTCGCCGTTCCACATGCCCTTGTCAAGATAGAACTGACCGAGCCTTGCTATCTGTTCCTGAGTAAACCTCATACCCGAATCCGCCCAGATAAGGCCCAACTCCGTTCTCGGCGTGGGTGGTACGGGCATTCCGAGCTTTTTGAAAAGGCGGTCATTCAGGTAATCGAGTATATCCATACCCGTCACCCTGTTTACGAGTGCAGCCAGTGTATGCGTGAGCGAGCCGTTGTAGCCGAAAACGCTTCCCACTGGATGTACTATCGGATTTTCAAAGAAGGCTCTCACTCTGTCGGGTGCTTTCTTGGCGCCCGAGCCCTTATGTACAATTTCTCCCTTCTGTCCCACTCTCATGGAAAGAAGGTCCTCAACGGTTACCTCGAGCATCTCCTCTTGTATGTTTTCGGGGAGCTTGTCGGGGAAATAGTCCGCGATTTTATCGGTAACCTTCAAAAGCCCCTCCTGAACGCAGAAGCCGATAGCGGTTGAGGTGAAGGACTTGCTGACCGAGCATACCATCTGCGGCGTTGTGTCGTCAAACGGTGCATATATTGCCTTCGCCAAGAGCTTTTTGTGCCTATAAAGAGCCCAGCCGTGAGGTACCTGGTCGGGCAGCTGCCTTGCCAGCTCGGCTGCGAAGTCGGATATCCATTCGCTACTGACTCCGCAGCTCTCGGGGGTGGCGGGTGTAAAATACTTGATTTCCATAGAAAAATCCTCGCTATTCTGACAGTTTACAAGATTAATTATAACGGCAAAATACAAAGTTGTCAAGGAAGGTGAACAGAATACTTGACAAAAAAATTAAAAAGTTATAAAATAATAGTGTAAGGTTTGTCTTTTGGAGGAAATATGAAGGTAAGCTGTGAAAAATGCGGAAGAGAATGGGATAACGAGCACGCATCCGAGTGTCCCTTCTGCTACGAAATAACCGACAATCTTAAAAATCCCGAAATGATAATGGCGAAGGCGTATGCACTCCAGAATGACAAAAGTCTGAGAGGCAGGCTCCTCAACAGTAAAAGGGAGATAGCCGAGCTTTACGCCGCCGCCGCTAAAATGGGCGAGGCTGAGGCTCAGTATGAGTATGCCCGCTGTCTTGAGGAGGGCATCGGTGTAAAGAAAAGCATTGATAATGCTCTCGTATGGTACAAGTGCGCCGCCCGTCAGGGACTCTCGAAGGCGCAGTATAAGCTCGCGTGTTTAATTCTTGACAACTGTACGGTAAATAATCCCTCGGATATTGCGTATTTCTGGCTGCGCGTTTCGGCAGAGTTCGGAAATCCCGATGCACAGTACAAGCTGTCGCACTGCTATGACAAGGGTGAGGGCACAACCCCCTCGCCGAAGCACGCAATATATTGGCTGGCGCAGAGCGCGGAGAGCGGCAGTGTCACCGCCGCGCTCGAAATAGCAGAGATATTCACCGAGGGCAAGGTTATTGATGCAAACTACGCCGTTGCGAGATGGTTTCTGCTCAAATACGACGGCGTGAGCAAGCAGGCGCACGCAATGCTATCCCGTCTTGACCAGGGAATTGCCGAGTCACCCGAAAACATCATAAAGCTGCGTCGCTCCGAGGAAAGATACGAGCTCGGTCAGCGCGCGCTGAAGGAAAAGGAATACACGATAGCGTACAAGCTGTTTTACCTCTCTGCAGACGAGGGCTATATGCCCGCGCAGGACCGTCTGGCATACTGCTACATAAACGGCTACGGCGTCGCCGCCGACGTTGAGGAAGGACGGAGATTGCTCGAGGCGGCTCATGCGAAGGGCTGCAGCTTTGCAACGCTCTACCTCGGCGACTGCTACCGCGACGGAATTTTCGAGCGTGACTATGCACGCGCTATGGAATATTACAGGCGCGCTGCAGAGAGTGGAAATGCTCAGGCGCAATACACGCTCGCAAACTGCTATTTTGAGGGTGACATCGTTGAATGTAACATACCCCTCGCGGGAAAATGGTATGAGAAGGCAGGCTCACAGGGCTACGAGGAAGCGCTGGCGAAGATGCAGAAAATTCATCAGTACGTTGAAAGCTCCTTTAACAGAGGAATAGATGCCGAAGGAATCGGTGACGAGGAAACGGCATTCGCCTGCTATTCAGAGGCGGCGGAATTTAACCACAGCGGCGCACTCTGCAACCTCGGAAAATGCTATCAGAAGGGCACCGGCTGCGAAAAGGACTACAAAAAGAGCGTTGAGTGCTATATAAGAGCGATTTCCTTGGGCTCGGATATCGCGCGCTTCAACCTCGGTCTTTGTTATCTCAAGGGACAGGGTGTTGAATACAGCTACAAAAAGGCGCGTGCACTTATGACAGCGGCTCTCGACAATGGAATTACCGAGGCAAAATCGGTGCTCGACAAGATGGACGAGCGCAAGAGAAGGAAGGCGGCGCAGAGGCTATACTCCACCTCATGCGTGGTATACAAGCGAGGCGAGGCGAACAAGGCATTGCAGATTCGCCTGTACGCAGCGAAAACGGGCAGTGCACGGGCGCAATACCTCATCGGCTGTCACTACGAATTCGGCATAGGAGTTGAGGAAAACCGCACCACCGCAAATATGTGGTACAAGAAGGCGGCAGAGGGTGGCTACGACACCTCGAAGGCAAATCTCAAGCGCGAATTTCTCAACAGCGTCGTAAAAACAATGCTGGATAATTAAAATCCTTTGCCGAAAATGCTTGACTTTGAAATTCGATAATTAAAAACAGTAAAAAAACAAAGGAACGGTTTTCACCGTTCCTTTTTTGCCTGTAAACAACCGTTTACATTTGCATTTTTAGTATTTTCTTATCCTTTGCCTGCTCGGATAATTTTAATTATCCCAATGGGAAATAATCCAACATTTCCAAGCCTTCGTTAGTGAGAAGGGGATTGTATTTGTTCTCCGAAAGCAGAACGTCCGTCCTCTTTTTATTCATTTACAAGGGCGAAGCGCACACGTCTGGCGGAAATATCGGTGCTGATAACCCTCACCCTGATTTTGTCAGCAAGACAGTATTTTCTCTCGCCCGAATACAGAGCTATATTTTTCTCGTCGTAAATAAAGCCTTCGCCAAGCTCGGAAAGAAGTATGAGTCCCTCGCAGGTATTTTCGAGCTCCGCGAAGATTCCAAACGAGGTAATCATAGTTATCGACGCGTCAAATTCCTCTCCGATAAATTTCTCCATATAGATACATTTATAGAGGTCGTCTATTGCCCTCTCCGCAGTCATAGCGCGCAGCTCTGCCTCGCTCGCCGCCGCAGCCGCACGGCGCGCGTAGCCAGTATATTTATTGGGGGTGTCACCCGAAATCAGCGTTGCCTTTATTATTCTGTGAGTGGCAAGGTCGGACAAGCGTCTTATCGGCGAGGTGAAATGGCAGTATCTCTCAATGCCGAGTCCGAAATGCCCGACACACCTATCCGAATACTTTGCCTTCGCCATCGTGCGAAGAATTATATAGGAAACCGCATCTCCCTTGCCGCTGTCGCGCGCCTTTTCGAGTATGCGCTGAAAATCCTTGCCTGTTATATTTTTGCCGACACCCGACAAATCAAAGCCCGAGTTGTGAGCGAAGGAGAGGAAATCATGAAGCTTCTCCGCCACGGGCGGCTCGTGTATTCTGTAAACGCATGGGTAGTCCTTTTCCTTCATAAGTGTGGCAACCCCCTCGTTTGCGGCGAGCATAAACTGCTCTATCAGGCGCTCGGCATCTCCTCTCTCGCGGCGCAGAATATCGACGGGCTCACCCCTGTCGTCAAGCAGAATTCTCGCTTCCGCACGGTCAAGCTCCATAGCACCCCTCTCTACTGCGCGGTGCAAGAGAATGAGATAGAGCTCCCGCATTTTACAAAGCGTCGGGTATGCCGACTTGTATTTTCCGAAGAACTCCGAGTCCTCGCCCTTGTCGAACAGGTCGTTTACCTCGCTGTAAACACCCCTGATTTTTGATTCTATTACACTCTTTTCCACCCTTGTCGACTTGATTTTTCCGTCGGGTGTAAGGGTAATAAATGCACTCAGCGCATATTTTTTCTCTCCCGCATTTAGCGAGCAGGCGCCGTTTGAGAGTGCACGGGGGAGCATAGGCACCACCTTGTCGGTGAAATAAACGCTCGTACCCCTTCTCATTGCCGCACGGTCGAGCGCGGTTTTCGGTGTGACGTACTCGCTGACGTCAGCTATATGAACACCCAGAAGATAATCGCCGTTTTCAAGAACGTCGAGGGATATCGCATCGTCAAGGTCCTTGGCATCTGCACCGTCGATTGTGAAAATCATTTTGTCGGTGAAATCTTTTCTGCCCTCAAGCGTTATTGGCATCTGTGACAGACACTTGGCGAGGGATATTGCCTCAGGCTCAAATTCGGTTTCTATTCCGTTCTCCGAGAGTATGGCAAGATAGTTTGCCTCTCTTGAATCCGCAGGTCCGAAGTTTTCGGTTATCGTACCGAAAAGCCCCATACGGCTCTTGCGGTCAAGCTTGACCAAAACCTTATCACCCTCGACTGCATCGGGGGGCGGTACTACGCCGATTTCGCCGATTTTTGAGCTGTCGGGTATCACGAAATAGCGCGTTACCCCTCTCATTCTTCCCTGCCTTGCTGCATTTCTGCCTGCGGTATGCGAGCATAGCGTGCCTACCACCTCAGCACTCGAATATTCGAGGATTTCAACAACCTCTCCCTCAAGCCTTTCGTCATAGCCGCAAAAATATGAAATTTTAACCTTGTCACCGTTGAGGGCACGGGATGCCTTCGCCGCAGGGATAAATACGTCCTCGCGCAGTCCCTCTGCGCTGACAAAGCCGTAGCCGTAGCGCGTAGAGCGAAATTCACCTATAGCCGTTTTTTTCTGCGTGGGCTTATGCTTTTTTCTCTCAAGCCCACGATAGAGCTTGCTCTGCGCCCCTCTGCTCTTATGCTTTCTTATATTCTTATTTTTCTTCATAATAAATCACCAAAAAAGGTGGGACTGTCCGTCCCACCCTTGCTATTACTCAATAAACTGCTTCCAGCTCTCGCCGAACAGCGTAGACTCCGTACCCGTGTACTGCATGCAATACATTGCAATTGCGAGAACAACGAACAGGATTGCCGCAACCAGCGTTGCTATCGAAAGTATCTTTTCCTTCTTGGAGCCGAGTCCCTTACCGTAGAAGGTTTCAGCACCTCCTGCAATAGTTCCGGAAAGTCCCTGAGACTTGGACTTCTGGAGAAGAACCGCTACTATAAGGAATACGCCGAGTACCATAAGAAGTACAGCAAAAACAATCTGAAGAACTGTCATAATTAAATCTTGCCCACCGAAAAACGGGCTTATACCTCCCAAAAATTAATCAAATTTGTCCATAAGGACACTATAACGTTGTTATTCTATCACACAAATTTCTAAAAATCAAGTGTTTTTTCAAAAAATGTATTAAATATTTTATTTTGTCAGTCCGAGCGCACGGTTAACGAGGTTGTCGCAGGCGCGTGAGGACAGGGTGCGCGCGGTGGACAGGCTCTCGCCTATCGCCCGTATCACGCGTATATCGGGCAGAGGAATATTTGAATAGTCGCCTACGCTGACGAGCCCCTCTCCCGATATCACCGAGCAATATTTTTCGTAAAGGGTACTCGACAAAAGCGCGTAAAGACCGTGGAGCTCCGCGCTGTCCATTTCCCTCTCGTCCGAGTAATCTATGTATACGAGCTTGTTATGCGTGCTGATGCTCTCATATCCGTAATTTTGCGATGCAAGATAAACGGCACACACCAGATGCCGTCCGTCAGAGCGTGAGGGCACGCGCTTCATAACAAGAATGTTCTTGTTCTGCTGGGACAGCGATGGAATTATCGGCTGAATATATTTCCTCGATACGTCCATATCAATATAGCCGTAGCGCAGATTTTTCGGGGTAATGAGAGGGATTCTGCCATCGCCCGCAGTATTGGATATAAATTCGGGATATCGCGATTCAAGGGTGAGCCCCGTGCGTATTTTAAGACCGAGCGAGGAAAGCGTGTTGGGCATTGACGCCACGAATATGTAATTGCGAAGCTCGTCAACGCTTCTGACAAGTGTAATGCCGGAATACTCGGAGCGCACCACAAACTCATAGGGCAGTTGCGGCAGATTGTTGGCGTTATCCGAAAATTCGTCGCCGAGAGATGAGGAAACGGTTGTGTTTCTCGGCACGGGCGCGCCCTTCACCGTCTTGATGATGAAATTTTTCTTGACTGCGGCATCTGCGCGCTTACCGTCAACGAACACGTGCATACGCGCAAGGACTGAGCGCTCGAAAATATATTTTCTGAATTTCTGATGATATGCGCCGTACGCCATCGCCGTCGGAAGGTACGCGATTAGCTGACCGCCCTCGCCCAGCTCGTCAAGTGCCAGCGCCGTGAATATATATCCCGAAGAAATGCTCGCGGACACGATATCGGGCGTCGCGTTGGCATACTGAGAGCTTCTCTCACACAGCTCGTCGGGGGGATTGAGAATTGCGTAGTCGTAGCCGCCGAAAACGTCGCTCTTGCGCTTCATATCGGGGTATACGCACCGGCTCTTGAGAATAAAATCCTCCTCTACCACCTTGATTCTTAACCTGATATTATAATCGTGCTTGCACTTTTTCCTTATGCGCTCAAGATTATCAGTGAGCATAGGGATAAACATAGGCTCGTTTTCATAGCAGACAAGGTCGATAAACTTAACCGCCGAGCCCCTTTTACATATCTCTTCAACGAGCGCGGCTGGCAGTATTCCTGTGCCTGCACCCGGGCAAAGTATGCTGACGCTCTCCCTCTCAACCGTGTCGGCAAGGGATGCCATGAGCGCGGCGTTCCCCTTCTTCGTGAAGCGGTTACCGATTCTAATATTCTGCTCCTTGACCTGTGCGCGAACAAGCTTTTTTGTGTTTCTGACTGCGAGCGCGAGCATAAATCTGCCTCCGTTTATTGTCCGTTTTTACTAATTATATCACATTTATATAAATACTTCAAGGGGTTAAAAAAGATATTTTACAAAGAATGTTGAATAATTTTGTCATTTATGGTATACTTATATAGAACGTTTGAAAGGAAGGGTTGAAAATGGCTGCTCCAAAAAAGAACAGAATTAAGATAATGCACTGCGGTGACATACACCTCGGCGGCATTTATCAGGGCGTAACCCCAGAGGATAGTGCTGCGCTTCGGGACAGGCTTCTTTCGGGCTTTGTCTGTGCTGTCAATACCGAGATATCGGCAGGGGCGGACGCAGTGCTCATCAGCGGTGATTTGTTTGATTTTCCCGCACCTGATGCGGCAGTTCTGAACGCCGTAATCGACCTTTTCTGCTCTAACCCCACGGTACAGTTCGTTATAGCCCCCGGTGAGTGCGACTGTGACTGTCCTCTGTATACGTCGAGGATTCTGCCCGAAAACGTCAGCGTGTTTACCAAGGGCGCGATGAAGCGAATAACCCTGAAGGAACAGAAAATGGCGATATACGGCTGGTCGATGAACAAGAATGCGAGAAACACCTGTCCCCTTGCGGGAAAAGAGGCAGATGCAACACCCCTTCTCAAAATAGTTCTCGGGCACTGCGATGTCACCGAGGCAATGAGCAACTATTTCTCGGTGCTCGAGAGCGATATCGAGAGCTTTGGCGCAGACGTATGCCTTTTCTCGCATCAGCACGCATATAACAAGGCAAAGAGGGTTGGCAGCTCCTACTATCTCTATTCTGGCTTCTTCGACGGAAGGAATCAGGAGGAAACCGGATGGGGCGGCTACAACGTCATAACCGCAACCGATACCGACGGGGGCTGGCAGCTGTCCTTCTCAAGAAAGCAGTTTACCTCGCACAGATATATGAGCCTTTCGCTCAACGTGGACAAGGCTCGCTCGGTCGGCGAGATAATCGCGCGCTGCGAGAAGCTGATAACCGATAAAAAGGTGGATAACTCAACAACACTCTACCTCACCTTCACAGGCAATGTGCGCCCCGACGTAATAATTCCGAAAACTCTTGAGGGAATAGCCGAAAGGACCTATTCCTTGCAGATAACCGACGAAACCCTGCCGCTTTTTGAGTACGATTATCTCATGGCGGACAAGACTGTTCCCGGAGAGGTATTCCGCAGACTGCGTACGGATATGGAGTCGGACAGCAAGTCAAAGAGGATTATGGCGGCGGCAGTTTTCCGCTCGGTAATGGTAGCCCTTGAGGGCAAGGATATAAACAACGCATAAGGATATAAAATGATTACAATAACCGATTTAAGCTTTAATTTTGGAACACAAACTCTTTTCAAGGACGTAAATCTCAAATTCACCCCGGGCAACTGCTACGGAATTATCGGTGCAAACGGCGCGGGCAAGTCCACCTTTCTCAAGCTTCTCTGCAAGGAGCTCGAGCCGTCAAGGGGTACTGTAACGATACCCGAAAACCTTCGTATGTCGGTTCTCAGGCAGGACCACTTCGCATTCGAGGAGTATACCGTGCTCGACACCGTCATTATGGGTAACGCAAGGCTATATGAGATAGGAAAGGAGAAGGACGCGCTTTACGCGAAGGAGGACTTCACCGAGGAAGACGGCATCCGCGCATCCGAGCTTGAGGGCGAATTTGCCGAGCTCGGCGGCTGGGAGGCAGACTCTGACGCGTCGAAGCTGATACAGGGACTCGGACTTGACGAATCCTACCTTTATATGATGATGTCACAGCTGAAGGAAAGCGAGAAGGTCAAGGTTTTGCTCGCTCAGGCGCTCTTCGGCAACCCCGAGATAATTCTGCTTGACGAGCCCACAAACGGTCTTGACGTCGAGGCTATCGCGTGGCTCGAGGAATTTTTAGCGGGATATTTCGGCACGGTGCTGGTCGTATCGCACGACCGTCATTTCTTAAACGACGTATGCACCAATATCGTTGATATTGACTACTCGCAGATAAAGATGTACGTCGGAAACTACGAGTTTTGGTATGAATCAAGCCAGCTTATCCAGCGTATGATAAAGCAGCAGAATAAGAGAAACGAGGAAAAGATAAAGGAGCTTCAGTCCTTCATCGCCCGCTTCTCCGCAAATAAATCGAAATCGAAGCAGGCAACGTCGAGGCGCAAGCTACTCGATAAAATAACTGTTGAGGAGCTTCCCGCATCCAGCCGCCGCTATCCATTCATCGGCTTTGATATGGACAGGGAGGCGGGCAAGGATATACTGTTTGTCACTAACCTCTCAAAGACGGTTGACGGAAAGAAGCTTCTTGACAGCGTAACCTTCACCGTGAATCACGGGGACAAGATTGCGTTTGTCGGCAACGAGCTGGCGATAACCTCGCTTTTCCGTGTGCTCATGGAGGAGGACACCGACTTTGAGGGCAGCTTCAAGTGGGGTGTGAGCATAACCAAGTCATATTTTCCCCACGACAACACCGACTATTTCGACGGACATAAGGAGAGCATACTCGACTGGATGCGCCAATACTCGAAGGATCAGACCGAAACCTATCTGCGCGGATTTCTGGGCAGAATGCTGTTCTCAAACGACAGCGTTTTCAAGCCCGTCAGCGTTCTTTCGGGCGGTGAAAAGGTGAGATGTATGTTCTCTCGTATGATGCTTTTCGGCTCAAACGTGCTTTTACTCGACAACCCCACCGACCACCTCGACCTTGAATCTATAACCGCAGTAAACAACGGTCTTTCCGACTTCAAGGGCAACGTGCTTTTCGCAACCCACGACTACGAGATGATGAATACCGTCGCAAACAGAATTATTGAAATCAAGGATGACGGAACAATCTACGATTACAGCGGAAGCTACGAGGAATTTATTGAGTATAAAAAGAAAAAATCGGAATAATTTTCACCGATTTTTGTATGACATAGGCAAAATATTTTTCTGTTTTGGAAAAATATTTTGCTTTTTTTGTGTTTTTCTCTTGACAAATGAGAAAGTATGGTTTATAATTCTTTTACCAAATGAGAAATTTTTTAGCGAATTTTCAGTTAAAAAATATCCCGAAACGGAAAATCAACGGAGGTAAATATGAGCTTTATATCAAGAGTTAAGGAGCTGAAAAAGCAAAAAAAGATGACCTCGCGCGCACTCGCGGAGCTTGCAGGAGTTCCACTCGGCACGCTGACGAAGATTTTGTCGGGCGCAACCGACGAGCCCAAGCTCAGCGTGGCATATAAAATCGCGCAGGCGCTTGATTGCCCGCTTGATTCGCTTATATCCGGAAAGGACGCATTATCTCATCTTTCCGAGGAGGAGCGCGAGCTTGTGAAAAATTACCGTTTGCTCGACGAGCGCGGCAAAAATCTCGTGGAGCTTCTGATTGACAAGGAAATCGAGCGCGTCAGCGATGAAAATGACAAGAAAATTATCGTCGATACCGACAGACAGAAAAATACCGAGATAATTACCCTTCCCCTCTTTATGCTCCCCGTTTCCGCAGGTACGGGCGCAATTCTTGACAACAGCGACAGCGAGAATATTCAGGTGCGCTCGAGCTATACCGCGCGCCTTGCGGATTTTGCGCTGAAGGTCAGCGGCAACAGCATGGAGCCGTCCTTTCACAACGGCGATATTCTGCTCGTGCAGAAGCAAAGCTATGTTGAAAAGGGCGAGCTTGGCATATTCGTCGGCGACGGTGAGGGCTATTTCAAGCGCTTTATGGGCAAGTACCTGCACTCCCTCAACCCTAAGTACGAGGATATTCCCCTCAGCCGCTTCACCGATTTTATCTGCTGCGGCAAGGTTATCGGCAACCTCAAAAAGCGCTCGTCATAACACCGACTCAAATAAAAGCAACTTTTCCAAAGCATAACAAAAAACGGACCCATCGGTCCGTTTTTATTTTTACATTTGTACCTCATATCGTGAGAGAAAACGGCATAAGCCACCGTATCGGTGCAGTGTATTTTGGATGGATTTCGTCGTTCTTTCATCCGAAGCCGTATAGAATACGGCGAGAGTGAGGGAAAACGGCGGAAGACGCCGAAATACACAAGCCGGGATTAGTTGGTGTAGTTGTCGAAGTAACCCTGTACAAGAACTACCGGCGTTCCCTTGTCACCCGAACCGCTCGTAAGGTCGCAGAGCGAGCCTATGAGGTCGGTGAGCTGACGGGGGGTTGTTCCCTGTGATGCCATGTTGCCGACAAGGTTATCCCCTTTTGCCTTTATGCTGTCGGATATCGCCTTTTTAAGCTCCTCACCGCTGAGATTTGCAAAATCGTTGTCGGCAAGATACTTGAGCTTCAACTCGTTGGGGGTACCTATGAGCCCGTCGGTATGCGCGGGGGAAACAACGGGGTCTGCAAGCTCCCAGATTTTACCCTTCGGATCCTTAAACGCGCCGTCACCGTAGACCATAACCTCGACGTGCTTGCCCGTTCTCTCAAGAACGCGCTTCTGAATATCAAGCACGAGATCGCGGCACTCGCGGGGGAAAAGCTTTATCTTATCCTCAGTCGATTTGTTCGAGCCGAGAAGTCCGTACTTTTCGTTGCAGCCGCTGCCGTTTACAGGTGCGGTGAGAATATCGTCAAGGCCGAGAACGACCTTTGCTCCCGCCGCCTTGAGTATACGCTTGGTGCGCGCTCTGGTATGAATGTCGCAGGTTATTATATGGTCTGCGTAGTCAAGCACGAATTTTGCCTGATTTGCAAAGATTATCTCAACCTCGGCACCCATTTCCTTTATGAGATTTGCGTAATATTCAACGTAGTCAACGCCCGTAAACTCGTGCCTGTTCTCACCGAAAAGCTCGCGGTAGCGGGAAAGGGAAAGCACGTCGCTGTAGGGATTTACACCTGCGGCGTCAATCTTGTCAAGGCTGACAAGCTCGTTTCCTACCTCGTCGGAGGGGTATGAGAGCATGAGAACTATCTTCTTCGCCGCCTTTGCAATTCCGCGAAGACATATAGCAAAGCGGTTGCGGGAAAGTATGGGGAAAATAACTCCGATTGTGTCAGAGCCGATTTTTGCCTTAACGTCAGCGGCGATATCGTCAATGGAAGCATAGTTGCCCTGTGCCCTCGCAACGATAGATTCGGTTATCGAGATGACGTCGCGGTCACGAAGCTCAAAGCCCTCGCACTCAGCCGCCTCGATAACGCTATCCGTAACGATAGCGGCGAGGTCGTCGCCCTCTCTGATTATAGGGCAGCGTATTCCTCTTGAAACTGTACCTACTCTGCGTTCATTTTTCATAAATGCTCCTCTCGCACCTTTGGCACGATTTTATAAATAAAATTTATACAGCACGGCGGCATAATAAAAATCCGTCATACAAAATACATTTCATTATACAACATAAATTGCATTTTTTCAAGTGGTATTATCAAAATTTTTTAACTTTTCATATAATATACGGAGGTGAGCTTATGTTAGTGATAAAAATATACAACAGGGAGCGCGCGTACGAATACGCAAAAAAGTGGGCGTTTTCGAGAAATCCCCTGTTCACGAATTATTCGGGAATGGGCGGAAACTGTACGAATTTCGTATCCCAATGCGTTTACGCAGGCAGCTGTGTGATGAATTTCACCCCGATTTTCGGGTGGTACTATCTTTCGGATGCGGACAGAACTGCGTCTTGGACGGGCGTTGAATTTTTCTATAATTTCATAACATCAAATGAGGGGCTCGGCCCCTTCGGCAGAGAGGTTGGCGAGGGCGAGCTCGAGGTTGGTGATGTGATTCAGCTCGGAAACGCCACCGACTTTTACCATACGCTTCTGGTGGTAGGTGCCGAGGGTGGCTCGTATCTTGTCGCGGCGCAGTCGGACGACGCGTTTGAACGCCCGTTGTCAAGCTACGAATACGAGCGGGCGCGCTTCATTCATATTGAGGGTGTCAGGGTTGATGTGCCCGATTTCACCGACTGCTACGACGCGCTCTATAACGGCGAGGAAATTATACTCAACGAGTTTTCAATGGCAGAATTATCCCCACTCGAACAGAGAGCACCAGCGCCGACACCGCCCACTACAGCTCCAACGACAGAGGAATAATGGTTGAAAAATTAATTTTCTCTTTTCATTCTCTCCAAAAAGTGATATAATTTATACATCAAGCTTTAAGGAGAGTTTTATGAGGGATAAGCTTTTTGAAAGGGAAATAAGCTCAAAAGAGGTTTTTTCGGGCAAGGTTATACGCGCGTGCGTTGATGAAATCGAGCTTCCGAACGGAAAAAGGGCAACGCGCGAATACGTAAAGCACAACGGAGCCGTTGCTATAATGGCAGTAACGCGCGAGGGCAAAATTCTCGTTGAGGAGCAATTCAGGTACGCGCACCGCCGTGTTTTCCTTGAAATTCCCGCAGGCAAGCTCGACACCCCCGATGAAATTCCCTTAGAGGCGGCGAAGCGCGAGCTACGCGAGGAAACGGGTGCAGTGGCAGAGAAAATGAGCTATCTTGGCGTATATATTCCGTCCCCCGCAATTCTTGGCGAAAGGATATATATGTATCTTGCCGAAGGGCTTGATTTTGGCGAAAGAGAGCTTGACGAGGACGAGTTTTTGACCGTCAGGGAATACGACCTCGACACCCTTCTCTCTATGGTAATGCGCGGCGAAATAGAGGACGGAAAAACCCAGATAGCAGTCCTCAAATACGCCCAAATTTTAAGGGACAGGGATAAATAACCTCCCTTTGTTTATATTAAAGCGTTTTACATGCAAAAAGCAAAGCAAGGCTAAAAAGCCTTGCTTCTTTCAGCAATACCTTCTTCTATATTTTGATACGTATACCTTTCCATAATATTCTCTAATATTTCAATTTCATCTTGCGTGAGAAAGGTGGCGCTTTTGCATATCCTTGCAAGCAGGGAGAGCTCGCTCTCGCTCATATAGCCCACATTTGGACTGTATTCCTTTAATATGTATATTCCGCCGCCGTATCTTCCCGCCTTCGTATAAATTGGAATCGTAAGACTTATTGATTCAATATCGCGCCGTATTGTTCGTGTGGATACGCCGAATCTTGACGCAAGATTATCTATGGTTTCGTATTTCTTCGAATAAAGAAGCTTTATTATGCTTTCGCGCCGTTCATGCGTTTCCACAGCTTTTACCCCCCTTTCTCCCATTTTAGCGTCTAATGTGGACAAAACCTGTCCCAATTAAAATTTATATTTTTCTGCGAAAAAGTGGTAGATTTTGGGAATAACCTCTGATTATATTTTATCATAGGACAAACCGTCAGTTTTTGTCGAATTATGCGCTATAATAAATTCATTTTTTAATTAAGCTGTAAATATTTTTTATAAACGCCGCCCAAGTCAATAATTATAAGGGATTTGGCGTTTTTTGTTTTCCGAAAATTTTTTCAAATTTATTTTTTAATTGGGACAGTTTTTGTCCACATTAAGCTGTATACTGAGGGTGCAGCTGCAAAAAAACAAATTTGAAAGGAATAAAAAATGAAAGAAAACAAAAAAATCGATACGGTAAAGGTATCGCAAAGAAAAATCACAAATCCCGTAAAGGAAGATAAAGCAATTCTTTATGAGGACAAGACAAAAAGAACGAGAAATTCAAAAACCTTCGTTCGCAACGACGGAACCGCAAAGAAGATAATCAGCGCAGTTCCCCTGCACTACCTAAACGAGTCGGAAAACCGACTCAGAGAAATTGACAACCGTCTGAGAGAGGCTGACGACTGCTTCGAAACCTCATACGGAAGCCTGAAAGCCAAAATCCGCAAGGACAAGCCCTGCGTATCTGTAACCGAGGGTGACTTTACTCTCGAATGGACGTATCAGCCCAAGGTAAGCACAGCCACCGAGCTTACAGTTGAGGACTGCGAGGGGCTTGCAATAAGCGGTAAGGCCGTATGCAAGGACGCTGACGAGGCAACGGATATCGAATACGGCTTTGTCGGCGAATCCGTTAAGGAGAATATTATAGTAAAGGAAAGAAAAGACGATTATACATATTCCTTTAAGATAGATTCTCACGGACTCAAGGCAGACGTAGCCGAGGACGGCAAGAGTGTAAGCTTCTATGCGGATAAGCCCGAGAACGTCAAGTTCAGAATCCCCGAGCCCTATATGTTCGATGCCAAGGGAGCTACAAGCACCGACGTGCATTACGAGCTTGAGAGCATAGGCGAGAGCGAGTACACCTTCAGGGTAATAGCCAACCCCGATTGGATAAACAACCCCTCAACCCTTCTCCC
>JAZNXN010000034.1:0-76701 GCA_045593885.1 Eubacteriales bacterium
ATATCATCCGTGACCAAAGGACACGGATATCATTTCCGCACCGCAGTGCGGATTTTTCCAATAGTGCAACGGGACTGCCGCAGATGCATTTTCTGCAGCAGTCCCGTGGTTTTATTTATTAAGCTGTCAGATTATGCAGCCTGACAATTATGCAAGACGCTCACGGAGAGCAGCAAGCTGATTCTTGAGCTCCTCGGGGAGTCTGTCGCCAAACTTCTTGTAGTGCTCCTCGATCTCGGCTGCCTCCTGCTTCCATACCTCTTTATCAACGGTGAGAATATCCTTGAGAACATCCATATCCATATCAAGATCGGTCAGGTCGATATCCTCGGGACGAGGAACATATCCGATAGGAGTTTCAACAGCATCTGCCTTACCCTCGCAACGAGCGATTATCCAGTTGAGGACACGCATATTGTCGCCAAATCCGGGCCATACGAAGTTGCCCTCGTCATCGGTTCTGAACCAGTTAACGTTGAATATCTTAGGTGCCTTATCACCGAGCTTCTTGCCCATATCAAGCCAGTGCTGGAAATAGTCACCCATATTGTATCCGCAGAAGGGAAGCATTGCCATAGGATCACGGCGAACTACGCCGACAGCGCCTGCTGCAGCAGCGGTGGTCTCAGATGCCATAGCAGATCCGATGAACACACCGTTATCCCAGCTCTTGGACTGGTACACGAGGGGAGTACACTTAGCACGGCGTCCACCGAATATGATAGCGGAGATAGGAACACCTGCACCCTTATCAAAGTCCTCTGAAATGCAGGGACAGTTGATAGCGGGAGCTGTGAAGCGGCTGTTGGGATGTGCCGCATAGGTAGTCTTGTCACTCTTGACAAACATAGATGCAGTCCAGGGCTCGCCCTTCCAGTTGAGAGCATTTACAGGCAGATCCTTGTTGAGTCCCTCCCACCATACCGTGTTATCGTCAAGGTTGAGAGCAACGTTTGTAAAGATGGTATTCTTCTCTGCACTCTTGAGTGCGTTATAGTTGGACTTAGCATTAGTGCCGGGAGCAACGCCGAAGAAGCCGTTCTCGGGGTTGATTGCATACAGACGTCCGTCTGCGCCTATTCTCATCCATGCGATATCGTCGCCGACAGTCCAGATCTTGTAGCCCTTGTCGGAGAGGTACTTGGGAGGAATGAGCATTGCAAGGTTAGTCTTACCGCAAGCAGAGGGGAATGCCGCTGCAACGTAGTGAATATCGCCCTTCGGATTCTCAAGACCGAGAATGAGCATATGCTCAGCCATCCAGCCCTCTTTTCTTCCCTGATAGGAAGCGATACGGAGAGCAAAGCACTTCTTACCGAGCAGAACGTTTCCGCCGTATGCGGAGTTAACCGTGATTATGGTATTGTCCTCGGGGAACTGGTAGATATATCTCTTCTCAGGGTCAACCTCGCAGGAAGCGTGGAAGCCGCGTACCCAGTCGTTAGAATCGCCCAGAACATCCCAGACCTTCTCGCCTACGCGAGTCATGATTATCATATTGAGAACAACGTATATCGAGTCGGTTATCTCAACACCTATCTTTGCGAGAGGAGAGCCGATGGGGCCCATCGAGAAGGGAATGATATACATGGTTCTGCCTGCATAAGAGCCTCTTGCAATATCATAGAGCTTCTTATACATATCCTGAGGATCGCACCAATGGTTAGTAGGGCCTGCATCCTCTTCCTTCCTTGCACAGATGAAGGTTCTGTCCTCAACGCGCGCAACGTCGTTGGGCTTGGTTCTGTGAAGGTAGCAGCCGGGGAGCTTCTCCTCATTGAGCTTGTGCATTTCTCCTGTCTTAACCGCCTTTGCTCTGAGCCATTCTGCCTGCTCCTCGCTACCGTCGATCCAGACTACCTCGGAGGGATTAACGAGATTTTTAATTTCATCAATCCAAGAGAGAACTGTCTTGTTGTTTGTCATAATTTTATCTCCTTATAATTTCGAAACACATAGTGTTCAGTATTAACAATTTTATGATTTTTTCGCAATTACGCAACTGTCTTTTCAGCCGACTTGTTCTTAACGTGAAGATCCGAAAACTCGTCGAGCTGCATATCGCCGAATTTTATCCAGCCCCTGCATCTCATAAATTCGCTGAATAAAAGCGAGAGAATTGCGGGCAGAACGAAGCAGATGAGAATGAGTCCTGTAACAGTGAGTCCATTCATATCGGTAGCCTCGATAACTCCGAGAGGTCCGACAAGACCGCAGGTTCCCATTCCTGCGCTGACACCGTTACAGCGGAGTCCGAACACCGCCGTAGCAAGAGGTCCTGTTATTGCAGAGGCAAGAGTTGCGGGTATCCATATAATCGGCTTTCTCACAATATTGCCCATCTGAAGCATCGACGTACCGAGTCCCTGAGCAACTATACCGCCCCATCTGTTTTCGCGGAAGCTGATAACGGCAAAGCCAACCATTTGTGCACAGCAGCCTGCAACCGCCGCGCCGCCTGCAAGTCCGGATATACCGATTATCGCGCATATCGCCGCCGAGCTTATCGGCAGAGTGAGAATTATTCCGACCACCACAGAAATAACTATTCCCATAATTATCGGCTGATATTCCGTTGCGGTATTTATAAAATAACCGAGCCAATACATAACGTAGGCTATGATAGGACACAGAAGCTTTGCCAAAAGAGCACCCGAAAGGATAGTAACGCAGGGGGTTACGAGTATATCAACCTTCGTTTCCTTCGACACTATCTTACCAAGCTCTACTGCGACCAATGCACAGAAGAATACACCCGCAGGGCCTGCAGTGAGTGTTTTCTCAGTGCCGCCGATAGTAAACGTTGCGCCGAGAGCATTTGACATAGCGCCGACAACGCCCGCAGAGCAAAGCACGAGAGGCGGAGCCTTAAGACACGCGGCGATAGCCACCGCCAAAACCGCACCCGTAGCGAATAAGCCTGCGGTTACATAGTAGCTTATCTCCGACAGAAGATTCCAATGTATGTATTTCGCCAGCGTAGAAAAAATTGTACCGATAAGCAGTGTTGAGAAAAGTCCCACTGCCATCGAGCTCATTGCATCTACGAAATATTTCCGAGCGGAAAGCTCGACACCCTTACGATTCAAAAAAGCCTTGACCTTATTCATAATATTCCTTCTTTTTCAAAACCTTACGCTTCGTAATCAATACAATTGCAAATGCTCGGGTATTTTATAATAATCATTAGTATTTTACCATAATGCAAAAGAAATTGTCAACATATTACAGGAAAAAATGCAAAATTTTAACATTTTACATAAGTTATGCGATATTTTTCGCTTTTCTTGTTGCAGTTTTGCTCAAAACATGTTATAATTTTCTCAACAAATACTCAGAAGGAAGAAAAAATGAACAACACAAACTACACTCTGCTCTGCGATTTTTACGAGCTGACCATGGGTAACGGATATTTTCTGTCCGACAAGAGAAACGAGACGGCGTATTTCGACGTTTTCTTCCGTTCTATTCCCGACGGAGGCGGCTTTGCTATTGCGGCAGGTCTTGAGCAGATAATTGACTATATCAAAAATCTGAAATTCACAGAAAAGGATATTGAATTTCTGCGTAAAAAAGAGGTTTTTGACGAGGAATTTCTCAAATACCTTCTGAATTTCAAATTTACAGGTGATATCTATGCCATACCCGAGGGTACTCCGATATTTCCGAACGAGCCGATACTGACGGTAAAGGCACCGGCTATTGAGGCGCAGTTTATAGAAACCTTCGTGCTCCTTGCGATAAATCATCAGTCCCTCATCGCAACCAAGGCAAACCGCATAGTGCGCGCGGCTCAGGGCCGTCCTATTGCGGAATTCGGCTCGCGCAGAGCACAGGGCTCCGACGGTGCGATACTCGGCGCAAGAGCTGCGTATATCGGTGGCTGTGCCGCGACTGCCTGCACGATAAGCGACCGCGATTACGGCATCCCCGCAACAGGAACTATGGCGCACTCGTGGGTGCAGATGTTTGATACTGAATACGAGGCGTTTGAGGCATATTGCCGACTTTACCCGAACAACGCTACTCTCCTCGTTGACACCTACGACGTCCTTGGCAGCGGTGTTCCTAATGCAATCAAGGCGTTCAAGGAGGTTTTAGTACCAAAGGGTATACGCAAATTCGGAGTAAGAATAGACAGCGGCGATATCGCATATCTTACCAAAAAGATACGCAAGATGATGAATGAGGCAGGACTTCCCGAATGTAAAATCGTAGTGTCAAACTCAATGGATGAGCACATCATACGCGACATTATTGCACAGGGCGCGGAGGTTGATTCCTTCGGCGTAGGCGAAAGGCTGATAACCGCAAAGAGCGAGCCTGTGTTCGGCGGTGTTTACAAGCTGGTGGCTACCGAAAAGAACGGAAGGGTTATTCCAAAAATCAAAATCAGCGAAAACCCAGAAAAGATCACTAACCCCCATTTCAAAAAGCTCTACCGCCTTTACGACAAGGAAACCGGAAAGGCTCAGGCAGACCTGCTCTGCACCTACGACGAGGATTACTCGGATGCTAAGTCACTCGAGCTGTTTGACCCTAACAGCACGTGGAAGAGAAAAACCTTCAGCAATTTTGAAATCCGCGAGCTTCAGGTGCCCATATTCAAGAACGGCGAGTGCGTTTATGAAGCCCCCGCAATAGCGGACGTGCGTGCGTACTGTCTGTCGCAGGTTGATAAGCTCTGGGAAGAGGTTAAGAGATTTGAGAATCCTCACAGATATTACGTAGACCTGTCGCAGAAGCTGTGGGATATCAAGCACGAGCTGCTCCACAATGCCGGAAGAAAGAAATAACGAAACAAAATATTAAAGAAGGAAAGCCGCCGACAGATGTCGGCGGCCTTCCATTTTTCAATTTCTCCTTGGTGCAGGGCAAAAATCCTTCACGCAAAACGCCCTAAGAGTCGAACCAATAATTCGTTCAAAAAACAAAAGCGTTAATTTAGTTTAGCACATTGTTAAAATCATGTCAATAGAAATTTACAAAAAATGTTCGCTTTATGACAAAAATGTGCAAAAACTGCAAACAAAAAGGCGACCAAGGCAAAAACGCTTACCTCAGTCGCACAAAAAACAGCTGAATTCTTACAATATTCCAAAAACGCTCATCAGCGGACAAATCACAAGGGGGAGTAGCATTGCAGGGATGAAATCCGCCGTTTTCAGCTTCGTTATTCCCAGCATATTAAGACCTATAACCAAAATAATCAGCGAGCCTACACAGCCGATATGGTTGATAATAGCGGTATACATAGGCGAGGTGTTATCCACGTGCGAAATTATCAGGTAGAAAATGAGAGTTAATCCACCCTGATATGCAAGAGTTGAGAAGGCGGAAAGCACACATCCGATCCCCAGAGTTGCAGATAAAACAAGGCAGGTTATCATATCAATAACCGATTTTGCCAGAAGAATCGTGTGATCACCCTGAGCTGCGGTGAGTGCCCCGTTTATCGACATCGCACCGATACAGAATATCATTGTCGTTGTGACGAAAGCCTCAGCTATGCTGCTCTTTTCACCGTCGCCGTCCTTTCTCGACAGCTTTTTCTGAAGAAGCTCGCCGAAACGGTTAAGCGCACCGTCAATATTGAGAAGCGTTCCTATCGCAACGCCAAGCCCCATCGAAATTATCACGACAAGAGGGTTTATTACGCCCTCTCCGATATGAAGACCGTCAATGGCTATGTAAATAACGCACAATGCCATCGCCGCAAGCATTGCATCAACTATTTTTTTCGGTATTCCGCGGCGCAAAAGGCTGCCGACGAGCGCGGCGACTAAAATTGTGCCGAAATTTACTATGTTACCTAACATTGAAGCTTATACGTCCTTTTCCAAAACGCCTTATTCCTCGGCGGTAGCGTGTTCTCTGTGTCTGTGATATTCAAGGCGCTGGCGAAGTCTGTCACGAGATGCACCGAGCCTTACGCACTCACTGTAAAGCTTCTCTGCACGCTCGGCGTCAGATGCAATAGCAGCATTTACGGCGCGTATGTACGTGCAAACGAACTCATTGCTTTTATCTACATCTATACGGTCAACGTACTGACCGAGGGTTTCCCACGCCTCAACGCTGAGCCTCGTGCTCTCGATTATATCTACGCATTCCGAGGGCTTCTTGCCGTCAAATTCGAGAGATTTTGCAAACGCCTCAAGCTCCGGCTCAAAATCGCCAAGCCTGTCGTACATAATGGCAAGGCGCAGGTGTGCCTGATTATACGCAGGATCATGCTTTACCGCAACAAGATAATGGTCGCGAGCCTTAATCATATCTCCCGAGTTCTCGCAGCACAGTCCGCAAAAGTAATTGACAACGGCGCGCTCTCTGTCCGAGCGGTTGCCCGCCAAAAGCTTCGGCGCGTACATAACGCCTATCTTGGGATTTACGTTATTAAGAAAGGATATTATTCTCAAAAGGCGTGTGAAATCACGGTTATCCTTCTTGAAAATTCCCTCAAGATGAGGTGCGTATATCCTCTTGTATCTCGAATATTCCTTTTCTCTGTTAGGAATTAGAGTTGCCATAAGCATATAGGTAGTGAATGCCGTGGCAAAGCCGCAAAGAACTCCCGAAAACGGATCCCGCCTTACCAAGATACTGAACAGAAGGCAGAATGCCATAAATATATCAACTACTATCAGAGATACAACCCTTACTTTATCCTTCATACTTACTCCGTTTTTATTGAATAATCCTTGTTTTTGTTTGACTGAAGCGCGTGCGCGCTTCCGTTTATTATAGTGATTATAACACATTTTTTCCTCAATGTACATACTTTTTGATATTTTTTTACAATTCACACAAAAGAACGTCAAGTATTTTTTCACACACCGAGGTTTTGGGAACCGACCTTTGTGGCTTTGGAGCTAAAAGAAGCTTCTCGCATGCAGAAATTATTCCCTGCTCTGTCCGTCCGCACAGAAGAAGCTTGCCGCACGACAGCTCTGCCTCGCGCTCGGTATTATCGCGCATAACGAGAATGGGAATACCCATTGCGGCACATTCCTCCTGCACGCCCCCGCTATCCGTCAGGACAAGGCGCGCCCTGTATTCAAGATTATGAAAATCGTAAAGTGAAAGCGGTGGGATAAGTATGACACCCTCTGCGTTTTTCAGCTGCTTTTCAGCAACGGTTCTCACGCGTGGCGAGGGATGCACGGGGAAAATTATAGACAACTCTTTGTGTGCAAGCGATATTTTTCTTATCGCGCTCATCATCTCGGAAAGCTCGGCCATTCCGCTTTCTCTTCGGTGAGCGGTAACGAGAATATACTCCTTATCCGTCAAAAAATTTCTATAGCCTTCGTCAAGGGTCAGGGAAAGGGTATCGGTAACCGTGTTGCCGAGAACGAAAATTTTGCCGTGTACCCTCTCGGCTGTAAGATTTTGCCGTGCCTGCTCGCTCGGTGCTATATGTATATTGGCGAGGGCTGCTATCATTTTACGGTGAGCCTCCTCGGGAAAGGGCGAAAGCGGATTGTGTGAGCGCAGTCCTGCCTCAACGTGTACAACCGTAACCCCTGCGTAAAATGAAGCAAGAGCGCCAAAAAAAGCGCTCGACGTATCGCCCTGAACCACGGTTGCGTGAGGTCTTTGCTTTTCTATAAAACGATATAGCTCCTCAAGCAGTGCTGCCCCTGTGTAGCCAAGTCCCTCGGCGCTTTTTTTCAGCGTAATGGATGCGTCTGCACTCACTCCGAGCCCCGACAGGTGCTCGGAAAGCATATCTGTATGCTGACCTGTGGATAGCAATACCGAAGTAACGTCCTTTCGTTTTTTTGCTTTCAAATACAGTGGGCATAGCTTTATTGCCTCAGGCCGTGTTCCAACCACGAATAAAATCTTCTTCATTACTTACATAAGCCTCCATACAATAATATGATGCCTTATGCTCATAATTGACAAAAAGGTGCATTCTCCCTTAAGAAAATGCACCTTTTTTATGAATCACGCGAGGGTGTATGAGTTTTTACCTACGACGAAATGACCGACGAACTCCACTCCCATAGCCTCACACATTCCAAGAAACGTAGCGGTGACCTCGCGGTCATTTGCCGACGGCTCGGGACTTCCCGACGGATGATTATGTGCTATCGCAACCTTTGCGGCCCCCATCAGCGCGATATTCTCAACCGCCCTGCTATGAGATACTGTCACCGCGCTGACATCTCCACTGGCAAGCTCCACGCAGTCGATAAATCTGCTCTGTGAATCAAGAAGCAGCATATAGGCAATCTCTTCTCTGATTCCGAGGAATTTATATACGAAATAGTTGCCCACGTCGGATTCCTGTCCCATCTGCTGCTTCTCTGCGGCGCTCGAATATGAGCGGGAAAGCATAGGGAATACGCAGGACAAAAGCAGGGCTGCGTGCTCGGTGAGCCCCTCGTTTTTCAGAAGCGCCCTGTATTTCTGACTCAAAATCACCTCGGTTGAGCCGTATTTTTCAAGAAGCCTTTGTGCAAGAGCGTCAGCTCCCTCACGGATTGATGCAAATTCAAGCATCATTGCCAGCTGCTCCTTGCCGCTCAGCTTCTCACCTGCCGCGAATCGCTCTCTGCGCTTTTCTATAAGCTCCATATTATCCACCTTGCTCACCGTCTCAATACCCCTTGACCGCGCTCATGAAATCCTTGTCGGACACTATAATCAAGTCATCCAACACCAGGTTGTATTTGGAAAATTCCGCCCTGAGCCTATTAGTAGCATTAATATCCTCGGGAAGCGGAAATGCCATATCGGTTATACGTCTTTCACACACGATGACCGATGCTGCGCCCCTTGACAGAGCAATCGCCGATATTTTTGCAGAATCAAACGCAGAGGACGAGGCTCTAATTTCGTCAAGCTTATGCTCACCTATTATCATTCCGCTATTCTCCTTGAACAGTATCAACGTATGAACCGAGCTGTCGGACATACATCTCTCCAGGTTGTACGAAAGAGTGCTCTGCCCTATTTCAAGTGACGAATTCTGCTCGCCACCGAGGGCGCTGAGAGTTCCCATTTTATCAAACAGCTTAATGAAGATCGCGGTGGCTCTGCCAATTCCGTCCACCTCGCAAAGCTCGTCAACCGTCGCCTCGAAAACTCCGCGCAGAGAGCCAAAGCGATCAATAAGCCTGTGAGCTATTGGGTTTGTATCTATATAAGGTATCGCAAAGAAAAGCACAAATTCCAGCACCTCGTGATCCGCAAACGGATCAAGGCCGTATTTGAGGTATCTTGCCTTCACTCTCGACCTGTGTCCCTTATGTATCCCTTTATTCTTGTTGTCCATTATGTCTCCGTATAATTTATCCCTTTTGTTCAGATAATAGTGCAAAGGGGGATTTTTATGTTATTTTGCAGTGCAGAGTTTTTGTTTCTTTTTCTCCCGCTGACGCTTTTGGTTTACAGAATAACGCCTGATAAATACAAAAATTATTCGCTTCTTTTATCAAGCATTGTGTTCTATGCCGTGACGGATTTTTCTCACCTATGGCTTCTTCTGCTCACAGTTTCGGTTAACTATATTTTGTGCAAGGCGTCGGCAAAAAATCCGAAATATTCCCGTATTCTGCTGATTATATGCCTTATTTACGATATAGGCATACTGATAATATTCAAATATCTTGGCTTTTTCGGTATTGAGGTTGCTCTGCCCGTCGGCATATCCTTTTATACCTTTCAGTGCATATCCTACGCAAAGGACGTCTATGACGGCGACACCGGAGCGAAGAGTCTCTCTGAGTTTTCCGCATATATCACAATGTTTCCTCAGCTGATAGCTGGACCTATCGTGAAATACAGCGATGTAAAGGAGCAGCTTTCGCAAAAAAGGTACAACCTCGCCCTTGGCGTAGAGCGTTTCGTTTTTGGCCTCGGTAAAAAAATGATACTCGCCAATTATGCCGGCGAGCTCTTTATAAAGGGCTTTTCAACACAAACCTCTCTTGGCGGTTGGATAGGTATTATAGGCTACGCCTTCCAGATATATTTCGATTTTTCGGGATACAGCGATATGGCAATAGGGCTCGGCCATATTTTCGGATTTGATTTTCCCGAAAACTTCAATTATCCTTATATTTCAAAAAGCATAAAGGAATTCTGGCGGCGGTGGCACATTACCCTCTCGTCCTTTTTCAGAGATTACCTCTATATTCCTCTGGGCGGCAGCCGATGTCCTAAATGGCGAAATATTCTCAATCTGCTGCTTGTGTGGTCACTCACGGGGTTGTGGCACGGGGCGAGCCTTAATTTTCTTATCTGGGGCTTGTACTTCTTTATACTTCTCGCGTTTGAGCGCACACAGCTTTATGAGAAAACGGTTGGGCGATTGCCTCTGCTTCTAAGGCGCGCAATCACTCTGCTTCTGCTTTTATTCGGGTGGCTCATTTTTGCAAGCGAGGATATGGGCTCTCTTGCAGAGAGACTGAAAACTCTGTTTTTTGCAAGGGCTGTAAGTGGCGAGAGCCTGTGGCTTCTTCTGACGAGCGCGGTGTTTTTGGCTCTGTGCTCGCTTTTCTCAACGCCCATACCATTTCGGCTGTTCGAGAGGTTCAAGGCGGCACGCGCACCGACTGTTATAATTATATTCGTTCTGTCGATAGCGTACGTTGCCTCATCGGGCTACAATCCTTTTCTTTATTTCAGGTTTTAGATATGAAAAACAATAATGATAAAATAATTGTTACGGTATTCTTCATTATCATATTCAGCTTTCTTCTCTTGATGTTGGCATCAAGAGGGGGCATTTTCAGCAAGCGCGAAAATAAAATGACTGCTAAAAGGCCCGAGTTTACCTCCGATTCGCTTTTCGATGGGGAATATTTTCAGCAGCTCGACAGCTTCTATACCGACAACGTTCCGTTCAAGGATACGCTTGCACAGATTAAGGCGGCGTGCGAGGTCTGTATGCTGAAGCTTGAAAATAACGGAATAATAGTTTTAGACCGTCTTGTCGAGCGCCAGGAGCTATCCGACACGGAATTTGAAAAAAGCGCCGAGGTGCTCGAAAAATTCAAGGCTTCGGCTGCTGAGGGCGGAATAACGCTTGATTCATTTATAATACCCGCATCGAGCGAGGTGAAGGGCGAGGGTCTTTTCCTTTTCAATGATAAAAGCCAAAAACACGGTCTCTCTCTTACCCCACAGATGTACTATCGTACCGACCATCATCTGAATAATGACGGCGCGTATGAGGTATACTGCCAAATCGCGAGCGCGCTTTCCTCACCCGTGAGGGATAAGGGTGATTTTGTTATATCCGAGAATTTTCTCGGGCGAAGCTATTACACCTCTGCCATTCCGTACTATCCGTCGGAAATGATAGTCACGAGAGAAAACGATTTATCGGTAAATACCTATATTGACGGAGAATTTGCCTTCAATGGCTTTATCGACGGAAAATACATTGGTACTGCTGATGAATATTCGGCATTTTTCGGCTCGAATCACGCGGAGTGCTACGCCGAGAAGGAGAAAAACAGGGAAACCCTGCTCATAATCAAGGATAGCTATGCCCTGTCGGTTTGTCCGTACCTTTTGGATGATTTTAATATTGCTATGGTCGATGCGCGGTACGCGAAAAGAGATATTGGCTACTATATAGATAAATATGACTGCGACAGAATTATTTTGCTTTGTGGGCGGGAGCATTTTGAGTCCCCGGCACTACGCACGCTTCTGTCAGGTGAGATTTGAAATCATCGGGGCTTTCTCACCCTGACGGCGAGCATATTGATTGCAAAGCCCTTCTCGGAGAAGTTGCGCTCGTACTCTGTACGCACGTTTCCCTCATCATATATGCTGTTATGTAAATCAAAGGTTAATTCCTCAGGAACAACGCCAAGCTCGGAAAGCTCGGAGAGGGTAAACTCGAACAAATCTCTGTTATCGGTCTTGAAACGCAGATATCCTCCGTCCTTTATCAGCTCAAAAAACGATATGAGGAAGGAACGGTAGGTGAGCCTGCGCTTGAAATGCTTCTTTTTAGGCCACGGGTCGCTGAAATTCAGATACAGCGTGTCAACCGAATCGGGTGCAAACCATTCGCATATATCCTTCGCATCACCGATTGCGAAGCGCAGATTGTCGCATTCTCGCTCACTCTTTTCACTCTCTGCTCTCTCGGCGGCGGCTACTATTACGTCCGCTATGCGCTCGAAGGCAAAGAAATTAATATCGGGATGCTTTTTTGCCATACCGCAGGCAAAGCCACCCTTGCCGCAGCCCACCTCAAGATGAAGCTCGCCCTCGCGGTTGAAGCAATCGCTCGCGGAGTGCACGGGCTCGTTTGGCTTTTCGAATATCAGATGTGACAGCGCGGCGAGCCGTTCCTCGCCGTGCTTTTTTTTACGCATTCTCATTTGTTTTTCCTATCACTTTTGCCGTATTTCTTTAATTATATTAAAGTTTTTCTGTTTTGTCAATGAAATTCCACAAAGAAATAAGAGTTTGAGACCGATATTTGATTTTGACGAAAAAAATCGAATTTTCTTTTGTTTCCTACTTGCAAAAACGGTTGAAATGTGATATACTGTTTCCGTTATTTATTTTACAGCTTTTCTGGAGGTATTTTATGAACAGCAACGTACGTCCACAGTCCCTTGAACGTATAACGACCAAGGCTCTCGCTGACAAATTTATCGACGAGCAGGTTAAGGAAATAAGGGCACAGGTAAAGGATAAGAAGGTTCTTCTCGCGCTTTCGGGCGGTGTTGACAGCTCGGTTGTTGCCGCGCTGCTTATCAAAGCTATCGGCAAGCAGCTGATTTGCGTACACGTAAATCACGGCCTTATGCGTAAGGGTGAGAGTGAGCAGGTTATCGAGGTATTTGGCAAGGCACTTGATGCAAATCTCGTTTACGTTGATGCTACCGACCGCTTCCTTGACCTTTTGGCAGGAGTTAGCGACCCTGAGAAAAAGCGTAAAATAATAGGTGCTGAATTTATCAAGGTGTTTGACGAGGAATCGGCAAAGCTTTCTGGCATTTCATTCCTTGCTCAGGGCACGATATACCCCGATATTCTTGAGAGCGACGGAGTTAAGGCTCACCATAATGTCGGCGGACTTCCCGAGGATATGGAAATGGAGCTTGTTGAGCCTGTTAAGTTCCTCTACAAGGACGAGGTTCGCGTAGTTGGAGATGCGCTCGGTCTGCCTCACAATATGGTGTACCGCCAACCGTTCCCCGGCCCCGGACTCGGTGTTCGTTGCCTTGGCGCCATCACCCGTGACCGCCTCAACGCTCTGCGCGAGGCTGATGCTATTCTGCGGGAGGAGTTTGAGAAAAACGGACTCGCAGGCAAGGTATGGCAGTACTTTATCGCAGTTCCCGACATGAAGAGTGTAGGTGTACGTGACGGCAAGCGTTACGATGCTTGGCCCGCAATTATCCGCGCTGTAAATACCACCGATGCAATGAGCGCAACAATTGAGGAGATTCCCTACCCGCTTCTCCATCATATAACCGACAGAATAACCCACGAGGTAGAGGGCATTAACCGTGTCCTTCTCGACCTCACGCCGAAGCCTATCGGCACTATCGAGTGGGAATGATTGATTTTTACTGATTTTATTGATATTAGTGGCGTCGCAGCGAAAATGCTTGCGACGCCCTTTCATTTTGAAAAATTCAAAGAATTTCAAAAAGCATTGACAAACGCAATACTTCGTGATACAATGTATCACGCAAGGAGGAGTATTCGATGGATATTCAATTGAAACGCGGTCTTTTAGACGTCTGTGTGCTGACCGCTATCAAAAACGGGGATTCATACGGCTACAAAATCATCAAGGATATGAAGCCGTATATAGAAATGTCCGAGTCAACTCTATATACTATTCTGAAGCGGCTGGAGCTTTCGGGTATGCTGACGGTGCGAGCTGTTGAGCACGACGGAAGGCTGCGTAAATACTACCACATTACAAATGCAGGACTTGGACGTATTGAGGATTTTAAGAACGAGTGGCGCGAGGTTATGTCGATTTATAAGTTTGTTACCAAGGAGGATGCCGAAAATGAATAAGCAGGAATTTCTGGATGCACTCAGGATGAAGCTGTCAGGTCTGCCAAAGCAGGACATCCGAGAGCGCATTGTTTTTTATAGCGAAATGATTGACGATAGAATAGAGGAAGGTCTTTCAGAGGAAGAAGCCGTTCTGGATATCGGTTCTGTAGACGAAATTGTAACGCAGATTATAGCAAATATCCCTATTAGTAGAATAGTAAAAGAAAAAATAAAGCCGAAAAGGGCGTTAAGGACGCGGAAAATCGTGCTTTTGGCACTAGGCTCGCCAATTTGGCTTTCACTGGCGGTTGCCGCTGTGGCTGTGATTTTTTCGCTATATATTGTGCTATGGTCGGTTATTGCTTCTGTTTGGGCTGTCTTTGCTTCACTCATTGCATGTGGGCTTGGCGGTATAATAGCAGGTATTATTTTCGCCATCGGCGGCAATGCGCTCACAGGGGGCACCATTATCGGCACGAGCATTGTCTGTGCAGGACTTGCTATATTTCTGTTTTTCGGATGCAAGGCGGCGACGAAGGGCACCTTGCGGCTCACCGGAAAAATCGCTATAGGTATTAAAAAATGCTTTATCGGAGAGGAGAACGCATAATGAGTAGAACTGCAAAAATATGGCTTATTATAGCAGCCTCTCTTGTATTAATCGGGATTATTGTTTTTGGAGGTGTAATGGCAATGCTCAAATGGGATTTTACAAAATTATCAACGAACAAATACGAAACAAACAATTATGAAATTAATGAAAATTACAGCAACATCTCAATCGTTACCAATACCGCCGATATTGTATTTGTTGCCACCGACAATTCGGAATGCTCGGTTGTGTGCTATGAGCAGAAAAAAGTAAACCATTCGGTTTCGGTAAAGGACGGTACGCTTGTTATAGAGGTTGTCGACACGAGAAAATGGTATGAGCATATAGGAATCAATTTCAAAACGCCAAGTATAACGGTATACATCCCCCGCGGTGAATACGGCGCGCTTTCGGTAAATGGAAAGACCGGCGACGTTCAAATAGCAAAGGATTTTAGCTTTGCAAGCATAGATATTAAACAAAGCACCGGGGACGTAACGAGTTATGCTTCCGCTTCGGAAGGTATAAAAATAAAGACGACTACGGGTAACATTTGCCTTGAGAACTTATCAGCAGGCTCGCTCGACCTTTCGGTTTCAACGGGCAAGGTTGCCGTTTCGGGTATAACCTCATCTGGTGACGTTGCGATCGGTGTAACAACAGGCAAAGCATTTCTTACCGATATTAAATGCAAAAGCGTTATATCAAACGGAGATACGGGTGATATATCGTTGAAAAACGTTATTGCCTCAGAAAAGTTTTCTATTGAAAGAAACACGGGTGACGTGAATTTTGACCGCTCGGACGCTACCGAGATTTTTGTAAAAACAGATACCGGCGATGTTGAAGGCAGTTTACTTACCGATAAAGTGTTTATTACTAAAACGGACACCGGTCGAATCAATGTCCCGAGCTCCGTTACAGGCGGCAGATGTGAAATAACCACCGACACGGGAAATATCAAGATAAGCATTGCATCGGAATAAGGCTTAACAAAGTGAGGGATCCGTGATATAATTTCCCTGTCAATTGAGCTGTTTCGAAGGAAAAAATTCTGAATTTCAACGATTGATTAGAAAAGGCGGCACGCAGTGAGGTGAACCCCAAATAGTTCACAGGTGCCGCTTTTTTGTTTGTTTTTCAAACCTTTTTATTTGAAATTACTATTGAAAACGCAAGAATTGTGTGGTAAAATGTAGATACACAAAAGAATAACACAGTTCATCGGGTGAGTTATCTCACCGTTGTCGCGCACGCTGCTCTGACGGTGCTGCGCGGAGATAAGGAAATTGCGGTGCAAATCCGCGGCAACAGCCATTGCCGTAACTGAAATCTCTGATTTCTCAAGTCGGAATGCTTATCGTTCTGTGACCGATAGAAGTCCTTGGGCAACGTGGGGGACGGCGGATATCAAGAGGGTACGGCAGGGTATCTCTCATTTTGCGCCTTTTTTCACGGAAGGGTGCTTTTATTTTATCCTTTAGTGACAAAACAAAGGAAAAGGAAAAAGAAATGAAAAGAATCTTAAAATCAACTCTATTAATTTTACTCTCACTTGTATTCGTTGTATGCGCGGTTGCCTGCTCAAAACCCGTCGAACAGACAGGTCTTTGGGAAAATGCTACCTATCTTAAGGATACCGAGCTTGGCGAGGGCGCAACCGAGATATTCGTTGACGTCGTGGCTGAAAACCAGATGATTACCTTTACTATAAACACCGACAAGACAAATCTCGGCGATGCTCTGTTTGAGCATCAGCTCATTGATGACGCATCATATTTTGTGAAGATGAACGGAATGCTCGCCGACTACACGGCAAACGAGGCGTGGTGGAAGGTGTGTGAGGTCACCAAGGATGAAAATGGCGAAGAAAAGGAAACTGCACTCTCCGTTGGCGTTGCGCTCACCGAGCTTACAAGCGGTGACCATTACAGAGTAATATATACTATAGGATTCTGATATTTTGAGTAAAAACAGAAGAAGGATTTTTGAGATGGCGGTGTTCGCAATGCTCGGAACCGTCATGTTCTGCTCAAAAATCATAATGGAGGCACTACCCAACATTCACCTGCTCGGAATGTTGACTATGGTATATACGGTTGCATTTCGTAAAAAGGCGCTCATTCCTATATACGTTTACGTTTTGATAAACGGACTGTACGCAGGCTTTTCTATGTGGTGGATACCGTATCTTTATATCTGGACAATTCTTTGGGGCATAACTATGCTACTGCCCCAAAACATGCCAAAGAGGGTGGCGTATGCGGTTTATTCCGCGGTCTGCGCTCTGCACGGCTTCGCCTTCGGTATTCTGTATGCGCCTGCACAGGCGCTTATGTTTGGGCTTGACCTGAGTGGAACGGTCGCGTGGATAATCGCAGGCTTTCCCTTTGACATAATACACGGAATCAGCAATATCTTTACAGGGCTGCTCGTTATTCCTCTATCCGACCTCATCAAGCGTTTAATGAGCCGTATGGCATAAAGATAAAAGCCAAGTCGAATTTCGACTTGGCTTTTTTGTGCAAAAACTAAAAAAGATGTTTTTGCGGGGTTTCGTATGTACTTGAACCCACGCGTCCCAATCACACCAAAGGCGTGTATATCATCAAAACGCAGTTTTGTATATCACCAAGGCGTGAGCCTTGTATATCATCATTGCGAAATAGGATACAGCCTGCGTCTGATGATATACGCCTGCGGCGATGATATGCACGCTAACGCGTGATGATATGCCATTGCTTTCGCAATGGATAAAAAAATTCGACAAGTCGAAACTTGTCGAATTTTTTGGCAGGGGCAGAAGGTAAGCGAGGGAAAAACAGTTGATAACTGTTTTTCGTGATGCGCCCCAAGAAAACAAGGAGAAATCAAGCAAGGCTTGCCGAGTGATGATTTCGACTATGCTTTTCGAGCCGTCGGAGAACCCTTGGGTTCGAGCCCGATAGGCTAATAAAAAATCCGCATTCAAAAAGAATGCGGATTTTTTGTGTAAGACGGACAAAAAAGATATTTCTGTGAGGTTGCGTATGGGCTTGAACTCACGTGCCATGCGAAAAATTATTTCACTTCGCTTTTTATAATGCTTAGTAGTTTTGGAAAAGTATCCTCTTTTTCAAAATAACGATAGGAACTATGGCATATCATTTTGTCATTGCAATAAATTTCACCGCGATCAGTTATAAACGTATAATGCTTACTTGGAGAATTTATTTTTACACTCATATTGCCAAAATGTTTTTTATCATATTCGAATGACATAAGGGTACAGTTGTCAGGAAGGATTTGTTTAATGTCCGTTATCATTTCGTTATTGCGTTGTTCTCGTATCTTTTTGAAAATATTCATTTTACATTATCCTTAACCGTATTAATGGAGGCAATCAAAATTCTTTTTATTTCCGTACATTTATCAAGCAAAGTTTTATCGTGATAATATTCACTTTCTAAAATAAGCTCGATCCAATATTCTGTTTCAGAGCACTCTTTCAAAGCAATTTGAAGTTTAGCAATAAAGTCAGCCTTGCCGTGTGCATAAAAAGCTTCACGAATGTTTGCGCCAATACTCGTTCCCGAACGCAAGAACTGATTGATCAATGCACTTTCACATTTTGCCACTCGGAGCTGCTTGCACACCTGTATCCCTTCAAGCGCAAATGCTTTTGACTTTATAATCAAAGGACTGTCAGCCATAACTTTACCACCTTTCAACTTGCTACGATAATTATAACATAAAACTTATTACTTTTCAACTTGATATAACAAAAAATGCTTTTCGACCAAAGGGAGAAAAGCTACATCAGATATCTTTTCACTATTCACTATTACTTATTACTTGCCAAAAATCGACAAGAGTGTTTTTAGTGAAAAGTGAAGAGTGAAAAGTGAAAAAGTAAAATCGACAAGCTTCTGTCGAAACTTGTCGATTTTTGGCAGGGGCAGAAGGGCTCGAACCCACGACCCACGGTTTTGGAGACCGGTACTCTACCAACTGAGCTATACCCCTATTTATTACAGTTTTTCTGCAACGATAGATAGTATAGCACATATTTTTTTGATTTGCAAGTGTTTTTTCGTATTTTTTAGTTTTTTTGCTTTTTAGCTAAAGCCAGAAGGTCTTTTTCACCTTTTCCTATCAAACGAAGGGTTGATGGCGTAGAAGTTTTTGCTGTCGAGGTTATCCTGCGCTATGCGAAGGGCATCGCCAAAGCGCTGGTAGTGAACGAGCTCGCGCTGACGCAGATACTTGATAGGATCACGCACGTCGGGATCGTCGGTCAGACGCAGAATATTGTCATAGGTAACTCTTGCCTTTTGCTCTGCGGCAAGGTCCTCGTTAAGATCTGCTATGACGTCGCCCTTAACGCCGACGTATTTCATATCAAACGGCACACCGCTTGCGGCGACAGGGTAAACGCCAGTCGTATGGTCAACAAAATAGGGGGCAAACGGTGAATTTGCGATTTGTTCCTCTGTAAGATTTCGGGTGAGCTGATGAATTATGGCAGCCACCATTTCAAGATGTGCCAGCTCCTCTGTACCCACATCGGTCAGTATTCCCTTCACCGAATCGTAGGGCATTGAGTATCTTTGATGCAGATATCTCATGGACGCGCCCATCTCTCCGTCAGGACCGCCGAGCTGGCTGATTATTACCTGAGCCAGTTTGGGATTAGGATTCTTTATTTTTACAGGGTATTGCAGTTTTTTGTCATAAGTCCACATGATTTTCTACCTCCTCTCTAATTTGCGTCGGCTTCCCACGGCCAAGGTCCCTGTGTCCAATCCCACGAGGTGTGGCTGTTGTTGCCGTACATTGTAAGAGGCCCGCAATTTGCCTCATATTCAGCTATCATTTTTTCGCGTGCCGCCTTCATTTTCTGATAATAAGCGAGTGCCCTTTGGTTGTTGGGGTAGGCATCAAGATAGAGAACGGTTTCCTGAAGAGCGAAATCTATCTGTCTTATTTTTTTGAGCATAGAATCGCAGCTTCTTGCATTATTTGTCATATTCATCTTATATGTCCTCCCATAAACGGCTTTACAAGCTCGGAAAACAGGCTGCCGTGCGCGAGCGCCTCAGAGGGCTCGAGTATTCCCTGCCAGCATTGCTCGGGTGAATACACCATAGCGAGTGAGGGTGCCCACGCCTGCATAGCACAGTTATAGCTTTGCTCTGTATTCTGATTTCCGTTGCTCATGCATCCGCATCCGCCCTCGGTGCCGCAGTTATTGCATCTTCCTTTATCTGTATACATTGTTTTTTCCTTTCCGCCGTTACTTGACGGCTATTTTCATTTTATGCCAAATATGAAAGCGCGTGAGTAATCAAACGGACACGCGGGGTTGACAAAGCACGGTTTTTTATGTATAATGTATATTATGGATAAATGTGCGCGTTAATTTGTGCGCGAAGGGAGGGGCTATGGATAAGCTGACGGTTCTTGCTGTTCACAACAGATACAGGCTGGCAGGCGGTGAGGATTCCGTGTTCGAGAGCGAGGTTACTATGCTCAGAAAAAACGGACACAGGGTTATCGAGTATGTCCGCGGCAATAAGGAAATAGACTCGTTTGGTATGCTCCATAAGCTTCTTCTGCCCTTCACGAGTATTTTTTCATTCAAGACCTATCGCGAGATTAAGCGCATAGTCAAAAGAGAGGGTGTTGACGTAGTTCATATTCACAACACCACAACCCTCATTTCCCCCTCGGTTTTCAGGGCGGCGAGAAAATGCAATGTGCCTGCGGTTCAGACACTCCACAATTTCCGTATGATTTGTCCCGGCGGTATTCTCTGCCGCGAGGGCGGGATATGCGAGGAGTGCATAGATCGTGGCTTTTCTCCCGCAATAAAAAAAGGCTGTTACAGGAACAGCAAAATACAGACCTTTATTCTTTCAACGGCAATGAGGATACACACCCTTTTGGGTACTTACAGGCACGCGCATTACATAGCATTGACCGAGTTCAACCGCGAAAAGCTGCTCTCGGCTGATAAAAAGGGCAGGAAATTTTCGGCAGAGCGCATATTCGTCAAGCCTAATTTCAAAACGGTTGACAGAAGCAGCGACGAAACGGAGCGCAAAAAGCAGATAGTGTTCGTTGGAAGACTGGAATGGCTGAAGGGTGTCAGGGTGCTGCTTGAGGCTTGGAGAGAAATCAAGGATTACGAGCTTATAATATACGGCGACGGACCTCTGCGCGAGGAATGCGAAGGAACGGTTCGTGACAATTTTCTTGACAACGTAAAAATTATGGGAGCTGCCCCGAATAGCGAGGTTATTTCCGTTATATCGGAGTCGGCGGCACTCATTCTTCCCACCCAGTGCTACGAGGGCTTTCCCGTTACGATAGTTGAGGCACTGGCTTGTGCGACACCTGTGCTGACGTCGGATATAGGAAACCCCGCGCAGCTCATAGATGACGGTGTTACAGGCTATAAATTTAACGCAAGGTCTGCCGAGTCTATACGCGAGGCGGTTGGCAAGCTCGACGGCTCGAATCTGTACGGCAGCTGCCGCAGAGTGTACGAGGAAAGCTACACTGAAAAAGCAAATTATTCACGCCTAATAGAGATATACGAAAAAATCGGAGCGAAAAAATGAAAAAGGTCGCAATAATAACGAACTATCCCTCGCCCTACCGAGTGGACCTGTTCGATTATATGATAGAACACTATCCCGAATATGAATTTCACATAATTTATTCCCTGAAAAAGTCAAATCTGCGCGAATGGGAATCCGAGGGAGAATTCCGCAATTCGACCTTTCTTAAAAATAAAAAAATAACGGTAAAAACGAGATATGATGCCCGGGATATAATTTTCACTCTTGGTTTGAATAAGGAGCTGAAAAGGATAAAGCCCAACATAATAGTTGCCACCGAATACAACATCACAACGCAAAAGGCGCTGTCCTATGCAAAGCGACACAAAATACCGTTTGTCAGCTGGAGTGACGCGACTAAAATATCCGAAAGAGATATAAGCAAGCTGCAGATGAGGCTTCGCAAAAGAGTTGTTAAGCACGCAAATGCGTTTATAGCCAGCAGCACTCGGGCAAGAGAGCTTCAGATTGAATACGGCGCGCCTGCCGACAGGGTTTTTGTGAGTCTTTTGACCGTTGACACAAAAAAATACGAGGTAATCAAAGAGGATTACCCAAAAAGCATAATCTACGTCGGAACTAATGCGAAGCGCAAGGGGCTCGACCTTCTTATATCGGCTCTTTCAAGGGTGGGTGAGGATTACACACTCGAAATTATAGGTTGCAAAAGCCTTGACGGAGAAGCCGCCGAGCTGGCAAGCAGCACAGGTGTCGCCGAAAGGATAAATTTCCACGGTTTTATCTCGCCCGACGAGATAAAGGAGTTTTATAAAAGGGGCGGAATATTCGTTCTGCCCACGCGCGAGGATTGCTTTGCTCTGGTAATCCTTGAGGCAATGTGCGCGTCGCTACCTGTATTGGTATCAAAATACGCAGACGGTGCGTACGATTTAATGCGCGACGGAGAAAACGGATATTTGTTTGACCCGTACGACGCCGACGGCACAGCAGAAAAAATCAATGCTCTGCTGTCCGACGAAAAAATGAGAAGAAAATTCGGAGAATGCTCGCACGAGCTGTCAAAGAGCTTCGGGCTTGCCCCCTCCGCCAACGATTTTATGAGGACTGTTGATTTCGCATTGAAGGGAGAGAAAAAATGAACGCTGTTATTGAAAAATGCAGGAATAAAGCGACTGAGCTTTTTCATTTCGCAGTAAAAAATCCGTTCTCGGTCTACTTTTTGCTGTTCTTGAAGCCTATTGTGGATATGTTCTACGACATAGCCATATTCGACTATGCAATTCTTTTGTATTCAATAGCAATACTCGCATACAATCTCATAAAACGCCCTGACGTATTCAGGCGTTTCCGCCTTATGGATTATTTGTGCTTTGCCATTCTTTTCCTCATGGTGCTCGCATTTTTGAGAAACACCGATGGATTTAGAGTGTTTGTAAAGACAGCATCGCAGTTCATACTGTTTTTCATCGGAAGATATTGCCACGAGGAAACCGAGAAATGCGTAACTGCGCTGCGCTATTCCTCAATTGTCGTTATACTGGTTAACGCGATTGTGCTGGTTTTGGGATTCTTCTTTAACAGTCCCGACTTCGAAGTCTTCAAGCTCTGGGGCGGAGCCATCACCTTTGTCGGAATGTATTTCTTCAAAACCGACCTTGCGCTCGCTATGACGCAATGCCTGATATTTATTCTTTTCGTCAAGAAGCTTCGCTGGTATAATTACACCCTTGCGGCGCTTGCCTCGATAATGATATTTTTGTCAAACGCAAGAATATCCTTCGTTATCGCGTTTATGATATTCGGTCTTGTATTCCTTTACAAGATATCGAGATTTTTCAAAAGACGTATTCGTATATTCGACCTGAGAATGATAGCGACGGTGTGTATAAGCGTAGCACTCGCTATCGCTTCCCTCACGGTTCTCTCCAAGCTGCCGATTAACGAATATCTCGGTCACATCTCCCTCTCGGTTGACAACAGTGTTCAATCGGGTGATATTTCCGACACAATCGGTGACGAAATGATAGATACCGACAACGACGGAATACCCGATACGCCTGCTGACGAGAACCTTTCTCCTAACGAGGAATTTACATTCAAAACAATAAGGGCAAAAATCGTCAGCGTATGGTTGAAAATATACACACCCGCGAACACACAGGGACGCTCAACGATATGGAGAATGCTCGTTGAGGATTTCTCGTCGCGAGGTGTTATGAGCCGACTGTTCGGCATTGATTTTATATCCGACAATTACCAGATAACCCCGACCTTCTCCGCAGGCTCACATAATGCGTATCTGAAAACCATGTTCTCGATAGGCATTATCGGTCTTATACTGTTCTTTGCATTTCTTTTGGTTGTGATACTGAAGCTGACCTACCGCACTCAGAACAAGATGTTCTTTTTGATAACTCTGCTGATGTGCGTGCTTCTCACTGTCAGCTTTACTACCCCTGCGTGCGAAACCACGCAATATACGTGGGTTCCTATGCTCTTCCTCGGACTTTTGTTCAGGCGTGACCCGCAGCCTCACGACGAGGAAGAAGTTCCCACGGCACCTGACAAGTATATAATCGACTACGTGCCCGTGGATAGAATGAGCAGCTTCCTTTCCTCGATAGAGCTCTCAATAGCAATGGCAATTGCGGCGTGCGTTATAGTTATAGGCAATTTTCAGGTTGGCGGTGTAGTTGCTTTTATACTCATCATTTCCGCAATGCTCATTCTTTGCAAGGACATAACGGTTACAACCGCTCCGTTCCTTTATCTGTGCGTATTTGCCTGCATGAGCTACGATTCATTCGATACCTATATTAAGCTGTGGTGGCTGGTAATTCCTGCAGGATATGCCCTGATATACCATTTTGTAAAATACCGTCAGCCCGTAATTATCGGAAAATCCTTCTGGGGAATACTCACAGTTTCGGTTGCGGTGACGCTGGGCGGTCTTGGATTTATCAGTGTAAAGGAATATTTCAACCCAATTGCCCTCTACTATACGCTGGGGCTTGGCTTTGGAATGCTTCTCTGCTACGTTCTGATTAAATCTCAGATAGGGAACGTTAATACCGATATGGCGAAAAATCGCATTTTGTGTGCGCTGTACTGCATGGGACTCATTGCCGCACTGTGCGTATATATTCAGTATATATGGGGATGGGATACCGTAATCAGCACCGAAAAGGTTTTGTCCGAGCTGGTATCGAGAAACAATTTCTCAACCTTTATAATATTTTCCCTGCCTATTCCGTTCTATTTTGCTCTGAAAAATCCGTACCACCTCATAAGTGCGGCGGTGATGTTTGGAGCTAACATACTCTCCGGCTCGCGCGGCGGTATGCTGTTCGGCACGGTTGAGTTCGTCTTGTGCGTAATATACCTCATAGTGTTTACTAAGAGTAAAACTCGCAGAATAGTTTACTTATCTATCTTTGCCGCACTGATAGCAATTGCTCTTTCAATTCTTGATCCGTTTCTCAACTTCTGGAACGCGAGATACGGAGGAGCGGATGCGACCGTCGAAAACAATTTGAAATACGACATACGCTACGACTTTCTCTTTGGAAAGAAGGGAACAAATGAGGGCTCGCGAGTTATCAAGAATTTTCTTGACAATCCCATGTTCGGTCAGGGACTCGGCTCTACTGCAAACCTCGATATTTACACTCCGAAGAAGGGTGCGCTCTGCTGGTATCACATGATGACACCGCAGATAATAGGAAGTCTCGGCATTATGGGAATTTTAGGCTACGGCTATCAGATAGTAAGCCGTATTTGGCTCTCGGTTAAGCGCATAATGAATCCGTTTGCAATTGCTCTCACTATATCCTATCTTGGCGTATTTATGATGAGCCAGGTTAACCCCGGAGAGCTCTGCCCTCTGCCCTACGAGCTTTTGGTCGTAATTATGTACATATTCATTGAAAACGAGGCGGTGTCTCCCTTCAAAAGAAAGGAAAAGCTTCCCGCAGCACCCGCAGAGAACGCGGACAACGCACCTGAAAGGGCGGAGTAATTATGGAAAAGCTAATCTCGGTAATAGTACCTATATACAAGGTCGAAAATTATCTTGACAAATGTATCGAAAGTATAGTCGCACAAACCTACAAAAGCCTTGAAATAATACTTGTTGACGACGGCTCTCCCGACAGATGCCCCGAAATGTGCGACGAGTGGGCAAAAAGAGACTCGCGCATCAGGGTTATTCATAAGAAAAACGGCGGTCTGTCAGATGCGCGCAACGCGGGAATTGATGCCGCAAGCGGTGATTTCATCAGCTTTATCGACAGCGACGATTATATCGCGCCAGGCACCTACGAGCGCCTGACAGATGCTATTGAGAGCGCTGGCGCGGATATGTGCATCTTTGGCTTTCAAAAGGTTGATGAAAACGGTAGCTTCATTGAGGAGGACTCGGAAATCCGGGATGAGCTTCTCAGCCGCGACGAGGCGTTTTCGAGGATAAACGAGTGGCCGTACGTTATGTCACAGACCAAGCTTTACAATAGGGAAATTTTCTCGAGCTTGCGTTTTCCTGTTGGCAAGCTTCACGAGGATGAATTTGTAATACACCGAGCGGTCGGAGAATGTCAGCGCGTTGTTGCCGTTTCGGACAAGCTCTACTATTATTTTCAGCGCAGTGATAGCATAATGGGGAATTTCACAGATCCCAAACACCTTGACGGAGCACTCGCATTTCTTGACAGATACGAGTACCATAAGAATTCTGGCAGGCGGGCACTTGCCGCTCGCTCGCTCAATTTAGCATACGGAGCACTCGTCGTATTTCTTGACAGAGTTGATATGCCCTTGCCTGCACCAAGGCTATCCGAGGTTTATCGCTATATAATCAAAAAGCTCATACTGAGTGCAGATTTGCGTGCGGTGAAGCTATTCCTGATGTACAGAAAATGCATGTCAAGGCTCAAGGCAAAGGGAAAAGGGATATGAAAAAAATACTTATAATAAACGACTTTGTCGTAGGCGGCGGAGTTGAGGGCGTTATGAAAAGCCTTATCGATTACATTGCCGATAGAGATTATGACGTTACCCTTCTTACGCTTTACGACAGAAAAAATGACTTTGAAGGCTTGTTTGCCCCGTCGGTGAAGTACGATTCGTACGGATATTCCGACAAGGAAAAGCACAAAAGGCTCTCACCCCTATGGTTTTTTGAGAAATTCTTTGTGCATATAAAGCGATTTATCAAAAGACAGAAAAAATATGACGTCGTTTTTTCCTTCAAGGAAGGTGCTTCAATGAAGGAGGGCGCAAAATTCAAGGGAGATAAAAAATTTGCATTCATGCACGCAGATTATCAAAATCTCTACTGGACTAAATTCTGCTTCAAAACACCAACGCAGGAAATCAACTGCATGAAAAAATATGACTGGGTACTATGTGTAACTCAGTCTGTGAAAAAATCAGTACTCAGTATTATTGGTGACCCCGAAAATCTTCGGGTGAAGCATGTCCCTGTTGACGTTGACAGTATAATCAAAAAGGGCTCGGAGAAAATCTCCGAGCTGACAGAGGCACTTAAGGTCAGAAAAGAGCGCCCGTTGCTCGTATCCGTCGGCAGATTGCACGAGCAGAAGGGCTATGAGCGCCTGTTGCGAGCATGTGCGCGACTTAACGAGCATTATGATTACGATATGTGGATAGTTGGCGACGGTCCTGAACGCGAGCGCCTTGAGGCAATTATAGATGAAGAGGGACTTGAAAACGTCAGACTGTGGGGACACAGAGCTAATCCCTACCCGTTTATGAGGGCTGCGGATTTGTTCGTATCCTCCTCGCTCGGTGAGAGCTACGGACTCGTTATTCAGGAATCGCTTATGCTCGGTGTTCCCGTGCTGGGCGCAACCTGCCCTGCTTTTGAGGAAACCGTGGGAGAGGGTGAGGCTCTGCTCGTGCCTAACAGCTACGAGGGGCTTCTTGAGGGCATATCAGACTATCTTGAGGGCAAGGTAACACTCTTTCCCGATATGAACAGCCGTACTCACGAAAAAATGTTTGACCAAAGGCTCTCGGAATTCGAAGCACTTTGGAGTTGAGATTCTAATAAAAGGGGCTACTTCATTTCGGCATAACCGAAAACAAAAAAGTGAGGGACAAAAAGTTCCTCACTTTTAATTTTACTGAATTCTTAATGACTCAGCCCATTTTGTTATCTGAATATTGAAGCAATAGCCAAAAGAGCACGTTGACACCGTTTGGCAAAGCCGTAGAGATGCGAATAAACGAAGAAAACGAAAGCACCGCTACGCGCAATTCTTGTGCACCGTGATGCACCCGCGATTTTTGGGTGTTCTGTACGAATACGGTCGTATTCCTCTATGAGAGCCTTACGCAGCCTTCTAAAATCGCTTCTGTTTTTGAAATAAACGAAATCAATAATGATTTTACGGAGCAGAACCGCCGTATCGTTAACCCGCTTGTAAGCCACGTGCTGATAAAGCTCGGGAAAATTCTCGCTTATATAATCAACGAGCCGCCCAGCAGAATCAATGAGCGCCATCCTCGACGGAGTGTACCGAGCCTGCTCGGTGCTGCCGCGTCTGACGTACTGTACGTAGTACGCGCCGCCGATATGCACGGCTCTGTTCGCCCTTCCGAGTATTTCGTGCAGGATGTATGCGTCCTCGTTTGCGCGGATAGTGGGAAAGCGGATATTATCGAAAAGCTCTTTTTTGTATAGCTTATTGCACATTCCCGTAAAAACGTTAAGCGTCGTTATATAATCAAGTAAAAGCTCTCTCGGGCTTTCATAGACATGAGGTGCGGGGTAGGTATCCGAAAGAATCAGCTTTCCTGCCGTAAGAGTTGCCAAGCCGCATATACAAATGTCAGCATCCTTTTCAAAAATGGCTGATATCATTTTTTCGAGCATATCACACTCGATATAATCGTCGGAATCAACGAAGGCAAGAAAATCTCCCCGAGCCCTTTCAAGCGCGAGATTTCGGGCAGAGCCCTGACCGCCGTTTTCCTTGTGAAAGGCAAAAACCCTCTCATCACCGGCGGCGTATTCGTCAATTATAGCGCCGCTACCGTCGGTAGAGCCGTCATCGACAAGCAATAGCTCAAAATTTTTATATGTCTGAGATAAAATGCTGTCGATGCAACGTGAAATCAGCTTTTCCGTATTATATACGGGGACTATCACGCTTACCTTTGAATCAATCATTATGAAATCCTCATAATACAAAAATTAATTACTCAATAACAGAGGTGTCCCACATTTCAGGAGCTTCGTAACCAAGGAGATTTACAGTTGTAGCCGCAACGTTGGAAAGTCCGTATTCTCCATTTTGTTTAACCTTGTAGGTATCAGCGTAGAAATTGTCGTAGAAGATGAGCGGAACGGGGTTTAAGGTATGACTGGTCTTCGCCTTGAAGGAACCGTCCTTGCCCTGCTTGGGCGCGCCCGATTTCTTGTCAATCTCGTACATTTCATCTGCATTGCCGTGATCGGCGGTTATGAGAGCTACGCCCTTCAGCTCGTCAACTACTGCAAGTATTCTTGCAAGCTGGAGGTCAAGCGCTTCCATAGAGCATTCGGTAGCAAGGAAGTTGCCGGTGTGTCCTACCATATCGCCGTTGGGGAAGTTTACGCGAAGATATTTGTACTCGCCGCTTCTGAGACACTCAATGAGCTTATCGGTTATCTCAGCACACTTCATCCACGGTCTCTGCTCGAAGGGAACAACGTCACTGGGGATTTCGATATAGGTTTCGAGATTCTCGTCAAACTTTCCGCTCTTGTTTCCGTTCCAGAAATATGTTACGTGACCGTACTTCTGTGTTTCGGAAATAGCGAGCTGAGGAATACCCGTTGCTACGAGATATTCGCTCTGAGTATTGGTAATTTCGGGGGGATTTACAAGGAAGCGCGAGGGGATATGAAGGTCACCGTCATACTCGAGCATTCCTGCATAGATTACGCTCGGAACTCTCTTGCGGTCAAACTTATCAAAGTCATCTCCGCCCTCAAACGCCTTTGATATCTCAATAGCGCGGTCACCGCGGAAATTGTAGAATATAACCGCATCACCGTCCTCAACCGTGCCCGCGGGCTTGCCGTTTTCAGCGATAACGAAGGGGGGGAGGTCCTGATCAATGACGTGGAGCTCCGCTCTGTACGTCTCAACCGCATCCTTTGCAGATGCAAACTGCCTGCCCTCGCCGAGAACGTGGGTATACCAGCCTGCTTCAACCATTTTCCAGTTAGCCTCGTAACGGTCCATAGTTATCTGCATTCTTCCGCCGCCGCTTGCTATCTTAACGTCGAAAGCATCCGAGCGGATGTCGGAAAGGAACTGCTCGAAGGGGAGTATATAATCAAGCGCCGAGGTTTCACCGACGTCGCGCCCGTCAATAAGAGTGTGTATTCTGACTGAGCCAATGCCCTCAGCCTTCGCCCTCTCAATCATCGCCTTGAGATGGTCGATATGCGAATGAACGTTACCGTCGGAGAAAAGTCCTATGAAATGAAGGGTAGAGCCGTTAGCCTTAACCTGGCTCACTATATCCTTCCACGTGTCAGACTCAAACATTTTGCCTGTTTCTATCGAAAGGGATACAAGCTTCGCTCCCTGAGCGAAAACCTGTCCCGCGCCGAGCGCGTTGTGTCCGACCTCAGAATTGCCCATGTCGTCGTCCGAGGGAAGTCCTACGGCTGTTCCGTGAGCCTTTATTGCTACGGTAGGATATTCCTTCATTATTCTGTCAAGCGTGGGGGTGTGCGCTGCCCTCACCGCGTTTGCACCGTTGTCGGGAGCAATTCCGACACCGTCCATAACGATAGTTACCAGAGGGCCCTCAATGCCCTTGAATGTTTTTGATTTTATAAGTGCGTTTACCATTTTATTTTTCCTTTGGTTAAATTATTTTTTTGTTAAATATCCGCGTCCTTCATATACCTTGCAGCATTTTCCGCTATGAATCTCTTCCTCTCGGGCAAATCGTCGCCAAGAAGTGTTTCAAACATCCAAAGAGTCTGTGCCTCGTCGGTGGGAGAAACCGCAATAAGTCTGCGCGTTGCGGGATTCATCGTGGTCTTCCACATCATATCGGGGTCGTTTTCGCCAAGTCCCTTTGAGCGCTGAACAGTATACTTCTTGCCCTCAAGGGTTGCAAGTATCTCTGCCTTCTCAGGCTCGTTGTATGCAAAGAAGGTATCGTCGCCGGAGGTAATCTCAAACAGCGGTGATTCCGCAATAAACACTTTATTTTCACGGATGAGCGTGGGGAGAAGTCTGTAGAACAGCGTGAGCAGAAGCGTACGTATCTGGAATCCGTCCTCATCCGCATCCGTACAGATAATTATTTTACTCCAGCGCAGATTATTTATGTCGAATTTGACGAGGTCGCCTTTTACCTTGCCCTCCATTTCAACACCGCAGCCGATAACGCGCAAAAGGTCGCATATTATCTTGCTCTCAAAAATTTTCACGTATGAGCTCTTCATACAGTTGAGCGTTTTACCCCTTACGGGTATTATAGCCTGAAATTCGGCGTTTCTTCCTGTTTTACAGGACGACATAGCCGAGTCACCCTCAACTATATAAAGCTCTCGCTTCGACGGGTCCTTCGAGTGACAGCTGACAAACTTTTCAACTCGGTTGGTAACGTCCATCGAGCCTGCGAGCTTCTTTTTAACGTCAACCCTTTCCTTCTCGGTTGCCTCGCGCGAGCGCTTTGTTATCAGTACCTGATTTGCAAAGAGCTGGGCGTCACTCGGATTTTCCGCAAAATAAACCTCAAGGCGTTCCTGAATAAACTTAGTCAGAGCCTTGTAGATAAAGACGTTGTTTATCGCCTTCTTCGTCTGGTTTTCATACGAGGTGTAGGTTGAGGAGCTGTTAATTATAACTACTATACTGTCCTCAATATCGGAAAATCCTATCTTGGATTCGTTTTTGTTATATTTGCCCTGCGCCTTGATGTATTTGTCAAGCGAGGATGTGAATGCGGTTTTCACTGCCTTATCGGGTGCTCCGCCGTATTCAAGGAAGCTGGAGTTGTGATAGTATTCAAGAGTGCTGACAGCGCTCGAAACACAGAAGGCGACCTCAGCCTTCAGCTTATAATCCTTCTTATCCTCACGGTCACGTCCAACAGTATCAAGCTTCCATACCACAGGGGATGTGAGAGAATTATCCTTTGTTATCTCGACGATATAATCTGTAAGACCGTTTTTGTAGCAATACGAGCTTTCCTCAAATTTTCCGTTAGCAAGCTCCTGACGGAGAATAAAATTTATACCCGCATTTACGACAGACTGACGGCGTAAATTCTCGCGGAAGAACTCAATGGGAATATTGATGTCGGTAAATACCTCAAGGTCGGGCAGCCACCTTACAACAGTACCTGTTCTTGACCTGAGCTTTGGCTCCTCTATCTCGCTGACCTTAAGCTCAGAGCTGACGTATCCCTTCTTGAAGGATATCTCGGAGAGCTGACCTGCGCTATACGATTTTACTGTCATATACTTTGAGGAATACTGCGTCGCACACGCGCCAAGACCGTTTGTTCCAAGAGAATACTCGTATGCGGCATTTTCCTCGTTATTTGCATACTTACCGCCTGCATAAAGCTCGCAGTAAATGAGCTCCCAGTTATAGCACTTCTCCGCCTCGTTATATCCGAGCGGAACTCCGCGTCCGAAATCCTCGACCTCTATTGAATGATCGCGGTAGACGGTGGTTATTATCTTGCTGCCGAAGCCCTCACGAGCCTCATCAACCGCATTTGCAAGTATTTCAAAATAGGAATGCTGACAGCCCTCAAGTCCGTCCGAGCCAAAAATTACGGCAGGGCGCTTACGTACTCTGTCAGGACCGCTCAGCTTCGTAATGCTCTGGTCATTATACGCTGTTTTTGCGTTCTTTGCCATTTACACATCTCCTTGATTTTTCGGAAGCAAGCTCCTCGGTGGCGCAGTAAGCGAGTGCTCGGCTTCTCCCTTTATTTCTAACTATAATATTTTACCATCTTTTTATTTTTTTGTCAATACGGGTGCGTTTTTTATTGACAAACTCTTTTTGCGGTGGTAAAATTAAGCAAACATACCTGAGAGGAAGAAGCTATGAGAAAAAGCGACTTTATCCTATTTGAAAACAAACCGGCAGAAAAATTCACAGAGGCATACCCTATCGGCAACGGACATATAGGAGCTATGTTATACGGCGATTTTCCGAAAATGAAAATCGGACTCAACCACGACGAGCTATGGACAGGATACGAAAAATCCATAACTCATCTGTGGGATAAGACAAAGCTCGACGAGGCAAGAGAAGCGGTATTTTCCGGTGACTACGTTCTCGCCTGTGATATTTTAGGGAAGCATTATGCTAAAAACGATGCGTCCTCATACATAACGCTCGGAGATTTGTATATAGATTTCGGGGGCGGCGAGCCCACTGATTACAAGCGTACGCTCGACACGAGCCGCGGAGTTGCAGAGATTGGGTTTGCACTTAACGGCGGGCGGGTGACCGCAACCCTCTTCGCCTCATATCCCACAAACACCTTAGTGTGCAGAATACGCTCAGACCTACCCATTTTCCTGTCGCTCAGTCAGGACTGCCCGATAGAAGGCACCCCTTCTTTGAAAAACGGCACACTGATATATGAGGGCGTATGTCCTCTCTATCGCAACAGAGAGAAGGAAAAGGAGCTGAACCGAATAGTCTACGAATACGGCGACAGGGACAGGGCGATAGCATTCGCAACCGTTCTCCACACTGTCACCGACGGAGAGATTTTTTGCGAGGAAGGAAGGATAAGCGTCAGGGACGGAAAGGAAACTACGCTGTATTTCACAGTTGAAACGAGCTACAAGGACGGATTGGCGAGAGGAAAGGAGCCCTCCTCGCTTCTGCCTGTGGCAGAGGAACGTGTTCTACGTATAGCTGAGCGGACGTTTGACGACCTGCTCCTTGAGCATACCGAGGATTTTTCAGAGCTGTTTTTCAGGAGCTCTGTCGAGCTCGACGGCAAGGATATGTCGGACACCCCCACCTCAGAAAGAGTTGAGGCACAGGACATAACCGACACCTCGCTTTTGAACCTACTCTACAATTTTGGAAAATACCTCATGATTTCGTCGAGCCGCGAGGGCACGTGTGCCGCAAACTTGCAGGGCATATGGTGCAGAAGCATAGCACCCCCCTGGGGAAGCGGATATACCACAAATATCAATACCGAGATGAACTACTGGGCGGCTATGCCAACGGGACTTTTTGACTGTATGGAGCCGCTTGAAGCACTTGTGAGAGTGCTTAACAGAACAGGCAAAAGCGTTGCGAGGGACTTGTTTGGCGCCCGCGGTGCGTGCTCCTGTCACAACTCGGATATTTTCGGTCACGCCACCCCCGTTTCGGGAATGGTTATGTGGTCATTCTTCCCCTGTGCGTATGCATGGCTGGTAGGCGAGCTGTGGCGTAAATATGAGTACACGGGTAACGAAAAATACCTTGAAAGCATATATCCTCTCGTTGAGGATGCGGCTCTATTCTTCATTGACACACTGGTTTTTGACGGCAAATACTATATATTCTCGCCCGCTACCTCGCCCGAAAACAGATATATACACAACGACCGTCTGTGTCAGGTGGCAAAATCGAGCACGATGTTTGGCTCTATCGCCAAGGAAGCACTCGCAAATTATATAAATGCCGCAGACCGCTTTGGAATAGAAAACGCGGACACCCTGCGCGCAAATGAGATTTTTAACAAGCTGCTTCCCTTGCGTGTCATGAGCGACGGAAAGCTCGACGAGTGGTATCTTTGTGAAAAGGACGGAGAGCAGAGCGAGCATCAGCCCGTACACCGCCATATATCCCATCTTTACGGTCTGTATCCTGCAAGAGAAATTAATACCGACGTGCTTCGCCGCGCGGCAAAGGTCAGCCTTGATATGAGAGGTGACGAGTCTACGGGCTGGAGTCTCGGTTGGAAAATGTGCTGTCGCGCCCGTCTGTTTGACGGCGACGCCTGCATGAGATTGATAAAGCTGTTCTTGCGTCCCTGCAATACCGAAACGGTAGCTGCTACAGGTGGCGGAATCTACAAAAACCTGTTCTGCGCGCATCCACCGTTCCAAATAGACGGAAATTTCGCGTTCACCGCCGCAATATCCGAAATGCTGGTGAGCGAGCGTGACGGCGAGATTTATCCCATCCCCGCGCTTCCCAAGGAATTGGGCAACGGCAGGGCGAGAGGCATCCGCGTCAGCGGCAACAGAGCCGTAGACCTTTCCTTCAAGGACGGAACGGTTACCGAATTCAAGGTTTATAACTTATAATACTTGACAAAATTAAAATAATGTGATAAAATCACAGCATGGCGATAAAAGGAAGGAGTAGCAGTCCCTCTCGCATTCAGAGAGCCGTCGGCGGTGCAAGACGGTTGTGACGGGCGGTGAAGTAGTCCTTTTGCCGAGGGAAGAAAGGCATGCCGATTAGACCCCTCCGCATATCTGCGTTACGGATATTGAGTGATAAATTCAGGTGGTACCGAGCATTATTTGCGCCCTGTGGATGTTTTTCCGCAGGGCTTTTTTATTCAGAAATAATTTTCCGAAAGGACAAAAATATGAGAAAAGAATTGGCAAAGACATATTCTCCCTCAGAATTCGAGAAGAGAATATATAAAAACTGGTGCGAAAAGAACTATTTTGCACCCGACCCCGACGAGAAGAAGCCCCCCTTCTCCGTCGTTATACCCCCGCCTAACGTAACGGGACAGCTCCACATGGGACACGCCCTCGACGAAACGCTTCAGGATATTCTTGTTAGGACGAAGCGTATGCAGGGATACAGCACCCTCTGGGTACCCGGCACCGACCATGCGGGAATTGCTACACAGATAAAGGTTGAGGAAAATCTGCGCGTTAACGAGCGGCTCACACGCCATGACCTCGCACGTGAGAAATTCCTTGAAAGAGTATGGGCGTGGAAGAATCAGTACGGCTCCCGCATAATAAATCAGCTCAAAACCCTCGGCGCCTCGTGTGACTGGAATCATGAGAGATTCACTATGGACGAGGGCTGCTCAAAGGCAGTAAAGGAGGTTTTCGTCAACCTCTACAACAAGGGACTGATATACCGCGGAAACAGAATAATCAACTGGTGCCCCAACTGCACCACCGCGCTCTCGGATGCAGAGGTTGAATATAGCGAGCAGGCGGGCAGCTTCTGGCATATCAAGTATCCTATAAAGGATGAGGACGGATTCGTTGAGATAGCAACAACGCGTCCGGAAACCATGTTCGGAGATACCGCCGTCGCGGTAAACCCCAACGACGAAAACACAAAGCACCTTATCGGAAAAACCCTCATACTTCCTCTCGTTAACCGCGAAATTCCCGTGGTTGGAGATGACTACGTTGAGATTGGATTCGGTACAGGCTGTGTTAAGATAACCCCTGCACACGACCCCAACGACTTTGAGGTAGGAAAGCGCCACAGTTTACCTATTATAAGAGTAATGAACGACGACGCAACCCTCAACCACTATGCAGGTCAGTTTGAGGGCATGGACAGATACACCTGCCGCAAGGCGCTCGTTGAGGAGCTTGACCGTCAGGGCTATCTCATAAAGGTAGTTCCCCACGCGCACAACGTAGGCACCTGCTACCGTTGCAAGACGGTTGTAGAGCCCCTGACCTCTAACCAGTGGTTTGTCAAGATGGAGCCGCTTGCGAAGCCTGCGCTTGAGGTTGTTCGTGACGGACGCGTTAAGTTCCAGCCCGAGCGATTCTCGAAAATATATATCAACTGGATGGAAAACGTACACGACTGGTGTATTTCCCGTCAGCTCTGGTGGGGACACAGAATACCCGCATTCTACTGTGACGAATGCGGAGAGATGCTCGTAACGAAGGAAAACGAGGCGTATTGCCCGAAATGCAACGCAAAAATGCGTCAGGAGGACGACGTTCTTGACACATGGTTCTCCTCGGCACTCTGGCCCTTCTCTACGATGGGATGGCCTGAAAAGACCAAGGACCTCGAAAGATACTATCCTACCTCTGTTCTCGTAACGGGATACGATATAATCTTCTTCTGGGTTGCACGAATGGTATTCTCGGGACTTGAGAATATGGGTAAGGAGCCGTTCTCCACCGTATTCATTCACGGTCTTGTCCGTGACGCGCAGGGACGTAAGATGTCAAAATCTCTCGGAAACGGTATAGACCCCCTTGAAATAATCGAGAAATACGGTGCAGATGCGCTGCGCTTTGCACTCGCTACAGGTAATGCACCCGGAAACGATATGCGCTTCTCCGACGAGAAGATTGAGGCGGCGAGAAACTTCGCCAACAAGCTCTGGAACGCATCGCGCTTTGTCCTTATGAATCTTGACGAAAACGACGAGGACTATGCGCTTCCCTCGGTAGATAAGCTTTCAGCTGAGGACAAGTGGGTGCTTGATAAGCTCAACAACCTCTCGCGCACGGTAAATACCTCTATTGATAATTACGAGCTGGGCGTTGCACTCTCGGAGATATACGATTTCACCTGGGATATTCTCTGTGACTGGTATATCGAGCTTTGTAAGGCAAGGCTTCAGGATAAGGGAAGCGAGGGCGCTCATACCGCCGCACACGTTCTGGTGTACGTGCTGACACAGACACTCAAGCTCCTTCACCCATACATGCCGTTCATAACCGAGGAGATATATCAATCTCTGCCCCACGCCGACGAGAGCATTATGATATCCGCATTCCCGAAATACGACGACAGCCTAACCTTCACCAAGGAGGCGCTTGAAATGGAGAGGGTTATCGGCGCTATCAAGGCTATTCGCGCACGCAGGGCTGAGATGAACGTAGCTCCCTCGCGCAAGGCAAAGCTCTATATGATAACCTCTCACAAGGATACCTTTGAGGGTGCAAGGCAGTTTTTCATCCGCCTTGCCTCTGCATCCGACATTGAATTTGTTGACACATATCCGTCCGACGATGCCGTTAGCATAGTAACCGATTCCGTCACAGTCTTCATTCCCCTCTCGGATATGATTGATTTTGATAAGGAACGCGAAAGACTCGCCGGCGAGATAAAGAAAAATGCCTCTGAAATCGAGAGAATAGAAAAGAAGCTGGCAAACGAGGGCTTCGTTTCGAAGGCTCCCGCGCAGGTTATCGATGGTGAGCGCCAGAAGCTCGAAAAGTACAAGGCTACTGCCGAGGCACTCGCAGAGGCGCTGGCAAAGCTGGGATAAAAAGAGCCGTCCGCGGTCAGCGGACGGCATCAACCGAAAGGCCTGCATATGAAAATTATGAAAGGAAATAAGACAAATGAAAAAACTCATCTGTCTTTTACTGATTATGGCTACACTTTTTACTGCATCCTGCAATATTGATGACACCGATGATACAGTTACCACAACAACTACGACAGGTCAACCGACTCCGGAGACACCGCCAAGGGTTGTACCGAACGCACCCGAAAGCTACGACTATCTTTCAATGGAGGCAGACATAACGCCTCTCAGGCAGGATATTTATGCAGTCAAGGGCAATTACAGATTGCCGATGAATATTTTTGCGCCCGAGGTTGAAAACGCAAACAACAGTATAGCGATTCTCTGCATACACGGCGGTGGCTGGAACACATCGCTGACCGAAAGCAGCACGTTCTCAGGTGACTGGATGCGCCATCAGGCGAGATACTATGCGGCTCTTGGCTTCTACACCTTCGAGATAACCTACCGCTCGCTGAACAAGGGCTTCAACATCAAGGATATGCAGGCAGACGTTGAGGATGCTATGCGATACATCAATACAACCCTTGCTGCCGAATTCGGAATTGATAAGGTTATTACGATAGGCGACAGCGCAGGCGGACACCTTGTTCTCTGCCTAGCTCTCTCCGAGGACGAGAGCCTTCGCCCATATGCAACCATTGCCTGCAATCCCGTATCAAACTGCGTTGATACAATATGGACGGGCGGTATTGCCGATGCCGAGATTGGCAAGACGGTTTCTCCCTACCACATGGCAAAGAAGGTTGACGGAAAAATACTGATAATGCACGGAACTGCCGACACAGTGGTTGATCCATCCGATTCACAGAATCTCTACGATGCTCTTTCAGAATACGAAAACGACGTAGAGCTCGTATGGCTCAACGGTGCAAAGCACGCATTTATCCTCTACGGCTATCAGACACCGAAGGAAAACGTTGACACCTATATGGCAATGACGGTTGAATACATAAACCGAATACTTGAACAGTGAGCATAAAAAAGCAGGCACGGTGTGCCTGCTTTTTGTTGTTATGAAAGTCCTGCGTACTGAGTTTTGAGAGTTGAAAGTCCGTTGACCTTCAGGTGACCGTAGGATGCCCACTGGGTATCAACGCCCTGACCGCCGTTGGCGTATTCCATAAGCATTGAAAAGAGAGCGGGAATACCCAACGACTTGTTAGAATCAGTGATGTATCTGTCCCAGATGAATGAGTCGATGGTCATTTTATCGTGAATGATGTCGAGCATAGCCATATTGTTGGAGCCACTTCCCGAGGTATCGTACTTAACACCAAGACCCTTATCGTAGTAAGCGATTCTGGTTTCCTCACTCTTTATCGAGCAGTACTGCCAGTATGCACTGACCTCAGTGAAGCGTCTGGAATTCTTGAATATAGCACCAAAGGATGCGTTATCGTGAATGTAAGACTTGTAGTCATCGGTATCATAGAGCTTCGGGAAGGGAATCGGTGATTTCTTCATCGAGCTGAGAAGCGTGTTCTCAAGGTCGTAAAGACGAAGGTTGGTTGCAAACAAGGTCTTGCCGTTAGCAAATATAGTTCTTACCTGACTAACATCCGTAGCGCCATAGCTACCGTCGCTGGTAACGAGTGTTCTCGCCTTATCTGCCAGTTCCTGAAGCGATGCTCTGTTAGAGAAGTACTGGAGCTGTCCACCGACGTCCTCGATATAATTAATATCGGCGGAATGAGTGATAGCCATTGCTATACCTGCGGCGAGATGGCTCTCAGATCCTGCAAGCGTACCCTGATATACCATACCTATTTCGTCTGTCGGATCCTTGCCGATAGGGCTGTTGGCGGTTTCGTTGTAAGCCATATCTACCAGTCCGTTAAGACGGTCCCACGTCCACTCGCCATCCTTTATCTCCTGATAGAAAGCATCTGTGTCAGAGAAATACTTTGCCAAAACATCCTCGTTTACCATTATGATATTAACGCAACGAAGAATATCAATGAAGTAATCGCTCGCAAGTATGTACATTTTGCCCGTAGTCATTTCAGAGCTGTTAGACATCAGAGCAAGAGATGTCATAGTTGCATCATACCAGCAATCGTCGTTGAAATCAAAATAGTTTGTGCTATCCGTGGTATTTACATTCTTGAAAATACCCTGCATCATACAGGGAACGACACCGATAAGATTGAGTGCAATTGCATCGGTGATACCGTCGTTTGCATCAAATTTTGTTTTGATTACGTCAGGAACCGTGTCCCAGCCGGCATCGGTGTAGTTGTAGTTAACGTTAAGATTGAGCTTGCCCTTGACATACTTATTTCTGTCGTTTACGGCTTTAAGAATGGTATCGTTATCATTCTCCTGACCGTTATCCTCAAGTCCTGTCATATACTTCGCAACCGAAGCACCGACACGGCCAGGATCCTGGTTGTTGGACATGAGAATCGTTATCGTTTCCCCGTCAAAATCAGCATCCTTGAAGCGATCCTCGCCCGTACCCTCAACAGGACCTGCAGGGCCGTCACCATCGCCATCGTCCTTGCACGCCACCATAAGAGAGAGCGCGAAAACCAGAACAAGCACAAGACACATAAGTCTTATAAGTTTGCTTTTCATAAAAAACCTCCTAGTTTATTAATTATATTATAAGGCATAACGGCGAGTAAAAAAAGATGTGTTTTTACTGTAAAACCGACACTTTTTTACTAATGAAAATTATATAAAATAATTCTCAACACTTTTTTATCTTGGCTATTGAAAAAGGCTTGGTTTTATGTTAAAATATAATAATAATGGGAAGGAGGCGAGGCTTACAGCTGCTATGAGAGAATTAACCGTAGGAAAAAACGATGCAGGACAGCGTCTTGACAAATTTCTTTGCAAGGCACTTGTTGATATACCGCACTCACTTCTTTACAAGTCGATAAGGACAAAAAAAATAAAGGTCAACCGAAAGAGAGCAACACCCGAGCAGATCTTGTGCGAAGGAGATATGCTAGAGCTATTTATCTCCGATGAATTTTTCAAGGATACAGGCGAGAATGACACCGAGCTTTTACTCTCAAGGACCAACACACAGATAAAAATAATTTACGAGGATGAAAACATAATACTCGTCAACAAGGACGCGGGTGTATCGGTGCACGAGGATGAGGGAAACGTGCGAAACAACCTCATAACCTACATTCAGGCGTATCTTTGGCGCAAGGGTGAGTATGACCCGAAGAACGAGCAATCCTTTGCCCCTGCGCTTTGTAACCGTATTGACAGGAATACGGCGGGCATCGTTATAGCGGCGAAAAACGCAGAGGCTCTGCGCTGTATGAATGAAAGAATACGGCAAAGACGTATATCCAAATTTTATCTTGCCGCCGTTCACGGAGCACCCGAAAGAGCTGAGGCAACACTGAATGCCTACCTCGAAAAAAACGAAAAAACCAACACCGTACGAGTTTCTGACAAGCCGTTTGGCTCCGCCAAAAAAATAATAACGAAATATAAGGTGCTGGCGAAAAAATCGGGCTATGCACTCGTTGAGGTTGAGCTGGTAACAGGACGCACCCACCAGATACGCGCTCATTTTGCACATATCGGACACTCTCTGCTCGGCGACGGAAAATACGGACAGAACAAGGATGACAGGGCTCTTGGCTATAAGCATCAGGCACTCTGCTCGTATAAGCTCAAATTCCCCGCAAGCGTGGATAGCGACCTTCTTTCCTACCTTGACGGACGTGAGTTTTCTATACCTAAGAAGGAGATTTTTTTCACGAGTCTGTTCTTTTGATGCACTACAAAATAAGTACTAAAGGATTTTTGAAATGAATTTAAGTCCGATGATTTCATATTTTTTCGGTATAATAGCGGCGCTGCCCCTCTGCTTTGACAGTATAGGAGTGCTGATATTCTTTTCCTTTATCCCTATGCTTTACCTCATGATGTCCGAGAGGATAAAGGGCAGCTGTGACACTCAAGCACCCCGACACCCCTATGCAAAAAGCTATGGCAATGGAGCTTTGTTCTTCCTCGGCTATTACATGGGTGCTTATTTCTGGTTCTGGTCTATGTACCCTCTGGATTTTGCCGGCTTTTCCGAGAGCGAGGCGCTGGTAGTTATACTGTTTGCGTGGATAGGTCTTCCTCTGTTTCAGGCACTGACCTACGCGCTGATATTTCCCCTGTACCGATTCTTTACCCGCCGTTCAGGCGAGGGGGTGTGGGCAATACTCTGCTTCTCCTCCCTGTTCGTTATATTCGGATATTTGCAGACTCTCACCTGGGCAGGTGTTCCTTGGGCTCCGCCCTCAATCGCGCTATACCGCGCCCGTATATTCTTGCAGAGCGCATCGGTTTTCGGCTCACTCTTTACCGATTTTATTATCATCACCGTAAATCTGCTGATTGCGCGTGCGCTGATTGCGTTCAGGCGGCAGTTTGACCTTGACGGCGCGTGCAGGCTGCTCGTCGGCGCGCTTGCGCTGTTTCTTGTGAATACGCTCTTCGGCGGAATTGTGATGCTGATACCCAACAACACCGACACCCCTGTGAAAATAGCCGTTCTTCAGGGTAACATTTCCTCGACGGAAAAATGGGGCGGCTACGATGCTCCGCTTGAGGTTTACTGCGAAATGGCAGAGGAGGTTGCAAGAGAGCACTCGCCCGACATAATCGTTATGCCCGAAACGACACTGGTCAACACGATACGCAAGGGCTCTTATTACGAGAGAGAATTCACTCGTCTTGCGAAGGAAACGGGTGCAGAGATACTCGTCAGTGCCTTTTACGATGACTATGAAGCGGATAAATATTATACCTCTATATATCTTTTCTCGCCCGAAACCGGGATGAGCGAGATTGTTTACAGTAAGCAAAAGCTGGTCCCCTTCGGCGAATTTGTGCCGATGAAGGAGATAATTGAGGCAATAGCCCCGCCCCTTGCCGATTTGACCATGGCGGTGTCAGAGATAGATGCAGGCGAGAGCTCCCGCCCCTTGCCGTCGGCGTTTGGTGGAATTGGCGGTCAGCTATGCTTTGATACCATATATTCAACGGTGGTAATTGACGAGGTGCGCGAGGGTGCAGGCCTTATCGTAGTCGGAACTAACGATTCCTGGTTTGGCGACAGCAGAGCTATATATCAGCACCACGCACATTCGGTGCTTCGCGCGATTGAGAGTGGCAGATGCTTTGCCGTCAGCGCGAACACGGGCATTTCCGCGTTAATTACGGACGAGGGAAAAATACTCGGCGAAACCGCGCCGCTTGAGCGCGACAGCGTAACCGACACCCTTTATATGCAGTCGGGAAAAACTCTCTATTCAACCGTCGGGGATATATTCGTCTTATTTGCTCTGATTTACGTTGTGGGCTTTGTTTTCAGGGCACAGCTGCTCACCTTATCGAAGACGGTGCTGAACAAAATCAGAAAAAACGGTGTTGCAAAGGATTAAATTGTATGGTAAAATGTTATACATAACACGAAAAATGTACAGGAGGCTTTGATATGTTTGGGAAATACATGTTGGTATTTTTTATGTCAATGCTGCCGATAGTCGAGCTGCGCGGAGCGATTCCCGTGGGTGCGGCTACCGGGCTTGATATAATCCCAACCTTCCTTTTGAGTGTGGTAGGAAATTTTCTGCCCGTTCCGTTCATTCTTCTTTTCATTCGCAAGATTCTTTCCTGGATGAAAACCACCAAGACCTTTGCCAAAATTGCGCTCTGGGTGGAAAAGAAGGCGAATAAAAACAAGCACAAAATAGTTGGCACGCAGAACAGTGCCGCAGAGGATGAGATCTCGGAGAATACGGAGCATCCCGTGATAAACGGTGAGTCCACCGATACCGACGAGGCGGCAAAGGTAAAGAAAAAACGCTCTATTATGAAAAGTGCGGCGGTTGCACTTTGCATATTCGTCGCAGTACCTCTGCCCGGTACGGGTGCGTGGACGGGCGCGCTCATTGCGTCGCTTGTCGATATGAGAATGAAATATGCTCTGCCCGCAATTTTCCTCGGAGTCGTGATAGCGGGCCTGATAATGTCGCTCGCCTCCTTCGGCGTCGTTGGATTCCTCAATTTCTTAGCGAGCTGACAACACAATAGACGCCCCATGACAATTCATCGGGGCTCTCTTTTTTCGGTGGGTAATATGGATAAAATTAGGAAAAATGAGCGCTTCGAGCTCGAAATAACCGATATAAACAACCTCGGCTTTGGTGTCGGACGGCACAAGGGGACGGTTGTTTTTGTTGCGCGCACCGCACGCGGTGACGTAATTGAGGCGAAGGCGGTCAAGGTTGCCTCATCCTATGCAGTTGCTATCTGCGAGCGAATAATTACCCCTTCCCCCTATCGCATTTCGGATGGCTGTCAGCGCAAGGGGTGCGGCGGATGCGCCTATCAGCATATATCCTATGAGGAGGAAAAAAGGCTGAAGGAGAGCTACGTCAGGCATGCGTTTATCAAGGCGGGCGTGGATGCAAGAATTATGCCCCTGACCTCAAACGGTGAAATGTGCGGCTACCGTAACAAAGCCGAATACCCGATAGCGAAAACAAAGGACGGCTATGCCGTCGGATTCTACGCACCGAAAAGTCACAGAGTGGTTGAGTGTGAGGACTGCTCGCTTCAGCCCAAGATATTTTCGGATATAATTGATTTTCTCAAGGATGAATTTTCCCGCTATGCCCTCACGGTCTACGACGAGAAGAACGGCAAGGGACTTTTGCGCCATATATACCTGCGCCGAGCGAGCACAGGGGATATTGCGCTTACGCTGGTCGTTACCGAGGAATTTAAGGAGCAGACCGAGCTTTGCCGCCGCGTGTGCGAGAGGTTCGGCGAAATCAAAAATTTTGCGCTGAATATCAATTCAGAAAAAACCAACGTCATATGCTCGGACAGGTATGTAAACCTTTTCGGCAAGGGCTATATAACCGACACTCTTTCAGGTGTTAAGCTCAACATTACCCCTGCATCCTTCTATCAGGTTAACCACGGCATGACCGAGCTTTTGTACGCCAAGGCGCGGGAGCTGGCAAGGCTTGATAAGGATATGACCGTATGCGATTTGTACTGCGGAATCGGCAGTATAGGTCTTTCGATGGCGAAGGAATGTCGAAGACTTGTAGGAATTGAAATAATTGAAAGTGCGGTTGAATGTGCAAAAGAAAATGCACGGCAGAACGGAGTTGACAACGCAGAATTTTTTGCTGGTGACGCGTCGAACACCGAGAGCTTTTTTGCCTCGGTAAAAACCGAGAACGGCGAGCCGTTTTTGCCCGACGTTATCCTGCTTGACCCCCCTCGCAAGGGATGCACCCCCGCGCTTATCGAATATATTGCAAAAAGCTTGAAAACCGATAGGGTGGTTTACATTTCCTGCAACCCCGACACCCTTGCCCGCGACGCTCGGCTCTTCGCCGACCTCGGCTATACCGTCGGCGACGTCTATCCGTTTGATTTATTTCCAAGAACAGGGCATGTCGAAAGTGTTGTTTGTCTGACTAAAAAAGCATTTCAATAACGTTAATACGGTACAAAAAGGTTGCTATAAAGATGAAATACAAATTTGACCACGATTATCATATACATTCCACTCTGTCAAGGTGCTCGGCGGACCCCGAGCAGAGTGACGAAAGAATTCTTCGGTATGCAAGAGATAACGGACTGACAGAGATTTGCCTTACCGACCACTATTGGGACAGTGCGGTGCCCTGTGATTTCTATTGGTATCAGCCGCAAAATTTCGAGCACATAGCAAAGGCTCTTCCTCTGCCGAAGGCGGAGGGAGTACGCTTTATGTTCGGCTGTGAGACCGATATAAATAAAGAGCTGCTGCTCGGCACCGTACCCGAAAGGTTTGATAGCTTTGATTTTATAGTTGTGCCGACAACCCACCTTCATATGACTAATTTCACCATTCGCGAAGAAGATAAAAAGAGCTGCGAGATACGCGCAAGGCTATGGGCTTCACGCCTCGATGCGCTACTGTCAATGAAGCTACCGTTTAACAAAATCGGCATCGCACATCTTGCCTGCTCTCTTATCAATAACAATTCAAGAGAGGAATACCTCAAGACCCTCTCGCTCATTCCAACCGAGGAGATGGAAAGGCTGTTCGCAAGAGCCGCCGAGCTCGGCTGCGGAATAGAATTAAATCGCGACGATATGAGCTTTGCTGATAGCGAGGCGGATACAATTCTTCGCCCCTTCCGCATAGCGAAGGCGGCGGGGTGTAAATTCTACCTTGGAAGCGATGCTCATCATCCAAAGGATTTTGAAAACGCAAAGGCGGTGTTTGAAAGAGCGATAAATCTGCTCGACTTGAAGGAAAGCGACAAGTTCCATATAGGCGAGTGACGGTTTCCATATTTTAGCAGATAAGGGAATTATCTATTGACATAATGGGCATAATTTGATATACTGAAATACAGACATTTCGGGCGCGTGCGCACCGCCCGGCATATCGGAGGTACAATATGAACAACAAAAATTATCCTCTTTACGAGGTCGAGCGTGTCGAAAGCATAAAGGAGATAATGGAGATAGCAATACGCGATGCGGCGGATAAGATTGCCTTCCGCTTCAAGCAAGGTGATGACGTAAAGGACGTAACCTACGCCGAATTTGACCGAGAGGTCAAGAGCCTCGGTACCGCGCTCGCAGATATGGGCTTTGGCAGCTCGCATATCGCTATGCTCGGTGAAAACAGCTACGGCTGGATAGTCACATATCTCACCGTTCTGCAGAGCGAGGGCGTTTTCGTGCCCATTGACAAGGATATGCCCGATGCGGATAAATTCAACGTTATAAACGATAGCGACAGTTCAGTGCTTTTCTATACCGAAAAGTATGAAAAGCTACTCATGGACAACGCGGATAAAATGCCGAATATCAAGTATTTCATCGGTATCGAGCGCGAGACTGATGCGGGAAAATTCCTATCCTGCAAGGCGCTTACAGATAAGGGGGCGGCTCTGCTCGACAGCGGTAACACCGCATACCTTGATATGAAATCCGACCCACGTGCGCTCAAGCTGCTCGTATATACCTCGGGAACTACCGGACGCAGCAAGGGTGTTATGCTTTGCGAGGAGAACCTCGTCAGCGTTGTTTACTACGGACTCCAGGTATCCAGGGTTTACGACACCTGTCTTTCGGTTCTGCCCTACCACCACACCTACGAGGCAGTTGCGGGAATACTCGTCTCCCTGCATAACCACTCTACCGTCTGCATAAACGAGAACCTCAAAACCGTTCTCAAGAACATACAGCTATATAAGCCCGACTACATCTATCTCGTTCCAGCGTTTGCAGAGAAATTCTACAAAAAGATTTGGGATACTGCGGCGCAGAAGGGAATCGCCCTGAAGCTGAAGGCAGGCATCAAGGCATCTGATGCAATGAGAAAGCTCGGCATTGATAAAAGGCGCAGTCTGTTTGCCGACATACATGAAACATTCGGCGGAAACCTCAAAAAAATCGTGTGCGGCGGCGCTCCTATCAATGCAAAGATAGGTAAGTTCTTTGACAGCATCGGCATTGATTTGATAAACGGCTACGGAATTACCGAATGTTCGCCTCTGGTCAGCGCGAATCGCGACGAATTCAACAATCCCGCAACCGTCGGAACACCTCTTCCCTGCTGCGAGATAAAATTCGAGGACATCAGCGCAGAGGGCAACGGCGAGATATGCGTTAAGGGTCCTACCGTTATGCTCGGTTATTACAAGCAGCCCGAGATGACCGCCGAGGTGCTCGACGGTGAGGGTTGGTTCAGGACTGGCGACTACGGAAGAATGAATGCCAAGGGGCAGCTCATAATTACGGGTAGAAAGAAAAACATTATCGTTCTTGATAACGGAAAGAACATCTATCCTGAGGAGCTTGAGGACATCATCGGCGCAATTCCCTACGTTGAGGAGGTTGTCGTATTCGGAATAACCACCGACGGTGCAGAGAGAAGCCTCGGAGCTGAGGTATACCTCAACGATGAGAAGATTAAGGAGATGGGTATTGATTCGCCTGAGGCACAGGTAAGGCGCGACGTTCAGAGAGCACTATTCCTTCTCCCCGCATATAAGCACGTATCGAGAGTGTACGTCCGTGCATTCCCGTTTGAAAAGACCACAACGAACAAAATCAAGCGTTCAAGCGTAATTCACAAATGAGAGATAAAACCTGTTGCTTCACAGGACACAGAGATATATCAAAAAACGAGCTTTTACCCCTGAAAAATCGCCTGAAGCAAACGTTGCGTGACCTCATTGAAAAGGACGGAATCGTTTATTTCGGATACGGCGGAGCGCTCGGCTTCGATATGCTCGCCGCTGAGTGCGTTTTGGAGTTGAAAAGCGAATTTGAGCAAATACGCCTGATACTCGTAGCCCCCTGCGCCGACCAGTGCAAGAGGTGGTCGCAGGGCGATATTGCTCGCTACGAAAGCCTTAAGGCAAGCACAGACAAAGCGGTATGTCTGTCCGAAAAATACTACAACGGATGTATGCAGAAAAGAAACCGCTACCTCGTCGACAACAGCTCTGTATGCGTATGCTATCTGAGAAAAAGCTCGGGTGGCACTGCATACACGGTGAGGTATGCAAGGGACAACGGCGTGCGGATTTTTGAGCTATAAGAAAAAGTTTTGTCAAAAAGGCAAAAAATATTGACATAATTATTTTAATATGATAAAATTATATATCATAAGTCAAAAGGAGATTTTGAGATGAACAGAATTAAGACTATAAAGACAAGAGATATTGCAGGCTCTGTTAAGAACGGCGGCTGTGGCGAGTGCCAGACCTCCTGCCAGTGCGCGTGCAAGACCTCTTGCGGCGTTGCTAATCAGCAGTGCGAGAACGACAATAAGTAATTTGTTCACAAGACGCTGCCTTCACGGGCAGCGTTTTAATTTGCATAAGGCTTGACTGAAAGGTAATATAAATGGTACATCAGTATAAATTAAACGGATACAATATAGTGCTTGATACCGCGAGCGGCTCGGTGCATACAGTTGACGAGGTGGCGTACGATATAATCGCTATGTACAAGGATAAGAGTGAGGATGAAATCGTTGAGAAAATTCTATCAAAATACTCATCCGCGCCCGACGTTACAGAGGAAGAAATCCGTCTGTGCATCGATGACATTCGCGAGCTCGAACGCGAGAAAAAGCTTTTTTCCGAGGACCCGTACGAGAAGCTGGCGTATGAATATAAGAACAATTCCAATGTAATAAAGGCGCTCTGTCTTCATATCGCTCACTCGTGCAACCTCAACTGTTCATATTGCTTTGCAAGCCAGGGCAAGTATCAGGGCGAGCGCGCTCTTATGAGCCTTGAGGTAGGAAAACGCGCATTTGATTTTCTTATCGAGAACTCGGGCAAAAGAAAAAACCTTGAGGTAGATTTCTTCGGTGGCGAGCCTCTTATGAACTGGGAGGTTGTCAAGGAGCTGGTAAAATATGCCCGCTCGATTGAGAAGGAAAAGGGCAAGAATTTCCGTTTTACCCTCACAACCAACGGCGTTTTAATAGACGACGAGGTTATTGATTTTGTCAATAAGGAAATGTCAAACGTTGTGCTCAGCCTTGACGGCAGACGAGAGATACACGACCATTTCCGCAAGGATTATGCCGGAAAGGGAAGCTACGACACAATAGTTCCGAAATTCAAGAGACTGGTTGAGAAGCGCAATGGCAAAAATTACTATATGCGCGGTACCTTCACTCACAACAACGTTGATTTCACAAACGATTTGTTCCATATGGCTGACCTCGGTTTTACCGAGCTTAGTATGGAGCCCGTCGTTTGCCCGCCCGGTGACCCGTATGCGCTGGTTGACGAGGATTTGCCCCTGCTTTTCGAGCAGTACGAGCTTCTCGCTACCGAAATGCTCAAGCGTAAAAAGGAGGGAAGGCCGATAACCTTCTACCACTACATGCTCAATCTGGAAAACGGTCCCTGCATCTATAAGAGGATAACAGGATGCGGCTCGGGAACGGAATATATGGCGGTAACCCCCTGGGGCGAGCTTTACCCCTGCCATCAGTTTGTAGGTGATGAAAAATACAAGCTCGGCGACATCTGGAAGGGTGTGACCAACACAAGCGCTCAGGATGAATTCCGCCAATGCAACGCATACGCGCGCCCCGAATGTAAGGAATGCTGGGCGAGAATGTACTGCTCGGGCGGATGCGCGGCAAACGCATATCACGCAACCGGTAACATTGGCGGCATTTACGAATACGGATGCAAGCTGTTCAAAAAGAGAATTGAGTGCGCTATTATGATGCAGGTCGCAGAGGCGGAGGAATGATGACTACCCCGATTCTTGATTTTGTGAGGGAATATGCAAAAAGCGATATAACCCGCTTTCATATGCCCGGTCACAAGGGGGCAGGCGTTATTGGATGCGAGACTCTCGACATTACCGAAATATCGGGGGCTGACGAGCTGTTCGCGCCCGACGGTATCATAAAGGAGAGCGAGAAAAACGCATCAAGGCTGTTTGGCAGCCTGAAAACTCTCTACTCAACCGAGGGCTCTACACTCGCTATAAAGGCGATGCTCGCAATCGCAATATCCGACACCCCACGAAAAGAAAAGCCCCTCGTTTTAGCGGCAAGAAACGCGCACAAGGCGTTTTTGTACGCGGCGGCACTGCTTGATTTTGACATAGAATGGCTCTATCCAGATAGCTTTTCACATCTCTGCTCGTGCGCGATTACGAAGGGTGCGGTTGAAAAGAAGCTGGATTCTATGCATCGAAAGCCGACGGCGGTTTACATAACCTCGCCCGATTACCTTGGGGGAATGTGTGACATAATGGGAATTTCAGAGGCTTGTCATGCTCACGGTGTAAGGCTTTTGGTTGATAACGCACACGGTGCGTATCTTGCGTTTCTTCAAGACTCTCACCACCCGATAGCTCTCGGCGCGGATATGTGTTGCGATTCCGCACACAAAACCCTATCTGTTCTCACAGGGGGTGCCTATCTTCACATATCCAAAGCTGTCGCGCATCTTGCTGATTCAGCGAAGGATAAAATGGCTCTGTTCGCGTCGACAAGCCCCTCTTACCTAACGCTTTGCTCGCTCGACGCTTGCAACGCATATCTTGACACCGTTTACCGTGAAAGGCTAACTTACGCTATTGAGTGCCTTGACAAAATAAAGCTTTTGGCGAAGGGACGCGGCATCCCCGTCCTTGACTGTGAGCCCCTCAAGCTCGTATTTCAGGTCGCAAAATGCGGATACACGAGAGATAGCTTCCGCGCGCTTCTGCGCGAGGCGAAAATAGAGGCAGAGTTTGTTGACGGCGATTATGCCGTTTTAATGGTGAATGAGAAAAACTCCGACAGAGATTTTTCCCGACTTGAAAACCTTGTTGCAACGATACCACTACTACCCGCGAAAACGCGCATCATACCAAACGCATCACACCCTGTGCGTAAAATGAGCGTAAGAGAAGCAATTTTTTCACCGAGCGAAAGGGTGTCCGTTGAAAACGCCGTGGGCAGAATATGTGCATCCCCTACGGTTTCCTGCCCCCCTGCTATACCCCCGATTATGAGCGGAGAGCTTATAGACGACAGCACCGCTTCCCTGTTTCGTCATTTCGGTATAGATAGCGTATTAGTTGTACAGCAATAAAAAAGGGTCGGCAGAGCCGACCCTTAATTTATGCTTTTTTCCTTATATTCAAAAGACGTACCGTTACGGGCGAGAGCAGAATGTTCGAGCCAAGCTCAAACAGGAAATTGCCGCCTACAAGACCAAGGAACATATAAGCGACCACACTATACCCTTCGGCTGCGCCCCATGCAGCCACCGTGTCGAGAAAGAATACCGAGCATCCGAGCAAAAATATTCCCGTGTTGACCAGCGGACATATCACCGCCGCCGCCACAACCGCAAGATAGCGGTTATATTTCTCAAGCAGCTTGTAAATCACGCCTGCCGCAAGCCCGCAGCACACGCCCTTCAAAAGAACCGTAACTACCGTTCCGGGTATGCTGATTGCGAGAAAGGCAGCCGCATCACCGCTTATCAATACTACTGCGCCGAACACGAGTCCGAGCCACGCTCCAACCCCAATTCCGCAGGTCGCCGCCCCAATAACTATCGGTATCAGCACCAAAGAAATCGAGAAGGGGCCGAGTCGAATAAACGAGCCCATAAATTGCAGTATAACTACAAGCGCCGTCATTATCGCTCCAAGCGCTAAGGTCTCGGTCGACATTTTCCTTCTGTTTTTTGCTTCCATAAAAATCCTCCTTGCTGTCGTCCGCTTATGCGGTACAACGCATATAAATTTATATTATCTCCAAATGGAGCAATATACATAAATATTCAATTGTTTTTTCTGTAAAGGATATTGAGCCCTTTGAGCACCATATGCTCGTCGAGTGTTATATCGTGCCTGCAATATCCGATTACAGTAGAGGCTAGTCCGCCCGTAGCATATACGGGAAGACTCATTTTGAACTCCTCGTTTATGCGGTCAATCATACCGTCAACCATGCTCGCGTTTCCGTAGATAACCCCTGATTTCATACAGTCAGCGGTATTTTTGGCTATAACAGTGCTCGGTGCCTCGAGGCTGACCTGCGGCAGTTGCGCCGTTCCTCTCGAAAGGGCCTTCAAGCCCATAAGAACTCCTGGGATAATCGAAGCTCCGACAAACGCGCCCTTTTCGTTGACCACCATCATTTTTGTTGCCGTTCCCATGTCTATTATAAGAGACGGACTGCCGTATAAATGGTGTGCCGCAACGCAAGCGCATATCAGGTCAGAGCCGACGGAGGAAGGTGCGTCACAATGTATATTGATGCCCGTTTTTATGCCGGGGCCTACTATAATAGGCTCTATGCCAAATAGAAATCTTACCGCCTTTTTCATAACAGAGTTGAGCGGAGGCACAACGGAGGAAATTATTGCTCCGTCTATTTTGCTTTTATCTATGCCGTAGAGGTTGAGGATTCCTAATATTTTGCTTGAATACTCGTCCTCTGTTTTTGAGGCATCGGTAGACACGCGGGCTACAAATATAAGCTTATCTGCGTTAAAGCCACCAAGCATTATATTCGAGTTTCCGATATCAATTGTCAGTATCACACGATCAACTCCTTTATCAAATGTAGCACATACGACATTATAGCAGTTTTTTTCGAAAAAATCAAGATGTTTGGAAAAATATAAATGTCGATAACATAAAATAGCTCGGCAAAAAGTACGGTACCCCCACGCATTTCACCGTGTTTTTTCAGATGAGCTTCAAAAAAGCATAAAATTGCAAAATTAACCTTGACAAACCACCGATAATGTGTTATTATAATTCGTGTGCAAAATCAACCTCTTCGCTTTTCACTCTTACCTATTACTTCATATGCGGGTATGGCGGAATTGGCAGACGCGCTAGATTCAGGTTCTAGTGACTTCACGGTCATACAGGTTCAAGTCCTGCTACCCGCACCACTAGCATTACGAGAAATCGTAGTGCTTTTTCTTTTCGTGGTGAGGGTATGGACTTGAACTGAATTGCGACAGCAATTCAGGTTCTCCGACGGCTCGGAAGGCATAGTCAAAATCAGCACTCAGCAAGCCTCGCTCGATTTTTTCTTGCTTCCTTCGGGCGCTTCGCGAAAAACAATACTCAATTGTTTTTCCCTCGCTTACCTGCTACCCGCACCACTAGCATTACGAGAAATCGTAGTGCTTTTTCTTTTCGTGGTGAGGGTATGGACTTGAACTGAATTGCGACAGCAATTCAGGTTCTCCGACGGCTCGGAAAGAAAAAAGTCATATGTAATCCCATTGACAAACTAAAGATTAAAATCCATCACAGGAATCTCGTCCATGATGGATTTTTCTTTTTCCTACTCGGTTAGCGCGATTTCTTCGTTAAGTACATTACGCTAAAGACGGACGGAGTTTTTTGTATTTTGATTTTTTGAATATATGGCGAGGGATGGGACATACTATTTTTGATTTCAAAAAGGGGGTGAAGAAATGGATAAGAATCAGAACTATAAGAATGAGAAAAACCAGAACAACCAGAAAAATCAGAACAACCAGAATCAGAAAGACCAGAACGCCAAGGACTGTCCTTCGAGTCAAAATAATAAATAATTTTTGTCAAAATGGAAAGGGACTCGTGCGAGTCCCTTTTTGTTTGCGGTTATGCCAAAATGAAGCAGCCCCTCTTATTTCATTGCTATTTTTTCGTTTATTCCGACGAAGGTTACGCTTCCGACGCTTGCGCCCTCGGCAAAAATGCCCTTGCCGCGACAGACTGTGATGTTGTCTGCACTGACGTTTTTGCAGTCCTCACAAAATAGTGATTTTTCGACCTCAACGGTGGTCAGTACATCAACCGACACACCGTCGGTGTCCTTTGCATATATAGCGGAATATCTGCCTGCACGAAGGTCCTGCACCTCAATGTTTTTAAGGGATACATCCTTGCAGCCTATAAAGTTGAGTGAGCAATCAGCCGTTGCGTGCAAGCCGTGCTCCTGACGGATGTTCTCCTTGTCACACTTGCCGACTAAAAATGCGTTTTCAACCGTGATGCCTTTGTAGTTCTCGGCGAGCACTCCGAAATCAGAGGTGTAAATCTTTACATTCTTAACTGTGAGATTTTCTCCGTTGCGAGCCGAAAAGCACTTACCCCTGCCGAACACCTCGCAATTTTCAACCGTTATATCCGAGCCCTCGGTATCAACGAGCTTTGATTTCTTTATCTTAGTAACCACCGACTCCCTATGGAAAATATAGGGGGTTGCCATAATAGTTACGCCTGAAAGGGTGAAGCACTCCTTCGCGGTTATTATGTTATCATACTCGGAAAAGACGGTGACCTTCAGATTCTTGACGGTTGCGTTTTTGCCGCAGATGATATAGTCAAGGCATTTTGGCGGCTCAACATTTGACTGAGGATGATAGTGCCATACGAGGTTCGTCAGTCCCTCGCCCTCACCAAGAAGCGTTACTCCGTCGGGAACGTAGAGGGTGTCGCGCAGACCGTATGCTCCCATTGTGAGAAATACGGTGCCACCTATCTCTGCCATACGGTTGATTGCCGCCTGTATTCTCTCGGTGCTGTCATCGTGGCGCGAGGTATCGTAGCAATTCTGAATGTTAGGTGAAAGTATTTCAAAATCACGCCTCATATTCCTGCGCCCCCTTTCTCTCTACAAGCTCAGAGTTAGTCCAGAGCTTGCACCTTGTATTATATTGCCGGTTTTCACGGATGATAAATCTTGTTGGATGATGCAGCGTATCGGTGTCACAGTCCACTCTTATGCCCGAGAAATTATCGTGTATTTTATTTTTCTCAAGAACGGAAGCAGTGGTTGCACCCTTGTTCGCAAGAAAATAGAACGCGCCCATATCATTTCTCTTTGTAGTCGTACCCAAGGTGGCGTGCACCTCGTACATCTCGGTGTATACCGATGCCTGAGGACCCATACTGGGTCTGCCCTCATAATCAAGGCTGTGGTTGCCCGTAATTCCAATGTTACCCACTACGGTGGTGAGTATATTAGGCTCTGCCGAGAACATCGGTGCATCTTTACGCCAATTGCCTGAATGGTTGTTATAGGGCTTTTCGTCAATTTGGCGGAGTGTGGAGTTCACTACCACAGAGCCCCCGCGGTAGAGTATGTTATTTGCAACTATCGACTCATAGTTTGGCGGGTAGGTCTGAAGGCATGCCGCCGTTTCAATATAGTTTTTATCAAGAATGTGCCGTCCGTTAAACACACCCATAATAAACACCGAGCTATTGTCGGGAATAACGTCCCATGGTCTGTCGATTATAACGAGATTTCCCTCTATTGCTTCAACAGCTCTGAACTGTCCCATTCCCTTGCCCGATATTATGACTGCATTGAGTCCGTGCCACTCTCTGTCATCACGCTTATGAGCCGTGAGCGCGGCAAGAAAGTTGTGCTTTCTGTATGGGGTTCTGTGTGTCGGTACGCCGTTAGGGATACCGTCAAACACCTGCGGCGCGTACTCGGTCACCAGCTCACAGCCGTGTGCCGCCGCCTTGCCAAAGAAATAGGTTCCGTGGTCGTCGTAGGTTATTCCCTCACGGTCACCCCACAGACAGTGTATGATTCTGTTTCTTGCTACGTAGTTAAAGAAATTTCCAACGTAGGAATTATTAGGCCATATCGACGAGCCCGCTACCAGACCTATCGTGGTCATCAGATTATCCTCTGCCGTAACCCTGTTGCACGCGCGGAAATATATACCGCCGGCTCCCGCCTTTATATGGCATGAGCGAATTGCAGAGAAAGAACAGCGCGACAAATCAACACCCATATGATCAGCGTATATTTCGCTATTCTCTATCACAAGATTTTTAACGCTCTGCGCCAGGAATGCAACACCTATCATTTCTCTTGCGGTTTCTATCTTCTCGGAAATGACAAACGTGGAATTGTATATTCTGACTCCGTCACCGTGCACGTATGCAAGATTGCCCTCCTTGGTATGAAGGAAATCAAAATAAACGTTATTTACCTCACTTCTGGAAAAGAAATTCACCGAGCCGTACATATTCACGCGCACGTCGCCCTCACCCACGAGCCTGACGCCCTTACCTATGCGGATAGGGCCCTTCACAAGATATTCTCCTTCTGTGAGAGTGAGAGCTCCGCCGCCGCATTTTTCAAGCTCCAAAAGTGCTGTATCTATCGTGTCGAACATATCATCATCGACAGGATTGAGGGTGATGTGAGCTTCACCGCGCTTATAGGCAGGAACGCAATCTATCCAATCGTGGCGCGACCAGCCGCACTCGCCACCGTAGCCGTTATGTACCCATATATCGTATCTGCCGAGAGGAAGATCGCTCGCCCTTGCCCTCACGCAATATTCATCGGAAAAATATACATCCAGGGGATATTCGCATCCATCCCTCTGCGACACAAGCTTCACACGCGCAGCACCGTTAAGGAAAAGGGCATTACCCATCACCTGAACCGTTCCGTTTTCTGTTATTTCCTCACCGTCATCTGCAATAAACCACCACGCGTTGGGGGCATTTACGAGAACCTCGTCGCTCTCGCCGTAGCTGTTTTTTATTTTTACCGAATATATGCCCATAGACATATCCTTGGGGATGGTGAACATTATATTTTCATCGCTGACCATAAGGGGCTTCAATTCTCTCATATCCTCGCCTGCAAATTCGTCGGCAAGGCGCGTCAAAAGAACAGTTGAGTCGTTTTCAAAATTCACTCCAAGCATATTGACGGTTTCGTCGGGCAAGCTCGTATGGTTATGCCAATAGACAAGGGCAACACCGTCCGCCGTTCCTTCAACCCTTACTCTGTCCGCATCGGTAAATACGAGGGGGCTTTCGTTGAGATATGCAAGCTTGTCAATTCGATTTTTCTCGCAGTACTCGTCAACCGAGAAGGGTTGAGGGCATACTCCGTCCCTTGCATAAATATCAAAGAATAGCATAACCGCAAGCTTAATAGAATCATAGCCGAGACCCTCAAATACGAGATTATCCCCCTCGGTGTAGAATCGGGCATCGCCACGCGCGTAGTCCAACGGATTCTCAGAAAAAACAATCTTCTTTTCCTTTCCGCTATTGCTCGGCTCCGCTCCGAAAAGCTTGAGCGACCTTGCTATAAACGCTTTTTTGGCGTTTTCCTCAGCAAAGCTTTCTGAGTGAATACACTCCGCCGAATACTCAGATACTTCATATCCCAAAAGCTGTCTGTTCATACAGTATCACCTCTGCGTATGTAATTTTCTACTGTATAAATTATATTACATATGCGCGTGCGTGACAATACCATATCCTACTAAAAACTTGACATATTCTACTATTTGCACAAAAAGAAAAACGCCCGATTTCTCGGGCGCCCACGCGAGCATCTCAGCCCTGCGTGTAAGGAGAAAGTGGAAAGCTTACGCTCTCCAATATGAAAAATATATTGAATCGCCTCGCGGCGAAACAACCAAAGACTTGAAAAGCGAGAATTCAAGGGGATTTTCGCCTTTATGACTATATTATATAGCATAGTTGAAAAAATGCAATAACATATTCTACTTAATACTTGACATATCCTACTTTTTATGATATAATAAGTTCAAAATTGAGGCTTCAAACGAAAAAACGGAGGGGAAAACTGTATGTTAAGGTGTCCGAGTATGGCTTCAAACGTTATGGCGCGTATTGGCTTTGCAACTGAACAGCCCAAACAGAATGTATACATCTTCCATTACTTCCACAGTAAAATGAGATTCAAGTGTCATTATAACGGCGGAACTGCGGTTTACGACCTTGAGCCAAACGCCTGCATTCTAATAGATAAAAATACATATTTTTCTATATATAGCATTCTTGACCATCCCGTTTCATACGCCTGGATGATGGTGGACTGCTCACCTGAGGAAATTGCGAAATTCGGTATTGAGTTTGGACGTGCGTATTATCCTACTCAGTACGACAGACTTTCCCGCGCACTTTCCGAGCTTGACCGCATTTTTTTGTACAGATACGGCTCCGAGCAGTATGCCTTAGATTCCGACAGACTCGTCAGGCAGATACTCGAGCTGACGACCTCTACGGAGGAAGCACCTAAAATTTCCAGCGAGCATCTGGAAATGAAGCTGTATGCACTAAGAGAAATGATGATTGAGAACCCCGGAGATAAATGGACGGTTCCCGTTATGGCAAAAACCGTGAACCTGAGCCTTTCCTATTTCGCAACACTGTATAAAAGCATATACGGTGCCGCACCTGTTGACGATTTGATTTCTATAAAGATTGAAAATGCAAAAAAACGTATTCTTGCAGGAGAAACGCTCACCGATATATCCGATTCGCTGGGATATGCCAACTACACGCATTTTTCACGGCAGTTCAAAAAAATAGAGGGTATTCCTCCCATACAGTGGAAAAAGCAGCACAAGCAGAAAAAACAGAGGTCTCTCCCTCCCACGCACTGAAAATACATATAAAAACCGCCAGACAAAATCGGGCGGTTTTTACTTTTACTGATTTTTAGGTAAGCGCATTATACTTGCTTATCGCGGCGTTAAGCGCGTTGGTCTTCGGTGACCGATAGGTTTCCCAAAGTCCTGCAATATCCTGATCGCCGTTTGTTATCATTTGCTGGAATATCTCCGTAAATTCCTGAGCCTCGGAATTTTCCAGCTTCGCAAGGTTTTCCCAAACGAATGAAATGTTTACGTCAATGGCATCGTAGATGATATCGAGCATAGCTCTGGTATCAGAGCCAAGATCATACTTGAGTCCAAGTCCGTCTGTGTAGTATTTCTCGCGCGCAGGCTGGCTCATTATGCTTGCATACTGCCAGAATGCACTCACTGCCTCGAAATCTCCGGTCTTGAATATCGCTCCGACAGATGCGTTGTTATGCATAAACGCCTTGTATTCATCGGTTTCATAGAGCTTCGGCAGAGGAATGGGGCATATCTTCATGCTGGAAAGGTCAGCGCTCTCAAGATTGTAAAGCTTGAGTCCAAGAGCGAATAGGGACCGATTCTTAAGGAATACATTCTTAACATCGTCAGCCGCACCTGCTCCGTAACCGTAATCAATAACGGTTGCAACCTTATCACGCAGAGTGGTGAGCGAGGAAAGATTCTGTATTGTGTTGAATTGATATCCGTTACCGTTATTTACAATGTAATCGATATCCGCGGAATATACGAGTGCCATATTGGAAAGACGGGTTGTATGGCCGAGCTCTCCCGAATATACTATTCCGTTCTCGTCGTTTTCATCGTGACCGATTTCCGAGCCTGTATTGTTGTATGCGAGCGAGGCGTAGGTTGCCATTCTGTCATAGGTCCATGCATCGTCAGCCTCACCCTTTATCATCTCATAAAAATACTTGACACCCTCTGTGCCGTTTCCGTTTTTAGCCTCAAGAACCTCCTCGTTTACAAAAAGAATATCAAGGGTACGGATTACGTCGATAAAGTAATCACCTGCGATAACGAACATCTTACCGTCTTCCAGGTCCGCGCCAAGCGAATATGCCTGCAAAACGTCAGCGAACCAGCTCTCATCGGTAAAATCGAAATAGTTGGTCTTGTCAGTTCTGTTGCAGTTTGAGAGAATGCCCATCATCATTACGCGGACGACGCCTGCGGTCATGTTTGCTACTGCATCGGCAAACCCGTCGTGTGCATCATACTTAGTCTTAAGAGTATCAGCAAGAGTACCCGTGTTGTCGTTAACGTACGTATAATTTACGTTCAGACCGAGCTTGCCCTTGACGTACTCGTTTCTGTTGTACACAGCCATAAGTATCGGGTCATTATCGTTTTTCTGGTCATTATCCTCAAGTCCGTTCATGTACTTCGCCGTGGAAACGCCGTTTCTCTCTGCATCCTGATTTCTGGACATACAAATAGTAATGGTCTTTCCGTCAAAGTTTACGTCCTTGAAGCGATCCTCACCCGTACCGGTTACCTCGGTAGGACCGTCGCCGTCACCGTCGCCGTCACCATTGCAGGCTACGAGAGCTGACATAACGAAAACGAGCGCGAGGATAAGACAAATAAGTCTTAAAATCTTACTTTTCATGTTGTTTGTCTCCCTTTAAGATTTCGTGATGCCGTTAAAAGCTGTGGCGGCATTTCACTACATAATAATTATATCGCATATAAAAGCAAAATCAATAACATATTCTACTTAATACTTGACATATTCTACTTTGAAAAAAAGGAGTATGTAAAAATTGCACAAAAACAAGCTTTGCATGTTGTGCACCTGTCACAACCGTTTTTTATTCTTCAAAAAATGCCGCCAATTCCTCCGCAGTTGCCAATATACCGTAGTCGGAATATTCAAAAATCGGCGCATTCCTGTCGGGATTTACCGAAATAACCGTGCCTGACCTCTGCATTCCCGCTACGTGATGAACGGCTCCGCTCACACCTACCGTTATGTAAACGGGGGGTGCTACCGTTCTGCCCGTCAAACCTACCTGAGAATTATAGGGTGTATATCCATTATCAACGAGCTTTCTTGTAGATACCGGCTCTGCATTCAGATGCTCTGCAACGGCACGTATTCCGTCTATGGAATCCTTCGCACCAAAGCCTATCGCAACTATTATATCACGGCTATCGGTTACCGTTCGCACGGTTGCCATAGCAGGACGTGTTCTGCTCTCAATTTTCGCAATTATGCTTCCCGACAGCGCAGGGCGGCTCATAATGAGCCTTCCGTTTTCGACCGACAGCTCCGTGCAATCGGCACAAAGTCCAAGGCCGAGCATCGCAGACGTCCTCGCGGCAAGCTCCTTTGAGAGAGAATCACTGCCCCATAGCACTGCGTCGGGAGAAAGCTCCTCTATTTTTTTAGCCAAGAAATCGGCATCGGTCAGCTCGAGCACTGCTATATTGTCACTTACCGCTTCGGCAAACGCGCGGGGCGATTCACCTACTATGCACACACAACCGAGCCTTTCGTCCGAGCGCGTGTCCGTGTGTGCTCTGCTCTTATCCTTTTCAAGTCCCTTCGCGATAGCGTCGTTAAGCTCACTAAGCTCGATGAATTTGCATCTGCGCTTTCCCGATTCATTCTCAAAGGTTTTGAGAACTCTGGTGGGCGAGCCGCGAAGCCCGCATCTGTCGGCGTCTGCACCGATATCCTCGGCACTCCATACCTCTATCTCTCCCATTCGGGACATAATGCTCGGAAGCCTCAGGGTATTTATGCGCTCGATTGTGAGAAGTGCGGGAAGCGGTACGCTTCTCGCTCCCAAATCTCTCGTCGTACAGGTTATGCTGTCGCCTATTTCATCAATGCTCATTACGTTGGTGATAAGAGAGGCGCCTGCGTATACCGATAGCATAGGACCCGTCTGTGCGGTATCGCCAACCAGTGTCTGACGTCCGCAGAATACAAGATCGGGGGACAGCCTTTTCAAAGCGAGCGAAAGCGCATAGGCTGTTGCGAGAGTATCAGCACCTGCAAAAGCCTTATCTGTGAGAAGCACCGCTTTTTTTGCGCCAAGACGGGTAAGGCGCAGAAGAAAATCGTGTGCGCTCGAGGGTCCCATACTGAGCAGGGTTATTTCTGCCCCCTTTACGCGCAGAGCCGCTTCGTATGCCGAGGCATCAAACGGGCTTATCTCTCCGTCAAGCCCCTGGCGGACACAAACAACTATTTTCATTGCTTATCTTTTATCTCTCCTTGCATAAATCGGGGCAAGAGCATCGTGAATTTGCTTGTATATCTCAAACACTCTCTCGTAACGAACAGTATTTTCGGGGTTGGGATAAACTATATCCTTCGCCCTTACGCAATGGTCAACCGCATCCTCTGCATTCCTGAAAGCACCGACCGCAATTCCTGCCAGCATAGCAGAGCCGAGCGAGGAATCACTGCTCTCGGTAGTTCTTAGGGTGATTCCGAGTGCATCGGCTACCATCTGCCGCCAAAGCCTGCCCTTCGTTCCGCCACCGATTGCCGTAGCAACCTTATTGTACGGTATTTTGAGTGAATCAAGATACTTCTTACTGTCGAGTAAGGAATAGACAACACCCTCGAGCACCGCACGTGTAAAATGCGCTCTTGTATGCGTTGCGCGCACACCCGTGAAGCTTGCGCTGAGAGTGGGATCTGCATAGGGGGTAAGCTCTCCGTTGAGGTAGGGGTGGAATATAAGTCCGTCGCACCCTATATCTATTTCCGACGCCGCCTTGTCCAATTCCTTGTAATCTCCGCCGAAGGTATCCCTGTACCAACGGTAAGATGCCGCGCAGGATTTAGTAGCCGTACCCGGATACCAGAGTCCGTTTACTATATGAGAATAGTTAACTAAATGTCTGTCGGGGTAGGGCTTGTCGGTTATGACGCATATTCTGCCCGCGGTTGCGAGCTTCACGGTTACATCGCCCGTGCCTACCGCGCCCGAGGCAAACACCTCCATAGCCGTATCGGTAGTTCCGCATATGACCGGAGTTCCCTCCGAAAGACCTGTGGCATATGCTGCACTCGCGGTTACGGTGCCGACGATATCGGTAGGCTTTACAACAGGGGGAAGCATATCCTCGCTGATACCGCAAAGCTCGCAAAGCTCGTTATCCCAGCTCATGCTGTTGCAATCAAAGAGCATGCTGCCCTCTGCCTCAATATAATCGGTGCAGTAAACGCCCGTGAGGTAGTAACGTATGTAATCCTTTTCGAAGAATATATATCTTACAAAGGAAAAGAGGTTGGGCTCTTTCTCCTTCAGCCACAGAAGCTGCGGAAGTGTCCATATCGTGTCAGGGCTGTGATAGGTTTTTTCAAATATCTCCGTACCCATTTTGTTCCTGAGCATCTGTGCCTGTGCGCGGCTTCTCGTATCCGTCCAATGCATAGCATTGCGAAGCGGTCTGAAATTACGGTCGCAGACAAGGGAAGTATGCGTGGCAGAATCAACTGCTACCGCCAAAATATTATCTGCGCGCACGCCACTGACCGACAAAAGCGCCCTGCAATTCTCAGAGAGCGCGGCTATCCAATCCTCCGACCTCTGCTCGCAGGCGCCCTCAGATGGATAGAGTGTGGGATATTCTACCGTATTCTCGGCAACTATATTGCCGTTTGTATCGATCAGCGTTGCCTTCGAGGCGCCGCCACCGAAATCTATACCCAAAAGATATTTCATATCCTACTCCTGATATGAGATTTTGTAATTTATTCCGCTGATTCCCGCAACTGCTCCGCGTGCGATAAGCGCCGCGTTTTCCTCGTGCGCTATCAGCCATTTGTTCTTGCGGAACAGCATTTTGTCGTCAACTTCCTTTTCAAGCGCAACGTTAGTTCCGAGAGGAAGAGCAACCACACAGCCAAAGCCGTCGGTGTGTACCTCGCAGGGACAGAAATGAAGGGTTGTTGCGTAAACCTCGATAACCGTTCCCTTCGGTACAAAAAACGCCTTCATTACCGAGGAATTGATTTTTCCGTCCTTAAGCTCGCAGCGTCTGCCGAGAATGAGCACAAGGTCGGTTACCGCCACGTTTATTTCGCTCGAGGTATGCCACTCCGCCGCATTGAGATAGTTACTGTGTCCCCAGCAATATCCGAGCTCTGTCGGCAGAGTACCGAACATTTTATCCGCTATTTCTTCTGCAACGGACAGACGTTCAAAGCGCTCCTCGCTCGCAACGTACATCGAGCCGCCGCCCTCGGGATTTTCTATTTTTTGAGCTACAGAAATAAGCTCGGATACGTCAATTCCGTCAATCACTCTGCCGTATTCGGCAAATTCAATGTCGTTTACCGAATAAATCTTTACGTCGGGATTTTTTCTTCTTAAAATTTCAAGCATAAATTCACCCTATAAATTCTATACTGTGCTCCTTATTCCAGGAGCCGTTTTTTTCTATTCTGATTATGCCTTCCTTAGTGGCAAAATTCTTGTCAGTGTCAAAGCGGTCGGGAAGTCCGCACCACGGTTCAAGACAGATGTACGGTGCGCCCGGCCTTGTCCAGAAAAGGATAAGACTCGTATTCGGGAATTTTACCCTCACCGCCCTATCCGAATATCTGTGCTTTATCAGTGCCTCCCTTGATTTCATATCCTCGAAAATCAACGCGTCGAAGCTGAAATAACCGTATTTGAGCGAAAGCGTGTCGCTGTCGGTTATTACGTCCTTTTTGTCGTATCCGAAGCCGTTTTTGTCAATCAGGGTGGTTTTTAGTGTTTCGCGGGTTGGGAATATAACGTCATATTCCTCTATTCCCTCAGGGCAAAGATAAGCCTCGTGAGAGCCTATTGAAAAATACATATCTCCGTCCGTGAGATTTTTCACGTCGTAGCGCACGGCGAGAGTTTTCCTGTCGATGCGATAGGTAACGCGAAGCTCGTACTCAAATGGATAGCTTTTCCTGCTCTCCTCATTTGAACGGAGAAGAAGGGTTATAAAATCATCACCCTTCTCCTCTACCTCAAACACCGAGCTTTTCGCATAGCCGTGCTTTGGCAGAGTGTATCTTTTTCCGTTATAGAAATACTCGTCGTCGCATAGGCTGCTGCAAATGGGGAAAAGGATAGGCGCAGAGCCCATCCAGAATCTTTCATCTCCCTCAAATATTCGCTTTTCGCCGTCACACACTAGACTCTTTATCTCCGCGCCAAGCTCGTTTATTCTAATGCTGATATGCTCGTTTTTTATTTCAACCATGCTTTTCCTGCCTTTCAGGCACATTATTATTTTTTCTCTATCCAGGCGTGGTCGGGGTCGTTACTTCTGTTAAAGCCCTGATAGTCGCCTGCCATCAGCCAAAGGAAATAGCTCTTATATCCCGGTGTTGCGACGGTTGTGTGATAACCGTAGGGAAATTCCACAAGCTCGTCGTTTTTAACCCTGTACGCCTCGTCAAGCGAGCCGTCAGAGGTATAAAGGCACTGAACGGCAAAGCCCTGCTTTGGCTCAAAAAGGAAATAGTAAACTTCCTCTGCTATGCACTCGGCGGGCATATTGTCCTCGTCGTGCTTATGAGGGGGGAAGCCTGCCCAGTTACCCTCTGTGCAGTATGCCTCTCCGACGGTGAGAACCCTTGCGTTGGTTGTTCCGTCAACAAGGAAGCTCGTTTCTCTCTGGAAGGGAGGAATACCCAAAAGCTTCAGGGGCACTCTGTCCTCGCGAAGCAGCTGTGGCTCGGTTTTCTCATTAATGGGGGTTGCAACCACCGCAATCTTTATGCTATCGCGTGCTACGATTTCGAGCTTTTGCTCTATCGGCATATAAAAGCACTCTGCCCTACGGTTTTCAAACACCGAGGCTCTGTTTCCAACGTTTTCCCATACCGTGCCGTCAAAGCGCACGTCAACATGTCCCTCGAGCATCACGAAAGCAGTTTCCTTATCCTCTGTATCGAAGGCAAGCGACTGTCCCTCTGTAAGCTCGATTATACCGAACTCCAGCTTTTTAAGGCTGCATTCTCCTATCTTGCAGATGGGGGTGTAGCCGTTTTTTGATTTGTAGGTTTTCTTAAAGCTCATAACCTCTCTCCTTCATGAAATTAACTGCGGTTTCGAAATCGGGCGAGCTCTCTCTCGCTCCGACACCCGTGCATTTAAGCGCGGATACCGCACTGGCAAAGCGGCAGCAACGAGCAAAATCATAGCCCTTGACAACCGCGGCGGCAAACGCACCGTGGAAAACGTCGCCCGAGCCGTTGGAATCCGCAACGGTGACGGGATAGACGGGATACTCGGTTATTTTCTCTCCGTCATACATAATTCCGCCCTTTTCGCCCTGCGTGATTACGATAACGCGTGGGGAATAGAGCTCCCACAGGCGCACGGCGGCATCCTTTGCTCTGTCGCATCCCGTGTGACCGAGAGCAAACTCCTCCGACGGAATCATAATGTCGGTTAGGGCGAGCAGTCGCTCAACCCCCTCGTAAAGACCGCCGCAGTCGTAAAGAACCAAGGTGCCGTTTTCACGCGCAACCCTCGCCGCCTCAACCGCCGCGTCAAGCTCGTTTCCGTCAACCATGAGAAGCTCCGCGCTCTTTATTGCCTCTTTCTGCTCGAAAGAAAGCTCAAGAGGGGGAAGATTTCCCTTATCAAAAACGCAGGTACGTGTACCCGTGTCGGCGCATAGCCAGAGCACCGAGGTAAACGAGCGATAACCGCCCTTTACGGTAACGAGTGAGGTATCTACTCCGTACTTTTCAAAGTCCTTGACGAGAAAGCTGCCGCTGCTGTCGTCCGACAGATTACCTATGTACGCCGCGCTCTCGCCAAGCTTGCTTGCGGCAACTATGCCGGTAGCAACCGGGCCTCCGCCCGCGAGCTTGCTCGCGAGTGCGCGCATCTTTTTATCCTCCGAGGGATAGGTTGGAACGTTGTAGAGCGTGTCCATAACACACGCGCCTATTCCCACTATTTTAGCCATAATTATGCCCTTCCGTATGCGCCGACGAGCTTTATCTTATCAAGCGCGACCAGCTTTACAGCCTCAACTGCCTTTTTCATAAATATATCGACTGCAAGGCTTCTCTTGGGATCGTCAAGCGACGTCTTCGTGCCCTCTGCGAACGCACAGCACACATCAGTACCGATATTCATTTTGCGAACACCCGCCGCAATAGCCGCCTTCACCTGCTCATCGGGAATACCCGAGCCGCCGTGAAGCACGAGGGGAATACCGCCGGTAGCCTTTCGTATAGCCTTCACTCTCTCGATGTCGAGACAGGGTGGCTTCTTGTAATGACCGTGTGCGTTACCTATCAGCACCGCAAGGCAGCATACGCCCGTTTCCTTCACAAACCTTGCCGCCTCGTCGGGATTGGTAAATTCGTCCATAGAATCGTCGTTTACACTTCCCACGTGACCGAGCTCGCCCTCGACACCTACGCCGATGGCATTGCAGATTTCAACGATGTGCCTTGTATTTTTGATATTATCCTCGAGGGGATGAACCGAGCCGTCGTACATTATGCCCGAAAATCCCCAACGAAGCGCTCTCTGAGCCTCGATTTCCGAGGGACCGTGATCGAGGTGAAGGCAGATAGGAACACTCGCCCTGTGTGCCGCGGCAACTATTGCAGGCGCAAGGTAGAAGCCTACCTGCTCATTTACGAGTCTTGGATATATCTGAATTATTACGGGAGCCTTTGCTTCTTCTGCTGCATCAACCACTCCCATTACGGTTTCTACGTTGTATACGTTGAAGGCGGGGATGCAGTAGCCGCCCTTTTCTGCCATAGATATTATTTCTTTAAGTGATACTAACATTATACCGCCTCTTTATCCTAAAATCAAGTCCTCAAGAGAGAGAATCTCTACGTCAGTCGCAGCATTTGAGAGTGCGGCGTACTCGGACACCGACGCCGTGACTATCGTATCCGCGCCGACACTCTTTGCGTTGAATATTCTTCTCTCGGACACCTTTTTGATGATTTCGGGCATATACTGAGCCGTCAGTATGTTTCCTGCCCAAACGGTTTCCTTGCGATTGAGAAGCATCTCTCCGAGAACCGCATAGGACATAACTATCTCACGCACCTCGTCGCTCTCCTCAAGGTCGCGCGAAAGCTGAGAGGGATCCTGAAGGGTAACCGTTCTGCCGGTGTTTTCAGCCGCAAGCCTTCCATCTCTGATAAGGGAAGCAACAAACGAGGTATAAGTAATCGCATTTGCCGAATATTCAACATCATACGCCTTGTAGGTCTGCTTTATCGACTTTGCATCCTGAGGGTCGTATATAACGACGGTCTTGTAATCGGAAAGCATCTTCGCGCAGGCGAGCATCTGCTCCTTCGTTTCGTTTGCCGCACCGATGAGGAAGTCGAGCTGAGCGCCCGAAGCCGCTTCGTCGGCAAGAACGGTGAACTCAACGCCTGCCTTCTCGAGCACGCGAATAGCCTTTATCGCCTGACTCGGCACCATATATCTTGCATCTACGCCGAGGAAGAGCAAGGTATCGGTCTTCTTGCTATGCGCTTTTATCGCATCTGCAAGAGCTGCATCAAGCTCGGTTTTTCCGTAGGCGTTGCCTGTGTTAAGGCAATTTTCTACCAATACTGTTATGTATGCAGGAAGCTTGCCGTCAAGTGCTGCGAGAAGTCTTGTTTCCTTCGTGAACATAACGGGGTCCCATCCCGTAACGCAATCGTGTACGCATGCTCCGCAGCCCACGCACTCGTAAATGTTATCCATTATTTCCTCGAGCTCAATCGCACCTCTGTTTACAAGAGAAATACCGAGCGCTCTTGCGCGGGGGGTGCTTCTCTCGTGTCCGCTTGCGTTTCCTATCGGGCAGATGTGGTGACACATCCAGCAGAATCGGCAGGCGTCTGCGTGCTGCTTGCTTTTTTCTGACATCATCATAGCTATATCCTCCTTATATACCGAGCTTGAACGGATTCATTATACCGTTGGGGTCAAGCTGCTTTTTGAGTCCCTCAAATACCTGCATTGCAGGGCCGTACTGCTCCTTCATAAGACGTCCAAGCTTTATACCTACTCCGTGGTGATCGTTTACAACGCCACCATGTGCAAGAGCTGCTCTGACTCCGCAGGACCATACTGCCTGATGCAAGCGCAGTGCCTCAACGGGATCCTTGGGCACGTCCTTACCCTCGATAATGAAGCGGTCGTAAACCATAGCGCCCCACTCGTACCAGTGAGAGAAGTGAGCGATGAACTTCGCCTGAGGGAAGTTTGTTTCGATTGCCTTCTTCATTGCCCAGTAGATTTCCTCAATCTTGTCGTAGGGGGCAATTGTATCCATAGTTCCGAACATCTGAGGAATATCCATCATGTGTCCGGGGTAGAAGAAGGTTATCTTCTCCTTCCACCATTTCTCTCCGTACTCTGAGCCAAGGTCCTCAGCGCCGTACTTGGCGAAGGTTTCAAGAAGAAGCTTCTCCTCAACCTCAACGAGCTCCTTGCAGCCCTCGATTGCAACGTTCATGAACGCGCCCTTGCGCTCAACGCCGACAATCTTCTTGATGAGCGAGGCGGTTTCAGCCTCGTCGTAAAGGCGCATAACCGATGGCTTGAACTTCTGGAGAAGCTCACGGCTCGCCTTGAATGCGCCGGTCATATTCTGGAACAAAAATCCGCGGAAGCGGCGCTCCTCAGGCTGATCGAATATTCTTATCTGCGCCTTCGTGATAATTCCGAGCGTTCCCTCAGTGCCGATGAATATCTGGTTGAGGTCGGGACCTGCCGCATGCTTGGGTGCAGACGAGGTATTGATGATATCTCCGTTAGGAAGAACAACCTCCATCTGAAGCACCATATCGTCAATCTTTCCGTACTTGGTCGAGCATACGCCGATTCCTCTGTGAGCGAGGAAGCCGCCGACGGTTGAGCAGGTGAGGGATGAGGGGTAGTGCATCGTTGCCTTGCCAACCTCGTTTGCCGCCCACTCAATGTGCTTGTAGATAGCACCGGTACCGCACTCTATGTACATACCCTCGGTATTGACCTCGTATATCTTATTCATTCTCTTGGTGTCCACGATAATACCGCCGCATACGGGAATAGCTCCGCCCTGCGTTCCGCCGCCCGCGCCCCAGGTGGTAACGGGAAGCTTGTAGTAGTTAGCGATTTTGAGAACCTTTGACACCTCGGTTGCGTTCTCGGGGCAAACGATTATGTCAGCCTCGGGCATACGGCATCCGCGGTCAGCCCACATACGTGAGAGCCAGTAGTAGTCAACGCTGTGCGTTACCTTGTCAATTGCTCTTGTCGAGCAGTTTTCCTTTCCGACCGCATCCTCAAGCTCGGTCAGAATCATTGCAAACAAAAATTCATTCATCTGATACTGCATTTTCTTATCTCCTTATATTCAAACGGTTTTATCAACTTTAAGACTTGGGAAGTACTTGCAAAACTCCGAGAGCTCCTTGCGGTAGTCACCCTCTATCTCGACGAAGTGGTGTATGTAAGGACCGTCGATGATTCTGTCCTCGACCTTCTGCAAATCCTCGAACTCGCCCCAGAGGTACGTGCCACTGGTCGCAGGTCCGTCTGTTGTTTTGCAAACGAGGGGCAGAATTGAGTATTCTCCGCCGTCCTGGTCAATGCGCGCAACGGTGTAGGTTCCGTCCTTCGCCCTGAACCATTCGCGCTGATTTACTATGCGTGCCGCGCTGTCCTTGCCGCTCTCCGCCTTCTGCGAGAGAGGGAAAAGTCCGCAATGCCAAAGAAGCTCCGCATTTTTATTTTCGGGATGGCGTACGGTGAACTCGCCAAACAGAGGCTTGCCCTTGCCAAGAGTTGCACATTTGAGAAGCGCCATTGTCATCGCGCAGTGAATATCGCTCTCGCAGGATACGATATATCCCATATCGTTCAGCATTCCGTATACCGCGCAGGGAGCAAGACCGTCAAACATCACAGGCGTTGCCGTCCAGCACTCCGCAGAGAGAATATCAAGCTTGTATTCCTCAAACAGATGCTTGTATACCGCCGCCAGCGTTGCCATCGGGCGTATGTACTTGGGTGTCTGCTCGTCAAGCTCGAATTTCGAGAGGAAATATTTTTCGTATTCGGATATTTCCTCGGAGTAAAGCTCTGGTGCCGCCTTCATTCTCTGCTCTATGAGCGCGAAGTTTATGGGTATAATCTTGATACCGAATTTCTCCATCAGCTCGCCCTCGTTCCAGATAACTGAGTAGAAGGGCATCGGGCGTCCGCCTATCTGTCCTATACGCATTCCCGAAAAATTCTTGACCATGCAAACAACTCTTACAAATCTGTCAAAGCCCTCGGCAAATTCCGGGCTGTTAACTCTGCAAGAGGGCAGGTGCGAGAACGGAATGTGGAAGCGCTGGAACTGCCGCGAAACTCCGAACAGACCGCACTGGGAATCGGTGGTGCGTACTCCGTCGGGGCCGTATTCCTCATCAAGAGGTGCCCAGAGCAAAACGGGCTTACCAAGAGCCTTCGCAAGATCTGCGGCAATCTCCTCGTTTCCAAAGTTGCAGTTAATAATCATAACTGCGTCAACGTTCTCTGCCTTAAAGCGCTGAAGAAACTCCTCCATAGAAGCATCGTCAAACATAAGGTCGTTGCAGCCAAGCCCCTTGCTGTTGACAAACTCTACATTGTCGCTCGCAAAGTTTTTCTCGATGTAGCCGACGAACTCATCCGCGCGCTTCTCTGCCGCATCCCACGCAAACGGCATACCGCTGGGGCGCCGGCTGAGGTTTCTCCTCATAGGCGCGAGGCCAATTTTTACCTTGTATTCAAACACAACAAAAAATCCTCCCGTTGCTTTTTTATTTTATTTTAACATAGCGCTCAAAGGATTGAAATGCAAAAAACAATATATTTTTTGTAAAAAACGATACACTTTTGTAAGAAAGTGTGGTATAATAAAGCCAAAGGACTGTCTACCCCATCATTTTTAGAGAAGAGAGGCGTGAAAAAACCTATGAAAATCGTTCCGTTTGAGGCACTCTACAACACTGAATTTCAGATAAACGAGCCAATGTCAAAAACGCAGGACTGGCACTCCCGCTACAATTATTATAACGCACTCGGAAGGCCGAAGATTTCTCACACCCTTCTGTGGATGAAGAACTGCTGTGCAACGGTAAGGGATAAGAGCGGATTTATCCTTGAGGTCGGGAGAAATCAACTGCTTTACACGGCAAAGGGCACGGAGTACAGAATTGATTTTCGCGATACGGGAGAGGGGGATGACGATACAGTCGTTATCCATTTTCAGTTGACCGACGCAAGCGGTGAGGATATTGCCCCCTCGATGCGGCCCGTTCTTTGCTTAAAAAACGTCGAATCATCTATGGCTATGGATATGGATAATCTCGCCGAGGAGATGAAAAAGAATATCGTTTGTATGCCTAAGGTCAAGGCAATTATATACCGTATACTCGCCGCTATTTGTCAAAAACAAAAAAGCCGTGCTACAAAAAATAAGTACGCCTGCATCCGCACGGGAATTGAGCTTCTGGAGCAGGATTCGCGACTGAGCATAGCGCAAATCGCAGAAAAAAGCGGTGTCAGCGAATGTTATTTCAGGCGACTGTTTTGCGAGTATAGCGGCGAGAGTCCTATGACCTTTCGCCAGAGGCACAGAATAGAGAGAGCCAAGCAGCTCCTTCTCTCCGAGGAGCATTTCACTATAGGTGAAATTGCCTATCAGCTTGGTTTTTCCGACATATATCATTTCAGCAAAACCTTCAGTAAATTCACAGGGTTGTCGCCGTCCGCCTTTCTCAAAAAGGCTACATTATTAAAATAATAATCTCTTTTCAGCGCACTGTGCAAAGCAAAAAGCCCCGATTTCTCGGGGCTTTCCTTTGTTTTTGGGATAGGTTGCGGAGCTTTCGGATGCAAAAGCAACCAAAACAACTCTTTGATTAGGTCGAGGGACTTATAACGTCCAGTTTAACGGCAAATCCCAGATGCCGACAGTATTGTCATTATTTCCCGTGCTGTTAATGGAGAGAGTGATGAATTCTTCACTCTTGATTTTAACAATTTCGAGTGTGGGTTTAGTATATTTTTTCATTCATCTATCCGCCTTTATTCTTCATTTACGGGTGCGCCAACAACTGCCTGAATACAAACGTTTGTTGCAAATTCACCGTTGTTGTATGCCGCATAGTAGTCGGATATCTCGGCAAGAGATACGCTGGAATTATTGTAGTTATCGCTCGCACCGTCAGCGTATACGATATAGGTTACGCCTCTGCACTCAAGAACCGCATAAGAACGGAAGAGAAGCTCAACATCCTTCATACCGTCAATGCTGCTTGTACCGGTGACTGTACCGTTCTCGTCAATAGAGCCGTTAAGGAAATCAACGGTGTACGCAAACATTGTATAGTCACCAATACCCTCAGTTGTATTGAGGATGTACGCCTTCTCGGCATTACCTATGGTCTTGAAGCTCGTATCGGTGCTTGCGGTGATTCTGAAGTTCTGCGAAGCAGATACTCCGTTCTCCTCATCATAGCTTATTACAAGCTCGTCGAACCCGGTATCACCCTGATCAACCGCAACAATTGCGCCGTATACCTTAACGGTTATACCCATCTCTGCAAGAGATGCGTTGTCAAGGTAGAATACGGATCTGATACCAACATTAGAATGGAGTCTTGCCTGATAGCCTGCGAACCTGATTACGGTTTCGCCGTTTGCGAGCTCGTTTATCTTCGTCTCGATAGCAGCCTTTGCACCCGTATCGCTAAGCTGATAGTCAGATGCGAATGCATAGAGCGTTACTTTGCTGCTATCGGAAAGTGCATCAAACTTTGCAGTATCTATCTTATTATAATACATAAGATCTGCAAAGTGGTTCTGCATAACCTGAAGGTCGGTAAGAGCGACGTCGTAAACTCTGAGGTAATAGAAGTAGTTGTTGCCCGCAAGGTTAGCCATAACGGTATTCATGTTTGCACTTGCACCGTAGAAGGGATACTCACTGTATCCGCCAGTAGCTGCCTTCTCGTAGGATGCAGCCTTGGAAACGAGCTTATGTCCGTCGGTGGGATGGTCAAGAAGCACCTTGTAGCTCGTAAGGAAGGAATATCCCGTAGTGTAGCTAACAGTGGAGGTAAGGTGCAAGGAGCCGCCTACGCTGCTCTTACCCGAAGCACCGCCGAAACGTCCCGCATATCCGTTTGCAAAATTGCTGATGCTTCCGTCGGTTGTATTCTGCTGTGCTGTTGTGAAGACTCCGTCTGCTTCGACTGCTCGTTTGACGTTCCTTCAAACATATCCGTGCCTGTGGAGCTGATTGCCGTATAAGATGACAAGAATACCGAATAGGGATACTGAAGGGTATTCTCACCAATGTAAACGGATGCGTCAACGGTGAATGCGTTACCGCCGTTAGCGGCAGGAAGCATATAGCTGTCACCTACAAGAGTAGTCTCAGTGTAGGAAAGTGTGAAGGATAGCATATTTCCCGCTTCCTTCTCACTGAAGGGCCTCGAAATAATTATACCCGTTCCAAATCCCGCGATATAGGCACCAGAGCCCTGAGTGTCGGCAAAATCGGTAAATCCACCCGCAACCGTCGGGAAAGTGTTAGTGGAGTTGCTCTTCGTGGTTATCATATACCATTTGCCTGCATTTTCGCCGCCGATTATCTTGATATAGCTGCGTCCGTAGTTTCTATCAAAGCTGGTGGATGCGGAATATCCGTTGATAATACGGTAGTTACCGTCGTGAAGGTTAACCTGATATCTGAGACCGATTTTTTCGTCATAGGAGAGCTGCTTTGCATGGCGGTCAGCGCGCTGCTCGTCGGTTATGTTCATAAGGTCAACGAAGGACAATAGGTGTCCGTCATCGTACCACAAATGCTCGTAGTACTCGTAGGTGCCTACCTTTGGCTCGTTTGCATCATCTGCATATGATACCAGCGATATTGCAGGTATTGCACAAATCAGCATAACTGCCACTAAAAGTAAGCTGACAATTTTCTTTTTCATGAATGGTCTCCTTTACAAATTTGTTGCAATTATACTATACAATACGCGATTTTTTACTGTCAATTGTGATTTATTACAAAAAAGTAATGTTCAATTTTCGCAAGTTGCACAAGGGATTTTGACATATTACCCTACTTTGTTTCGTTTTTGACATATTCTTCTTTAACAATGCAATAAAAACATATTCTTTATACCGTGACTTAACCGCTGAAAAATGGTTATTGACAAAGCCTTGCCAAAATGCTATAATGAGGGTGCTACACATCACGAATAATTCCGTCAAAGAGGAGAAACACTATGCTAAAAGTGTATCCTCTCTTTTACCTGTTCTCTTTTTTGGCGGATATGTAGATGTGTAGCAACATTTGAGAGGTGCATTTTGGGTGCGCTTCTCTATGGGGCGCACTTTTTTATTTTCCGGGGAAGGAGAGCATAGCGTGAACAACACCGAATCCGCAAAGAATTTCTGCAAAAACGTTAAAATTTTAAGATACCGCAATGCTCTCGATATAGAAACGATGGCTGCCTACATAGGTGTAACCGCGAACGAGCTTATACAAATAGAAAGAGGGGAAATACCCTTTTATATGTCGGTGAGCGTGCTATTCAATATTTACGAAAATTTCGGAATACCCGTCCAGAGCCTTTTCGCCCCACTGTACGAGGAATTTCCGATAATATAAAAGCCCCGATTGTGAAGTGAACCAAAAAGTTTAGATAAAAAATTAATGTTAATTATGTTGATAAATTAGAAAAACGCAGTCCGAGGACTGCGTTTTTGGATTATATAAACTGCGATAGCTCGCGCTGGATTTTTTCGTAAAGCTCGCGGGATACGGGAGTCAGGGGCAGGCGCAGCTCGTTTTCGCAGAGTCCGAGCATTGAAAGCGCCGCCTTGACGGGCGCAGGGCTGGTGTCCTCGAACATCATGTGCATTATAGCGGTCATTGACCTTTGAAGCGCTATTGCCTTATTGCTCTCGCCTTGGCGGTATGCACGGCACATATCCACGCATTTTTTTGGCAAAACGTTGGATATTACAGATATAACTCCCGAGCCGCCCACCGACATTATCGGCAGAGTCATGGTATCGTTTCCGCTATAAATTGCGAGGGCTGGGAAATTGGTGGAAATATCAAGTGCCTTGTCAATTTTACCGCTTGCCTCCTTGATTGCAACTATGTTCTCCTCACGGTATATCCTGTCGAGGGTATCGAGAGTTATATCGACACCCGTGCGTGTAGGGACGTTGTAAACGATTACCGGCTTGTCGGTTGCGTTGGCTATGCGCTTGTAGTATTCGGCTATACCGTTTTTCGTTCCCTTGTTGTAAAATGGAGTAATAACGAGCAGCGCATCTGCACCGTGCACAGCCGCGAAGCGCGACTGCTCCATAGCACGCGGAAAAACAAGCGAGCCTGTACCCACTATCATCTTGACTCTGCCGTCTATTATCTCAGCGCATCGGTCAATGAGCCTGTGTGTTTCCGCATCGCAAAGCGCGGGGGACTCACCCGTAGTGCCACATACCACTATTGCCTCGACACCGCCGTTTATCTGGTATTCTATCATTTTTTCAAGGGCGTGATAATCTATCTCGCCGCCCGAAAAGGGGGTAGCGAGGGCTGTTGCCACGCCGTCAAATATCTTTTTTTTCTTCATATAAACCTCACATAGTAAAAAAGTGCTTGAAATTGTCCTGATAAAGTTGTATAATACATAGTATATGAAAGAAAGCGAGGTGACGACAATGGAAAGCAAGGGAAATACAATCGAGAACGAGCGCGTGCATACGAGCCTCAAAACGCACGACTTCTATTACGGGCTTCCCGAGGAGCTGATAGCGCAGACCCCCTCTGAAAAACGCGATTTCTCACGTCTTATGGTGGTTGACCGCGCAAGAGAGGATTTTTCTGTCGAGCATAAGCATTTTTACGACATTGTCGATTATCTCAACCCAAAGGATGTGCTGGTCGTCAATTCCTCGCGTGTTATCCCTGCGCGACTGATCGGAGTTACCGACAAAACAGGCTCACCTATGGAGCTTTTGCTGCTCAGAATGCTCGACAGCGGTGAATGGGAAACTCTCGTGCGCCCCGGAAAGCGTGCAAGGGTGGGTGCAGCCTTTACCTTTGGAGAGGGGGCTCTGCGTGCCGTTGTAACCGATATAATAGACGGCGGAAACAGAACAGTAAAGTTTGAATACTCAAATGAGTTTTCAAATATATACGAGGCGCTTGACCGAGTCGGCAATATGCCTCTGCCGCCGTATATAACCGAGAAGCTGTCGGATAAGGAGCGTTATCAGACGGTATATGCAAAGGAACGCGGGTCTGCCGCCGCACCTACCGCAGGGCTTCA
>JAZNXN010000035.1:0-4316 GCA_045593885.1 Eubacteriales bacterium
GGCGGCTTCTATGAGAATATGCCTCGCTCTATTCCCGAGGGACTTGGAGTTAAGATAAAAAAGAGCGATATAAAAATTCTTCCCATCTTCAAGCTTTTGCAGAAGGTAGGAAATATAGACGAGCGCGATATGTTCAACACCTTTAATATGGGTGTAGGTATGAGTGTTGTCGTTGCGAAGGAGGATGCTGATAAGGCACTCCAAATCCTCAGAGCAAACGGCGAGGACGCATATATCGTCGGCGAAATTATCGAGTCCGACGAGAAGGTAACTCTTATATGAAAAGGGCTCGTATAGCCGTACTCGTATCGGGTGGCGGCACTAATCTTCAGGCGCTTATAGATGCACAGTGTAAGGGAATTATCAAAAGCGGCGAGCTATCACTCGTTATATCCAACAACGCATCCGCATACGCTCTTACCCGCGCGGCAAACGCGAATATTCCAAGTGCGGTGGCACTCAAAAAGGAGCTTGGCTCACAGGAGACGTTTGAGGATAGGCTGATATCACTTCTTGATGAGTATAAGATAGACCTTATCGTCCTTGCAGGCTTTATGTCTATTTTGTCCGAGCGCTTTACCTCTAAATACCAAAGAAGGATAATAAACGTTCATCCCTCTCTTATCCCCTCCTTCTGCGGTAAGGGCTTTTACGGTCTGCGCGTTCACGAGGCGGCGCTTTCATACGGAGTAAAGGTTACGGGCGCAACGGTTCACTTCGTAAACGAGATTCCCGACGGCGGTGAAATAATACTTCAGCGCGCGGTTGATATTCTCGATACCGACACACCCGAAACGCTTCAGAGAAGAGTAATGGAGCTCGCTGAATGGAAAATTCTGCCCGAGGCGGTAGAGAAGATTTCCTCGGAAATAATCACGAAATGACGGAAAATTGAAAGGAAAATATAAATGGCACTCTTTGATATAGAAAAGCTTCTTTCGGAAAATACCTATCCCGGCAGAGGCATAGTTATAGGAAAATCTGCCGACGGTAAGAAGGCTCTTATTGCCTATTTCATTATGGGCAGAAGCGAAAACAGCAGAAACCGCGTTTTTGAGCGCTTTGACGGCGGCATGAGGACGAAGGCGTTTGATGAGTCAAAGCTCAGCGATCCCTCGCTCATAATCTACAACCCCTATCTTTCGGTAGGCAAAAATACGGATATAATCACCAACGGCGACCAGACCGATACAGTATATGATTTTGCCGTAGCCAATCCCGATAGCACCTCTGTATTTGAGGATGCTCTCGCTACCCGCGAGTTTGAGCCCGATGCGCCCAACTTTACCCCTCGTATTTCGGGTATGTGCAGCTACTGCTTTGACAAGGGCAATTTTACCTATAAGCTCTCGATTCTCAAGAGTGCAAACGGAAGACCCGAGGCTTGTAACCGTTATTTCTACAACTATGTGGCAGAGTGCGGTATAGGTCATTTTATCCACACCTATAAGTGTGACGGTAACCCCATTCCCTCATTCTACGGTGAGCCCGAGGAGGTTTCTCTTCCCAATAGCGCAGAGGAGCTTGCCAATACGGTTTGGAGCTCGCTCAATGAGGATAACAAGGTGTCGCTTTTCGTGCGCGAGGTTGCGCTCGACGGCTCGGACACCAAGGAAATCATAATTAACAAGAATAAATGAGGTGGAAGTTATGAAGGAATTTGAACTTAAATACGGCTGTAACCCTAACCAGAAGCCGTCAAGGATTTTTATGAACGACGGTTCGGATTTGCCGATTGAAATACTTTCGGGCAGACCGGGATACATTAACTTTCTCGATGCGTTCAACTCATGGCAGCTCGTTCGCGAGCTGAAGAAGGCACTCGGACTTCCCGCTGCCGCATCCTTCAAGCACGTCAGCCCCACCTGTGCCGCAGTAGGAGTTAAGCTTTCCGAAACTCTCAAGCGCGCGTATTTTGTTGACGACATAGAGAGACTCGATGATTCCCCCCTCGCCTGCGCGTATGCGAGAGCGAGAGGCACCGACAGAATGAGCTCGTTTGGCGACTGGGTTGCACTCTCCGATGTGTGCGACGTCACCACCGCAATAATGCTCAAGCGCGAGATTTCCGACGGAATCATCGCCCCCGGATACGAACCCGAGGCTCTTGAAATTCTCAAGACCAAGAAGAAGGGCAACTACAACATTATTAAGATTGATGAAAATTACATCCCCGCACCGACAGAGCAAAAGCAGGTGTTCGGAATAACCTTCGAGCAGGGCAGAAACGAATTCAAAATTGATAACGACCTGCTCACAAATATTGTAACCGCTAGCAAGGATATGCCGAAGGATGCGGCGCGCGACCTCATCATATCCCTCATAACTCTCAAATATACGCAGTCAAACTCTGTATGCTTCGCATACGACGGTCAGGCTATCGGCGTCGGAGCAGGTCAGCAGTCAAGAATACATTGCACCCGCCTCGCAGGAACGAAGGCTGATACGTGGTTTTTACGTCAGCACGAGAAGGTTTTGAATCTTCCGTTCAAGGCAGATATATCGCGCCCCGACAGAGATAACGTTATAGACGGATATATCAACAAAAACGAGGAGGACGTATGTGCTGAGGGCATCTGGCAGAAGTACTTTATAGAGCAGCCCGAGCCCTTGACCGCGGAGGAGGCGAGAGCCTTCCTAGCAACGAAGGACGGCGTGGCACTCGGCTCCGACGCATTTTTCCCCTTCTCGGATAATATCGAGAGGGCAAAGAGAAGTGGGGTTAAGTATATAGCTCAGCCCGGCGGCTCTATCCGCGACGACCTCGTTATTGAGTGTGCTGACAAGTATGATATGACTATGGTATTTACGGGCATGCGCCTGTTCCACCATTAATAACCCTCGGAGGACAGATATGAAGATAATGGTTGTTGGCGGTGGCGGCAGAGAGCACGCCATCATCAAGAAGATAAAGGAAAACAGGAGCGTAGAAAAAATATACGCTCTCCCCGGAAACGGCGGTATAGCTCGTGATGCCGAGTGCGTTAATATAGGCGCGAAGGATGTTGAGAAGATAACGCAGTTTGCAACGGGAAACAAGATAGATTATGCAATAGTTGCGCCCGACGATCCGCTGGTTCTCGGTGTGGTTGATGCGCTCGAGGCGGTAGGTATTCCGTGCTTCGGTCCTCGTGCAAACGCCGCAATTATTGAAGGCAGCAAGGTTTTCTCAAAGAACCTTATGAAAAAATACAATATACCCACAGCTCAGTACGAGGTTTTCACAGATATCAATGCGGCACTCGAATACTTAAAAACCGCACCTATTCCTACGGTAATCAAGGCTGACGGTCTTGCGCTCGGTAAGGGTGTTATTATCGCTATGACCAGAGATGAGGCGATAGATGCTGTCAAGTCTATGATGCTTGACAAGGTTTTCGGAAAGAGCGGCGACAGTATAGTTATCGAGGAATTTCTCACAGGCCCTGAGGTATCGGTGCTTTCCTTCACCGACGGTAAGGTTGTCGTTCCTATGGTTTCCTCTATGGACCATAAGAGAGCGAAGAATAATGACCAAGGGCTCAATACGGGCGGTATGGGAACAGTAGCGCCCAACCCCTACTACACCCCCGAAATCGCCGAGGAGTGTATGGAAAAGATATTTATTCCTACAATGAATGCCATGAACGCGGAGGGCAGAACCTTCAAGGGATGTCTTTACTTCGGTCTTATGCTGACCGAAAACGGACCGAAGGTTATCGAGTACAACTGCCGCTTCGGAGATCCCGAAACGCAGGTAGTGCTTCCGCTGCTTAAGAGTGATCTTCTCACGGTTATGCAGGCAACCACCAACGAAACCCTTTCGGATACCGAGGTCGAGTTTGATAGCGGTGCCGCTTGCTGTGTAATTATGGCATCAGACGGTTATCCTGTCAGCTATGAGAAGGGATACGAGATAACCATTCCCGACAGCGTTTCGGACAGCGTTTACGTTGCAGGTGCTGAAATAAAGGACGGAAAGCTCGTCAATAGCGGTGGCAGAGTTCTCGGCGTTACCGCCGTTGCTCCCACGCTTAAAGAGGCAATTGCCGATGCGTACGGCAAGGTAGATAAGGTTAGGTTTGGCAATTCCTATTGCCGACGTGATATAGGCGCAAAGGCGCTTTTGGCTCTGGAGGACTGAGATGGTATACAGAATATTTGTTGAAAAGAAGGACGAGCTTGCACACGAGGCGAAGGCACTTTGCTCAGAGCTCCGCAATATGCTCGGAATAGAGTCGCTTGAGTACGTTCGTATGCTCAATCGCTACGACGTTGAGAATATCGGCGAGGAGCTTTTTAAGACCTCGGTAAAGTCGGTATTTTCCGAGCCTCAG
>JAZNXN010000036.1:0-29387 GCA_045593885.1 Eubacteriales bacterium
TTATCGCATCCGGCGAGGACGTAAACATCATGGTATTCGATACCGAGGTTTATTCCAACACCGGCGGTCAGGCTTCCAAGGCTTCCAATATAGGTCAGGTTGCTCAGTTCGCAGCAGCAGGTAAGGCAATCGGCAAGAAGAACCTTGCAGAGATCGCTATGTCCTACGGCTATGTATATGTTGCTCAGATCGCAATGGGCGCTGACAAGAACCAGACTCTCAAGGCACTTGCAGAGGCTGAGGCTTACAACGGACCTTCTCTCATCATCGGCTACGCACCCTGCGAGATGCACGGTGTCAAGGGCGGTATGAACAACTGCCAGGACGAGATGAAGAGAGCAGTTGACGCAGGCTACTGGCAGATGTTCAGATACAACCCTGCACTCAAGGCAGAGGGCAAGAATCCCTTCACCCTTGACAGCAAGGAGCCTGTGGCTGACTATCAGGAATTCATCAAGAGTGAGGCTCGCTATGCACGTCTTGCTCAGGCATTCCCTGAGAGAGCAGAAAAGCTCTTCGCGAAGGCAGAGGCTAACGCAAAGGCTAAGTACGAGAGACTTCTCAAGTTCGTAGACCTCTACAAAGAGGACTAATAGCTAAAACAAAATAGCGCTGCGGTTGCTTTTTTGGCATAACCGCAAGCAAAAGGTGAGGCATCGCAAGGTGCCTCACTTTTAATATGTATTTACAGCAAAAAGATTGACAAGCAAGGGGCTTTCAGCTATAATTAATCTAAGGAAATTCGTTAGCTAAAAAGGAGATGGGCTATGCGGATAAATGAAAAAATATCGGTAGAAAGCGATGGGCTTGGCGGCGCGTATTGCTCGGTGAAAAACACAGGGGCATGCGAGATTTTTGAGGCTGAGCTATGCCGCTTTGACGGCAGCGAGCGATTTTGCGCCTCGCATCTGAATGACCCGTTTTTTCAGCACGCCGGGGCGTACAGCTCGGCGGAAAAGATACCCGATGAAACTCAGTGGCTGGCGGTAAAATACGAAAACGGCGGCTATGCCATAATAATTCCTTTAGTGGCTGACGGCTACCGCACCTGCCTTTTCGGCGGTGAGGACGGAGCGCTCATGCTATCCTCGGAATCTGGGGACGCGTCGGCGGTCAGGGAAGGCTTTCGCGCTGCATACATAATCGAGGGCGAAAATCTGTCGGATATGATGGAAAGGGCAGCAGAGAGCCTTAATAAAAATCTCGGCATTCCGCAAAGAGCGGATAAAAAAACGCCGGGCGTTGTTGACCTGTTCGGCTGGTGCACCTGGGATGCCTTCTACGAGAAGGTATCGGCGGCAGACGTGGAAAAGGAGCTTGAAATATTCAAAAGCGCAGGCTTTATCCCGAAATTTATACTTCTTGACGACGGATGGCAGAGCGTTTGTGAGCACGGAACGGGCAGAGGTCATCATATGCTCACCTCGTTTGCTCCGAATGAAAAATTCGGCGGCGACCTGTCCCCTCTTGTAAGGAAAATGAAGGATGAGTACGGCGTTGAGCTTTTCTACGTATGGCACGCGGTAGGCGGATATTGGGGCGGCACATCCCCCCTCAGCGCGCAGATGGAAAAATACTCACCCAAATTCGATTTTGCACAGGTGTCGCGCTCAATGATGCGTAAAAACCCGAAGCGCTCGGAAAGCGAGCAGTTCGAATACGGTCTTGTTTCGGATTTTGAGGGCTTCTATAACGACTATCACAAATCACTCAGGACACAGGGGGTTGATGGGGTAAAGGTTGACGTGCAGAGCATAATTTCCTCTCACGGCGGCGGCAACGGCGGAAGGCTGGCACTTACCGACAAAATGCGAAAAGCGCTTGAGGGCTCGGTAAATCAAAATTTCGCAGGCGAGCTTATCAACTGTATGTCCTGTACAAACGATATAATTTTCAACACCCCGACAACCAACCTGATGCGCTCGTCGGACGATTTCTTTCCCCTTATACCCGAATCGCATTTCAGGCACGTCTATTATAACGCGGTAAATTCGTTTTTTATGGGCAGATTTACCGTCTGCGACTGGGATATGTTCCACAGTGTTCACGAATACGCCGAGTTTCACGCAATGGCGCGAGCAATCAGCGGCGGCCCGGTGTACGTGTCGGATAAAACGGGCGAGCATAACTATAAAATATTTGAGCGTCTGACAACCAAAAACGGACACAATCTGCGCTGCGAGGGTGTCGCACGGATAAGCGAGAGGTCAATGTTTATTGACTTCGAAAAAGAAAATCTACCTCTCTATATCGAAAATGAAAACAGGTACGGCAGGGTAATAGGCGCGTTCAATCCAAAAACCGACAGAGAGGTGCCCGTTTGTATTGAAAAGGATAACGGCTGCGCCCTTCGCTCCTTTGACGGCAAAACCGCGCTTCTTTCGGAGAATTTTGAGGACACGCTGGCAAACAGCGGCTCGAACATATATACCGTAATGCCGATAGAGGATGGCTTCTGCGCCTTTGGACTTGTAGATAAATACAACGGCGCGGCGGCAATCCTTGATATCAAGAGAAATGACGGGGAGATAAAAATAACCCTATCCGACGGTGGCAGGGCTTGTATATATTCCGAGAGAGAAATTCACTATGTCAGCGCAAATTCAACGCCGATTGACCTTGAAAATCGCATAGGATTTATAACCTTCGACACAAAAACAAACGGAAAAACCGAAATTACAATAAAGTGAGGGGAAATTATGTATCCGCAGTTAAATAAGTTCAGAGAAAGAATTTGTCTTTCGGGCATCTGGAATTTTGTTGCAGATAACGAGGGAATAGAGAAGGGCTTTGCTAACGGACTTCCCGTCCCCGATATGATGGGCGTTCCGGGTAGCTGGAACGAGCAGAATACTAAATATCTTGAGTTTCACGGCAAGGGCTTTTACGAGCGAGAGCTGTTCATTCCCGATAGCTTTTCGGGTAAGCGAGTATTCTTGCGCTTTGGTGCAGTGAGCGGTAAGGCAACAGTGTTCGTTGACGGCGAGAGGGTTGGATATCACGAGGGCGGTTTTTTGCCCTTTGAATGTGATATAAGCGCCCTTTCGGCAGGCAAGCACAGGCTGGTTGTATGCGTTGACAATTCGCTCGACCCCTGGTCGCTTCCCCCTGCAAAGCTGCTTGATTCGGACGGACGTATGGGCTTTTGCGACCAATATCCTGCCACGTCCTACGACTTTTTTCCGTTTGGCGGAATACACCGTGACGTGTTTTTGTGTGCAACACCGTCGGTGTATATCAAGGACATAACCGTCAGAACGAAAATTTCGGGTGAGGTTTCCTTTGACGTTGTCCTGTCCGACAGCGTTGTGGGTAAAATAACCGTTGAAAGCGACGGTGAGGTATGCGAGCTTACGCTCAACGGCGAGGATGCGGCAAGCGGAAGGATAAATATAAAAAATCCACGTCTTTGGAGAGTTGGCGACGGTCAGCTTTATGATTTGAGAGCTTCGCTCATAACCGAGGGCGATTGCGATGAATATACGGTGAGCTACGGAATACGTGAGGTAAGGGTAGAGGAAAATAAATTTCTTCTCAACGGCGAAAGCGTTCATTTCAAGGGCTTTGGCAAGCACGAGGACTTCCACGTTATAGGCAAGGGCTTTTCGGCTCCCCTATGGGTGAAGGATTTTTCGCTTCTCAAATGGATAGGCGCAAATTCCTTCCGCACGTCACACTATCCGTATGACGAGAACATACTCGATATGGCAGACCGTGAGGGCATTATGGTAATAGGCGAAGCGCCTCTTGTAGGCCTCAATCCGAGATTTTATAATGACGAGCATCAGCCGCGGGTCAATGCGGTTATAAAAGAGATGATAAGCCGTGATAAAAACCATCCCTCAATAGTTATGTGGAGCTTGGCAAACGAGCCGGGCAAGGCGAGCGAGGGCGATGCCTTCTTTGCCTCTATGGCGAAAACGGCGAGAGAAGCTGACCCTACACGCCCGATAACCTATGCGGCGCATCAGAGTATTGCGGATAATTCTTCCGTAAAATATTTTGACGTAATGAGTGTTACCAGATACCCCGCCTGGTATTATATATACGGAAGAATTGATGAGGGCTGCAAATGGCTGTCCGAGGATATGGACGAGTTTTATAACACCTACAAGAAGCCGTATCTGATCGCAGAGTTTGGCGCAGACACAATGCCGGGGCTCCACTCCGAGCCTGCACAAATGTTTTCCGAGGAATACCAGAGCGAGCTTTTATCCTCTGTAATATCCGTTCTTCGCTCAAAGCCCTACGTCATAGGCGAGCACGTCTGGGCGTTTGCCGACTTTAAGGCAAATCAGAACTATTCGAGAGTATTCTACAACCGCAAGGGCGTATTCACCCGTGAGCGCGACCCCAAAATGGCGGCACACACCCTTCGCAAAATCTGGACAGAGAATTAAAAATACAAAAAGCAGTGTGAAATTCACACTGCTTTTAATTATTGTCCGTAAGAAAGAAGCTGCATAAAAAAGTCCTTGTGGCGCTGGTGGTTCTTTTCGGCGGACCGCTTTTTGAAAATTGAGCCGAGCGAGCCGTTCTTCCTTATGCACAAAACGGTGTCGTCGGGAAGATTACAAAGACCGGGCAGGGTATAGAGGGGGGTGGAGCTGAGGTATACGCCGTGCTCACCGTAAAGCTCGATTTTTTCGCTGCTTTGCGGTAGAAATTCACCCACACGCATAAGTATATTGTCAGCCTCGTTTTCGCTGTACAGAAAATCAACCCACGCGGGATCGAGTAAAAATACCGCGTACTCGCCTATCTGTATCTGCTGATTGAAAATGTTCGTATTGTCGGAAATCAGCTTCTCATTAACCTCGTAGCCGTCCTCAATCGCGTTGCGCGCATCTATCTGCTCGCGAGTCATCATAAAGAGGTTGGATATACTGACAAGGCTCTCGCCGTCCTCGTTATAATCGTCGCATATTTCTTGCAAAGAGGCTTGGATATCGCGCACCTCGCTCTGCGTGGCGGGGTACGGTCCTGCGTACATAACGTAGATATCGTATTCGGATTTTGAGCACATCTGAAGCGTGCATACCGTGATGGCAATTATGAGAAACAGCGAAACTATTGAGTGCCATTTATAGTGGTACCAGAAATTTTCGAGCCTCTGCCGAAACGTGTATTTCACATCTTCCTTTGGGGTGTAATCTTCCATAATACTCCTTCTTAGCAAGAAAGGAAAGCCAACAGCCTTCCTTTCAATGTCAAAAAATCAGTTTTCGGGCTTCATAGTGGGGAAGAGCAGAACGTCGCGGATTGATGCGCTGTCAGTCAAGAGCATAACGAGTCTGTCAACTCCAAAGCCAAGACCGCCCGTGGGGGGCATGCCGTATTCAAGCGCGTTGACGAAATCGTAGTCAACCTCCGCCTTGCACTCGGGGTCCTCTGCCTTCTTCTTTGCCACCTGATTTTCAAATCTTTGTCTTTGGTCGATAGGGTCGTTGAGCTCACTGAACGCATTTCCGAACTCGGTTGCGTTAATGAAATACTCAAACCTCTCGGTAAAGAGGGGATTTTCAGGCTTGCGCTTTGCAAGAGGGCTGTTTTCCACAGGGTAGTCGTATATAAACGTGGGCTGGATGAGATTTTCCTCAACGAAGGCATCGAAAAATTCAGCCAGAACCGTACCCTTGGTCGCATCCTCGGGAACCTCGACGTGCTTTTCCTTCGCACATCTGCGTGCGTCCTCATCGGTTGCCCAATCGTTGTAGTCGCAGCCGGAATACTTCTTGACTGCTTCAACCATCGTGAGCCTTTCCCAATTGCCGAGGTCGATTTCCTTGCCCTGATAGGTTATTTTGAGCGAGCCGCAAATCTTCTCGGCGAGCAGCTTGTAAAGCTCCTCAACCAAATCCATCATACCGTAGTAATCGGTGAACGCCTGATAAAGCTCGATGGTAGTAAATTCAGGGTTGTGCTTTGTATCCATACCCTCGTTTCTGAATATGCGGCCTACCTCGTAAACCCTGTCCATACCGCCGACGATGAGTCGCTTTAAGTACAGCTCGGTTTCGATTCTAAGGTACATATCCATATCAAGAGTGTTGTGATGTGTCTTGAAGGGACGTGCGCTCGCGCCTATCTCAATAGGAACGAGAATAGGGGTATCAACCTCCAAAAATCCCTTGCCGTCAAGATAATTTCTTATCTCGGTGAGGATTTTCGAGCGCTTGACGAAGGTATCCTTGACCTCAGGATTTACGATGAGGTCAACGTATCTTTGTCTGTAACGAAGGTCGGTGTTGGTGAGTCCGTGGAACTTCTCGGGAAGGGGAAGCAGTGACTTTGCAAGCAGGGTGATTTTTGTTGCGTGAACGGATATCTCGCCCGTCTGCGTCTTGAAAACCGTACCCTCAACGCCGACGATGTCGCCAACGTCAAACTTCTTGAAGCCTGCGTATTCCTCCTCGCCAACGTCGTCGCGGCGGACGTAGGACTGAATCTTTCCCGTGTTATCGAGTATTCCGATAAAGGACGCCTTGCCCATAACTCGCTTGCCAACCATGCGGCCCGCAACCCTTACGGACTTTCCATCGTACTCTTCAAAATTATCCTTAATAGTCTTAGAATCAGCCGTTATGTCGTACTTTGTTATAACGAAGGGGTCGCGGCCCTGCTCGACGAGATTTGCAAGCTTCTCGCGACGCATTGCCAGCTCGCTGCCGACGCTTGGCTGATTTATCTTCTCTTCTGCCATTTTTCTATCCTTTTTACTTTATTAAACAGATGCTCTTGCTACGCTGAGAACCTCAAGCTTCGCTTCCTTACCGTTGGGCAGGGTGATGTCAACGACGTCGCCCATCCTTGCACCGATAAGCGCGCGTCCTATCGGGGAGAGGTCGGATATCTTGCCTGAGAAGGGATCAGCGGTAAAGGATCCGACTATCGTATATTCCTTCTCAGCACCCGTGGTGAGATTTTTAACCTTAGTCACAGAGCCAAGGCTGATTACCGACGCATCGGTTTCTGCCTCGTCGATGACGTGGGCGTGGTTTATCATATTCTCAAGCTCGGCAATGCGTGCGGCAATCTTCGCCTGCTCAGCCTTCGCCTCATCGTATTCGCTGTTCTCGGAGAGGTCGCCGAAGCTCCTTGCTCTCGAAATTTCCTTCTTGTTTTCCTCACGCTTTACGTTTTTGAGGTAGTCAAGCTCATCCTCGAGCGCCTTGAAGTCAGCGGCAGTATAGTTAACCGTTTTTGACATTATATAAATCTCCTTTGGTATATTATCAGAATTTAGTAGGTCTGTTGGTGAGATATTTCTTGACCATCAGCGCGACCTTGAAGGTTACGGCGTGCTCGAACTTGCGAAGGTCGAGTCCCGTAATCTTGCGTATTTTCTCAAGCCTGTATACGAGAGTGTTACGGTGCACGAACAGAGCACGCGAGGTCTCGGATACGTTGAGGTTATTTTTGAAAAAGCTCTGTACTGTCATGAGGGTATCGGTGTCGAGCGACTCGAGCGAGCCCTTCTTGAACACCTCCTGCATAAACACGTCGCAAAGCGTGATAGGAAGCTGGTAAATGAGTCGTCCGATACCGAGATTCTCGTAGCAGAGAACGCTTCTTTCAAGGTCGAATACCTTGCCGACCTCAAGGGAGATGCGCGCCTCCTTGTACGCCTTCGCCAGATCCTTTATGTTATCAGTGACCGAGCTGATACCGACAGACACCTTGGCATAAAACTCACTGCCTATCGTTTCAACGAGGCTCTCGCCGAACTTTTCAAATTCCTCAACCTCGGACTCGCCCTCTATCTGACGGACGAGAACAATGTCCTGCTCGCCGACTGAAACGACGTAGTCACCGCTCCTGTCAGCAAACATCGACTGAACTATCTCGAGGGGAAGAATATCGGTATGCGTGAGGAACTTGATTATCATAACGACGTGATGAATCTCGCCGTCGAGGGCAAGCTCCTTGCTCTTGACATATATATCGCTGGGCAGAATATTATCCAGCATTATGTTTTTAATGAAGGAATTTTTGTCGAATTTCTCGTCGTAAAGCTCCTTGATGTTCAAAAGTGAAATGGAGATGAGCTGTGCCGTCTGGCTTGCAATGCTGTCCGATCCCTCTACAAAGGCAACAACCGAGTTTTTGTCCTGCGCGTTTACATAGCGGTATGTATAGCCCTCGCTGATCGCCTCCTCACCGGCAAAAGCGAGCATTTCCATCGCCTTCATCCTGACCTCTCCGATTTTCTGAAAATCGCTGCAGGCGACGATGATGCCGTTTTTGTCAAGAACGCCTATGGTGTGCTGCGTTGCGTTCTTCATTTGTGATATTATGTTTTGGTACAGACGGTTGGACATAATTTTTTCCTTCCTTTTGAAAAATCGTTGGCAAAAAACTCAATAATTACTCAAAAAAACCGCAAAAACTTGATTTTTTCACCTTTTTGTTAATACTGTACTATATTCTAACTCATTTTTTGATAAATTTCAATAGTTTTTTGAAAAAAAGTATAAAAACTTATACCCAAATTTATTAATATTGTACAAAAAAATTTTGGATTTTCAAAGCTCGAAGCCGCAAACAACGGCAGAAAGAGCGAAAATCGGGGCAGTTTCACAGCGCAAAATTCTGTTGCCGAGTCCGCATAAAAAAGCGCCGCTTTTTTGGGCAAAATCAGCCTCTTTTTGAGAAAATCCGCCCTCGCTTCCGACAAAAATCGCGAGCGATTTTGAATTTTTGTTATTCTCGATAAGCTGGGTTATCGGCACGCCGCCGCCCTCATAGCAGAAGAAAACCGTGTCGCTCTCTGTGCACGCCTCTTTTATTGCCGCCTCGAAGGCTATCGGCAGAGCGACTGTCGGTATAACCGCTCTTCCGCACTGCTTTGCCGCCTCCTCGGCGATCTTTGAGAGCCGCGCTCCGCGGCGCTCGGATTTTTCGGCATTGGGGCGCTTTACGCACCTCTCGCTCTCGAAGGGAACGATGCGGGTAGCTCCCAGCTCAACCGCCTTCTGTATTATAAGCTCCAGCTTATCCGATTTAGGATAGCCCTGATAGAGCGTAACCCTCACGGGCAGCTCCTGCTCGCTCTTTTTTTCGGAAAGGATTTTTGCGCGCACACAGTCGGGCTTGAATTCACACAGCTCGGCGGTTATCTCCCTGCCCGTTCCGTCGCAGACGGTGATGATTTCACCGCACGCCATTCTCAGCGAGCGCGATATATGGTGAGCATCGCCGCCAAAAAGCGTTACAAAGCCCTCGGATATATTGGTCGCGTCTGTAAAAAATCTCGGCATACTTACCTCTTTTCAACCAGAAGGGCACACCAGTCGTTTTCGTGAAGCTCCCTTGTCGCAACAAATCCGTATTTTTCCATAGCCGCCTGTATTTCGGCAAGGCGCGGCTCGATTATTCCCGAGAGTATTGCACGTGCGCCGTCATTCATATAATCGGATAAATCGGGCAGAAGGCGCAAAACAATATCCGCCACGATGTTAGCTACTACGAGGTCGTATTTACCCTTCGAAATATCAACGCCGGAGAGCAGGTCGGAAACACCGCACTCGACGTTTTTTGCGCCGTCCTTCTCAACGTTTTCTCGCGCAACCCTGACGGCGTCGGGGTCGATATCGTACGCGCCGCAGTATTTGGCTCCCAGCTTCGACGCGCATATTGCGAGAATACCGCTGCCCGTTCCGACGTCAAGCACGCGCTCACCGCCCGAAATTTCCTCTTGAAGCAGACGGATAACCAGCCTGGTCGTTTCGTGCGTTCCCGTGCCAAACGCCATACCGGGGTCCATTTTCACAACAACCTCGCCTTCCCTTGCGGTATAGTCCTCCCACGCGGGAACGACGGTTATTCTGCCAAGGCTAACGGGGTGGTAGTATTTCTTCCAGGTCTCCGACCAGTCCTCCTCGCGCACGCCCTCACATTCAACTGTGCTCTCAATTCCGAGAGAGCTGAGTCTGTCCCTGATAAATGCTATACAGTCAAGGGGATTTTTCTCATCGGACACAAAAACCGAAACCGAAATTTTATCGGGGTCAGCCGACAAAACCGATTCGTCGATGAGGTCGCCGTACATTTCGTTTATCTTCACGTCGGAAAAGTCCTCAATGAGAAGCCCCTCGTCAACCATACTGACAACGGCGCATACTGTATCAAGGTCGCATTTTTTTCCTCTGACGGTGATTTTATTCCAGATTTCGCTCATATTCGATAGCATCTCCTATATCCCTTTGTATTTGCGCCCTGAGCGCATCAACCGACAAGAATTTTCTCTCGCTACGCAGGTATTTGAGAAATTCTATTTTCACGGTGTGTCCGTAGAGGTCGCCCTCAAAGCCTATTATATGCGTTTCCGCATTTATTCCGTGACCGCCAACCGTCGGGCGCGTGCCGACGTTGGTAACCGACGGATAGGACGCTCCGCTGACGATAGCCCTCGTTGCGTAAACGCCCGCCCTTGGCAATACCGAGCGGTCAAAAAACTGCTGATTTAAGGTTGGGGCGTCCAACCGCCTTCCCAGCTCCTTGCCGTGCAAAACCTCGCCCTCAAGAGAATAGGGGGCAGTCAGCATCCCGTTTGCCCTCTCGATTTCTCCGTTCTGTATCAGCGAGCGAATGAGGGTTGAGGATATGCAGTCCTCGCCGTTTCTCTCCTCTCCGCACACGATAACTCTGTCCTCACCCATAATTTTTGCGAGGGTGTCGGGCGCACTTGTCCTGTCGTGACCGAAGCGGAAGTTTTCCCCGCACACGATAAACCTTGCGGAGCACCGCCCGATGAGAATATCCTTCACAAAATCCTCGCCGTTCATACTTCTGACGTCATCAAAGGGACAGACGAACAGATAATCGAAGCCCATTTTCCGAAAAATCTCGAACTTCTGCGCCTCGGGCATTATGCGGGGCACGCGGGATTTGAACTCCTTCGTATCCCAGAAGGTGAAAACCGCAGAGTAAAGCCCTGCCGCCCTTGCCCTGTCAACTGCGGCAGATAATATTTTTCTGTGACCTGTGTGAACTCCGTCAAAAAAGCCGAGAGCAAGCACGCAGGCATCCTTACATCTGTATTCCTCGTTAAGTAAAACGGTTTTCATATTAAAAATTCTCTTTCAGATATCGGGCAACCGCTGTGGTTGGCTCGCCCTCTGTTTTTACCGTGGCGGGATAATCCTTCATTTTGCTGTTTTCGTGCATTATAACAACCGAGGTGCTCGCATAATCGAGAGCCTCTATATCGTTTTCACTGTCGCCAAATGCTATTGTTTTTTCGTGGGGAACAGCAAGCTCCCTTTCAACTACCGAAATTCCCGTTGCCTTGGTATACCCCTTGAGTATTCCCTCGGTATAGGTGTCAAAGTGAATGAAGTGCATCTCGTCAAACTCGCTCACGTCCTCAGGGGAGAGGGGGGTGAGAAATGAAATTTTAGTTATCTTTTCAGCCTGCTCTGATAAGAGGAAATCCTCGAAATTATCACGCAAAAATTCTGCTCTTTCCGTAGGCTTGAACGATGTTTTTGTGAAAAATGAATCGTCTGCTCCGTGGGGGATTATGATGTGTGCGTTGTCTACGCCCTCGATGTTTACGCAAATTTTCCGTTCTTTACAGAATTCGATAACCTGCTCCACACATTTTCGGGAAAGACGCTTATCACACAAAACTCTGCCGTCGGCGATAACAAAGCAAGAGCCGCATATAAAACCGTTCCAGTTGACACCGCCGTTTACAATGTCGGAGGGGCACCAGCCAAACGAGCGACCTGTGTTTATAAATATCATATTGCCGTTTTCACGCACACGGTTGAGCTCACGCACGTTTTCGTCGGATATTTTTCCGTTGAAATAGAGCGTTCCGTCTATATCGAAAAACAGCGCGTATCCCGTTTTGCTCACCAAAATCACTTCCTAACCCTTTAACAGATAAATAATAACATAAAATATTAAATAAGTCAATGAAAAATGAAAGAAAGAGTGGTCAATTTACACAAACAAAGCCCCCCTTTTTTTGTTGGAAATGACGGTTTACATTGAAAATTAAATGCCTAACGGCGAAAAAAGCTGTTGCTTTTGGCAACAGCTCTTAATCTTTGTATAATTTTTTGGTTTAGCCAAGTCCTTGGCTGCGTCCTCGGCTTATATCAGCCTTGTGAGGATGCTTGCGAGGTTTTCGCCCATTCTTATATGACCGAAATCGGACGGATGACAGAAATCCCAGCAGCAATAGTACGCCTTGTCAAAAATAAGCTCGGAATCAAAATATCTTAAATTCTTGTAGCCGTACGAGGCTATGAGCTCATCAATTTTGCTCTTGACGAGCGCCTTATGGCTGTCCCTCTCGTTTTCGGGGTTCATATTCCAGAGGTGACAGAAGGGGGACATACATATTATCAGCTTGTCGGGGTTTTTCTCGCATACCGTGCGTACGGTGTAATCAACCGCCGCCACAATCTCATCAACCGTATAGTCGTTTGGGTTAGTCATATTGGTAGCAAGCTCGAAAAGCGCGATATCGAAATCCTCACCCGCAAGATAGTCGGCGGTTTCCTTTTCAAAGCGGGAGCTGCCCGACATACCCTTGTTGAGAAGGTCAAGCCCGAGCTTCTCTGCGGCAACGCCGACGTAGCCGAGGGTGTAGTTCTGACTCCAGCAGCCGTGCGATATCGACGAGCCGTACATCAGCATTCTCTTTTTGGGGAGCTCATCTGTATTCGGCGCGCGCAGGAAGGTGCCGTTGAGCGCCTTTATATCGTAAAACGCCATATACGCGTCGGGAATAACTATTCTGTATACCTTATGCGAATAGCGGTTTCTGTACGCGGTGGAATCAAGAAGCTCCTCGCTCTTGTCCCTGAAGGTTGACATAGGCTCGATAACGAGTGTTTTTTTCGCGCCTGCCTGAAGGCTGTAGACCTCGCGCTTGTAATCTCCCGAATAGAGATAAACCGTTGTGTCGGATACCTTGCTCATCAGGGTTACCCATACAACGTCGGAATCGGTGACGAAGCGAATCTCGGTGCAGGTTGCGGTATGCGCCATCTTCGAGCCCATATTTCTCATATTCCTGTATGCGCTCTCGGGGAAGCGAATCATATCAAATCCGCCGTCGGACGTGGGACGCAGCTCAGCTACGTTGAAAAAATCTACGTTTGAGTGTATCATATATTACTCCTTTATAAGTCCTATCGACTTGAAATCAACTCTGTGAGGCGGCACGAGGTCGTTTTCGTACCCCATAACCACGTCGGTGCGCCTCTGCCAGTCGTATTCATCTCTGTGCGAGGGTGCGCCGAACCACGCCGCCTGCGTGAAATCGCCGTTTTTCGCATCTACAAACGCATCGTACTTGTGATAAACGAACAGATTGTTGTAGTACATCCACTCGGGGCGCGCATCATTCTTGTATACTTCGTAGAGATAGGGATATTTTGTACGCCATGCCTCGCTCGTTATATCAACACCGCCCATGTTGTTTTCGTCCACGGTGTGCACGCGCTTCATCGCGAGCAAATCTCTGTGCATATAGATGTATGCGTTACTCTTGTTATCGGGCTGAATACCGGGCAGACAGTCGATAATGAAATTGTTGTGGAAGGACAAAAGACCGCCGCAGGTGTGGTGAATTACGCAGAAGCCGCCGCCCTTGATGTTGTAGAAGAAGTTATCGTAAACCGCATTGAAGATATCCCAGTCGTCAAAATAGATAGCGCAAGCGCCAAGACCTGACTCGATAGTGTTTTCGATATCGTGTATGTAGTTGTTTCTGAATATATTTCCAACCTCGCTCATATCGCGGCCCATATAGATTGCACCCGCGTCCGAGGTTTCGGTAACTGCGTGGTGAATATCGTTAAACTCGATTATATGGTCGTTTCCGTGAACGCATATTGCCATAGAGGGCAAATCGTGCATATGGCAGTGGGAAATTTTGTTGCCGACACCCATTATCTGAACCGCAGCCTTGTAGGTTCTGTCAAAGCGGTTAACAGACCAGAACTCGCAGTTGTGAACACGGTTGCTTGCAGGGATGAGATTTTTCCTGTTACCGCCGCCGAGCAGTATTCCGCCCGCGCCGCAGTCGTAGATTTTACAGCCCTCAACCGAGTGGTTTTTACCGCCGTTGTTATCCCACGCGGCAAATTCGTAGATATATTCGTTCCAGCTTCCCATCTCGCGCGATACGGGGGCGAAGGGCTTGGCATTCGGCGCGTGCAGTCCGTGGCAGTCGTTAAGACCGTGCTCAAGGGGCGTTGCGCCCTGTCCTATCTGTACCGCCATAATACCCATATTTCTGAAAATGCAGTTCTTTATAACACAGCTATCGCCGCCCTCAATATACACGCCGCTGTTGCGGGTGTTCTCGAAGGTTATGCCCTCAAAGGATACGTTGGTTGCTCCCTCAATTGCTACCATAACCTTGTCCATAACCGAGAGCTGAAGCGTTGCGGTTTTCAGGTCAACGTCAGCCATTGGCTTGAAGTAGAGCACCTTTTCGTCGATATCAACGTAGTATTCGCCCTCATCGGTCAATTCTTCCAGAAGATTTACAACGAAATATCCCGAATGGTGAGTGAATTTATATGCGAAAAGGTGGGGCTGCTCGGTTGTGACCGTGCCGTTTTCGGCATCAATGTGTGCGATTTTTACGCACTCGTCAGCCCACGCCTGACAGGGATAACCGCCAAGGTACGCGTGCTTTGCATTTTTCCATTTCTTAATTCTTTCCGCGTCGAGCTTCAAAACTGCGGGGCGGCAGGAATAGTCGGCATTTCTCGGCACGCTTCCCGAATCGACGATATCCTTTTCCTCATAGAGAATAATGCCCTTCTTGGGATAGCGGGCGAGGCTCTGCGCCTTCGAATCTATGAAAAGCTCGTTCGGCGCGTTTGTATAAGCGCGGCGGAAGCCGCGGTTGCCGAGCTCGCCAAGCTCGGTTTTGAGGTCAGAGAGGTCGATTTTTTTAATTCCGTCCTTGTAGTCCTCGATTTTTGAATTATCGAGCACAACACCGCCGTCAAAAACAACGCCGCCCTTGCTTTCGGCAACGAAATGGGTATTGCTGTCGCGTCCGTCGAGCTCAAGCGTTTCTGTGAAGCTGTATCTTCCGTTTTCGATGATAACGGTTTTCTCGCCGTCGAGTGCGCGGGTTTTTTCAAGAATTGCCGAAAAGCTCCTGAGAGGTGCGCTCTTAGAGCCGCAGCTTGTATCATTTCCCTTAGTAGATAAATAGAAGGTGTTTGACATAAAGAAAATCTCCCTTTGAATTTGATTTCAGTTAAATTTTAGCATACCAACGAAAAAAGTCAACCCCTTGACCGAAAAAAACAAAAAAAATCCTGAAAAATACAAAAAAAGAGCGCATACGCGCTCTTAATATATGGAAAACGCCACGAGTGGCGGAAAAGGATTTAGAGAGCCTACGTTTATCATAAACTCCACCTCCTTTAATTGTTCTTTAATTGTATCACAAAAATAAAGATATGTCAACCCCGAAATTTCACCGAGGCGCATTACCGCCCCGATAGCCCAAAGCCGATATGAGCGAGCCACGAAATTTCAGCGAGGCACGAAATTTCAGCGAGGCACCCTGCCGCTTGAGGTGCTCAAGCGAGCGCCATTCCCGATTTTTGTCGGGGGAATCTGCCGTTTTTTGTAGGCAAGACACTCAACCTCTGAATTTGTAGCGCACAGGGATAGGCAGAGACGAGCTGTGCGTTTCGCCCTGAATCCATACTATTTCCTTGTTTTTCGTTTTGAGGGAAAGATACATTGCCATAACGCCCGAGGGCGGACATACGTAATCGCCGATTCCCGCAATTACGGTCACGGGGCAATTGATGTGCCTTGCCTGTACCGCGCTGTCAAAGCAGGCGTAGCTGTCGCTCGGCGCGTCAACGCAGAAATCGGGGCGGCGTCTGCCGACGGTTTCGGCGGCTCTGTCGCAGAACCACGGCTTGCACACCTCGCATTTTGTAACGGTTTTGTCGAGTGCGGCGAGGTTCAATGCCTGAAAGCCACCCTGACTCGTTCCGCAAACGGTTATGTCGCATCCGTTCCATTCGGGCAGCGAGCGCAGATAGCGCAGAGCCTGAAGCCCCCTGCCGATTATCCCCCTGAAATAAGAGGTGTAGGGATTGTTATCCCTCTCGTGCAGTCCGTATTCCTTCAATTCGCCGCTTGCAAGATTTGCGTAGTATTCGGGCTCGCGCAGGTTTTCAATTCCGTTTGCGTTCATATCGAACACGATTTCCGAGCCGTTTATATGCTTTGCCGCGCTGTGTATTCCGTAGCCCGCAAGCTGAAGGCGTATGGGAAGGCTCTTTTTCTTCGCCCCCTTCGGTATGGCGAGAAAGCCGCTGACGGGCCTTCCGTACGGCGAGGGTATCTTCATATCGTAGATGTGAAAGCCGGGACGCACGTCGTCGCTCTTGTCAATCATCTCTATCGGCTCAAGCGAGAGGGAGCTTACGTCCTTTAGGGTATCAGCCCAGAATTTTTCGTATATTTCGGGCTGCTCGGTTATAGGATACAGCTTCTCGATTTCAGCGCCTGCGCCGCCCCAGAAATGCTCAACCCCCTCTGCGTTTTCACCCTCTGCCCACGCATGAATGAAAACAAAGCCGGGTGTCATTATCCTCGTTTTGAAAACCAACGGCTCGCCGCCGCTGTAATCGCACTCGCCCTCCTCGACTATTCCGTCGTCGCCTATACGTCTGTATTTCAGCTTGTCGTAAACTGCCTTGCCCTCGTAATTCTTCGCCGCCCATACGGTGAAAACCATATCCTCGCCGCATTTATATTCAATGGGGCTTTTGTCGGTTTCTGCAATCACGTAAAATCTGTCGTTAGCCATTTTTCACCTGCTCCTTCGCCTTTTCGTATTCAGCCTTGTCGGAAATGAGGTTAATTGCCTCGATGAGCGCATTTGCGCTTATGTCGTTTGGCAGTGAATAGTAGTCCGCCAGCGCCCGTCTTTGCGCCTGACTGCCTTCGCCGCCGCTGAAGCCGTCGAGGTAGAAGTCCGTCTTGGTAAGGAAGGGCGCTTTTCGCTCCTTGTCCGAGCGCAGCGGCTCGAATGTTTTTCTCAGAATATCCGCATCTATTCCCTCAACGCCGAGCAGCCCTGCCTTGCCGCGGACCTTCTTTCGCCTCTCCTTGCCCGCAATTTTGGGCACGTAGAGGTTTATTATCCTGTCCCTTGGCACAATTCCCTCAATAAACGAGCGTATTTGCATGCCGCCGCCGTCGGAATCTGTCAAAAGTATTATTTTATCTTTTTCGGCAAGCCGCCGTATCAGCGCCTTAAGCTCGCGGTTGTTGAAAACCGAAAAGCCGCCCGTCGTTATAACCGTCGCGTCGATAACCGACAAAAGCGTGTTTTTGTCGTACCTGCCCTCAACTATAACGGGAAAATCAATTCTTATTTTTTCCATTATTTTCTCCCAACCCTTTTTGCGTGCTCACGAAGCCCCTTTTCTTGTGGGGTATACGCGCACCTTTATCTACCCTTGAGCCTTTTTGCGTGCTCGCACAGCCCCTTTTCTCTCATAGGACAGGCGTTGCACCTTGGCGAGCGCGCCGTGCATATATCACGCCCGAACCATACGAGCCTGTGGCAGAAATCCGACTGCTCGGACGGCTCGGTAATTTCCGCCAAAATGCGCTCAATCTTATAGGGGTTTTTCTCCTTTTCAGGATAAAAGCCGAGCCTTCCGCATATCCGTATACAATGCGTATCGGTAACTATTGCGGGCTTTTTGTATATATCGCCGAGCAAGAGATTCGCTATCTTTCTGCCCACACCCGAGAAGCGCAAAAGCCCGTCCATATTATCGGGAAGCACGCCGCCGTATTCTGTGACGAGCATTTTACTCGCTTGCTTTATATCGCGTGCCTTCATATGATAAAGACCGCAGGGCTTTACCGCTGCTTCAAGCTCGGATATGTCAGCATCCATCATTTTTTCTGCGGTAGGATACAGTGTAAACAGTTGTTTACATACCTCGTTTACCCTTGCGTCCGTGCATTGAGCCGACAGTCTGCCCATAACGAGCAACCGCCACGGATCACCCCCGTATTCGAGGGCGCAGGTCGGGCTTTCATATATATCCTTTAATGCCTCGACAACGAGAGCCATTCGCTCCCTTTTCTCACCTTTTCTCATTTTTCGCATCCGCCATCAGCTTTTCTACGAGCTTGCAGGGCAGCCCTACTATCGTATCTATCTCGCCCTCAACGCTCTCTACCAGCGCGCCGCCGAGTCCCTGAATACCGTACGCCCCTGCCTTGTCCATAGGCTCGCCCGTCGCTATGTAGGCAAGAGCCTCGCTTTCGTCAAAGGCGCGGAATATAACCGTGCTCGTGTCGCTTCCGCTGTAAATTTTTTTGTTGTGAATAACCGCGACACCGCTGTGAACGCGGTGGGGGTTGCCCGAAAGGCGCATAAGCATTCTGAGTGCATCCGCCTCATCCGCGGGCTTGCCGAGGGGCTCGCCGTCTATTTCAACCAGCGTGTCGCTCGCGATAATATAATCGTCCTCGGAAAAACCGTCGGCAACAGCCAACGCCTTCCTTACCGACAAAAGCTCAACGCCGTCCTTGGGGTGAACCGCTTCGGGCAGGCTCTCGTCGTTTTTTTTCGTTATTATTTTGAACTCATAGCCCATAGCCGCAAGAAGCTCGCGCCTGCGAGGTGATTTTGATGCCAAAATTATCATTGCTTTATTCTCCTTGCACCGTTAAGGGTGTCGCCGCTTTTGTATTTTTTGATTATTTCGTCCGCTTCCCCTGCACTCTCGGTTGAGAAGATAAAATGCTCACCCATAACCGAGTAGCGACGGAGAACGTCGCGTTTATCACCCATATAGGTAATTTTACTGTTAAGAAGCAGGTTTCTGTGAGGGTATTCGCGTATCAGGGGAAATTGTGCTCCGACTCTGTCGGTCAGCACTATCCGTCCGCACCTGTCGCAGCCACCGTTTTCCCGCATAAAGCACCTTTCAAGCAGCATCAGCGGTATTCTTCCGTAGGTTATCGCCGCGCCACCGCCGATATCGCGTATCTTTGGCAGGGTAAGCTCGGGTGATAAAATGAATTTCTCGGCTCCGAGGCGTCGGTACAGCTCGGCGCTCTCGGCGTTGGTTATATTGAGGCGAAAATCTCCGAATATCTCCATATCAGCCTCGCGCGCAAGGGCAAAATGACCGATATTTCCGCACAGAGTATAGCGCACGCCGAGCGCCCTTGCCTCCTTCATTTTTCCGAGCACCTCTCCCCTTTCTCTGTCTGTAACGACGGGGGGAAGATATACGCCGCTCGGTGTGTCCTTTGCCCTGTCAATTTCAAACAGGGGGATGAAGGTGTAATCGAAGAAGTCCCTTTCCCTGACCTTATTATAGGTATCCGTGCTGAAAAACAGCGCGGAGCGGAAGGGCGCGCCGCAATCAATGCGCGTATGCGGGATTTGCATCTTCTTGCCTTCACCGTTAATAGCAGAGGGGCTGCGTTCAGATGCGAAAATGTCGTATTCAGATGCACAAAGGTCGTGTTCGGGCGCAGAAAGGTCAGCGTCGGGCGAAGAAAAGGTGGCGGCGAGCGCGTCGGTTGCCCTGCGTCTGAGCGCGTTTATCTGCGAGGGGGCGAGGTTTATCTCGCCGTCGAGCGATATTTCTATATCATTTTCGTTGAGTATAAAAGGGGTGTTGCCGGTTTTCGCCAGCCTCTCGGCGAGCCCCTTATGCGTGAGGGGAGAGCTTTCTGCCGCCTGCGGACAGTCACCCTCAACAGAAACGGTTCTGTCCCCAAGCGTGAGCGAGAGGCGCGAGGGCACACCGAGTGCAAAGCTCGCAGAGGCGGTGATATTAACCCGCCTTTCCTTCGTGTCGGCGAGGGATAGTGCGCTGGTCTTGCGCTTTCCATCCTCGGTTCTTATACCCGTCATTTTCGATTTATGACTGTCGGTGAAATATCCGTCGGTAAAGCCGCTTCGCGAGAAAATCTCCCCGAGCCTTTCATTTTCCGCGTAAGTCGCGTTTCTTTTTTCGTCAAGCAGACGGCGGTAAATCTCTGTAACGCCGTACACGTATTCGGGTGATTTCATCCGCCCCTCGATTTTGAGCGAGGAAACGCCGCTGTCTATAATCTCGGTTATATGGTCGGATAGCGACAGGTCGCGAAGGCTGAGCGGATATTTTGAGTTATACGGCAGTCTGCACGCCTGAGCACATTCGCCGCGGTTACCGCTTCTGCCGCCTACGAGTGAGCTGAAAAGGCATTGTCCCGAATGTGAAACGCAGAGCGCGCCGTGAATGAACATTTCGGTTTCTGCATTTGAATTATCCGTCGCGAGCCGTATGTTTTCAAGCGACAGCTCACGTGCCAGCACCACGCGTTCAAGACCGAGCGAGGACAGCTCGTTTATTCCGTCTGCACTGTGCGCGGATAGCTGCGTGCTGCCGTGGAGAGCGAGGCTCGGAACGTGCTTTCTGAGCAGGGATATAGCTCCCATATCTGCGACTATTGCCGCGTCAACGCCCATTTTCGCGGCGGTGCTTGCGAGGGCAATGAAGTCTTCTATCTCTTTGTCGTAAATCAGCGTATTGAGGGTAATATACGCCTTAACCCCGTGGATATGAGCATAGGTAAGGGCGCGTGAAAGCTCGTCCGTATCGAAATTTTTGGCAAACGCCCTTGCGTTGAACGCGCCCGCGCCGAAATATACGGCATCAGCGCCCGCATTTACCGCGGCAACCAAGGAATCGTACGAGCCCGCAGGAGCTAAAAGCTCGGGCAGAGAAGTCCTTCTTTTCACAAAAAATACCCCCTTTCGCTATTATAAAATAATTATACAGCAAAGAACGAAAAATTTCAATAGCTGCAAGGGGTATAAAAAGAAAAAGCAAGGAAAACCTTGCTTTTTTAACCTGATATTTTTGTTTTTTTGGCTTATCCTTGCTTGGTTGCCTTTGCCCGCGGTATTCAAATGACTGCCGAGCAGGGAGTGCCTGCCTGCGCTTGCTTGTCCTTGCCCGCAAAGACAGCTGAGAAGGAGAGCCTATTTCAGCTCGATTGACTTTACCTGAGGTATGCGCGAAACGACTGCCGCAACAACAGAGGTTATTATGATTTCGGGAATCATATAAAGACCGTTGTAGAAAATCGAATACACAAGCGACAGCCCCGCACCCGAGAAGGTGTTGAGGATAGAAGCGCCTATGGCGTAGAAGCCCTCCTGGGAAAAGAACCATTCCGCCCATACGCCGAAAAATATCGCGCCGGATATTATGTGGGCAAGATAGCGAAGGGACAGAGCTACCGCCGTGCCTGCAACCAGCCCTACGGTCTTGTTTTTGTGCCCCCTGAAAATACCGCCGAAGCCCAGAAGCGTGTAGGCGATTATGTAGTCGATAAGGACAATGGCTATTCCTGCGCCCACGCCCATAAAATTGTCGTCCCCCACGGTGAAAAGCGAGATTACGTATCCGCCTCCCGTGAACGCGCCGAGCGCAAGCTGAATGAGCGAGTATGCGAGAGCCGTGCCGAGTCCCCATTTAATTCCGTAAATGTAGGATACAAGAACTATCGGCAGCATAGCCGCAATAGTGAATCCGCCGCCGAAGGGCAGATTGAGGAAGGGTATTACAGCGCAAATGAGTGAGAGTGCCGTAGCGAGCGCTATCATTACGGCAGAGGTGGCGAGTGCCTGTGTTTTTCCTTTCATGAAAAACCTCCTGAAAAATGTATTGCCGCACGAAAAACCGTGCGGCAATTTCCATAAATCAGAAATATGTGAAAACTTCCTACGACGGCATTATCCGTATCAGGTTATAGGGTTCGGTTTCCCGTCTCAGCCATAAAGCACCCCTGTTTTTTGTGCGACAGTTAGATTATACACCTTTTTTCCAAAATGTCAATACTAAAAGGAAAAAATGTGGGATTTTCAGTAAACGCTCTTGTTTTCCCTGTATACGCGCCAGACGTTTTCAAAGAAGCTGTCGTTTTCGCTGTCGTCGACGTACTGGGTACGGCAGAGAGTGAAAACGGCGGGAGCAAACAAAAACCGTTAAAATGAAAATCGAAGATTTTCTTCCTATTAATCGGCAAGGTGACGGTTTGTCAAAAAATAAAAGTGAGGTACTTTTTTGCACCTCACTTTTTGCTTGCGGTTATGCCGAAATCAAATGGTACCCTTAGGGGTTGAGTCTGTTAGGTCCGCGGAATAGGAACATTGATTCCTTTATCGCCATGCCTGTCAGCAGCATAGTCAGGCGGTCAACGCCGAGGCCGAAGCCACCGTGAGGGGGACAGCCGTAGCGGAAGAACTCGGTGTAGAATTTTACGTCCTCTGCAAGTCCCTTCTCCTCTGCCTGCTTTTTCAGAACATCGTATCTGTGCTCGCGCTGTGCGCCCGTCGTTATCTCGACACCTCTCCAGATGAGGTCGTAGCCCTGAGGCACACCGTTTTCATCTCTCATATGGTAGAACGCACGCTTGTCTGCCGAATAGTCGGTAATAAAGAGAAATTCGTGACCGAACTTGTCCATCGACAGCTTAGCACAGAGGCGCTCTGCGTCGGTTGTGAGGTCGCCCTTCTCGCTGTCGGGGCAGTCGTAGCCGTATCTTTCCTTCAGCTCCGCGTAAACCTCGGATAGCTTCATCTCGGGGAAGGGCAGGGTGGGAACTACAACGTCAAGACCGAAAAGCTCCTTTATCGCCTCGCCGTGCTTCTTGCTCAGCTTGTCGAGAGCATAGGTGAGAAGCTCTGCCTCCATCTGCATAACGTCCTTGAAGGAATCAATATAGCTGAATTCAAGGTCAAAGCCCGTGAACTCGGTTGCGTGCTTGTTGGTATATGATTTCTCCGCACGGAAGATAGGACCTACCTCGAATATTCTCTCAAAGCCGGATGCCATAGCCATCTGCTTGTAGAACTGGGGGCTCTGTGCAAGGTATGCCTTTCTGTCAAAATATTTCAGCTCGAAAACGTCAGAGCCGCTTTCGCTCGCCGCGCCTATGAGCTTTGGCGAGTGAATTTCAATGAAATTGCGCTCGACGAGAAATTCTCTCATCGCGTTTACAAGGCAGCTCTGCGCCTTGAACATAAGAAGGTTCTTCTCGGTACGCAAATCAACCCAACGGTAGTCAAGACGGGTGTCGATGTTTGCATCGGGCTGAAGGGGGAGAGCGTCAGCTCTCGATTCAATCCTTATAAAATCGGGGAGCATCTCCCTACCGCCCATCTTTACGTAGGAGTTTTCAACGACGGGGCCCTCTGCCACAATAACCGAGTCGATGGTTATTTGGTCAATCGTTTCGATAAGCTCGGGGTGCTTCTCCTTCTCAACCGTGAGCTGTATCTTTCCGCTCACGTCGCGCAAAACGATGAATGCCATCGTGCGCTTGTTTCTTATATTTTCAACGAATCCTGCGATTCTGTTGGTTTTGTCAATGACAACGTCATTTATGTATGTCCTCATACACGCCTCCGATATTTTAACTTCTGTATTATTTTACAACAATATAAGGAAAAAATCAATAGCCTACGCTAAAATTAGCGAGAGAAGCTTCGCCTTCGCCTCATCCATGCTCTCAGCCTCTACCATACAGCCTGCGGCTCGTATGTGGCCTCCCCCTCCGAGCTGTGCCGCTATCTCGGCTACGTTTTTCGAGGTTGAGCGAATCGACGCCTTGAACTTACCCTTCGAATTTTCCTTTATGGTCGCGGCAATCTCCACTCCCGAAACCGAGCGGACGATATCAATTGCGGTTTCAAAATACTCGCTCTCGATACCCGCCTCCTCCTTTTCCCTGTGCGTTACCGTGGATATTGCAACCTTTCCGTCCGCTAAAAGCTCCATATTTTTGAGAGCCATAGCCTCCGCGCGAAGCTGCTTTATATCCTTCGAATCGAAAAGAAGGTGGTTTATTTCGTCGCCCTTCGCCCCTGCCTCAAGAAGCTCTGCGGCGGTGCGGTGGGTTTTTGCCGTTGCGTTTGAATATTTGAAGCACCCCGTGTCCGAGGAAATAGCCGCATAGAGCGATTTTGCGATATCTGCGTCTATTTTTTCGATAGCGCCCAGCTTTATCAGGTGCTTTGCAATATCGAAAATGACCTCTCCGCACGCGGCGGCGCTCGGTACGGTGTAATTGTCGGCAAATGCCTCTCCCGTATCGTGATGGTCTATCATCAACGATATGTTCAACCCCTCGCGAAGCCCACCGATTTGCATAGGGGATGCGATATCTACGGCAATTACGGTGTTGGTTGTGGTTATAGTGTAGTTTTCGGTATAGAAGCCGTCGCACATAAATTCGAGCCGTCGCGGCAGCTTATCCGAGCATATACAGATAGCGCGTTTGTTCATCCTGCCGAATATCTTTGCCAGCGCAACCGCAGAGCCGAGCGTGTCGCCGTCGGGGCGGCAGTGCATAACTATAACGGGGTGGGTTGCCCTCAATAGCCTTTGGCATACCCCGTCGATTGTGAGAGCCTTGTAGTCCTTACTGTTCGTCATCGTTTTCCTCCTCTGCGGGCTTTATATCAAGCTCGTGAAGAATTTTTGCTATATGAGCGCCGTGCTCTATCGAATTATCGAGAGAGAAGGAGAGCTCGGGCGTGAGGCGCAGATTGAGCGTTTGTGCGAGATGTCGGCGCAGAAGTCCGGACATTCCCTTGAGTGCGACGCCCGCCTCCCTTGCATCACCCATAACCGAGTAGTATATTGTGGCGTTACGAAGGTCGGGGGCAACCTCGGCTCTCGTTATGCTCACAAAATTATTGACTATGCGAGGGTCAGAGATATCCCTCATCTTCTGCGCGAGCTCCTGCGCTACCGCGTCGTTTATCCTTCCGCGTCTGTAATTTGCCATTTTAATATCCTCTTTTCTATGTTTTCTTTATAGGTGAAATACCGTATCCGAGAAAAACTCTCGCCATCGTGGCAAAGCTTCCGCCCGTGTCACTCAGGTAAAATTCCACCCGTCCGTTTTCCTTCCTTTTGTATTCCGAGAGGGCGCGCGCCCCCTCCTTGCCACTGCTGATGAGCGTTACCTTCGGCAAAACACGCCGTATTGCATCTGAGAGCAGCGGAAAATGCGTGCAGCCGAGTATAAGCGTGTCGCAGTCGGACATCCCCGACAGATATCTGCGTGCCGCCTCCGTTGCAATAATTTCGTCGTCGGCAAAGCCGTTTTCGACGATAGCTACGAACAAATCGCATCCTACCGAGAAAACCTCCGCACTCGGACACAGTGCCTGTATTTTTTTCTTGAAAATACCGCTTTTTACGGTTGCACCTGTGCCGCTGACCGCAATTTTTTTATTTTTACTGGCTAAAACCGCGGTTCTCGCCGAGGGCTCAACCACTCCTATTATCCGAAAGGGAAAATCACCCTTAATTTTATCAAGAGCCACCGAGCTTACCGTTCCGCAGGCGCAGAGCACCGCATCAACACCCTTTTTTTCAAAGAAGCGCATAGCATCCCTTGCATACCGAATTATAGCCTCGTCCGAGCGCGTTCCGTATGGAAGGTGCGCGGTATCTCCGAAATATATAAAATCGGTGTCAGGCATCAGCGAGCGCGCCTCGGAGAGCGCCGTCAGACCGCCAAGCCCGCTGTCGTATATACCTATCATTTTACCCTCGCCGTTTCTATCAGTACGTCGAGCAGCAAGGGAAATCCAATCCCCGCAAAATCCATGAGGCGTGGGTACATACTGATATCGGTAAATCCGGGCAGGGTGTTTACCTCGTTGATTACTGTTTTCTCGCCCACGAAGAAATCTATTCTCGCCAGCCCCTCACATTCCAATACCTCAAAGGCGCGACGCGCCATCTCTCTCACCGCGGCAGTTTGCTCCTCGCTGATTCTTGCGGGTATGTAATGGTGCGAGGTAGAGTCCTTGTATTTTGCTCGGTAATCGTAAAACTCAGCGCCGCTTTCTATCTCGGCGGGCTCGGATACGGTCACGCGGCCATCTCTTGATTTAAGGACGGCAACCTCTATCTCCTTGCCCTCGATATATTCCTCGGCGAGAGCCTTTTCGTCGGTTGAAAATGCCAAAGCGAGCGCCGCCTCCAGCTCATCCTCGCGATTAACGCGCGACACTCCGACGGACGAGCCTGAGCGAGAGGGCTTTATAAACAGGGGGTAGCTCGCATTTTTGAGCCTTTTGTTTATATTATCTCCCCGTCGGAGCAGTATATGCTTCGCAACGGGCAGGTTGGCGGCGCTAAGTGTGAGCTTGCAAAGCTCCTTATCCATACATACAGCACTCGCCGCACATCCGCATCCCACGTAGGGGATACCCGCGTAGTAGAGAAAGCCCTGGAGCTTTCCGTCCTCGCAGTTCTGACCGTGAATGGCAAGAATGGCGGCGTCAATGTACGCCTCAAGGCTCTCGCTGACGGCAAAGCCGCCGAACAGAAGGCACTCCTCGCCCTCCTTCTCCCAGCACCCCTCCTTTACCGACTCGGGTGTGCATAAGAGGAAGCGGTTATCCTTGGTTATTCCTATGGGGTATACGTCATATTTTTTGAAATTAAGATAATTAAGAACAGATATGGCAGATTTGAGCGACACCTCGCGCTCGTTACTGCTTCCGCCGAAAAATACGGCAACACCTTTTTTCATAAGCCCTCCGCGCTGTAACGTTAATTACATTATATGCAAAAGAGCTTGTGCGCGGTAATCAGCGGAAAAGAACGGCAACTCTGTCGTTATCCGAAAAATCCCTGATAATTTTTATCTGCATACCGTGCCTTTCGGCAATGTCGGTGAGCGTTTTCCTCTGGTCGTAGCCTATCTCGAATATTATCCCGTCCTTATCCTTGTAATCCGAAACAATTTTTTTGTAAAATATATCTCCGTTCTCACCGCCGCGCAGTGCAATCTTTGGCTCGTATGAGAGCTCACGCGCGAGCGTTTTCATGGCGGCGTCGGTAATATACGGGGGATTGGACAGTATATGGGTTATACCCGACAGCTCGGTTTTCTCGCCGAGTAGGTCCTTTTTTATGAATTTTATTCTGTCGGACACGCCGTTTTTCTCTGCGTTTTCTCTCGCGATTTCGAGCGCGCTTTCCGAAATATCAACCGCTATCGCACACAGGTCGGGGCGGTTGGCAAGCACCGATATTGCAATACAGCCGCTGCCGGTGCAGAGGTCGGCAAAGGTAATGCCCCTCGGCAGATTATTCACCGCGTATTCCACGAGTATCTCGGTATCCGAGCGTGGAATGAGGCAAGCCTCGCTCACCTTATATTTCTCGCGGAAGAACTCAACCTCGCCGATTATATACTGCAACGGGTATCCGCTTGCGCGCTTTTTTGCGGCAGAAATCAGCCCGTCGCTTGTAACCGTCGGGTTTGTACCGAGAAGCCTTTCGGGCGTTGTGCCCTCGAAATGACAGAACAGAGCCTTCGCCTCGCCGCCTGCGTTTTCAACACCGCCCTCGGCTAAAAGCCTCTTTATATCACTGAGCGTCATTCGGTTTTTCTTCCGCGCCGTCGGCGTTTTGCTCTGCCGTGGCAGCCCCCTCTGCATTTTCAGCTTCATTTTCCTTCACGCTCGCGTCCTCTGCGCTTTTTGCGGGGCGCACCGTCTTTCCGTGTGCGTCAACCAGCTCAAACGCCTCTCTGTCAAATTCGGGGAACTCGTCGGGCAGTGCATATTTGAGCGCGGTTATCGCTATTTCGAGCTGCTTTTCGTCAGGCTCTCTTGTCGTTATCCTCTGCATCCAAAGGCCCGGGGCAGAGAGAATCCTTGTTGCAAAATTCGAGTGCTTGCCCGCAAAGATTATATACTCGTAGCCGACTCCGACAACGAGGGGCAGAAGCAAAATTCTCGTCAGCGCATACAGAACGCCGTCAAAATCGGGAAAGAGAAGATGTATTGCAAAGCCAAGCAGCACTCCGAGAAGTATCATAACGAACATAAAGCTCGTTCCGCATCTGGGATGGAAGCGGGTATGCTTTTTTGCGTTTTCGGGGGTGAGCTCGTCACCGCTTTCAAAGCAGGCAATGCTCTTATGCTCTGCGCCGTGATACTCAAACACCCTGCGGATATCAGGCATAAGAGAAACGAGAAGTATATAGGAAACGAAAATGAGTATCTTGAGTCCTCCCTCTATTGCGGCAATCGCAGCAGCAGGCAGATTGATTCCGCCGCCTGCAAAGCCCCTTGATATGAGCGAGGCAATGACCGTCGGCAGCCACAAAAACAGAAAAAGAGCGAGCGCCACGCCCAAAATAGCCGCAACAACCATTATCACGTCAAAAAGGCCGACACCGAGGTGCTTTTTCAGCCACCTCTCAAACCTTCCCTCCTTCTGAAGCTCCTCACCGCCCATAACCTCAGCGGATATGTTGAGAATGGCAAAGGAAAGAACGAGGGATTCGATGAAGCCCACGATTCCGCGCAGTATGGGAATGTTGAAAATTTTGTGCTTTTTCTTGAGCGACACAAATTTTCTTTCATTTACCTTTATATTTCCGTTTTTATCGCAGAGGGCAGTACAGCAGTTATCTCCCGCCTTCATCATTACGCCCTCAATGACTGCCTCGCCGCCAACCTTGCCCAGACGGCAGCTTACAACCTTGGAATTTTTCTTCATTATTATATATATCCTCCGTGAGCATACTTAAACTTATCATAATATTATACAATAATATAAAGGGGGATGTCAAGCGTGTTTTATTGTCAAAAATTACTGTTTTTCCAGTATTTACAGTATAAAATAGGTCAAAATAAACAAAACTAAAAAAACTTTGAAAAAGTACTTGACAAGGGAAAAGTGCTGTGATATAATAGACAGGCTGCGAGTTTTTCGGGGCGAAAGAAATTGATCATTGAAAATTGAACAACAGAAATTTTTGAAACACTGAAAAGTGTGAAGAATCTCGTTAATTATTAACACATTGAGAAACTCAAAAAAGTAAGAAAGCTTAGAATTAAGCTCTGAAAAGAAGATTTAATGCCTTAGGGCTTTAGATACAATTTTTTAGAGAGTTTGATCCTGGCTCAGGATGAACGCTGGCGGCGTGCATAACACATTCAAGTCGAACGGAGCAGCAATGCTTAGTGGCGGACGGGTGAGTAACGCGTGAGCAATCTGCCTCTGTGTGGGGGATAACAACCGGAAACGGTTGCTAATACCGCATAACGCATACGATTCGCATGTATTGTATGTCAAAGATTTATTGCACAGAGATGAGCTTGCGTCCGATTAGATAGTTGGCAGGGTAACGGCCTACCAAGTCGACGATCGGTAGCCGAACTGAGAGGTTGAACGGCCACATTGGAACTGAGATACGGTCCAGACTCCTACGGGAGGCAGCAGTGGGGAATATTGGGCAATGGGCGAAAGCCTGACCCAGCGACGCCGCGTGAGGGAAGAAGGTCTTCGGATTGTAAACCT
>JAZNXN010000037.1:0-4162 GCA_045593885.1 Eubacteriales bacterium
CTCGTGATGCCTTGCCATGTATCCGAGTAGCTCCTTCATCTCCTTTGAGTTGTTTCTGCTGTCCTCTTGCGGAATGATGTTTCCATGCCATAGCTCTTTTATCATACTTTTCATAGGTTCTACCTCCTGTTAGCACAACAACATACCACAGAAGAGAGAGGAAGTCCAGCACTTTTTCGAAAATAAATCCAACTTTTTTCGCCGGGCGTTTTCTTTCGTCTACTGCACCTCAATTTTTGCGTGTTGAAAGTTAGGGGTTGACAGTTTTACTGAAGTATGGTATACTAACCGCAGAAGAAAAAACTGGACACGCGGTGAACCGTTTAGTCACCTTACGGTATGAGTTTGCTATAATCACGGCTCGGTTTCTCGGATGAGAATTCGCCTTGACCACACCTTTGACCATCTACCGATTCGGACTGTGTGGAAACAGTGCTTACAAGAGCACCCAAAAGCATCGTTTTCGGACACGAAAGCCCCGAAAAGCCTCCGAAATCAAGGAAAAAACTATCATCTTACGCTTCGGGACGCAGAAGTCGCACGTTCAAATCGTGTCACTCCGACCAAAAAAGGAAAAGCGATTGCCGTTTGGCAATCGCTTTTTTATTAGTCCTCGACCTCGTCGAACACACGGACGTAGTCAACGATGAACTCGTCACCGAGCACGTCGCGGGTTTCTGCCGTGTTGTATTGTGTGCGGTATCCGTTTATCTCCGCGCCGAGCAGAATGAACTGCTCAATATGCGATACGGGTGCATCAGAATGGCCGTCCTCTACTCCGTCAACGTAGAAGGTATAGCCGTCCTTGTTCCACATCATACCGAAGGTATGGTATTCATCAAGGGATATGTCCTGATTATCCTTGCCGTGATTTACCTGCTTGTGATCCGCGCCGTAGCCGTTGTAGTGATTTGCATGATGAGAAACGACACCGGGTGTAAAGCTCTCCATTATATCGTTCTCAATTCCCGAAATAGCAGGATTGAGGGTTGAGCCTATCTGCGGTGACTGAAGCCAGAATGCAGTCCACCAGCCCTTCTTCTTCTGAAGCTTGCAGCGGCACTCGTAGTAACCGTAGCGGTGCATGAACTTAGGCTCCTTTATCTTCGAAATCGGCCATACGTAATCGCCGCCGATATGATAATCGCTGCGAGGGCTATCGTCCATGTAGTTATATCCCGTCTGAAGCTGAGCGCAGCGGATGTCTCCCCACTTTTCAACAGGCATAAAGATTATGTTTGAGTTTTCAAAGCGGATTCCGTCTCTCCAGAGCCAGCTGGGGTTTCTCTTACCCATAAGCGAGCAGCGAAAGTCCCACTTGGTTTCATCAAGCTTATCTCCGTCAAACTCGTCGCTCCATACAAGCTTCCATTTCTTTCCCTCGGGCAAAAGCGAGGGCTCGTGATTTTCAACGTTATATTTCTGCATAATAAACCGTCCTTTTATGTTGGTTATGTATATTCTACCATCACGAAAAAATTTGTCAATACCGTTTTTTATCATAATACCGACACTATTTAATAAAAAAGGCGCAAATGTGCCTTTTTTATCAGTCAATTGTCATATCAAGCTTGAAGCGCATAATCTTGCGAAGGGTGTTCTTCGGGAACTCCTCGTCGCGCACGCGGACAAGACCTATCTTCTTGTATGCGATTGCGGTGTGGTTGTATGCGTTCACTATCCTCTCAAAATGAGCCTGCGCGTCGGTTATACCGTTCTTTTCAAGATATTCCTTATCGGGATAAATCTCCGCAACTATTGCATTGTGCATAATGCCGCGGCGGCTCTGTCCCTCGTAAACGATAACGTCGATAACGCCCGGCTCGGCAACCAGCTCTGCCTCTATTTCCTCGGGATATACGTTTTTACCGTTGGAAAGGATTATGAGGTTTTTAAGTCTGCCGGTTATATACAGGCATCCGTTCTTATCAACCTTACCGAAGTCGCCGGTGCGGAAATATCCGTTCTCGTCAAACGCGGCGGCGGTTGCTTCCTTGTCCTTATAGTAGCCCATCATTACATTTGGACCCTTTACCCTTATCTCGCCCTCGCCGTTTTCGTTGGGATCGGCGATGATTACGTCGTCGCAGTCTATGATTACACCAACGCTTCCCTCAACGGTCCTACCGCTGTGGTTTACTGAAATAAGGGGCGCGCACTCGGTAATTCCGTAGCCGTTGAGCACCTCAATGCCCACCGCGTCAAAAAATTCGAGAATATCGCTGCTTATAGGCGCACCGCCCGAAACGATGAGATATACCTCTCCGCCGAAGGCATCGAGCACCGACTTGAACAGCTTGCGGCGCAGATCAATACCTATCTTGCGAAGACAATTGCTTACCTTCATCATTATTGAGAACAGCTTTGTCTTACCCTTATCGGCAATATTAGCCTGTATCTTGCGGTAGAAGGTTTCAAGATAGAGGGGAACTAAAACGAGGTGTCCGGGCTTTTGATCCTTGAGCTCCTTCATAATATAGCGAAGGCCTGAGGAAATGAACATTTCCGTTCCTATCATATCGTGTGCAAGAATATTTATGGTTGAGCCGAAGGTGTGATGCGGGGGCAGCGATGCCATTGACTTCTCCGAGAACTCAACGTTTGAAACAACGTTCCACGCAATATCTCTTATAAGAGCATTCTGGTTGAGCATAACGCCCTTGCCCTTACCCGTCGTTCCCGAGGTAAATACAAGCAGAGCGAGCGCCATCGGGTCTATCTCGGTTTCGAAGTAGGAGTTATCTCCCGCCTCAATTCTCTTTTTTCCGCTCTTGATGAGGGTGTATACGTTGTCGCCATCACCGTCGATTGCAAGGGGCTCAATGCCCATTTCCTTTTTGACAAGCTCCGCCTTATCCCAGATATCGGTATCGAAGAACGCCTCGGTTGCATCCGCGCGCTTCATAGTTTCGCACAGCTCCTCTGCCGACCAGTCGTGGTCGAGCGTAACGAGAACCGCGCCTATCGAGAAAAGGGCGTAGTATGTACAGATCCATCTGTACGAGAGTCTGCCGACAATTGCACAGTGCTTGCCCCTCATTCCGCGTGCTATGAGCTCGGTTGAGAGCGCTCTTACGTCATCGCGAAGCTCGATAAAGGTTTTGCGTGTCGCCACCTTATCAGAGGGCTTCTCATAAAACGAGTACGCATATCTTGTGCTATGGCGTACCGCAACGTCCTCGACTACGTCTCTTATAGTCTTGTAGTCGTTCTTAGCAATAACTGCTGTTGATTTGTTCATAACTAATCTCCGTAAAAATTTCCCTTGACATCGTGATAAAATAGTGTTAGAATGATATCAAGATATGTTTGTGATACCATCGTATCAAGTGGTATTATAAACCAAAAAAATGTCAAAGTCAATAATTTTTGCGGGTTTGATACTCATTTTGATACATAGTATCATTAAAGGACGGAGAACAAAATTATGCCTCACAATGAAAGAGCAACCGAATTTTTGAAGGAGTGTATGGCTGATGCCCTCATCCAGCTTTTGAGGGAAAAGCCGATAGAAAAAATATCCGCGCAGGAGATAGCCTCGCTTGCAGGGGTTGGCCGCGCGACCTTCTTTCGCAACTTCCGTTCGAAGACCGAAATGCTCACCTACAAGCTCGTGTGCCTTTGGGAAAGATGGGCGGCAGAGCGCGGACTTGCCGAGCACCGCCGCTTCACGATACGAAACGTATCGGATTTCTTCAATTTCAATTATACGATAAAGCATATATATTCTGTTATTTATTCATCAAATCTTCAGTACGTGATTTACGATGCGTACTATCAGATAATGATGTCGCAAACGCAGGGAGATGCGAAGGACTGCTACCGTGTCAAGTTCTATTCCTACGGTCTTTTCGGCTTGCTCGACGAGTGGATAAAGCGTGATTATAAGGAAACGCCGAAGGAAATGGTACAGCTGTTTGGTAGAGTTATGATAGGCAACCTTTGACTGCGGGCTTTCGTATTTCGGCATAACCGTAAACAAAAAGGTGAGGTACAAAAAGTGCCTCACTTTTGATTTTCGCAAAATCCATACCATAACGGTGATAAGGAAGAAAATCTGCGATTTTCATTTTTACAGTTTTTTGTTTACTTCCGCCGTTTTCGCTCTCTGCCGTACTCAGTACGGCGACGAGCTCGAAAGCGACGGTTTCTGTCCAAAATC
>JAZNXN010000038.1:0-4453 GCA_045593885.1 Eubacteriales bacterium
CTTCGTTATAGTTAAGACATCGCCCTCTATGGTGTGAATATCCAACGAAGATTTGTTTTCCAACAGTTCAGAGAAGAAATTTGATATTTCCTTTCTTTGTTCCGATCTCGTATTACTATTAATAACTTTGCGAGTTGCTTCTACATAAACCTTGCCATCTTCCAATGCGACTATGGCATACCTATCATTACTCACAACATTTTCAGCATTGCCGTCTTCAAAAACATCGTCGGCGAAGTCCTCGGCGGTGTAGCCGTTTTCTTCGAGCCATGCGGCACGCTCGCTCTCAGGAAGAGAGAGATATTCGTCTTTAGCGGCGAGTATCTCCTCTTTTTCTTTTTCTCTGATAGAGGAGAGCTTTACTCCGCCGACGGAATTGTCTATCGCTTTGCCGAAGGTATCGCATATCTTTTTCAGCGCACGTCTTGCTTCCTTCGAGGTGGCTTTATCGTGTGCGGTTGTAAAATAGCCGTACAGCTTCTTTACAAGGCCCTCGTTCCTGAGCGCCAGACGAGATATGTATTCCTCACTTCCGAGGAGCTTGCCCATTACATCGGCGTTTATCTCGGTATCTATAACGTAATCGTTCTCACGCTTACTTGCGTTTTCGTTATAATACTGCTCTGCCGTTTTATCGGCACCCTGCATAACGGATTTTTTCACATCGGGAGATGAATCAACAAACTCATGGAGAGCCTTAACCGCATCATTATATTTCTTCGTGCCCTCAGCAGAGTGCATAACCTCGTGTATTGCGGTCATCTTCTCGGTGAAATCCTTTGTAAACCTTCCGTTATTGTTTACGTAGAATATACCTGTATCGGGATCGTAGGCGGCGTTCTGGTCTGTGAGCTTATCTGTTACAACTACACCGCCGTTGTTTCTGAATATTCTCTCGATTGTTTCTTTGGCGATTTTTGCGCTCTCGGATACCTCGTTCTCGGTAACGGCATATTTGATATTACCGCCGACTGCTCTTACCGAGCCCGACATAGCATCAAAGGAAACGGAAGAATCGACGGGCGTTGCTATCTTATTACCCGCATCGTCAAAGGCAAGGCGCATAGGCGTGCGCTCGATGCTTTTCAGATAATTCTTGCGCTGGTCGTCGGTCATTTTCTTCATGTTCTCCGACATCATATCAAGGCTGGTATCTATCGCCTTCGCATAGCGGGTGTTTTTTGTTTCGTTGCTGCCGAAATTGCCCGCCACCTCGTTTATATAGGACATAGCCTCGTTGGCTTTGAGTGCTTTGCTTCCGCCCATCTGCTTCACAGATTTCTTGTTGCTCATTACAAGATTCTGCGCGGGCGTTTTTTGTTTCGTTGCCGCATCGGCGTTTATCTCGGTATTTATAACGTAATCGTTTAATTTTCGGTTACGTGCTTTCTTTTTACATATAAAATAAAAGATTTTTGCAAAAAGTATAGCAAAATTCACTTTTATATGTTATAATATATAAGTTAAAATATGCTTTCGCGCGGAAAGCAAGCAAAAAGGACACGAAAAATGCAAGAAAACAAGAAAGAAAAAATGATTATAACACTGCCACTCATTGCCCTTCGCGGTAGCGTGGCTTTTCCGAATATTCAGCTTGAAACCGAGCTGTCGCGCCCCTTTTCCGTAAAGGCGTTTGGCAAGGCGGCAAGTGAGAAAACACAGATTTTTCTCATTGCTCAGAAGGAGCTGGAGACAGACGTTCCCAATATGAGAGATTTATTCAAGACGGGAACCATCTGCAATATTAAGAACGCATCCAAAAATCCCGACGGTACGATATCCGCAACCTTCGAGGGTGTTTGCCGTGCAAAAATCATCGACCTTACATATGAGGACGGATATCTCACAGGAGTTATTGAACCAAAAACCGAAAGAATCGGTTCTATTACACCCGAAACCGTAGGTCTTATGCAGGACATCAGCGCATCGGTTGCAAAAATCAGAGAATACGTGCGCTCTCTCACTGAGGAGTTTACCGTTGCTGCCGCATCTGTAAAAAGCCCTGCAATGTTTGCGGATTTCATCGCATCGGGCGCACTGTTCAATTATGTTGCAAAGCAGGAGGTGCTTGATTCACTCATTCCTACACAGAGGCTCGAAAAGCTCGCCGTTCTTCTTCAAGAGGAGCTTGAGCTCGCGGAATGTGAATTCAAGATACACAAGAAGGTAAAGGCGAAGGTTGACGCACAGCACAAGGAATTTTATCTGCGTGAGCAGATGCGCGCGATTCAACACGAGCTGGGTGAGGATGATGACGATATATCCGAGCTTTCCGATAAAATCGAGCGTGCAAAGCTTCCTAAAGAGGTAAAGGAAAAGCTTGAAAAGGAGCTTTCCCGCCTCTCAAAGACACCTTTTGGCGCGGCTGAGGCTACTGTTCTTCGCAATTATATCGAAACCTGCCTTGAAATCCCCTTCTCAAAGTTCACAGACGAAAGGGTTAATATCGACACGGCGAGAGAAATACTTGAAAGGGATCACGACGGTCTTACAAAGGTTAAGGAAAGAATACTCGAATACATAGCGGTCAAGCAGATTTCCCCCGACGTTAAAAATCAGATAATATGCCTCATTGGCGCACCCGGAGTCGGTAAAACCTCGATAGCGCGCTCGGTTGCCGAGGCTCTCGGCAGAAAATACACCCGTGTTTCCCTCGGCGGTATTCGTGACGAGGCTGACATACGCGGACACAGAAAAACCTACGTGGGTGCTATGCCGGGAAGAATTATTGATGCGCTCATCAAGGCAGAGGTTATGAACCCCTTGATGGTGCTTGACGAGCTTGACAAGCTGACACGCGATAATCACGGCGATCCGTCGTCCGCTCTGCTTGAGGTTCTCGACCCTGAGCAAAACAAATATTTCCGCGACCATTTCGTAGAAATGCCCATTGACCTTTCCGATTGTATATTTATTGCTACCGCTAACAGCTATGACGGTATTCCTCATCCTTTGCTCGACAGAATGGAGATAATTGATATTCAGTCCTATTCAAGAGAGGAAAAGCTCAGCATAGCCAAAAATCACCTCATTCCCAAGCAGCTTCGTTTGCACGGAATGGACAAGTGTTGCGTGAGCATTGATGACAATGCGGTATACACGGTTATCGACGAGTACACGAAGGAAGCAGGTGTCCGTAACCTCGAAAGAAAGCTAGCGGCATTAATACGCAAGTCGGCAAAGAAAATAGCAACCAACGAGACAACCGAAATACTCATAACACCTGAATCGGTAAGAGAGATGCTCGGCTCGAAGAGGGTTGAAAACGAAAAGATTTCCGATACTGACCTTATCGGTGTTGTTAACGGGCTCGCATACACGCAGGCGGGCGGCGACCTTCTTAAAATAGAAACCGCGGTTATGCCCGGAACCGGAAAGCTGGAGCTCACCGGCTCGCTCGGCGACATTATGAAGGAATCGGCAAAGCTGGCATACAGCTACGTCCGTTCACTTTCCCCTGCAATTAACGTGGACGCATCCTTCTACAGCAGCAGCGATATTCATATTCACTGCCCAGAGGGTGCTGTTCCTAAGGACGGTCCCTCAGCAGGTGTGACGATGATGTGCTCTATCGTATCTGCTCTCTCAGGAATTGCTGTCAAACGCGACGTTGCTATGACAGGCGAGCTGTCACTCACAGGTCGCGTGCTTCCTATCGGTGGACTGCGCGAGAAGACCATGGCGGCGTATGCTGCAGGTGTTACCACCGTAATCATTCCCGACGGGAACAGAAAGGATTTGGAGGATATTGACGTTGTGGTAAAGGAGCACCTCAATTTCCTGTTCTGCAAAACCGCTGACGACGTTCTTCAAAATGCTTTGGTTGATTACAAGGCTCTCAAAAAGGAGAGCTCTGCATTCTGCTCGGATTTGACCGCGATGAATGCGCTGAGTCACGCCACAAAGCAGCCGCCTCTTGGAGCAAAATCTCAAAGAATTCAGTAAAAGTGAAGGTTTTTTGATGAAGCTAAACACTAACAATACAAAGCTCACGATGAGCGCAGGCACGGTGAAGCAGTTTCCTGCCGACAGAATTCCTCAGATTGCATTTACCGGACGCTCAAACGTTGGAAAAAGCTCGCTGATTAATACGATGATCGGTAATAAATCTCTCGCCCGTGTAAGCTCAAGCCCTGGAAAGACGATAACCATCAATTTCTTTAATATTGATAAAAGACTTTATTTTGTTGACCTTCCGGGATACGGCTATGCAAAGCGCTCGTATGACGGAAAAGAGGTTTGGTCTGCCCTGACCGATTCCTATTTTTCAAAAAATCCCAATGCGGATGCGATAAAGCTCGTCTGTCAGTTAATAGACGTGCGTTGCGGCCCCACCGACGATGATATAATGATGATAAATTATCTCATTGATTCAAAAATTCCGTTCAGAGTTGTTGCTACAAAAACCGACAAGCTGAGCAAAACCGCACTAAAAAACAGAATTGACGAGTTA
>JAZNXN010000039.1:0-24974 GCA_045593885.1 Eubacteriales bacterium
TTCTTTCAAAAAGCAACTCGGAAACAGAAGAAAGCATAATTTTCATTTCCGAATCCGAATTGTTAATTACGGTATAATTCTTCACACCGTCCTTTTCTCTTGCGAAAATAAGCTTTTCGTCATCAATATAAACCAAAGAAAAATCGCCATCTTTATAAACGCCCTCTGCCCTTCTGATTTCGCCCATTTTTTTATAAAAATCACGAATTTCTCCATTACCGTTCTTCCACGGGTACGGTCTTCGGTTGAAAGGATCCTTATACCCCTCAAGTCCAACCTCATCACCGTAAAACACGGTAGGAAGTCCCGGAACGGTAGAAAGTATAACGTATGCCATCTTTAAAAGACGGATACCCAACTCTCTTTGTTTACTGTCAAGCTTAAGACGCGCTAAGACGTCATTACTTTTCCCCTCGGCGCTCTCTCCCGCGAGCATAGTAATAATGCGCTCGGTATCGTGAGTTCCAAGCAGGTTCATCTGCATATCGCGTATGCGCTTGGGCATATTCGGCAAAACCTCGAGGAGTGCATATCTCATAGAATAGGTGCTTTTATTTCGCAGATAATCAATAATTGCCGTTCTGTACGGATAGTTCATAACTCCGTCAAGCTCGTCGCCGAGATAATATTTTTTGCGCGTGCCGTATGCAATTTTATTCGATGCATCCTCCCAGACCTCACCGTATAGGACTGCACCTTTGCTTACGTCGGTCAGCGCCCTCTTTATACCCCTGACGAAATCGTCGGATAGCTCGTCAACGACGTCAAGTCGCATACCCGAGATTCCCATTTCGGCGTAATGTCGGATAACACCGTTATCACCGAGGAAATAGTCGCGACATTCGGTTACAGCAGTGTTTATTCTCGGAAGTATGTCAATATCCCACCAGGATGTGTATTTGTCGGGAAAGCTCTGAAAATCGTACCAGCTGTAATATGGCGAATCCTTCGACTGATATGCACCGAGTGAGTCATATTTTCCAAATTTATTGAAATATATGCTGTCGGCGCCCGTATGGTTGAAAACGCCGTCAAGAATAATTCCGATTCCTCGTTTTTTCGCCTCGCCTATGAGCGTTGTCAACGCTTCCTCGCCGCCAAACGCTCCGTCAACCTTCATATAGTTGCCCGTATCGTACTTGTGATTTGAGTACGCCTCAAAAATTGGGCTCAGATATATTGCGCGAGCACCGAGCGAGGCGATATAATCGAGCTTATCAACGACACCCCATAGGTTTCCGCCGAAAAATCCGTTGTTCTCAAGATGTGCCCCGGGGTATTCGGGATACTCGGGAATACCGTTATCCCAGTCGGTGAGCATCACGCTGTCGGGGCGCGCTGGCGTATCCTTGCCCCTGTAAAATCTGTCCACGAAAACGTGGTATATAACACCGCCCATCAGCCAATCGGGCGAAGCGTACTTGAAATCGCTGACTGTAATCTGATGTGTATAAGGGGAATTGTTGTGAAGGGGACGAAAAATTACCTCATCCCCGCCCCCCTTCTCTGCGCTGACGCATCCGCAAACACATTCAATTTCAACGCGCAGGAAAAACAACCCCGAGCGCACAGATAGCGCCGAGGTGTCAATATTTGCGGTATAGAGGTCAAAATCCCTCTCTGCCTCGCTCCATAAGAGCGCATATTCGCAAGCTTTTCCCGTATAATCGTTTTTCATATGGGCGGTTACTCGGGTTGCGCCGAGCGCTCGGGGCAGATACAGGGACAGGCCAATGAGGTCACCGTGCGAAAACGCACGGCGACCGTTTACGGATGCTCCGTTTTCGGTAAGGCATAGCCTTCCCCTCGGGTTTACCGTATTGCCTTTATTAATTCTTAACTGTGACAAGAATTTACCTTTCTATCGGTGAAATATGCCATATTTCATTGGCGTAGGTGCGGATACTGTTGTCAGCTGCAAACCTTCCCGCTCTTGCAATATTCACAAGCGAACGGCGCTGCCATTCGAGAGTGTCGCGATAGTCGCTCATAGCCTTGTCATGAGTATATCTGTACGAGCCGAAATCAGCAAGACACATATAGGGGTCGGCAACCGAATAGCCGCTGCTGATAAGGTAGTCGGCAATATCCGAGAAGTCCTCGCCGCCTATTCTTGAATTGAGGCGGTCAACCGCACGTCGTATATCCTCGGAATTGTGATAAAATTCACGCGAATTGTAGCCGTGACGCCATAGCTCGTCAACCTCGTAGGTGTTAAGACCGAAGATATAGATATTTCTGTCTCCCACCGCATCAAGTATCTCAACGTTTGCTCCGTCAAGAGTTCCCATGGTGATAGCGCCGTTGAGCATCAGCTTCATATTGCTCGTTCCGCTCGCCTCCTTACCGGCAAGGGAAATCTGCTCACTTATATCAGCAGAGGGAATGAGCACCTCCGCCTTCGTCACGTTATAGTCCTCAACGAACACAACCTTAATCTTATCCTTGGTGAGAGGATTGCTCTCAAGCTCTCGCGCAAGGAAATATATAAGCTTGATTATTCGCTTCGCCATATAATATCCGGGTGCCGCCTTCGCTCCGAAGATAAAGGTTTCGGGGGTTATATCGGCATTGGGATTGTCGCATATCTCGTTATAAATCGAGATGATTTTAAGAACGTTCAATAGCTGACGTTTATACTCGTGAAGCCTCTTTATCTGCATATCAAACACGGAATCGGGGTTTATAATTTCGCCTGTGCGCGCCTTGATAAACTCGGCAAGGCGCACCTTGTTGCCCCTCTTTATCTCGGAAAGCCTTTCAAGAACGCTCTCGTCGTTTATAAATTCCTCGAAGCGTGTAAGCTCAGAGGGATTTTTCATAAATCCGTCGCCTATGCACTCGCAAAGAAGCTCGGAGAGCTTGGGGTTGGAATAGCACAGCCACCTCTTGTGTACGACACCGTTGGTGACGTTTGTGAATTTCCAGGGCGTCATCTTGTAGAAGTCGTGGAACACTGTCTTTTTGAGTATATCGCTATGAAGCTGAGATACACCGTTAACGGTATGAGAGCCGACAACCGAAAGGTTTGCCATCTTCACCTGACCGTAGGCAACGATTGCCATTCTCGAAATTCTGTCCCAGTCACCCGGATACATATTCCAAAGGTCCGCACAGAAGCGGCGGTTTATCTCTGTAACTATCGAGAATATTCTCGGCAGCTTCATTCTGAACAGGTCTATTCTCCAGCATTCAAGCGCCTCAGGAAGCACGGTGTGATTGGTGTAGCTGACCGTACGGGTAACCACCTTCCACGCATCATCCCACGAATAGGAATACACGTCCATCAGTATTCTCATAAGCTCGGGAATACAGAGCGCGGGGTGGGTATCGTTTATGTGAAGAGCTATTCTGTTCTCAAATCCAACGAGCGAGCCGTTGGTCGCAAAATAGTCCCTTATTATGCTCTGAAGCGATGCGGATACGAGGAAGTACTGCTGAGTCAGCCTCAACAGCTTACCTTCGTCGTGATTGTCGGGCGGATAAAGCTGACGGGTTATCTCCTCGGCACTGTTATTTTTCTCATACGCCTTGAGATATTCTCCCTGAGTGCGATGGTATGAGCCGATAGATGCGGTTGCATCCTTCGCCTTCCATAGACGGATGCTGTTTACTGTAGTTGTATCAGGTCCTACGATAAGCAAATCGTAGGGTACTGCCTTAACCTCGTCGTATTCTGTATGAGTAACACGCAGCTCTCCGTTCTCCCACGACTCACTTATCTGCCCGCCGAAGCGTATATCAATGGTCTTTTCAGGGTGCGGAACCAGCCACGAGCCCGAGCTGTGAAGCCATGTGTCGGGAAGCTCAACCTGCTCGCCGTCAACCAGCTTCTGCTTGAAAAGTCCGTTCTCATAGCAGAGTGAATATCCGTTAGCGGCATAGTCAAGAGAGGTAAGCGAGTCCATAAAGCACGCGGCAAGCCTGCCAAGTCCGCCGTTGCCGAGACCGGGGTCCACCTCGCACGCATATATCTTGTCAAAGGACGAGCCGTAGCCCTTCAAAATCTTGTCGAGGGCATCGAACATACCCATATGCATTACGTTGTTTTTGAGCTGCCTGCCGACCAGAAATTCCATACAGAGATAGCAAACCTTCTTACCCTCCTGTGCGGCAATTCTGCGGTTGAAGCGCGCGCGTGCGTCGATCATTATATCCTTGAGTGCGGCAACCGATGCGTTATATAACTGCTCCGCAGTCGCCTTCCTCGGATCGCCGACACCGCGGGCATAGAGCTTGCTTTCTATCTTCTTTTTCAGCTCTGCCTCGGATATTGCCATCGTTCCCTTATCCTTTATCGGCTTCTCCGCCTCTTTTTTAGTTGTTTTTGCTGTGGTTTTCTTTGTGTTGCTCATTTTTTCCTGTTTCTTTCAAGTTTAGTTTATTTTTTCGTACATCCGAATGTATTTGTCAGCCGAGCTGTCCCAGGTAAAGTCGGTAGTCATGGCGCGCCTGACGAGTGCATTCCACTCATCCTTAACGCCGTAGAGCGATAGCGCGTCCTTTATCCTGAACAAAAGCTCGTGTGCATTGAAATTAGCAAATACAAAGCCGTTTGAGCCGTCCCTGCCGTAATTGACGATACTGTCGGCAAGTCCGCCTACCGCGCGCACTACGGGAATCGTTCCGTATCGGCACGCCGTCATCTGTGCGAGTCCGCAGGGCTCGCTCTTCGAGGGCATTATGAAGATATCCGCAGCGGCATACATATGCTTGGATATCACTCTGTCAAACTTTATGAGTGCCCTTGCCTTATCCCTATGGCGCTCGCAGATGCGAGAGAATATCTCCTCGTATGAATAATCGCCCGTTCCGAGCATTACAAACTGCATATTCTGCTCTAAAAGCTCATCGAGAATATGAATAACGAGGTCTATTCCCTTGCCCGCGGTAAGCCTTGTTATCATCACCGCCATGGGAATATCTGCGTTTACCTCGAGCCCCAGCTCGCGCTGAAGTGCCATCTTATTCCTTGCCTTGCCCTCAAGGAAGGTGTCGGCGTTGTAGGTGTACTCTATATCCTCTCCGTTCTCGGATGAGAAATATACCGTGTCAATTCCGTTTATAATTCCGTGCATTTTGTAGGAATTTTCTCTTATTATGTTGTGAAGGCCGAAGGCAAAGAACGGCTCCCTCAGCTCCTTTGCATAGTTAGGGCTGACGGTTGTCAGGACGTCGCAGCTGACTATTGCCGCCTTCATAAGATTTATGCAGCCGTCAAACTCGAAAACGCTTCTGAACGAATAATCGAAGTCAAATACGTTTTCAAGGATAGCCATATCGTATTTACCCTGATACTCGATATTGTGAATGGTGTAAACCGCCTTCACGCGCGAAAGCTTCGGGTGATTTGAGTACTTCAGCTTAAGATACTCAACCGCGCACGCGCTCTGCCAGTCGTTTGCGTGCATTATATCAGGCAGATATATCTCACGTGCCATAACCTCAATAACCGCGCGGGAGAAATACGCAAACCTCTCGCCGTCGTCGTACTGACCGTACATTTTGTCACGCTTGAAATAATATTCGTTGTCAACGAAGTAATAGGTAACGCCGTCCTTCTCTATCTGCCATATTCCGCAATAAAGGCTGCGGTAGCCGAGATAGAAATAAAACTCGTCAACCTTTTTCATCTTTTCCCTGTGCTCAGGCTTTATCTGTGAGTAAAGCGGCAGAATAACCGCGCACTCATAGCCCTCTCTCTGTGCAACCGTTCTTGGCAAAGCACCGAGCACGTCACCGAGTCCGCCGCTTGCGGCATAGGGTGTTACCTCGCTGGTTACGTAAAGTATTTTCATAATTAAACCCTCTTATTTTTCTCGATAAAGAACGGCATAGTGAAATGTCCCGACAGATTTCTGTGGTCGCCTATCACAACGCTCTTATCTGCGACAACGCAGTTAACGTTTGAGTTTTCGCCTATTATACCGCCGTGGAAGATAACCGAGTTTCTAACCACCGCGCCCTTCGCCACGTGAACGTTTCTGAAAAGAATACAGTTCTCTACCTCTCCCTCGATAACGCATCCGTCGGCAATGAGAGAATCACGCACCTTCGCTCCCTCTCTGTAAACCGCAGGGCTCGAGTTATGAACGTTGGTATAAACAGGGCGCTTGCCCTGACCGAACAGAGATTTTCTCGCCTGCTCGTTTATGAGTATCTCCATCGAGGAATTGAAATAGTCGCGGAAGCTCGAGAGGTACGCAATATATCCGTCGTAGCGGTAGGTCATATACTTTGCGTGGCGGTACTCGCGGAGCATAATGTCGCGTGTAAGGCCTGTGTAATTTCTCGCCATACTGTCCTGAAGCAGCTTGCGAAGATAGGTCGTTCTGAAAATATACATATTGAGCGACACCTCGGGCGTTGCATCATTATGCCTGTCAGAGCGAAGCATATCTATAACTCTGCGGTTTTCATCTGCCTTCACAAGCATTCGGGGCGTTTTTGAGGTCCAGGTTTCCTTGCACCTGCCTGTGATTATTGTAACGTCGGCAGAGGTATCCTCGTGCTGAGCTATTACCTCGCGCAAATCAATATTGAATATAGTGTCGCAGTCGGCGAGCACTACGTTTTCCTCATGGAAATCGGCAATTACGTCATACATGCTCTTTAGGGCCTCGAGATGTCCCGTATAGAGCTTTGCGCCCGACGAGGAATTCTGGAAGGGGGATACGACGTTTATACCGCCCGAGCGACGCGCAAGGTCCCAGTCCTTTCCGCTGCCGATATGATTTTTGAGCGAGCGATAGTTTCGGTTGGTGACTATGCTTATATTTGAAATGTTTGCGTTGACCATATTTGAAAGATTGAAGTCAACGAGCCTGTATCTGCATACGAAGGGTATTGCCGCAACCGTTCTGTCTACTGTAAGACGGGAAAGGTTGTCGTCGTTAAGATTGGAAAAGATAATTCCTGCGGTATTATTCATATCACATTACCCCCTTATCAGTTATAACGCTGCCCTTTGCAATAACGCATATTTCCGCGTCATCACTGCGTGTCTGTCCAACAGAAACGCCGTCACCTATTTCGGTTTCGCTGTCGATTATACTGTAGGATACACTCGCATCCCTGCCGATACGGACGTCATCCATAATAATACTGTCACGGACAACCGCGCCCTTCTCTACGACAACACCGCCCGAGAGAATAGAGTTTTCAACTGTTCCCTCGATAACCGAGCCCTCGGATATCATCGAATTGACTATTTTCGCATCCGAGCCGATGAACTGAGGTGCGCGGGCTATATTTCTCGAATATATTCTGAATTCGCGGTCAGCGATATCGAGCGTGGGCTTATCACCCAGAAGGTCCATATTTGCCTCCCAAAGACTCTTTATCGTTCCGACATCCTTCCAATATCCCTCAAAGCCGTAGGAATAGAGCTTCTCTTTGTTATTGAGAAGGTTGGGAATTATGTTCTTTCCGAAATCGTTTGACGAGCCCGTATCCTTTTCATCCTGCTCAAGATATTTGATAAGGACATCGGTATTGAAGATATATATACCCATAGACGCCTGATTGTTCTTGGGATTTTTCGGCTTCTCCTCAAACTCGTATATGCTTCCGTCGGGATTTGTATTGCATATACCGAAGCGCGACGCCTCATCCATAGGAACGGTTATCGTCGCAACTGTGCAGACTGCGCCAGTTTCCTTGTGCGCTGATAGCATCTTCGCATAATCCATCTTGTAGATATGGTCACCCGAAAGTATGAGCACGTAATCGGGATTATATCTCTTTATGAAATTAATGTTCTGGTAGATTGCGTTAGCCGTGCCCTTGTACCAATCCGACGTTTTCTTGCCCTGATAGGGGGGCAGAACGCTGAGTCCTCCGCGAGAGCGATCGAGATCCCACGGTGCGCCGTTTCCTATATATTCGTTGAGCGCGAGGGGCTGATACTGAGTGAGAACACCAACCGTATCAATACCCGAATTGATACAGTTAGAGAGGGGAAAGTCTATGATTCTGTATTTTCCCCCGAAGCTTACTGCAGGCTTCGCCGTCTGTTGAGTGAGCTCGTAGAGGCGGCTACCCTGACCTCCTGCGAGAAGCATTGCAATACATTCCTTCTTAAAGTACATCATTTTCCTCCATTCTTTTCATGGCGGGCGTTTTGGCGGTTGATTTTTTAAGAATTACTGCGCCGAACCGCGGCACGTCTACCGTAATATAGTTGCCGTTTTTATCTTTTTTTGAGCGGTAGAGCTTCGAAAAGCCCCCGTCCGTACAAAATTCATTTTTATAGGTGCCCTTCTCGGACACGGGTATACGAAGATTATCTATTCCTCTGCCGCAGAAGCTGACGATTACCGTCACACAGTCCCCGTCCGCTGATACGCGGCGAAAGGCTACCATATTATTTCCTGCCTCGTCGGGATATATCCACTCGAAGCCGTTGGGAGTGAAATCGTCCTCCCAGAGCTCAGGGGTTTTCAGATAGTATCTGTTGAGCGAGGCTACGAACTCGCGCATATGCGCGTGGTTGGGATAGTCAAGCATAAACCATTCTAGCGAATCGGAAAAATCCCACTCGCGGAACTGCGCGTACTCGGTGCCCATAAACATCATCTTCTTGCCGGGATAAGTCATTATGAGCATAAGAGCCGCCCTCATCTGCGAGAACTTGTCCTCATATGTGCCAAACATCTTATCAACAAAGGATTTTTTACCGTGAACGACCTCATCGTGAGATATCGGCATAACATAATTCTCTCCAAAGGCGTACATTATCGGGAAATTGAGCGCGGTATGTCGGTTGTGTCTGAAATACGGATCTGTTGCCACATAGCCGTAGAAATCGTTTGCAAATCCCATATTCCATTTGAGATTGAAGCCAAGACCGCCCTCGCTCACGGGATGCGTGATACCGCCAAACGACGTGGACTCCTCCGCTATCATCAGGGTATCGGGATGTCGGGAAAAGACCGCGGTATTGAGCTTACGCAAAAATGCGATTGCCTCAAGATTTTTATTGTCGCCATAGACGTTCGGCACCCACTCGCCCGGCTCCCTGTCGTAATCGAGATATATCATAGATGCAACCGCATCCACGCGGATTCCGTCGATATGGAACTCCTCGAGCCAATATATAGCGTTCGAAATGAGGAAGGACTGAACCTCCTCTCTGCCAACGTCGAAATAGCGTGTGCCCCACGAGCGACTCTCCTGCCTGTCCTTGCCCTGATATTCGTAAAGGGGTGAGCCGTCGAACTCATAAAGTCCCCACTCGTCCTTGGGAAAATGCGCGGGAACCCAGTCGAGAATCAGGCCAACTCCTGCCGTGTGGCATTTATTGACGAAATAGCGAAAATCGTCGGGCGATCCGAAACGCGAGGTGGGTGCGTAATATCCGCACACCTGATATCCCCACGAGCCGTCGTAAGGGTATTCGGTAATAGGCAAAAGCTCGATATGAGTGAAGCCGAGCGATTTTACGTACGGAACCATCGTATCGGCAAGCTCGCGGTAGGAAAGATATGAGCCATCCTCCTTACGCATAAAGGATGCGAGATGTGCCTCATATATGTTTATAGGGGTGGCAAGATACCTGCCCTTGCTCTCGCACACGGTTTTTTTGCGGTAAGAGAGCCACGCGCCGTCCTGCCACTCGAAATTGCTCGTGTGGCATATGAGAGATGCTCCGTCAGCACCGCCCATTGAGGAAAAGGCATACGGATCTCCCTTGAGGTGAACGCCGTTTTTGCCCTTAATCCTGAATTTGTAGCGACTGCCCTCAAGAGATACGTCGGATTTGAGCGTAACCGAAAAAATGCCTCCGCCCGAAACGCGCTCCATAGCGATACCGTGGCTCCAGTCGCAGAAATCGCCCACGACAGATACCTCGCTCGCATTCGGCGCCCAGGTAGCAAAGGTATATTCATATCCGCTATCGGTAGCTCTTACGTGAGCACCGAGCAGCTTATACGCCTCAAAATTCGTACCCTGATGAAATAGGTACTCACCCATATCCCTTTTTTTCATTTTCCACCTATAATAAGTCTTTTTATATATTTTATCATATCACGCGCGCATTGTCAATGCTAACCCATCGACCAAAATGTATATTTTGAAACATTTTTCGCCCATTTACATTTCAAGCCTAAGAAGCTCGCCGCAATTCTCTTTCACACAGCGAATACTCCGCCAAGGAATAGGAAGCGAGAGAAAATACAAATATATCCTGAGTAACAGCTGTATTATGGGCGAAAGTGTATATCGGTATACAAATCCGATGACTCGTCGCATCGGTCTTGCAATAGCTTTTACAGCATAACGGATAGCCCTTTTCAATAGCGCAATTATCCTCTCGCTTGCCGCCATAACCAGCCTTCCAACCGTAAAATAGTAGGCAAAAAAACCAAGAGCCACCCCGATAAGCATAAAGCCGCGCACAACGCCGTCGTTTACCGCATACACAAAAATTGAAAAAAGAGCGCCATAGACCGCAAGAAGCAAAAAATCCTCGGCGGCAGTCAACACCCTCGAAAAAGCACCCCCTCTTTCACCTCGGATAATACGCAAAATCCGCAGGGGGTCATAGCATAAGCCGAATATAATACCAAGTAAAACGGACAGCAGAAAGGCACTGCCCATCTCCCTCATTGACAGCTCCATTATTTTACAAGGCGCGAGAAAAAGCCCGTGCGCTTTTCGGGTGCATCCGAATAATAGAGTGCGTTAACAGTCCCCTCAATGCACACCTCTCCGCTCTCCTCGGCGAGTCGGGTAACCCGAAGTCCCTTCCCCTCCACAGTCAGCCTTCCCATTGAGGTATCGAGAAGCACCTCACCGTCGTCAAAGCCCTTCACCGTTATAACTCCCGACAGAGAAATTTTTGCGCGTGAATTCATCATCAGATCGTGCTTCTTCTGTACCTTTTCCTGTATTTCCATAACAGCCTCCAAAATAGTATAAACACTATATTTGTATGCGAGTGTTAAGGGAAAAATGCAGGCGGACAGGCTAAAATGTAAAAGCGCAGAAAAAATAAAAAAAGCGGTGAATAAACCGCTCAATTTATGATATGACCTCGAACATCGAGTCCGCATCTGCCTTTTTAGTACTTTCCTTTATCTCAAGAACGCGCACGCGAAGCGAGCGCTGACCGAAGGTAACCTCGATAATATCGCCGCATTTGACGTCATACGACGCCTTCGCCGTTTTACCATTAACGGTGACGTGCGACGCGTCACACGCATCGTTCGCCACCGTTCTGCGTTTAATTATCCTTGAGACCTTGAGATATTTATCAAGTCTCATTCAACCGAAATTAAAGGGATGCCTTGAGTGCGGATGCTGCGGAGAAGCCTACGCTCTTGGAAGCTGCGATCTGAATCTTAGCGCCGGTAGCGGGGTTGCGGCCTTCTCTTGCTGCTCTTTCCTTAACGTCGAAGGAACCAAAGCCGATGAGCTGAACCTTCTCGCCTGCCTTGAGTGCATCAGCGATTGCTGCGAGTGCTGCGTTAACTGCTGCCTCTGCATCCTTCTTCTTGAGATCTGCTGCCTCTGCAACTACATTGATAAGTTCTGTCTTGTTCATTTTGTAAACCCTTTCTTTTAAAAAAATAAATTTTTTTACATCATTAGTATAACACACATTTTCAAGTTTTGCAAGCATTTATCGCAAAAAAACACAAAAAAATACAAATTTTTCAGGTTTTTTTGGTCATTTTTACCCTTTTCCATGCAGAATCCATCTCATCAAGGGTAAAATCCTGCATTTCTCCACCGTTTTTGGTCAGCTCTGCCTCTGTCATTTCGAAGCGGGAAACAAACTTTTCGGTTGCATTTGTGAGTGCTTGCTCGGAATCTATGCCGAGCTTTCGTATATAATTTACAGCCGCGAACAGAAGATCTCCTGCCTCCTCTATTCTCTCGGCATCGCTTTTTGCTCCGTCAATTTCTATAAGCTCCTCGTATATTTTCTCCCTTGCGCTCTCGGCATCGGGAAAATCAAACCCAACCTTCGCCGCGCGCGAGCCTACCTTTTGTGCCTTCATAAGCGCCGGAAGAGTCTTAGGCACGGATTTAAGCCGTGAGGTTGCACTCTCTCTCGATTTTTCATCGTTCTTTATCTTTTCCCAATTTGACAGCACCTTATCCGAATTTTCCGCAATTACGTCGGCAAAAACGTGCGGATGGCGGTGTACCATCTTCGCACTGACACCGTGGATTACGTCTGACATATCGAAAACGCCCCTCTCACGCTCTATCTCCGCGTGAAAAACTATCTGGAACAGCATATCGCCAAGCTCCTCGCATAGAAGCTCGCTGTCACCGTCGTCAACCGCCTCTGCCGCCTCATAGGTTTCCTCGAGAAGTGCCATCCTTATACTCTTGTGGTCCTGCTCTCTGTCCCACGGACAGCCCTTATCCGAGCGCAAAACCTGCATTATATCGCACAAATCCGAAAAGGTATATCTGTCCTTTACTGCAAGAGCCTTTATTTTTTCCTTAATATCCATTGCTTTATACTCCGTTGTTTTGTATTAGAGAATTATTTTTTTGTAAAAATTGCCGACAGGCGCGCGGCGATTTTCTCGCCGTGAGGCAGCCTCTCTATATCAGAAAGCGTTACACCGCGCAGGCATAAAACCATCGCGATATACACGCATACCGCTACCGCAATTGCAAGAATCAGAGCGAGCGTTTGAGAATATGCCCCCAATAGCGAATAAACGAGATACGCGCTGCCCGCAGATATTGCCGCCGAAACAAAGGGCTTTATCAGAACCGAGCGCACCGATAACACCGTGCCCGTGTATTTGCAAACGAAAAACAGATTTATTATCACCGTTACCGCATAGAACAAAAGCGTGCTGACAGGCGCACCTATCGCGCCGTATCTTGCGGTTAAGAGCCATACCGACACTCCCTTGACAACAAGCCCCGCAACCATTGAAATAATTGGCAGGGACTGCCGTCCGTGTGCCTGAAGCACTGCGTTGCTGACGGTTAAGAGCCCTATAAAAATTATCGCTATCGCAAGTATTGACAAAAGAGGACCTGCATTTGTCGGCATATCCGTGTCGCCCTTGAAAACAAAGGCGAGAATCGGCGCCGCCAAAGCGCTCATACCGAGGGCGCACGGCATACTTATCAGCGAGCAAACGCGGAAGGACGAGCCGACCACCTCGCTCACCGAGCGACGGTTTCCCTTGACGAGTGCTGCGCTGATATACGGAATAATCGCGCACGCAATCGGATATATGAGAATGCTCGGCAGGTTGAAAAGAGTTATCGCACCCGTTGAGTAGTCTGAATACACAGCCTTTGCATATTCCGCATTACCCGAATAGCTTTCAAGCAGAGGACGCATTAGCTGGGAATCTATAAGCCCCGCTATGCTTATCACCGCCGAGCTTGCCGCTATCGGAAGCGAGAGACGTAAAAGGTCTAAAAGCACACACCTGCGCTCGTGCCGTCCCTTCACCGATATATTTTCGGGGGCGGGGTTTTTCCGTCTGTAAACGGAAAAGGCTATAACGAGATAAAAAACCCCTATTCCCATACCGAGAGTTATACCAAGAACGGAAAACGCCGCAGAAACACCGCTACCGTATCTGTCAAGAGTGAAATAGGCGAGCAAAAGTCCGAGCGCCATTTTTGAAAATGACTCAATAACCTCGGACACCGCAGTGGGCGTCATTATCTGATGCCCCTGAAAATAACCTCGGTAAACGCTCGACAGACACACAAAAAGAAGCGCGGGTGATATCGCACACATACAGAGAAAGGAATCTCCGCCGGAATTGAAATCGGCAATAAAGCGCGATAGAAAAAGCAGGGCGAGAGTAAGAAAAACTCCCGCCACGGCAAGTGCCGTATGCGCCACGTCGAATATACGCCGCACACGTCCCTCGTCACCCAGAGCGCGCGCACGCGAAACGAGCATAGCCACCGCCGACGGAATACCTGCCGTAGAGAGCACCAGCAGCGTCGAATACACCGAATAGGCGGCGTTGACGTTTGCCATCTCATCCCCCAACATACCGTTTAGCGGAACTTTATATAGAAATCCGAATATTTTTACCGCTATATTAGCGACTGTCAGTATCAGAACGCCGGATAACAGCGATTTTCTGCTCTTTTTTTCCGTCCTTGAAGCAAAAAGCCTGCTATCCCCGTTTTGCATATATTATCTCCTAACCCAGAAACTCATGGAATACTGAAATATCAGGCATATAGTCAGAACTTATCTGTTCAATATGCGCCATTTTCTTTATCATATCCTGCGCTATCCCATAATATTCACTGCCCGCCTCAATGCTGTCGAGCAGGGGTATAAGATACGGCTTTAACATCGATATATCGTATCCGAGCAGGGAATTGAGCCTTACGTCGCATCCCGCACAGTACGGATATATGTTTTTATCCTCATTTTCCCGAACACTTTTCCAGATTTCAAAGGTAAATTCGGGTGATGAGCCTCTGAAATTATAATCTCTTACCAACCGTCTGAAAAATCTGACCTCGTTTGCATCAAACAAAACGCCTCCGGCAGACAGCGGCTCGGCAACCGACACGTAAACGCTGACGAAATTATGATGCGAGAGAAGCTCGGTTACCTCGGGGTAAAGCGCCTGAATACCCTCAAAAATGAAGATATCGCTGTCGTCTATCTCAAGGCGCTCCTCGCGATTTCTCGTACCGCTCTCAAAATCGTATTTCGGCAGAATAACGAAATCTGCATCAAATATTTCCTCTATAACCTCACTTAGCGCATCAAGGTCGATGGTTCTCACCGATTCAAAATCAAGAGGCGTGCCCTCTTTTTTCGCCCTCTCCACAAGAAAGTCGCGGTTGTAGTAGAAATCGTCTATTGAAATCACGTGAACCTTTTTTCCTATGGCGGTAAGCTCGCTGACGAGCTTTGCCGCCGTCGTGGTCTTGCCCGAGCAGGTAGGACCTGAAAGGGTTATCACGCGAAGGCTCTCTATCGACGCTATCTTCTCTACCGCAGAATCGAGTGCCGCCTCGAATACGCCGTCACATTCGTGAACGTATTTCTGCTTCTCGCTCTCATCCGAGAATTTATATTTTGCTATTTTCATTTTTCCTCCGTTAAGCTACGGGCAAGAATATTTTACTCACCCTTGAAAAACTCGGCTATACGCTCAGCTATAGACGGCTTGCCGTTTTCGGCATCACCGCACCTTATAGTCCTTGCATCCCTTAAATATTCATACGGATATTTAGGCGCAAATATGCGTTTGAGCCGTGAAATTTTATCTCCGTCGTTCACAACGAGCTTTGTTACCGCACCTGCGCCAACCGAAAATATGCTATGTACCTCCTCCATCATGAAGATATTATACATACCCTCGTGACCGTCGCGCGAGTATCCGACGTTTTCAAGATTTCCTACGGTATTCTTCTGCTTGTAAATATAATACGGCTTGTATCCCGCTATCTTCATACGCAGCTGTGAATACTCAACACCCTTTGCGGTATCGTCGTTGCTCGGTGAATATATGTTACTGTCGTTTCTGAGGGCATCCGAAGCCTTCTTAACGCAGAAGGTGTGTACCGTTATATTGGTCGGAGAAAGCTCTATAATTTTGTCAACCGTTTTTGAAAAATTCTTATAGTTGTCCCCCGGAAGTCCTGCGATGATGTCAACGTTTATATCCCTGATTCCCGATTCCTCGGCGAGCCTATATGCGCGCATAAAATCGTCAACCGTATGCCGCCTTCCTATCCTCGAAAGAATCTCGTCGGAGAGAGTTTGCGGATTTACGCTGATTCGTGTAACGCCGAAGCGCTTTGCTATCGCCAGCTTTTCCTTGGTTATCGTATCAGGTCTTCCGCCTTCGAGGGTAAATTCCATCAGCGAGGGAATATCCACGTTCTCCGATACAGTAGTGAGAAGGCGTGTGAGCTGCTCCTCGGATAGCACGGTAGGCGTGCCTCCGCCGATATATACCGTTGCTACGGTAAAGCCCTGCTCCTTTATAATTTTTGCCATATTTACGATGTCAACGCATAGGGTATCGAGATATTCATCAATGAGTGACAAAAGCTTCCTTGACGTATAGGAAACGAAGGAGCAATACGCGCATCTTGACGGGCAGAAGGGAATTGATATGTACATGCTGCAAAGGTTTGGCGGCAGCTTCTTTATCAATCTCTGCTCGTTTGATGCAACGGAAACGGCGATAGCCGCCTTCTTCGGATTTGTGAAATACTCATCACGCAAAATTCTCTTTGTTGCGAGTATTCCGTGTCCGTCGGACATATAGCCGGCCGCAATCTTTGCGGGGCGTATTCCCGTGAGTATTCCCCACGGGGGCTTGTATCCCATCAGCTGCTTGCCCGCAACGAATATAGCTCTGCCTGCCGCAATCTTCGACAAATCTGCCCTGCTCGAGCATTCCTCCTTGTGCGCGGTGTCAAGGCCCTCGCTGACGGTATCTCCTATACGGATAACAACGTGAGCATCTACCTTGTCCTCACCCTTATTGATATCAAAGGTGATAACGGGGGTTTCACCCGTTTCAACCTCCCTCTCGCCAAAGGTCGCACCGGGGAAGAAAAGCATACACAGAGTTTGTGCATAATAACGGTTGAGGTCACCGTTAATTCTGAGTATCATTACCTTTTATCCTTTCTCAGCTTAAGAGAATCTACCACGATAGTAACAGGGCCGTCGAGCGATGCGTCTATTTTCATATCCGCGCCGAATCTGCCCGTCGCAACCTCTCCTATCCTCTCGGACAGAAGTGATACGAATTTCTCATAAAGGGGGCACGCAACGTCAGGCTTCGCCGAGGATAAATAGTCGGGGCGATTGCCGTGAACGTAATTTGCGCCGAGGGTAAAGTTGGACACGACCAGCGCCGCGCCGCCGATATCCTTTACCGAAAGATTCATCTTATCGTTTTCATCGGAAAATATACGCATTTTGGATATTTTTTCCGCGAGAATCAGCGCATCGTTTTCGCTATCCCCGTCGAGCACACCGAGCAGAATGAACAAGCCCTGCCCACAGCTGCCCGAAAGCTCGCCGTCCGCGTAAACGCACGCTTCTTTTACTCTTTGAAGTACTGCTATCATATATAAATCTACCTTATTTATAATTATTATAGGCTCACGCCTTTGAAAAGCCGCGCTCAACGCTGATAACGTGAGTTATACCGCGCAGTCTTGCAACTATCGAATTGTAGTGCGACACGTTCTTGCAGGATATCGTGATATTGAGAAGTGCCGTATCGTTTGGTCTGGGCCTTGTTTCAAGCTGAATAATCTGCACCTTCATTTCCGCAAGGGTTGTGGATATCTCGGCAAGAATACCTATTCTGTCGTCGACAAGTATCTGCATAGACGCCTCGTATTCTCCGCCCGAGAACTGAGAGGCGTATCCGTCCTCCCACTCCGCAGGAAGCCATCTGCCCGCCTGCGAGGGATTACTCATTCCCGAAACTGCGTTGGGACAGTCGCTCTTGTGCACGGAAATTCCGAAGCCGCGTGTGACAAATCCGATAATGCTGTCGCCCGGCAGAGGATTGCAGCAATGCGCGAACTTTATCTGACATCCGCGCTCACCGTCAATAACAACTCCGCCCTTGCGGTGAGTTTTGAGCACTGAAGCCGGATTTTTGAGGCTCTCAAGTATATGTCTGTCCTTCTCCTCGCTACTCTCAACGGGCTTGACCACTCGCTTCAGCTCATCGCGCAGCTTCATAGCAAGTCTGGTTATCGCAATACCGCCAAAGCCGACGGTTGCCACCATATCCTCGGAGTTCATTCCGATTCTCTTCGCTACGTTTTCAATAACCCTTTCAAGCTCCTCGTCGGTAAAGGGGATGCCAAAATGAGAGAGCTCGTCCTCTATCATCTGTCTGCCGAGGATAATGTTCTCTGCTCTCTGCTCCTTTTTGAAGTACTGACGGATTTTGCTCCTAGCCTCGCTCGTCTTGACAATTTTGAGCCAGTCGCGGCTGGGTCCCTTGTTCGACTGCGAGGTTATTATCTCGACGATATCTCCGTTCTGGAGCACGCGGTCTATCGGCACTATCATACTGTTTATCTTAGCGCCGACCATCTTGTTTCCTATTGCTGAGTGTATCGCATACGCAAAGTCTATCGGTGTTGAGCCGAGGGGAAGCGAATATACGTCGCCCTTGGGCGTGAACACGAAGGTTTCATCGTTGAATATATCAGTCTTGAACGCGCCGAGGAAGTCCTCTCGGTCAATCGAATCGTCGTCGGTTTCGATAAGCTTTGATATCCACGCAAGCTTGTCGTCAACCTCGCGCGATGCCTTGTCACCCGATTTGTATTTCCAATGCGCCGCCAGACCGTACTGAGCGATTTCGTGCATCTCGTGCGTTCTTATCTGCACCTCGAAGGGAATACCGTCGTTGCCGATAACCGTCGTATGAAGCGAGCGGTACATATTCGGCTTCGGCATTGAAATATAGTCCTTGAACCTTCCCGGCATAGAGCGGAACATCTCGTGAACAAGACCGAGAACCGTGTAGCAGTCAAGCTCGGTATCAACGATTACGCGCAGAGCGTAAAAATCGTATATCTCATCTATCGTTTTGCCCTGATTGTACATCTTGCGGTAAAGGCTGTATATCGACTTGATTCTTCCCTCAAGGGTGAATTTTATACTGTTTTCGGCAAGATGCAAGGATATCTTCTCGGTTGCGGTATCAATGAAGGTGCGGGATTTTCCGTATTTCTCGTTTATATCCCTCTCAAGCTCGGAATAACCGGGTCTGTCGAGGTAGTAAAGGCTGATATTTTCAAGCTCGTGCTTGATATTCTGCATACCGAGACGGTGAGCGAGGGGCGCGAAAATGTACATGGTTTCGAGCGCCTTCTCCCTCTGCTTTTCGTCGTTTTTTGCACTGAGGGTACGCATATTGTGAAGCCTGTCGCAGAGCTTTATGAATATAACTCTTATATCCTTGGTCATTGCGAGAAGCATTTTTCTCGTATTTTCAAGGTCCTCTCCCTGCTTACTGTCAAGGGAAAGCCGCGCGGTTTCGGTGAGCCTGTCGTTCTTGGTTAGTCCGTCAACTATAAGAGCAACGCTCTCTCCGAAGCGGTTTTTTATCTCATTAAGGCTGGTTTTATTGGCACAGTCCTCAACCGTATCGTGAAGAAGAGCCGCGCATATCGAGTCGGTATCAAGTCCGAGGTCGAAAACTATCTCGGATACCGCAAGAGGATGGCTGATATACGGGTCGCCGCTCTGACGGAGCTGCCCCTCGTGAAGCTGAGCCGCATACTTGTACGCCTCCTCAATCTTGGCTATATTGTAATTTCTGCCGCTTGCCTTGATTCTGTCAAGCATTTCATAAAATAGTTTGTCCATAATATTACCCATTCTTCTGCTGAAGCCGCAGTCTTCTCAGAAGATTTGATTTTTCAAGGTCGGTTTTGCTGTTTGAGAAGTGAAGGGAAAAGCTGTACTGTCCGTCCCCTTCCTCATTTATGCCCAGAAGATTAAGCTCCTGGAATATCTTTATTATGAATTTGAGCTTCACGTATCCGATTTTATCGGGATAGGTGGCCTTCAGGCGTCTCAATATCTGCGCGTGGGAAAGAACGCCGTTGCCCGAGCGTACAGACTGTCGCACAAGGTTATATACCGCCGCAAAATCATCGCGGTCAGGAAGAACGCAATCGCTCTCCGAATAGCTCTCGCCTGCCCATATTTTCTCAAATTTTTCAGCGCCCGCAATATGCTCGGCGCGCTCACTCTTGGAGGAGTGAATGTCCTTGATTAAAAGCTGCACCGTGCGCCTGCCGTTCCACTCGTTTATATCGAGGTTAAAGAGAATATCCACAAAGTCCCCCTCAGCAAATTCAATCGAGGACGGAGAATGTGAGAAATACATAGCAACAAACGCGTTTTTTCCACCGCGGAGCGATAGCTTGGTATGCTTGCCGCCGCTGACTGCGTTGATTTCGAGTATCTGCATATCTCTCATAACGAATACGGGGGTGGGATTTTCCGTTCCGAAGGGCTCAAGAAGGTTAAGCTGCTCCGCCACTGATATGCTTGCATCACTCGGCATCAGCTCCATATCCGCATCGAGCGTGGGGGTGAAGGATGCGTTTCTCAGAACCTCTCTTGCATATTCGTTTATTCTTTCGCGGAAAAGGGGTAGATTTTCCCTGGTAACGCTCATTCCTGCCGCCAGCTCGTGTCCGCCGAATTTTTCAAGGGTATCGCTGCAATGAAGGAGCGCATCAACAAGATTTAATCCCTTCACGCTTCTTCCCGAGCCCTTTCCTACGTCCGTCGGACTCGGCTTATCCTTCACACATCCGTCGAAGGAAATGAGTATAGAGGGGAGCCCAAAATGCTCGGTTATCCTTGACGAAACTATTCCTATAACTCCGTGATGCCAATTATCGCTGTCAAGAACGATAACGGGATAGTTTTCGGTATCGTAATCGAGAGGTATCATTTCATACGCCTGCTCGGTTATCCTGTTTTCCTCATCCTGTCTTGCCTTATTCGCCTCAAAGAGAGCATCGGCGAGTCGTGCCGCCTCCCTTTCATCCTTCGTCAAAAACAGCTCTACCGCAAGCTCCGCGCTGCTCATCCTTCCTGCCGCGTTTATCTTGGGAGCTAGCGTGTAGCCTATATAGGCGGATGTAATCTTCGGCGCTCTTTTCTTCGCAGTGCCGACTGATGAGTCGTTTCTGTGACCTATCGAATCAATGAGGGCGGAAAGTCCTACCCTCTCATTATCCTTAATGAGCGCAAGGCCATAGCTGACTATCAGCTTGTTTTCATCCCTTATCGGCATTACGTCGGCAATGGTACCTATAGCAATGAGGTCGGCGTAGCCGTCGCATATATCGGAAAGTGCCTGATATCTGCTCTTTTCGGTATATTTCTGCTCGTAGGCAGAAATCAGCTTGAACACAACTCCGACACCCGCCAATTCCTTGAAGGGATAGGTGCAATCGGGTCTGTGGGGGTTGACAACCGCCTCAGCGCGCGGAAGGTCAGACTGACACTCGTGGTGGTCGGTAACGACAAAATCAATGCCGAGTGATGCAGCATGCTCTATTTCCTCGTTTGCGGTTATACCGGTATCAACCGTGACGATGAGGGTAACACCCTCGCGGTGAAGCGAATCAATCGCCTGAACCGAAACGCCGTAGCCCTCACCTGTTCTGTTGGGTATGTAGTATGAAATATTTGCTCCCTTTTCCGAAAGATAGAGGTAGAGGGTGCAGACAGAGGTAACTCCGTCAACGTCGTAATCGCCGTAAATTGCGATTTTTTCCCCGCCGTCAATTGCGCGCTTGATGCGGCTGACAGCCTTGTCCATATCCTTCATTTCAAAGGGGTCGCGGAGCATTTCCTGCTCCATTCGCAGAAACGCCCCCGCCTTTTCGGGTGTATCGTAGCCGCGGTTAATGAGAAGCTGAGCGAGCACGTCGCAGACACCGAGAGTTGCGGAAATAATATCTCGCTTTGCTCTGTCGGTATCGGGGTTTTCGCACCTGAGAACCCACTCCTTCTCGCTTTTGGTATTGAATTTGTTTTGCATTATATAATTTCCAAGGGCATAAAGCCGTCCTTAATTTAATCAAACGTAATGCTTGCAGGCAAAAAAGCCAAGGGGCTACTCCTGCAAGGGTAGATTTGCGCGCTCAACAATCGCGCTCATAGTGATATCAGAGCGTTTTTTAGCCCCTCTGCCAAGCGTGAAAAACACCGAAAGAAAGGCAATAACGAAGCCAAAAACCGAAGAAAGAAATACAAGCGGCGAGCCGTCGCCGAAGGAATGAAGCGCAAGAAAATAAAGTCCGAGCGCCAAAAGTATCGGGAAAATAAACACAATCACAGCATAGAAAAGCACAAGACCTGAGGGAGCAGACAGGCTCACTCTGTCGCCAAGGGAAGCGCCAAGGGTATTTTTCACCCTTATATCCACAGTCTTCCTCGCTCCCGAAAGCGAGCAGACCGCGCAGCCCTCCGCGCTCTTATGGCAGGAGTCGCACGCCGACATTCTCGCAACTCTGACGGTTGCGTACTCGGTATCAAGTGATATTACTTTTCCCTCTGTGGTCATAGCGACTCCTTTCCCTTGCACTGTGTGCAAATTATTGTTTTTGAAGCAAAAGATGTGGCAGAGCCAACGATGCTGTGCAAGGCACAAACGATGTCGGCATAACGAAGTGTTGCGCGAGGCGCAAATAATGCTTGCGCGTAAAGCAAGCGGCATTGACCTATGGTCAAGCGAAAATTACGGCTTGAATTTTGCCATAATTGCGAGGGCGGTGTTGATTCCGTCGAGCGCGGCGCTGGTAATGCCGCCCGCGTACCCTGCTCCCTCGCCGCAGGGATAGATATTGTCGTAGCCGATTGCGAGCCGTTGCTCGCTACGCATTATGCGTACGGGTGCGCTGGTGCGCGTTTCCGCGCCCGTGAGGATAGCGTCGGGGGTGGCAAAGCCCTTGATCCTCTTATCAAACTCACAAAACGCCGAGCGAAGCCCACGCGTGACGAAATCGGGAAGATATTCGTCGGGCGACGCCGGCCTCACGCCCTCGCCGTCCATATAGCTTGGCTTAATGCGAGTGGGCTTTTGCGTTGCTTTGTTGCCTGCGAGAAAATCGCCAAGTGTGGTTATAGGCGCGCTGTAATCCGAGCCGCCTGCAATATAGGCGCGGCGCTCGATATCTCTTTGAAACTCTATCGCCTTGTAAGGATTGCTTCCGTAGTCCTCACGGAAAACCGAAACTGCGACGGCGGAATTGGAATTATCGGTATTTCGTGCATGAGTGCTCATACCGTTAACGACCACGCCGCCCTCCTCGCTTGCCGCCGCGACGACAGTACCTCCGGGGCACATGCAGAAGGTGTATACGCCGCGTGTTTTCGTGTTGCAGGACAGATTGTACTCCGCAGAGGAAAAAGCAGGATGCCCCGCAAAATCACCGTACATAGCGCGGTTAATATCCTCTCTGAGATGCTCAACGCGCACCCCCACCGAAAAGGGCTTGGGCTCTATAACAAAGCTCCTTGAAAGAAGGGTTTTATAGGTATCCCTTGCGCTGTGACCGATTGCAAGCACAACCGCGCTTGCCTCAATATCGCCCCTGTTGGTTTTTACGCTGACAGCACTTGTACCCGAAAGCGAGATATCCAGCATTTTAGTATTATAGCGTATCTCTGCGCCGAGAGAAATTATATGCTCGGTCATATTTTTGACCACAAGACGAAGATAGTCTGTGCCGATATGCGGCCTTGCAGTATACAGTATTTCCTCGGGCGCGCCGAACTCGACAAAGCGGCGAAGAACATAGCCGCAAAGAGGGTCGTTAACCCTCGTAACCAGCTTGCCGTCCGAAAACGTGCCCGCGCCGCCTGCACCGAACTGAATGTTCGTATCGGGGTCAAGCACCCTGTTTTTCTTAAAGCTCTCGATTGCCGCAACACGCGCGTCAACGTCGCCGCCGCGCTCAATAAGTATGGGTGAGTAGCCGTTCTCCGCAAGAAGAAGTCCTGCGAAAAGCCCCGCAGGTCCCGTTCCTACCACAACCGCGCGTCCCATCTGCTTCTGCGAGCCAAAAACAACCGTTGGCTCGCCCGAGCACAGCTCGGAAACTCCGTTGTCCGACAGCCGCTTCATTATTCCCTCATTCTCGGTTGGGAAATCACCCGTGAGCGCAACCGAGCAGACGAATTTCACGTCGTTTTTTCTTCTCGCATCAACAGAACGGCGGTAAATATATCCGTCGCTGCAAAGCGTATCCACGCCGAGCCTTCTAAGACGTTTTTTCGCCCGTACGATAACCGCCGCCTCATCCTCATCGGGCAGAAGCGGCAGCTGACTGATTATAAGTGTTTTCATCCGAGCAGAGCAAACGAGGCGAGCATCCATATAACGAATGCTATTGCAAGACAGCCGATAAATCGGGGTATCTCTCTTTGATAAATGTACTTATATTCCTTGAAATGCCTGAACATAATATCACTCCTTTACGTTCTTGACGAGCAGCTTCATCAGCTCGTTCTTGAGAGTATCGCCGTAGTATCCGCGCAAAAGCTTATCCCCGCAGGCTATCGAAATTATCTTTGTTTCCTCCGATACGACTATAACGATAGCATCGCTTCTGGAAGCCATTCCCATAGCGGCGAGGTGCCGTGTGCCGAGGTCGTATTTCTCATTCTTCTCCTCGGGGTCTGCGAGGGGCAAAAAGCATCTTGCCGCCGCAACCTTGTTACCTCTGATTACCACAGCGCCGTCGTGAAGGGGCGTTCCCCTATAAAAAATGGTACGGAGCAGCTTTGCACTGACTCTCGAATCAATCTTGATTCCCGACGATACGATATCGTCAAGGTTCTGCGAGCGTTCTATAATGATGAGCGCACCGAAGTCCTCACGCGCAAGGTCGGTAACCGCATCGGTTATCTCGCCGATAGTACGGTCAAGCTCGCTGTACGAGCTTCTCTTCTCATTCTTGCCGAAGGGGTTGCGGAAGAACTCGTCAATCGCATCCTTGACCTCGCCCCTGAAAATAATAATGATGGCGAGAACGCCGAGCTGATAGATAGCAGCTGCCAGAGCACCCGTAACCTCCATAGAAAAGAGGCGCGCAAGACCGAGCAGAAGCGACCATACGATGATGCAGGCCACAGGCTTGTACGTCTTTTTATTAAAGAAAATCAGCACGGCAAAGTAAACCACCACGCCAAGCAAAAGTATATCAATCGCGTTGCCAACCGTGAAGTTAGAAAGTCTCTCTCCCGTAAAGCTGAATAAATCGGAGAAATAGTTGCCTATTCTTTTGAAAAAATCCATGATAATTTCACCGTTATCCTTATAAAAGTATAATTATTATACTTATTTTAACATAGAAAAACTGAAATTTCAATGTTTTTATTTATATTTAACAAAAAAATTTACTTTTACGGTTGATTTTTCTCCCTGTTTATTTCGTTAATATATTGACAATGTTGTGTTTTTGTGATAAAATTG
>JAZNXN010000040.1:0-11669 GCA_045593885.1 Eubacteriales bacterium
AACCTAGAGTTGTCTTCCTAAGACCGCTTGGCCTCCGACTTTTTGAGTATGATTGGAACATCCCCGTAAGCCTCGCGGATGCGGTTGGAGTACACGATACATGCACGGTCGGGGCGGCGTCCCATCACGCCTCCCGGGGAATAGTAGTCATAGGTGCGTTTCTTCTTTGATACCGTGTAGTGCGCTACCATAGAGTCGATATTTCCCGACGACACGAGAAAGCCGAGTCGCGGTCTGCCGAACTCGCGAAAGCAATCGCAGCTCTTGTAATCAGGCTGAGAAAGCACCGCTACGCGAAAGCCCTCTGCCTCCAAAACGCGAGTGATGATTGCCGCGCCGAAGGACGGATGGTCAACGTAGGCATCGCCTGTGACGTAAACGAAATCAACTCCGTCCCAGCCGCGTGCGCGCACGTCCTCTCTGTTTATAGGGAGAAAATTCTCTCTTGTCATATATCACCTTTTCAAAATCGGCTGCTACAAAAGTAACAGCCGAATCCTTAGTTATATTGAAAAATTATCGAGTGAAACCTCGGTCTGCGTGCTGTTGTTCATATCACGCAGCTGAGCCGTGCCACTGTCAACCTCGCTATCACCGATAATGAGGGTGTAGTCCGCACCGAGCTTGTTGGCGTATTTCATCTGCGCCTTCAGGCTTCTGCCGACGGTATCGCACTCGGCGTACACGCCGTTTCTGCGAAGTCTCTCTACTATCGCGAGTGCCTTCTCAACAGCTCTTTCGCCAAGAGATGCGATATAGAGCCTCGGCGCAGGCGCGCTGATATTGGCAAGCCCCATATGCTCCATTGCGAGAATGACACGGGTTATACCCATACCGAAGCCGATTCCTGAGAGCGCAGGTCCTCCAAGCTCCTCTACAAGACCGTCGTATCTGCCGCCGCCGCAAACGGTGCTCTGCGCGCCGATGCCCTCGGCAACGAACTCGAATACCGAGCGAGTGTAGTAGTCGAGCCCTCTGACGATAGAGGAATCAACGACGTACTCAACGCCCATCGCGTCAAGCAGCTTTTTGAGGGATTCGAAGTGTGCCTGGCAGTCAGGACAGAGGTGGTCAACGGTTCTCGGTGCGCCCTTTGCAAGCTCCGCACACTCCTTGTTTTTGCAGTCAAGAAGCCTGAGGGGGTTGGTATCAAGACGCTTCTTGCAGGTGTCGCAAATCTCATCCTTATGCGAGCCAAAATAGGAAACGAGCGCCTCGCGGTATGCAGGTCTGCACTCCTTGCAGCCTATTGAGTTGAGATGTAATTTAACGTTTGTGAGTCCAAGACGGCGAAGAACCGAAGCACCGAGCGCAATAATCGTCGCATCTGCCGCAGGGCTGTCGCTGCCAAACATTTCCGTTCCGAACTGGAAGAACTCGCGGCTTCTGCCTGCCTGAGGCGCTTCGTGACGGAAGCAGCTGATGATGTAATAGTATTTGAGGGGCATAGCATCCGAGTATTTGCCATTCTCAATTATTGCTCTCGCAACCGAGGCGGTTCCCTCGGGACGAAGGGATATCGAGCGATTCTCGTCGCGGTCGTTGAAGGTATACATTTCCTTCTGCACGACATCGGTGGTGTTTCCTACACCGCGCACAAAAAGCTCGGTATTTTCAAAGGTCGGCGTTCTTATCTCGCCAAAGCCATATTTCTGCGCCTCCTCGCGCATTACCGATTCAATATACCTGAAAAGCGGAGTCTTGTCAGGCAGTATATCCATAGTTCCTTTAATCTTCTGTATCATCTTAAACCTCTATTTTCAGCTTCGAAAGTAAATAATCAAGTCGCTCATTATTTCCCGTGAGCATCAGCGCGCCGAGCAGTGCCTCAAGCCCCGTTGCCCTGCGGTAAACCGAAATGGGCGTGTGCTTTGGGTGCTTCAGGTGCGAGGAATTTGCCGCGCGACTTGCAATATCGCGCTCGACGTCGGATAGCTCGTTTTCTATTTCAGCGTAGAACTGTGCCTGTGCGCTCGCGGTAACGAAGCGCTGGGACAGGGTATGTAAATCGCCCGAATGAGAAAGCCCGAGCCGCACTATACGCAGCCGTACGTTCTGGCTGAACACCGCGTCGCCGAGGAATGCAAGAGCAAGTGACGACGGAAGCTCTGCCGGATTGAGTGAAATCGACATTTTACTCTCCTTCAAAAGTGTTACATAATATTTTACCATAAGTTAAGGCAAGTTGCAAGATTTTTTTAATTTTTTATAAAATACTTGAAAAAGTTATATATTGTATGTTATAATTTAATGTAATAACTGTTTTTGGGGGATGGCGGTGGACTTTTCATACATCAAGAGAAATTACGAAGCTATTTGTGAAAATATATCCGCCTGTGCAAAGCGATACGGCACGCCTCTGCCCACGCTCGTTGCCGTGACCAAGAGTGCGGAGCTGTGCGAGATAGATGCGCTTCTCTCGCTCGGTGTTGACAAAATAGCGGAAAACAGGGTGCAGATGCTGACGGCAAGGTATGAGCATATAAGGGAAACCGGTGTTAAAATGCCCGAAATGCACCTTATCGGTCAGCTGCAATCCAACAAGGTAAAATACATCGCGGATAAGGCGGCGATGATACATTCGCTCGACAAGCTCTCGCTTGCCATAGAAATAAATAAGCAGGGCGAAAAAATACAGAGAAAAATTCCCTGCCTTATCGAGATAAACAGCGGACGCGAGGAGGCGAAGGGCGGTGTTATGCCCGAGATGGCAACAGAGCTCGCCGAGGAGTGCGCGAGGCTGCCGTTTGTTTCTCTTTGCGGTGTTATGACGATGGCACCTATCTGCGAGAGACAGAGCGAGTATTCAAAATACTTCTCGCTCACACGAAATATATTCGAGAGCCTTACATCTTTGTATGACACAAGCTCGCCCGTGCTCTCAATGGGAATGAGCAACAGCTATGAGGCGGCAATTGCCGAGGGTGCAACGCTGTTGCGTATAGGTCGGGCGCTTTTTGAAAAGTAATAAATTACGTTTTATCGGAGGATATAAAAATGGCATTACCAAGAAGAAATCATCTTGACAACGATTTTATAGATGCGTCCTTTGACAGCGCATCTGAGGAAATGAGAGAGCCAAAGGCTCCCGTCAACGCATTCGGCGGACTTTCCCTCTCGCAGAGCGGCACCAGCCTTGAGCTGAAGGTCGTGCGCCCCGAGAAATTCGAGGACGTTTTGGCGGTTGCGGACCACCTCATCGCAGGCAGAACCGTCGTTATCGACTTCGAAATCTCATCGAGAGATACCGTAAAGAGAATAAAGGACTTCCTCGGCGGAGTTGCATATTCGATTAACGGTCAGCTGCAGAAGGTTGCAAATAACACTTATATCGCAACCCCCAACAACGTTGACGTCAGCGAGGATAAGGCAAGGCGGCAGCAGATGGAGCTCAATATGCACGCAACCGACGTGAGCATTGAGGATATAGATTCGCTCTGATATGATTGTGTTTACGATTATCGGTCTTGTGGCTTATTACCTGCTGTACGCCGTTGAAATTGCAATGTTCTTCCGTGCTATCTTCAGTTGGTTTGACCCTATGATGAACAGTGTTTTCCATCGTTTTGCCCATGCGGTCACCGAGCCTATTATCTCACCTGTCAGACGGTTGATGAGAAGGCTCAACCTCAATACGAGCCTGCCGATAGATCTCTCCTTCACCGTGACCGTTGTTCTGATAATAATTCTGCAACGTGTCATAATAATGCTCATTTAGGAGATAAACGTGAAAAAGATAACCCTTTGTAAAAAGCATCTGTTCTCGCTTATCATAATCTGTGCCGGTATTTTAGTCGACCAGATAAGCAAGATTATAGTTGCAGGCAATATGACCTACGGTAAGGTTGTGAGCATAATACCCTATATTTTTGATTTCCGCTACGTGACAAACGACGGTGTGGCATTCGGTTGGCTGTCAGGGCAGCGTTGGCTGTTTATGACTGTATCGGCGGTTGCTATAATCGCTATGATTGTGTATGCACTCTACTCGTTTTCCGAGCTGAACATGCTCTACGTATGGGGGCTGTCCCTTGTAATCAGCGGCGGCATCGGAAATATGATAGACCGAACGTTTTTGGGGTACGTGGTCGATTTTATTGAATTTGCATTCGTCGATTTCGCTACCTTCAATATAGCGGATAGCTGTGTTTGTGTGGGTGCATTTATCTTAGGACTTGCAATCGTGATAGATATATACCGCGAGGGCAAGAAAATCAAGGAAAGTAAAGCTGATGAAGATAACGGTAGAGCCGAAAAGTGAGGGCGTAAGGCTCGACAGCTTCGTAGCGGCAGAGAGTGATATATCGCGCTCCTCTGCGGCGCGCCTCATTTCAGAGGGGGCTGTTACGGTAAACGGCACTGATAGGTCGAAAAACTATGCGGTTTGCATAGGGGATACGGTTGAAATAACTCTGCCAGAGGTAAAGGAAATATCCGCAGTAGCGCAGAATATTCCGATAGATATCGTCTATGAGGATGAGGATATTGCCGTTATAAACAAGGAAAGCGGCATGGTCGTCCACCCCGCCAACGGAAACCCCGACGGCACACTCGTCAATGCGCTCCTCTATCACTGTAAGGATTCGCTATCGGGAATAAACGGCGAGCTTCGCCCCGGAATCGTTCATAGGATTGATAAGGATACCAGTGGGCTTCTCGTTGTGGCAAAAAACGACGATGCACACAGAGCGCTCGCGGCTCAGCTCGAGGGGCATAAAATAACACGCGAATATCACGCGCTGGTAACCGGCGGCTTTCAAAGCGATACGGGTACTGTAAATCTGCCGATAGGCAGAAGCACCCGCGACAGAAAAAAGATGGCGGTTGTTAACGGCGGACGCGAGGCAATAACGCACTACGAGGTGCTTGAGCGCTTTGGTAAGGTTACGTATATCAAGTTAAATCTTGAAACGGGAAGAACGCATCAGATACGCGTACATATGTCACATATCTCGCACCCCCTGCTCGGCGATACCGTCTACGGCGGCGGTAACACAAAATTTGAGCGCGAGCATTCTCACCTGCTCAGCGGTCAGTGCCTGCACGCGCGACGCCTGTCCTTTGTGCATCCGAGAAGTAGCGAGCCCGTCAGCTTCGAGTGCCCCCTGCCCGACAATTTCGAGCGCCTGCTCGAAATTCTACGCAATGAAAACAATTAAAAGAGGACTTTGAGAAAAGTCCTCTTTTTCTATTAAATTAAGCGGTTCGCCAAAATACCGAAGCCTATGGCAAAGGGATTCTGAGCTGATTTCGTCGTTCTTCTTCCCGAAGCCGTATAGGATACGGTGAGCTTGGGAGAAAACGTCGGAAGCTGACAAAATACCGAAGCCATCAGAGTACAGCTTTGAGGAATTGGCGTGTCCTTTCATTTTTCGGGTTGTCGAAAAGCTCTGCGGGAGTGCCTTGCTCAGCAATTACTCCGTCTGCCATAAAGAGAACGCGGTCAGCTACCTCGCGGGCAAAGCCCATTTCGTGAGTTACTATGACCATTGTCATTCCCTCATCAGCAAGCTGCTTGATGAGGTCGAGAACCTCACCTACCATTTCGGGATCAAGTGCAGAGGTCGGCTCGTCAAAAAGCATAACCTGCGGATTCATTGCAAGTGCGCGGACTATCGCTATTCTCTGCTTCTGTCCGCCCGAAAGGGTTGAGGGGTAAACGTCCGCCTTATCCTCAAGGCCTATGCGACGAAGAAGCTCGTAGGCGCGAGCCCTCTCCTCCTCCTTTATCTGTTCTAGCGTGGTATCGATTTCGACTATTTTATCGGTTTTTCCAAAAAGCTTGGCAAAAAAGTTCTTGCGCTGAAGCCTTTTCACTCTCTTGCTCCTCAGAAGCAAGGGGGCAAGCATTATGTTTTCAATAACGGTTTTGTTGTTGAAAAGGTTAAACTGCTGGAAAACCATACCGATATGCTCGCGGTGGATATTGATATCAACCGACGGATCTGCGATATCAACGCCGTTGAAAATTATCGAGCCTGAGGTGGGATCCTCCATACAGTTGAGACAACGCAAAAAGGTCGATTTTCCGCAGCCCGAGGGGCCGATTACCGCTATCTTCTCACCGTTGGCTATATCGAGGTCCACGCCCTTGAGAACCTTGACGTCTCCAAAGTCCTTGCAGAGCGCTCTGACTGAAATTATATTATCTTTCACTCTTCTTGAGCCTCCTCTCCATAGCGCGTATTCCCAGGGTTATTGCGAATACTATAACGAGATATACGGCGGCAAGGAACAGATACGGAATTACGTATTCGTAGTTGGCGTCGCCAATCATTCTGAACGCCTTGGTAAGATCGATTACCGCGATAAAGCTGACCACCGAGGTATCCTTTATAAGCACAATAAACTCGTTTCCGAGGGTGGGAAGAATATTCTTCACCGACTGGGGTATTACAATTCTCAGCATTGCCGTCTTGTAGGGCAGGCCGAGAGCGCGTGCCGCCTCAAGCTGACCGGGATCAACCGACTGAATACCCGCACGCATTATTTCCGAAACGTATGCCGCACTGTTAAGACCGAATATTATGACGGCAACGATTACCGCGTCCATCATAATTCCGAGTGCGGGGAAAAGCACGTAATAACCTATGAGAAGCTGAACGACCATCGGTGTTCCGCGGAAGAAGGCAACGTAGACATCGCATATCACGTTCAAAGCCTTCGGCAGCGTGTCGTATTTCGGCATAACCTTGACAACCGCAATCACAGTTCCGAGGATAATACCTATGATAAGACCGCCGACCGCAATCTCAACCGTAGCCAATAAACCCGAAAGGACGGTTTCAAAACCGCCCTTCGTGATGAACCTCTCATAAAAAAGATTCCATGAACTCATCTTTTTTGTTCAATCCTTATTTATTACTGACCGAGAGCCTTGAGAACGTCCTCGGCGGTGGTGCAGTTGTCGAATGCGGTTTCGGTTTCAAGAACGATAAGAACCTGAGCCGCATTGTAGTAAGAGGTAGAGAAGTTTACAGACTGTGCGCGGGTTTCGTTAACGGTGAGCGCTGCTGCTGCAACGTCAACGCCGTTCTTACCGACAGCGGTAACTACTGCATCAAAGTCCATGTTCTCGATAACGAGCTCAAGACCGAGCTGGTCAGCAACGAGCTTCATTATCTCAATATCAATACCTACGTACTTATTTCCGTCGGTGTACTCGAAGGGTGCAAACTCTGCGTTGGTAGCAACAACGAGCTGCTCTGCCGCACGGTTAACGTCCTTCTCTGCGCTGGTTATACCCTCGATACCCTCGCCGGTAGCGTACTTATCAAAGATAGCCTGAATCTCAGCAGTCTTGGTTGCAAGAATGTTGTTGATGCTTGCGAGAAGGTCAGCCTGAGCCTTATCAACTCCGAATGCGTACTCCTCCTCGGTGAGCTCGATATCAATTACCTTGATACCGTCGATTGACTTTTCAAGCTGGAGCGCGGGAGCCTTGTCAACTATAACGTACTTAACTGCGCCGTTTTTCATATCGTTAACGGCAAGACCTGCGTTGCTATAGCCCTTGGACATATAGCCCTTGAGACCGTCGAAGCCCCAGTCCTCGTCACCGTCAACAAAATACTGACCGGTTGTTCCCGACTGAACTCCTATGTAGGTTTTGGTGCATGATGTGAGAGAGAATGCACAGGTGAAAAGCATTACTGCGCAAAGTGCAAGTGCAAAAATCTTTTTCATAGCAAAAATCCTTTCGTGAGCTTTCGCTCAAATTAATTTTACAGAACTATTTTACCGCATATTTATTCTTTTGTCAATACCCTTTATTAATATGTATGCACGAAGGGTGGGGCGGTTGATGAATAATTATCTGTTTTTTTGATAAAGCGTTTGCTTTTTTCCCCGTTTTGTTGTATAATGAAATGGATAAAAACGAAGGGGGTTACTTATGCTGATACTTACGGCATCCGAGCTTGTGCTCGAATTCGGTGACAAGAAAATACTTGACGGCATCAGCTTTTCGGTTAATGGGGGTGACCGCCTCGGAATTATAGGCGTAAACGGCGCGGGGAAAACCTCGCTTGTCCGTCTGATAACAGGTGAATATACCGCCACGGGCGGCGATATTTTTATTGCGAAGGGAAAAAGTGTCGGGTGCCTTGAGCAGAACGTTATCGTGAGCGACAGCGATGCGAAAATGAGCGTTATCGACTATATGTACTCGGCGTTTGGGTCCTTGCTTGCGCTCGAAAATGAGATTCGTGAGCTTGAAGCGGCGCTCTCCGACGGATGCGGTGACACCGAGAGAATGTACGAGCGACTCCATCGGGCAAACGAGGAATACTCACAGGGGGGCGGACTTGAATTTCGCTCGCGCTGCCGCGCGCGGCTTCTCAATATGGGCTTTGGCGAGGAGCATTTACCTCTGCCCGTTTCCTCGCTCAGCGGCGGTCAGCACACACGCCTGTCGCTCGCGCGATTGCTCGCAACCGAGCCCGATTTGCTGATACTTGACGAGCCTACAAACCACCTCGACGTTGATTCTCTGTTCTGGCTTGAGGGCTTCGTTTCTCAATACAAAAAGACGGTTATAATTATATCGCACGACAGATATTTTCTTGACAGAACGACGAACAAGACACTTCAGCTCCGATACGGCAAGGCACAGCTGTATCACGGCAGCTACTCGAAATGCAAGGAGCAGGAGATGGCTGATGCGGCGGCACTCGAACGAAAATACAAGGCTCAGCAGTTAGAGATAGCGAAAATCAAGGCAAATATAGATTTTCAGCGCCGTTGCGGCAGAGAGCACAATTTCGTGACGATACGCGCAAAGGAAAAGCAGCTCGCAAGAATGGAAAAAATCGAGCTTGCTCCTGCACCCGAAAAGAATATAAGGATAAGGTTTGACGAGGAAAAGGACAGCGCCGGCGAGGTTTTGCGCGTAAAGGGAATTTCCGTTGGATACAGCTCGCCTCTGTTTGAGGGGCTGAGCTTCACGCTCACCAGGGGAGAAAGGCTGTTTTTCCTCGGCGACAACGGCTGCGGAAAATCAACGCTGTTGAAGGTTTTGATGGGCAAGCTCTCGGCGCTTTCGGGCAGATTTGAGTTTGGCTACAACATAAAAATAGGCTATTTTGACCAGGAAAACAGTACCCTAACCGCCACGAACACGGTGTTTGAGGAAATGCGCGCGGAATACCCCACTAAAACGGATTTCGAGCTTCGCTCGGCACTCGCTCTGTTTTTGTTCGGCAGTGAGGATATTGACAAAAAAATTTGTGAGCTCAGCGGCGGCGAACGGGCGAGAGTCACACTTGCCAAGCTGATGCTCAAAAAGGTAAATCTATTGATAATGGACGAGCCGACCAACCACCTTGATATTGGCTCGCGCGAGGCACTTGAGGTTGCGTTGACCGCATTCGAGGGCACGGTAATCGCGGTATCGCACGACAGATATTTCATTGATGCACTCGCGACGAGAATTATCGAGCTTTCGGCAGGTGGGGTATCGGACTTCCGCCTCGATTTTGGCGAGGGCGCATTCTCGGAATATATGAGAATGAGGAGTGAGAAGCGAAGGGACAGCGCACCCGCCGCAGCCGAAAAAGCAGAGAGCGAGCAAAAGCGGTCCTATCAAAAGAAAAAAGAGGAAATACGCGCTCAGCGAATGCTTGAAAATAAGAAAAAGAGGGCTGAGGAAAAAATCGCCTCGCTTGAGGCTGAGCAATCGGCGCTGAAGGATGAGCTGTTCTCCGAGGCGGCAAGCGATTATCTGCGCGCCGCAGAAATCGACAGGCGTATATCGGAAATCGACGATGAGCTTCTTGAATTATACGAAATTGTAATGTAAAATGGGTCGAGTCATTAAGAATTCAGTGAAATTCAGATAAATTAAGCAAAAAAACACAGATTTTTTCCTTTTTATTGACAGGATATAAGCTTTAGTAAAATTAAAAGTGAGGAACTTTTTGTCCCTCACTTTTTAGTTTGCGGTTATGCCGAAATCAAGCAGCCTCTTATTTTTAGTTGTCGATTGCTCGGTCGTAACAGCTATCGACTCAAGCCTCCTTTTTCTCCCCACGCTCAAGGTGTGACGGAAAGCGGAAACGTGCCCAGAGGGCAATTATTACCTGCGCCGGCAGACCGAGCACAAACACAAACGGTCTGTTCCAGAAGACAAAAACGGTCAGAAGCGCACTCCATAAGAGAAAGGATATTATTATAAAATTCAGGCGAGGCTTTCCCCATATTGAATTGAATATTAGAATTAAGATAAAGCACGCGGGGGCTGCACACAGGAAAACACGCCACAATCCCTGCGCGTCAACGGTTAAGCGGAGAACAAAGTAAATGATTGTCGCAACTGCATACACGAGCGCGCAGGATATGAGCGCTATAATCATATGATTTACGGTGCGCGAGCGGTCCTCGCGGGAGCTGTGCGTTTCTGACAGAAGATAATCAACACTAACGCCGAAGATATCGGCTAGCTGCTTCAAAACTATAACGTCGGGAACAGACTCACCTCGTTCCCATTTCGATACTGCCTTATCGGTATAATTGAGCCTCTCTGCCAGTCTTGCCTGCGTTATGCCGCGGGCGCGGCGAAGGTCAACTATATTTTTTGCAATTATCTGCTTTAACTCCATTTTTCCTCCGAATGAGTATATTATGCGTACAGTATAGCAGGTTTTTTTTGCAAAATCAATGTATATTTTGTTAACTCTACTGTCAGTTTACCTCATTTTTCGGGCGGTAGAGTTGAGAAATTCAACGGTAGAATTACCAAACGCATGAGTAGGTTGAGATTGTGCTTTTTCTCGGCTATAATGTATAAAGCAAGGAAAACAAAGGAGGAAAATGCTATGTGGTTATACGATTCAAGTGTAAAGAGAACCCGGCTGTGTGACAGAATACTGCCGAGATATACGCCGAGCGAGGAGGTTATAAACACAGCCTCGCATATTGCGGGAATTTTGTTTGGATTATTCGTTCTGACCTTTGGGCTTCTTTCTGCCATACCCCTCGGGGCAGGCGCGGCAATTTCGGTTGCGGTATACGGTGTATCAATGATAATGCTCTACTCTATGTCAAGCGTATATCACCTTTTGCCGCACTCAATGGGCAAGAAGGTTTTTCAGGTTATCGACCACTGCACGATATATTTTCTGATAGCGGGTACTTATACGCCTATTCTTACAATTTCGCTCGCTCCGAAATATCCCGTTGCAGCGTGGGTCACCTTTGCGGTGGTATGGGGGCTTGCGGTTCTCGAAATCGTTATGAACGGCATTGACCTCAAAAAATACGAGAAAATATCCCTTATCGCCTATGTTGCGATAGGCTGGGCAATAATTTTCTCAATAGATAAGGCGTTTTTGGCACTGGGCGGCGCGGGCTTTGCCTTCCTTTTGTCAGGTGGAATCGTGTATACGGTAGGCGCTGTGCTCTACGCGATAGGAAAGCATAAAAAGGTTAAGTACATTCACTCGGTATTTCACTTCTTCGTGCTCGGCGGCACGGTGCTCCAGGCTATATGCGTTTTATTCTACGTTTTGTAATATGGCATTTCAAGTAAACCAAAAGGGGCTGCTTCATTTGGGCATAACCGCAAACAAAAAAGTGAGGGACAAAAAGTTCCTCACTTTTAATTTTACTAAAATCCATATCTCGTTGCCAATAAGGAAAAAATCTGCGATTTTTGGTTTATTACAGTTTTT
>JAZNXN010000041.1:0-33823 GCA_045593885.1 Eubacteriales bacterium
CAAAGTAATCAACGGTTCTCATAACCTGCTCGTCGGTGTTCCTTGCATAGCAGCGGTAAATGGTTTTGAGTCCCCATTCGGGAATGTCGCAGCCGCCGCCCGCGAGCATATTGTACTGCTTTACGATATCGGTTATTGTATCGCCCTCGATTATGTAGATATCAACGCCCTTCGCAATAGGAATTTCGAGAGCCATAACCGTGGTTTCGCGCAGACCGCACTTGCGGTAGAGGTCCTCGGGGGTTACTATGATAGAGTTGTTTTCTATCTTTTCGCGGTTTTTGTTTTTGCCGTAGCCGCAATGCGCCTCAACGTAGCGGGCGGTATCAAAATACATACCGTAGCCCTCGGTGGTGACGAAGAAGGGGACAGGTGCGTGGCTGTCGCCCGTGTTGGCGCAGGGGTCGGAGTTTGCGCGGAGCATAAGCTTGTGATTTTTATGGTTGAAGCCCTTGAGCTGAAGACCGAAGCCGTATACCTGCTCCTTTTCAAGCAGCGGCATCTCGATAAGGCAGCCGCGGGGCGTTTCTCTGAACGAAATTTTGGATATATCGTATTTTATATCGCTTTCCTCATAGTTAAAGCCCTTGCAAAACATAGAAGGAACTATTTTTTCGGGTGTGCCGAGGGTGATTTTTTTCATTGGTTTTCTCACTTTCTTATGGTTTAAGGCTATTTTATCATACGCACGCGAAAAAATCAATAAGTTTATAACTATTTTGCAAAAATAAAAAGGAACAGAAAAATCTGTTCCTTTAATACGTACAAAAAGTCGGTGCGTACGGCAAACTCCGCCGCAGCGAATTAAAGCTGAAGGGTTATCTGTCGCCTGTAAAGCGCTTCAAATACCCGAAGGCTTGTCCTTTGCACTGCAAGGCACATCAAATACCCAAAAGCTTGTCTACCGCCGTCTGCAAATCCGCATTTTTCGCGTATGCCTCAAGGAGCCGCTTCTGCCTTGCGGTCAGAGAGCTCGGCGGTGGCTTCGGCGTGCTTGTCCTTCCCGATATAAAATCAATCGAAACGTCATAGTATTCAGCAAATTTTTTTGCCCATTCGAGCGGCAGGTCGCTCTCCCCATTTTCATATCTTCTGTATTGCGTTCTTTGGAGAAAAAATATTTTCGCAACCTGCTCCTGCGTTAAGTCCTTGTCCTGACGCAAATCCCGTAGCCTGTTTCTATATTTATTCATTTTCAGCAATACCCCCCTCCTTTTAATTATACACCATAACACAAATTTGTGCTTTAGTTGGCACAAAAATGTGTTGACAAAGACATAAAAATGTGTTATTATGAATTAAAAGGCACAAATGAGTGTCAAAGCGCAAGGAGTTGAATCAATGAAGGAAACCTTACAAAAATTATGGCAGGATTTTACAGTGTCAAGAAAGGAGAGTGTCGTTTGCGAGGAGATAGATAAAGCGCTCCTGCTTCTTGAGGAGCGAAAGAACAAATTGCGGGAGCTTCTCGGCGAAAATGGCACAGATGCCCTTCGCTCGCTTGAGGAATGTTATTCTGAAATTGAGCTGCTTTCGAGCAAGGATGCCTTCGTTTCGGGATTTTCCTTTGCCGTAAAAATTATGACCGAGTCACTCTCATGAGTGCAGCAAATATAAATTTGCACACTACCCCTCAAATGTTGCTACACATTTAAGAAATTAAAGCAGACCTTACGGTCTGCTTTTTCTTTTGACCTGTCAGCTTACGCCTCTATTTTTGGCTTCTTTATTTTTATAGTCAATTCGATTTCGTCCTCAAGCTCGCGCTTTTTGGTGAATACGGCGATGCCGCTTTTTCTGACGATTTTGAGCGCGTTATCAAGCGAGTTGTAGAAAAGACGCACGTCCTTGATAGCACCGAGCGTTTTCTGCTTCGGCACGCGCTCCTTGGGCGTTATCATTCTGTCGATGAGCTCCTCGGCCTGTGACACGTTTAGTTTTTTCTCGATGATTTTATCGAGAGCCTTTTTTCTGTCCTCGGTGTCGGAAAGCTTGAGCAGGGCGCGCGCGTGGCGCTCGGTCAGCGCATTTTTGACTATTATCTCGCGCTCCTCCTCGGTGAGCCGTAAAAGCCTGAGCTTGTTTGCGATGTAGGACTGACTGACGCACAGGCGCGCCGCCACCTGCTCCTGAGTCAGCGAGTAGATACAGATGAGGGCGGAGATTGCGCTCGCCTGCTCAAAAATGCTCAGGTTCTCGCGCTGGAGATTTTCGATTATCGCCAGCTCCGCGCTCTGCTTGTCCGTCACGTTGACAATGAGGCACGGAACCGTTTCCATACCGAGAGATTTTGCCGCGCGCAGACGCCTCTCGCCCGCGACCAGCTCGTAGCATTCCTCGTCAAGATACATTGATACGTTGCGAACCGTCAGGGGCTGGAGTATTCCGTATTTCGATATGCTTTCCGCAAGTGCTGAGATTGCCTCGTCCTCGAACACCTTCCTCGGCTGCATAGGGTTTGCGATTATTGAGGAGATTTTTATGTGATATACCTGCTCGTCCCCCCAGATTCTGTTTTCCTCGCGGAACGCTATGCGCTCGCTCGCCCCCTCGGATATGTAAACTCTGCCGTCAAGCTCCCGAATACCTATCCCCGAGCGACTTTTTTCTTCTGTGAGTATTGCCATAAATTTTTTCATCCCTTTCCTTGTGTTTTTTCTTTGATTATACCGCAAAATCAAGGGGGTGTATGTCGATATAAGGGCGCGGAAAATGTTTTTTTCTCCCGCATTAAGACGGGAAAGGAAAAATCACGGCGAGCAATTGCAGATACCGTGATTTTGTGTATTGAAAAATGTTTTTTACAGCGGTTTTTTGGATATTTGCGAGTAGGGGCGAGGGTATTTTGGCGGACACGGCGAAATCTTTTTTATCTCGAAAAGCGACCTTGTGACGTCCTCTCCGAAATTGTTCAGCAAAAGCTCTCGCTCGCTCTCGACTTTTCCGCCGAGGGTGCGTATCGCACCGCGTGCCGCCTCGCTCTCGTGCATAACGCCTGAGCCCTTCATTGAAATGAAGCTGCCGCCGACGCGCAGAAGCGGCATACACAGCTCGCACAGCACGCGCAGCTCGGCAACCGCCCTCGCTGTCACCGTGTCGAATCTTTCACGCATATCGGGGTGCTTGCCTGCATCCTCGGCACGCATACAAACGGCTCGGATGTTGGTAAGGGATAGCCTTTCTATACATTCGTTTACGAAATTTATTCTCTTTTGCGTCGAATCAATCGCAACCACGCTCACGTCGGGTCGTAAAATCGCGATAGGCAGCGACGGAAAGCCCGCGCCGCACCCGATATCGCAAACGCTCGCCCCCTTGGGAAGAATTTTTGCGAGCAGAGCACAGTCGGCAAGGTGCAGGGCGGCAACGCCCCTCGGCGTTTTTATGGCGGTAAGATTGTATTTTTCATTCTCGGTCAAGAGAAAATCCGAGAGTAAATAAAGGCGCTCGCACGCCGTGTCACTCAGCATATCCGAAAGTCCGTTGTCGGAAAACGCCGTCTGTATCAGCCCGAAAAATTCATCTCTGTCCAGCATAAAAGCCCCGTCCTTCTGTCATTTTAATCATATTGTAGCAGAAAAAATTATCCTTGTCCATACATTTTTTCCATAAATATAAAAATCGTGATAAATTTAACAATAAAATATTGACGAAGCGACAATAATATGTTATACTATCGTTTGGTAAAAATTATCTTAAAGGAGATATAAAATTATGTCAATGTACGAAAAGAAGACCATTGAGGATGTTGACGTAGCAGGCAAGCGCGTGCTCGTCCGTTGCGATTTCAACGTTCCTCTCAAGGATGGCAAAATCACGAGTGATAAGAGAATAGTTGAGGCTCTGCCCACTATCAAATATCTGCTCGAAAAGGGTGCGAGGGTTGTTCTTTGCTCCCACATGGGTAAGCCTCACAGCATCTTCACCGAGGGCTTTGGCCTCACCAAGAAGGAGAAGAAGGCTATCGCGGCTATGCCCGAGGCAGATCAGGCAGCAGCTACCAAGGCGGCGCTTGACAAGGCTCTCAAGAATGACCCTGTTAAGTTCACGCTGAAGCCTGTAGCAGACAGACTCAACGAGCTTCTCGGTGAAGGAACCGTTACCTTCGCTACCGATATCATCGGTGCTGATGCGAAGGCGAAGGTTGAGGCTCTCGAGGGCGGAAAGGCAGTGCTTCTCGAGAATGTCCGCTTCGATGCTCGCGAGGAGAAGAATGGCGCTGATTTCGCAGAGGAGCTTTCCAAGTATGCGGACGTATACGTAAACGATGCGTTCGGTACTGCTCACAGAGCACACGCTACCACCGCAGGCGTTGCCGCATTCCTTCCCGCAGCTTGCGGATACCTCATTAAGAAGGAAATCGGTATTATGGGTAAGGCGCTTGAGAATCCCGCACGCCCCTTCGTTGCAATTCTCGGCGGAGCGAAGGTTGCTGACAAGCTGAACGTTATCGACAATCTTCTCACCAAGGTTGATACTCTCATCATCGGCGGCGGTATGGCGTACACCTTCATCGCGGCTAAGGGCGGCTCTATCGGAACCTCTCTCTTTGACAGCGAAAAGCTTGACTACTGCAAGGATATGATGAAGAAGGCAGAGGAGAAGGGCGTGAAGCTTCTGCTCCCCGTTGACACCGTAGTTGCGAAGGCATTCCCCGACCCCATTGACGGCGAAATCGAGGTTAAGACCGTGGCTTCCGGTGAAATCCCCGCAGATATGATGGGACTTGATATAGGTGAGAAGACACGCGCTCTCTTTGCTGACGCAGTGAAGGCGGCGAAGACGGTAGTATGGAACGGACCTATGGGCGTGTTCGAGAACCCCACTCTTGCGAAGGGTACTATTGCGGTTGCTGAGGCTCTGGCTGAGTGCGACGGCATCACTATCGTTGGCGGTGGCGACTCGGCGGCAGCTTGCGAGCAGCTCGGCTATGCTGACAGAATAACCCACATCTCCACGGGCGGCGGCGCATCCCTTGAATTCCTTGAGGGCAAGTCCCTTCCCGGAATCGCAGCGCTCCTTGACAAATAATTTTTTGAGGTAAGAAAAATGAGAAGAACAGTTATAGCAGGCAACTGGAAGATGAATATGACTCCCTCCCAGACCCGCACATTCATAACCGAGCTTGCACCTATGGTAGCAGGTAAGGACAAGTGCGATATCGTACTCTGCGTACCCTTCGTTGATATCGCAACCGCAGTTGAGGCGGCAAAGGGAACTAACATTAAAATAGGTGCTGAGAACGTTCACTTCAAGGCGAACGGTGCATACACGGGCGAAATCTCCGCAGAAATGCTGAAGGAGATAGGCACCGAGTACGTAATCGTCGGCCACAGCGAGCGCAGACAGTACTTCAACGAAACCGATGAAACGGTAAATCTGCGTACAAAGGCGGCACTTGCCGCAGGGCTCAAGGTTATCCTTTGCGTAGGCGAGCTTCTTGAGGCGCGTCAGAGCGGAATAACCGAGGAAATCGTATCTATGCAGACGAAGCTCGACTTTGCAGGTATTCCCGAGGAGGACCTCAAAAACGTAATAATCGCATACGAGCCTGTATGGGCAATCGGTACAGGTCTTACCGCAACTCCCGAGCAGGCTGACGAGGCGTGCGGAATTATCCGCGGCGTTATAGCGAAGCTCTACTCCGAGAAGGCGGCAGAGGAAATGATAATCCAGTACGGCGGCTCGATGAACGATGCAAATGCAAAAGAGCTTCTTGCAAAAGAGAATGTGGACGGCGGACTTATCGGCGGAGCATCGCTTAAGACCGATAAATTTACTGTAATAGTTGATTGCGCTAATTAAAATTATAAAGGAACGGTTTTCCGTTCCTTTTTTACTTGAACAGAGAATAATTTTGTGATATAATTCAGATATAAATGAAAAAATACGGTTGGGAATATGACGGATATAAAGGAGCTGTATAGAAATTGCAGGCTGTGTCCGCGTGAGTGCGGAGTTGACAGAAATGACGGTGAGAGGGGCTTTTGCGGAGCAGGGGCTTCTCCCTTTGTCGCGCGTGCGGCTCTGCATCACTGGGAGGAGCCCTGCCTTTCGGGTACTCGCGGCTCGGGCACCGTCTTTTTCTCAGGCTGCTCGCTTCGGTGTGTTTTCTGTCAGAACTCGGAAATCTCACGAGGTGCTTGGGGGAAGGAAATCGACAGCACGCGCCTGTCGGAAATCTTCACAGAGCTTGAAGAAAAGGGCGCACACAATATAAATCTCGTCACCTCAGCGCACTACACCCCCTCTGTTATCGAGGCACTTGACAAGGCGAAGGCACGCGGGCTTAATATCCCCGTCGTTTACAACTCGTCGGGCTACGAAAGCGTCAACACCCTACGGATTTTAGCGGGGTATATAGACATTTATCTTCCCGACTTCAAGTATATTAGCGCCGCGCTTTCGGAAAAATACTCTCACTCCCCCGACTACGCCGAGAGGGCAAAGGCGGCGCTCTCTGAAATGGTACGCCAGCAGCCAAGGGCGGTGTTCGACAGCGATGGAATAATGCAAAGGGGCGTGATAGTGCGCCACCTCATGCTCCCCGAAGCTGCGCGTGACAGCCGTGCGGTGCTCGAATATCTTCATAAAACCTATGGGGATAGCATATATATCAGCCTTATGCGGCAGTTCACTCCGCAGAGCTCGCTCGAGGGCGAATACCCCGAGCTTTGCCGCAAAATCACCGACAGGGAGTACTCGCGGATGCTCGACTTCTGTGACGCTCTCGGCATTGAGAGGGGATTTTCGCAGGATAGCGGATGCGAGGACGAGAGCTTCATTCCGCCCTTCAACACTGATGGCGTATAGTCATTTTACACAAAAATCGGTCAAGCTATTGCAAAATAGAAAAACATATTGTATAATAATATAAATAACTGCTTTGGAGAAAATTTATGCTTTGGTTTATCGCGAGCAACAAGTATCTTAAGAAGGCGGTCATAATGGCAATTGACATTGTGGCTCTTTTTGCCTCTTACTTCTTTGCATTTCTCATTATTAATAAGGGGATAGTCGGCTTTATCACCGTACGCTCATTCTTCTGGTGGAGTATAGCGGCGGTTATGATGACGCTGATATTCGTGGCGCTCAATATGGACGGAATAGTTTATTCCCTCTACGGCTTCGGCGACTCGGTAAAATGCACCGTTGCTCTTGCGGCGTACGGCATTTTCTCCTTGATATTCACCGCTATTTATCCTCACGGCGATATATCGGTATGTATCGTAACCCTGCTTCTTTTCGCGCTCTTTATCTATCCTGCGAAGGCGTACAAGCGCATATTGCGCTTCGTAAAATACAGAATAACAACAACCCACACCGAGAACAGAGTAATAATCGTCGGCGCGGGTGCGGCAGGCTCTGCGCTTCTGCGTGAGATACGTAACACCGACAAGATTAATCCGACCAGCGTCGTATGCTTTCTCGACGACAACTCGCACAAATGGGGACACACGGTTGGCGGTATCAAGGTGTTTGGTGCTATCGACACGGTAGCCGATGCGGTTCAAAAATACAAGGCGACGAAGATTATAGTTGCAATTCCCACAGCACCCAAAAACGTTCTCTCACAGATATACAAAACCTGTCAGATGACAGGGCTGAAGGTGCAGACCGTTCCCGGTATGTATCAGCTGGTAAACGAGCAGCTGTCGGTTTCAAACGTCCGCGATGTCAACATTCAGGACCTTCTCGGACGCGACCAGGTAACTGTAAATCTGCGCGAAATTATGGGCTATATCGAGGGCAGGACCGTTCTCGTTACAGGTGTCGGCTCGATAGGCAGCGAGCTCTGCCGACAGATAGCCTCGCATAATCCAAAGCGGCTGATAATGCTCGATATCTACGAAAACAACGCGTACGACATACAGATGGAGCTTCTGCGCGCGCACCCCGACCTTGACCTCGTTGCGCTGATTGCGAGCATAAGGGATAAGAAAAAGCTCGATGACGTATTCGACAAGTACCGTCCCGAGATTGTATTCAATGCGGCGGCGCATAAGCACGTACCCCTTATGGAAACCTCGCCCAATGAGGCTGTGAAAAACAACGTGTTCGGGACTCTCAATATGGCGAGATGCGCCGACAAGTACGGCACTCTCCGCTTCGTGCAGATAAGCACTGACAAGGCGGTAAATCCCACCAACGTAATGGGCGCGACCAAGCGTATTTGCGAGATGATAGTCCAGACGATAGGCAGGCACTCGAAAACCGAGTTTGTTGCGGTGCGCTTCGGAAACGTGCTCGGCTCAAACGGCTCGGTAATCCCCCTGTTTAACAAGCAGATTGACGAGGGCGGCCCCGTCACCCTCACGCACAGGGATATAATCCGTTACTTTATGACCATACCCGAGGCAGTCAGCCTCGTTCTTCAGGCGGGCGCATACGCCAAGGGCGGCGAGATTTACGTTCTCGATATGGGCGAGCCGATGAAGATTTACGACCTCGCCTGCAACCTGATACGCCGGCGCGGATATGAGCCCGGTGTGGATATAGAGATAAAATGTATAGGACTTCGCCCCGGCGAGAAGCTCTACGAGGAGCGCCTGATGGCTGAGGAGGGGCTTGAGAGAACCGACAATGCAATGATAAGCATAGGAAAGCCTCTCGATATCGACGAGGACAATCTGTTCTCGATGCTTGACAGGCTCTACGATGCGGCACACGCGGAAACCGACGATATGAAGCAGCTGGTTCACGAGCTTGTGCCTACCTATACCATTGACGAAAGATAATTTACAGAGGTGAGGTGCGTATGCGCCTCACTTCCGTTTAATAAGAAGGGAGATTTTATGTCGTTTTTATATTGGCTTGAGGCACACAGAAACGGTTTTTTCGATGCCTTTTTCTCGGCGGTTACCTATCTTGGCGATGAGATAGGCTTTATGCTCATCGCGCTTTTGGTTTATTGGTGTATAGATAAGAGGGATGCCTACTATCTCTTCGCCGTCGGCTTTTTGGGAACGATAATTAACCAGTGCGTGAAGATTTCCGCGCGCATTTCTCGCCCGTGGATAAGGGACCCGAATTTTACGGTAGTCGGCAATGCCAAGGAGGCGGCCGGCGGCTATTCCTTCCCCAGCGGGCACACACAAAACGCGGTTGGAACTCTGTGCGGCGCGGCGGTTATATCGAAGCCCCTGTGGCTGAAAATCACCCTGCCCGTGCTCGCGGCACTCGTCGCATTTTCGCGGATGTATCTCGGTGTTCATACACCGTCCGATGTTTTGTTCTCGCTCGTCCTCGGCCTTGTGCTTGTGCTTGCGCTATATCCGCTTTTTTGCTATGCACGCAAAAGCTATAAGCTGATGAATATAATTCTCGGCGTATTCACCGCTATGACGGTTGTCGCGTTTATCTACGTATTTCTGCTTGACGGAGAGGGACTATCTGGTGCGGCGCTTGAGGAATTCAATACGAATCTTTCCTCGGCAAGAAAGAATATGGCGAAAATGCTCGGCTGTGCGCTCGGACTCTGGCTCGTTTACAATATTGATGAAAAATACGTTCATTTCAGCGAAAGGGCAACGCTTTCCGCACAGATAGTAAAAATGCTTCTCGGTATTCTCGTTCTTCTGGCAATAAAGGAGGGCGTGAAGCTGATTATCGGCACATCCTACCTTGCAAACGCGGTGCGCTACTTCCTCATCGTTGTCGTTGCGGGCGTAGTATATCCCCTGCTGTTCCCCCACATCCAGCGCCTGTGCGACAGGGTGTTTTCAAGGAAAACGGAGTAAAAAAGAAAAACACGGCAGACGCCGTGTTTTTTCATTGAAAAACGACAGGCAAAACCTGTCGTTTTTTTGGTGCCGGTGATCGGGGTCGAACCGATACGGTATCGCTACCACTGGATTTTGAGTCCAGCACGTCTGCCAATTCCATCACACCGGCGTTTTTTCAAGCATTTACATTCTAACACAAAAAAAATAAAAATGCAATACCAAACCAAAGATTTATAAATATTTTTTTGAAAAATGATTGATAAACCAAAAAATATATAGTATAATATAATAGCCGTATTGTGCGAGCTTTTTGCTTTTCGGGAGGTTTAATGGATAGCATTGATATAATCAAAAAAAATCTTTCGGAAAAGAAGGAGGAAAAGCGTGCGGCGGAAAAGAAGATTGCCGCCCTGTATTCCGAGCTCGCATTTGAGATGCAGAGCACACTCGACGGCGGGGGGCTTTCCTCTGTGCTTGCTGAGCTGTCCGAAACGGTGGGCGAGCTTTTTGAGCCGTGCGACGCATTCGCTATGGCGAGCTTTGCCGACAGGTTCATTTTCCGTCTGTCCGAGCTTTCGGGGCATAGCATAACGGTCCTTGATTTCTACCCGATGACACAGAAGCGAGAGCGCGTGTGCTACGTAAAAAACAGATACAGCGATATCGCGTATGAGAGGCTCTCCCAAATGCTCGTAAGCCCGACGGTTGAATATGTCGCCGATACAGATGAGGTGATAGCGGCTCTCTATGAGGGACGTGCGGATTTTGCCCTCTTGCCAACCGCCGAGAACGGACACAGAATTTCGTCGGTCTACGATTCTCTTGGCGAGCATCTTCTGCATATATGCGCCAAGACCGAATCTGAGCAGACAAACGGCGATACACTTGAAATATCCCTTGTGTCCGAGGCGCTTCCCTTTGCGCTTGACGGGGATGTGGGCATCTCGCTTTCCTTTTCACAGTCGCCGCTGTGCGAGATTGGCACGGCACTGACCGCCCTTTCGCATTTCGGTGCAAAAATAGGTGAGGTTTGCTCACTTGACAGAGGCAGATATTTTGTCAGCGCAACCGTGACTGCTGACGGAGCTGTAAAAATTTTGACCTTTATGTATCTTTTCACCTACGGCTTTGCCCCGTTTGGTGTATGGAAGGAGTAATAAAATGAAAACGATTAGCTATAAGCCGAGCGGTGTATGCTCGCGGCAGATAGATATTGAGTGCGAGGGTGACGTTATCAGACGTGTGAAATTCACCTACGGATGTGCGGGAAATACGCAGGGAGTTGCCCGTCTTGTCGAGGGAATGAAAATCGACGAGGCGATAAGAAGGCTCAAGGGCATAAGGTGCGGAATGCGCTCAACGTCCTGTCCCGACCAGCTCGCAAGAGCACTTGAGAAAATGGCGGAAAGCAGCGAAAACTAACAGGAGAAGGTTATGAATTACAGAGAAGAATTTGAAAGGTGGCTCGCATACGGCGGACTGACCGTTAAGGAGCGCGAGGCACTTTTGAGAATAGAAAACGACGAGGAGAAAAAGAAGCTCTATTTTTCCGCGCCGATGAGCTTTGGCACTGCGGGGCTGCGCTCTGAAATGGAGCTTGGCCCAGGCGGAATGAATTTTTACACGGTGGCGCAGGCAACGCAGGGAATTGCGAACCTCGTTATCTTCGAGGGCGGTGCCGAGCGCGGCGTGGTTATCGCGCACGACAGCAGAAATAATTCCCGCTATTTTGCACAAACCGCAGCAACCGTTATGGCGGCAAACGGCATCAAGACCTATCTTTTTGACGGAGTGCGCCCCACACCCGAGCTTTCCTTCGCGGTGCGCGAGCTCGGCTGCCTTGCAGGTATAAATATAACCGCCTCGCATAATCCGAAGGAGTATAACGGCTACAAGGCGTACTGGGAGGACGGAGCGCAGATTTCGCCCGAGCAGGCGAGCCTGGTCAGCTCATACATTTCTGGAATCGACGTGCTCGGCGGATATAATCTGATTGATTATGAGTCCGCGCTCTCTGCAGGAGCTATCGAGCTTCTCGGTGAGGAATTTGACGAAAAATATCTCTCAGCCGTTATGGCAACCGCGATAGATAAGGACGTAATACCCAAGGTAGCAGACGAGCTAAAAATCGTCTACACCCCCCTTCACGGCGCGGGCTACCGAATGGTTCCCGAGATAATGAAGCGCGTGGGGATGAAGCATCTTTACACCGTTGACGAGCAGATGACTCTCGACGGCAATTTCCCCACGGTTGTAAAGCCTAACCCCGAATACGCCGAGGTATTCAAGCTCGGCATTGAAATTGCAGAGCGCGTAGGCTCTGACCTCGTTATTGCGACAGACCCCGACTCTGACCGCGTAGGAGTTATGAGCCGTACCAAGAACGGTGACTTTGCGACTATTACGGGTAACCAGATGGGTGCGCTCCTGCTTGATTACGTGATACGCGCAAGGCAAAAGAGAGGGATTCTTGACAAAAATTCCTACTGCGCCAAGTCGATAGTTTCAACCGAGCTTGCCGCGCGTATAGCTGAGGTCAACGAAATAAAGCTCTATGACGTTCTCACGGGCTTTAAGTTCATAGGCGAGGTTATAAAGAAATACGAAGCAAACTGCCTTGACGGCGAGTTCATATTCGGATTTGAGGAGAGCTACGGCTATCTCTTCGGCGACTATGCACGTGACAAGGATGCGGTTGGCGCAACGATGATGATATGCGAGATGACCGCGCATTATATGACCAAGGGTATGACGCTCTCTGATGCGCTCGAAAATCTCTACAAGGAATACGGCTATTTCGGTGACGCGGTATCCGATTTCTATATGAAGGGACTCGACGGAATCGAGAAGCGCAAGAGGGTTATGCAGAGCCTGCGCGACAATCCCCCCGAAAAAATAGGCGGATATAAGGTCGTGTCGATAGGCGATTACAGCAAGGGAAGAATTACCGACCTCATAACAGGCGAAAGCACCCTCACAGGCACCGTCCTCAGCGACGTTTTGTACTACACCCTCGAAAATGGTGATAAGATAATCGTGCGTCCCTCTGGAACAGAGCCGAAGGTCAAGATGTATTTTCTCTCTCACGCGGACAGCCGCGAGGCTCTTGAGCGCAAGGCTGAGCTTTATAAGGCTGATACCAAAGGCTTTGCTGACGTGTGATTGATGTGCTATGAATTACATCAAGGAATACAAAAATTCGCTCAGGCTTGAAAAATGCGATAGCGGCAGAGCGTATCTGCTCGACGTTGCGGCAACCCTTTCCACAAACGAGATTGAAAGGCTGAAGGTGTTAAAGCACCATATGCGCGTCGGGCGCTATCAGCACGTTCTGAGTGTGTCGTATTTAAGCTATATGAAGGCGAAGGGAGAGGGCTTGCGCTACATACAGACGGCGCGCGCCGCGCTCTTGCACGACCTCTACTACTATGATTGGACACAGAGGGATAAAAGGCCGAAGAAGCACAACCGCCTTCACCCCTCGATAGCGCTGAAAAACGCGGAGAGCGCGTTTGACTTAACACCGCTTGAGCGCGAGATAATTGCCTCTCATATGTGGCCGGTCGTGAAGCCCAGACCGAAGAGCCCCGAGGCGAAAATAGTAAATAAAATGGACAAGCTGTGCTCAAACCTTGAGATTATATATTCATTCTTCTCGGGCAAAAAGAGCAGTGTAAGATATAAGAAGGATAAAGGAGAATCTATCGGTGACTGACAGGCAAAGGCGCACGAGAAATTTTTCGATAATAGCGCATATAGACCACGGCAAATCAACGCTTGCCGACAGAATACTCGAAAAGACGAATGCGGTAGAGAAGCGCGAGCTTGAGGCTCAGCTCCTTGACGATATGGATTTGGAGCGAGAGAGGGGAATAACCATAAAGGCAAGGGCGGTAAATCTCACCTATCGCGCAAAGGATGGCGAGGAGTATTATTTCAACCTCATCGACACGCCCGGTCACGTTGACTTCGGATACGAGGTTTCGCGCTCGCTGAATGCCTGCGAGGGAGCACTTCTCGTTGTCGACGCAACGCAGGGGGTTGAGGCACAAACGCTCGCAAACGCCTACCTTGCAATAGATAGCAATCTCGAAATTCTGCCGGTAATAAATAAGATAGATTTACCCTCTGCGGATATTGAGAAAACACGTGCTGAGATTGAGGATATAATAGGTATTCCCGCAGACGAGAGCCCTGCCGTATCGGCTAAGGCGGGCATAAATATTGAGGACGTCCTTGAGGGCGTTGTCAAGCACGTGCCCCCGCCCAAGGGCAACCCCGATGCGCCCCTGCGCGCGCTCATATTCGACTCGCAGTACGACAGCTACCTCGGCGTTGTGGTTTACATACGCGTAATGGACGGTACAGTAAGGGCGGGCGACAAGATTAAAATGATGAATACGGGTGCTGAATTTGAGATAATCGAGGTCGGCACCATGCAGGCATTCGGACTTAAAAAGACGGATACTCTCTATGCGGGCGACGTCGGTTATATAACCGCCAGCATCAAGAACGTGAGAGATACCCGTGTGGGCGATACCGTTACCACCGTTGAGGGCGGCGCTACCGAGGCGCTTCCCGGCTTTCACGACGTACACCCTATGGTTTATGCGGGTATTTATCCCGCGGACGGCTCCCGCTACGGCGATTTACGCGAGTCGCTTGAGAAGCTTCAGCTGAATGATGCCTCTCTCGTTTTCGAGCCGGAAACCTCGGTTGCGCTGGGCTTTGGCTTCCGTTGCGGATTTTTGGGACTTTTGCACATGGAAATTATCGAGGAGAGGCTGGAGCGCGAGTTCAATATTGACCTCATAACCACAGCCCCCAGTGTTATTTACAAGATAATCAAGAAATCGGGAGAGGAAATTTACATCGACAACCCATCGAATTTCCCACCCCCCGATGAGATTGACGTCGCATACGAGCCGATGATGAGGGCAAACGTCATAACCCCCACCGAATACGTCGGCAACCTGATGGAGCTGTGTCAGGACAGACGCGGTATATTTGTTGATATGAAATATATTGACACCGAGCGTGTGGAGCTTCACTATATTCTGCCCTTGAACGAAATAATCTACGATTTCTTTGATGCGCTCAAGAGCCGCAGCAAGGGATATGCGTCCCTCGACTACGAGTTCTCAGAGTATAAGCAGAGCAAGCTCGTTAAGCTTGATTTTCTGCTCAACGGTGAGCAGGTTGACGCCCTTTCCTTCATAGTCTTTGAGGACAGAGCATACACCCGTGCCCGTAAAATCACCGAAAAGCTGAAGGAGAATATCCCCCGTCAGCTGTTCGAGGTGCCGATTCAGGCGGCAATAGGCTCAAAGATAATAGCCAGAGAAACAGTAAAGGCAATGCGAAAGGACGTCCTTGCAAAATGCTACGGAGGAGATATAACCCGAAAGAAGAAGCTCCTCGAAAAGCAGAAGGAAGGAAAGAAGAAGATGCGAAAGCTCGGCAGCGTTGAGGTAACGCCGGAAGCGTTTATGGCTGTGCTGAAATTGGATGACGGAGACTAATGCCGCTTGTGCTTTTTGCGCCGATTGCCCTCTCAGCCCCACTCGACGTACCCTCGTACGCCTTCGGGAGCAGAGGGCGCAATCTGCATCAAAAATCCCTAACCGGGGCTTTTGGCAGAAAACGGATGCCTTCGCCCTTCTCGCTCGTTTGCGCCTTGTCTTGCAAAATTTCTGCAGCGCGCCTATGGCTTACTTTCAACCGTCTGTGACACTGCCTTTGAGGTACGTTGGCATAATAAAAGAATTTGCATAAACAAAAATGAGGCTGAGCCAAATGGCTCAGCCTTTTAATTTTCAGATGAAATTATTTGAGCAGATTGAGTATTTCTGTCTTGGGGCGGGCGCCGACGGCGTTGGCGGTTATTTTGCCGTCCTTTACGACTGCGAGCATAGGTATGCTGACTACCTCGAAGGCTTGGGCAAGCTCGCCCTCCTCGTCAACGTTTACCTTGCATACCTTGTATTCGGGGTGCTCGGCTGCGATTTCCTCAATTATCGGCGCTACCATTCGGCAGGGACCGCACCAATCCGCGTAGAAGTCGATGAGCACGGGCTTATCGCTCTTCATTACCTCATTTTCGAAATTATCCTTGGTTATTTTGAGTGCCATAACACAAATCCTTCCTTATTCCTTTGATTTATAGTAGAGCATACAGTGGCAATAGCCCTCGAAATTCGGGTCGGCTATCTGTTCTTTGAATTCCTTGCATATACATTTGAACTCGTCTGTTTTCGGTATACGGCAGGGGCAATAGCCGCCTCTTGCCTTCAGTCCTTCCTTGATTTTCGCCACGAGCTCCTTGTCCTCGTTGAATCTTACACTCGGCTTTTTCATATTTTTATAAGCTCCTCGTTTTTATCCTCGGAAAGAATTTTATCGTACTGCTCGTAAATATCGTCAAAATCGTGAATTTTCAGCTTTTCGTGCACCTTATCCCTCTGCCATTGCTTGTAGTTGTAGGATATAGGGGTGTGCCACTTGTAGCCCTTGCAGAAATGCTTTAGAACCGTATCGGGCTTTATATTCCTCTGCTCGTTAAAGCGGTAGGGAAGAATCAGCTTCGCCCGCGCTTCCATATTGAGTGCGGACTGGTCGGGCATCATCATCCATCGCTTGCAAACACGCTCTCTCGCGCGCTCGAACAATCCCGTTTCCTTTATCTTCTTCATATTGAGAAGAAGAACTCCGGAATTGCAGTACCTCGGGTGCAGCATTTTGTGTCCTACGATATCGAGCGCGGCGGCAAACTCGTAATTTTCCATATCAATACCGTATAGCTCGGAAACGTCCGAAAGGCACATTATATCCGCGTCAAGATAGATTATCCTGTCGGGTACGTCGTAGAGGTCGAGAAAGAGCCTGATGCTTGCATATGGGGTGTAGTAGTTTTTGTTGTTTTTTCCGTTCTCGAAGTATTTTTTCTGGCTGTCGGTAACGTCGATTATGCGAACACAGCTATCGGGGTTTTTCTCCCTCAAAACTCGCTCCATCAGCGCGCGCTGCTCCTCACAAAAGGGTAAAAAAGCAGGGTTTTTATCCGACAGATCCATTGTTAGCAGAATTATATCAAGAGCCGAGCTCGTGTTTTTGAGGATAGAGAGCACCGACATAAATATTCCGCCGAATATTTTTCTGTTGCCGCAATAGCATACGGACACTCTTGTCATACGCAATCCTCCTCTGCCTTTTCCTCGGATTTTTCATCGCACCTCGCTTCGTCCTCGGACGCCGCGCTCTCTGCTTCAGCCAGCCTTGCCCGACGGGAAAAGCCTATTTCGAGGAATATATAGAATGCAAGGGAAATGAGCATTGCAAAATAGTAGGTGAGCATTCTCCAGATGAGCATTCCGCCCGCCGCAACCGTAGCGGTTGAGGTAGCACCTGTTGCAATGATTATCGAGGCAAAAACCGAGGAAAATGCAAATTCAATACCGCCGCTTGAGCCGGGGGTGGGCAAAAATACGACCATAGTTATTGCGAAGGACGAGCCGAGAATTATAAAGAGCATATCTGAATACGGCGCGTTTATATGCAGGGCGCGAAGGATAAAGAAGGTGGTTGAATAGTATGCTGCCATCGAGAGCGCCTTTGTCAAGAGGGCGAGGAAAAACGCCCTTTTCTGCTTCCAGAGTGCCGAGAAGGCATTCTGCACCTGAACAAAATAGGTCTTGAGCGCCTCACTCCTTGGGGTAAGGAAGCGACCTATCCAGCGAAAACGGCAGAGAAAATCAACAAATCTCGATATTGCCGCCGCCACGCGCCTGTTCGCCGCTAAAATAACCGTGCAGGCAAGCACGATAAAGTTCATAGTGAAGCCAACAACCGCAACAACCGCCATTGCTCCGTCGGTAACGAATCTCTTGAAATAGAAAAGCGAGCACAGTGCAAAGCTGTTGGTTACCAGCATAAAGACGATGAAGTTCATCAAGAGAAGTCCTGTTGACTCGGACACCTTGACCTTTGATTTCGCATACGCATAAGCCTGAAAGGGCTGACCGCCCGTAGCAAAGGGGGTTATACCGTTGAAGAAATGCTCGGTCATAGCAATTCCGTAGGTTCTGCCCATGCTTATATCACATCCGCGTGAGCGAGTGAGAATACAGAGCGAAAGAGGGTAGAGTGCAAGATAAACGAGCAGCGCGAGCACCGACAGAAGAATATATCTTATATCGGCAGTACGCAGAACCTCAAATATCGCGCCTATATCGTTAAACGACAGAATCAGGGCGAGCAGAAAAATAGTCAGCGCGCCTGACAGAATATATATACCAACCTTTGATTTTTTCTTTTTTGCTTCCATAACTGTATCCTTTAATAAATCTTGAATATATTATAGCAAAGCCTTTCGAAAAAATCAATATAAATATAAAAAGATAGCGCAGAATGCGCTATCTTTCAGGCTTAACCCTCGTACGCCTCGTCCTTTGAGAGAGATGCGCTCTTGCTCTCCTCGCTGATATAATCGAGGGGGTTTGAGCTCACGTTCTTGACCAAAAGCTCAAAATGCAGGTGCGGCTCGTCCGCGCTCTCGCTCGCGGCGGTGTCGCCAACGCTGGCTATTTTCTGTCCTGCGCTCACGCTCGCGCCCTCGACGATGCCCTCGGCTACCTCGTTTGCGAGGTTTTTATAAATCGTGACCGTATCGCCGTTATGAGCGATTGAAATGCACTTGCCCATAAAATCGTCCGTCCATACCTTCGTTACCACACCGTCGGCGGCAGCGTATACGTCAGCGCCCAGCGAGGTTGCGATGTCAATTCCCGTATGCGTTCTGTAATCGTTCATCGAGGGGGAAAATACGTATATTTCCTCACTGTGCTCGCCCGATACTATACCGCTGACGGGGGATATGAATACGGGGATTTTGTCGGTGTCATCGACAGGCACCTCGACAGGTGTGTCAACCTCTATCGGCTCGGTAATTACAGGTGCTTCTGTCTCGCCTCCGTCAGATTTTCCTGCGGCAACGGATGCGATTATTCCTATCGTTACCGCTATAACGCAGAGCACCGCTATCACCGACACGTAGAGAATTTTGTTTGCTTTTGCAGAGTAATTCGTTTGCATTGGTTTTCTTCCTTTCTTTTGTTATTAACGCTATTTTTTCCCACAGAAAAATTTTTATGCACCGAAAGAAAAAAATGCAGTATTATTTACACGCAATTTTTGTTTAATGGCATTGACAATCAAACCTTACAATGATAAAATAATGGTACAGATGAAATAATGGTACAGATGAAAAGGAGATTTTAATATGAGATTTCTTCCAAGTCCAAGAAGTGTGGAGCGCACTGCAAACGAAGCACCGCTTGCTGAAAAATATGCGGTAAAATGCCCATTTGAATATCAAAGGGCTATTAAATATCTTTTGTCGTTTTTAACGGTGGATGAGAGCGCCAAAAATGCTATCGTATTCTCTGTTGATGAAAGAATGCAGGACGAGGAATACACCCTGAAAATCGATGGCGATATCACTGTGACCTCGAGTGGTGAGAGGGGCGCACATTTAGCGCTCACAACCCTAAAGCAGATAGCTTCCGAGGGCAAAACCGATGTTACCTTCATAGAGGACAGGCCGAAGGTGAAAATTCGCGGATATATGCTCGATATCAGCCGCGGCAGACTGCCCAAGGTCGAAAAGCTCCACGAGATAATAGATATAATTGCGGATATGAAATACAATCATTTCGAGCTCTATATCGACACCCGCGTTTTCGAGTACGTGCATTTCAAAAAATACTGTGAAAACTGCCTTACCCCTGCGGATATAATTTCCCTTCGCGAGCATTGCAAGGACAGATTTATCGACCTCTGCCCGAACCAGAACGGCTTTGGACATATGGCGGGGTGGCTCGAGCTTGACGAATTCAAGCATTTAGGCATCAGCCGCGAGGACAAAAAGCCGATGGATACCCTCAACCCCCTCTTGCCCGAGGCTGTGGAGCACGCAAAAACGCTGTATGCTGACACACTTCCCCTCTTTGAATCGGAGTACGTAAACGTCGGAATGGACGAGCCGTTCTCACTCGGCAAGGCAGAAACGAAGGAGGAGTGTGACAGGCGCGGACAGGGTACGGTTTACGTCGAGTATCTCAACAAAATTCTCTCTTTCGTAAAGGAAGAGTACGGCAGAACGCCGATGTTCTGGGACGACCACGTTATGGAGCACCCCGACAGCATACCGAAGATTTATAAGGACAGTATTGCTCTTGTTTGGGGCTACGAGCAGGAGTGGCCGCAGACCGAAAGATGCCGTTTGCTCGCCGAGCAGGGCAGAAAATTTGTCGTTTGCCCCTCGACTGCAAACTTCAATTCCCTGACGGGAAGATTCAACAACGCGCAGTACAACATTGACGGTGCGGTGCGCTCCTGTATTTGCTTCGGCGGAGAGGGCGTTCTCGTTACCGACTGGGGTGACGGTGGACATCCGCAGTGTATGGCGATGTCGCTTATGCCCCTTGCGTTTGCTTCGGCGTGCATGTGGAACTATTGCGAAGTTGACAATATAACTCCGATAAAGCATCTCTCGCACGAGAAGATGACCAACGAGAGCATAAGCTGCGAGGAATACCTTGACCGCGCGGTGTTCGGTGTGAAGGGGCTTGCGCGCCTGACTCACCTTATGCAGAACTATTATCTTCTTGAAAACCGCCTGTCATGGTCAGGCCCGCACCTCGGCTTCGAGGTAGAGCAGGCAATCAGCGGCATGCCCTCGCACCTTGACCCTCTGACAATTCGCCTTGTCGAAGCGTATATGAAGGAAATCAAGACAGAGCTTTTGAAATATCCGAAGGATACGCCCCATATTGAAGACATAATCCTTAACTGCGATATGGTAATAGCCTTCGAGCAGTTCTTGTTGGCAAAGCGCGCAGGGGACAAAAAGGCGCTTTCGGAGCTTTCGGTGTTTATGGAGGATATAGAGCAGCGCTTCCTTTCCCTTTGGCGCAAGAACAACTTTGACAGAGGCTGGGAGATATTCCTCAACAGAGAAAACGGCATCTGGAAAAGGATGAAGGATAATATTGGCGGTTAACCGTCAGAGGCGACCTCGGAGAAGGTCGCCTTTTTGTTTTTGAAATATTATTTTTGTACTTGTAATACGCGCACAAATGTTGTATAATATAAAATGGATAGGAAGGTGCACGCGCGGCTCAAGCGAGGTTGGCCTGCGGTTAAATAACAGCGAAAAAAGCCAACAGATGCCGCGTGCGGCGCAAAAGGTAACGAAAAAGGCGCATAATGCGTGCGGTTAAACGACGGCAAAAAGCCAACAGATGCCGCGAGTGGCGCAAAAGGTAACGGAAAAGCAAAATGATACGGAGGTGATAGTGTGGAGGGGCAGTTCGTTCTCAAAAGTGAATTTACACCTACGGGCGACCAGCCCGAGGCGATAGAGGCGCTCGTGCGCTCTATCGAGGACGGAAACAGAATGCAAACGCTTCTCGGCGTTACAGGCTCGGGAAAAACCTTCACTATGGCAAATGTTATCGCCAGATGTAACAAACCGACTATTATACTTGAGCCGAACAAAACTCTCGCCGCGCAGGTCTGCTCCGAGCTTCGCGAGTTTTTTCCCGACAGCGCGGTTGAATATTTCGTGTCCTACTACGACTACTATCAGCCCGAGGCGTATATTCCTGGTAAGGATATGTATATCGAAAAGGACGCTATGGTCAACGACGAGATAGACAAGCTGCGGCACAGTGCGACCAGTGCGCTCTTTGAGAGGCGTGACGTTATTATCGTATCGAGCGTTTCCTGCATATACAGCTTGGGTGACCCGTACGAATACAGCACCCTCATTGCCTCTGCGCGTGTGGGGCAGGAGCTTTCGCGTGATGATTTTGTACGCAAGCTCGTGTCGATAAGCTATGAGAGAAACGACCTCAATTTCGTGAGAGATAAATTCAGAATACGCGGCGATGTGGTCGAGGTTTTCCCCGCGTCCTCGACGGATACCGCTATCCGCGTTGAATTTTTCGGCGACGAGGTTGACAGAATAACAGAGATAAACGTTCTGACGGGCGAGGTGAAAAAATCCCTCACCTACGTCGCAATATATCCCGCAACGCACTACGCGGTATCCGATGACCGCAGGGAAGCGGCACTTCTCGAAATCGAACAGGAAATGCGCGAGCGCGTTGAATTTTTCAAATCGCAGGGCAAGCTGATTGAGGCACAGAGAATAGAGGAGAGGACGAAATACGACCTCGAAATGCTGCGCGAGGTGGGCTTCTGCTCGGGTGTTGAGAACTATTCGCGCGTTATGTCGGGCAGAGAGCCCGGCTCGACTCCGTTTTGCCTGCTCGACTATTTTCCGAGGGACTACCTTATGTTCATTGACGAGTCGCACGTAACCGTGCCTCAGGTGCGCGGAATGAGCGGCGGTGACCGCTCGCGCAAGACTAACCTTGTCGAGTACGGCTTTCGTCTGCCCTCTGCATACGACAACCGCCCGCTGTTTTTTGATGAGTTCGAGAAAAAGCTGTCGCAGGTGGTATTTGTCAGCGCAACTCCCCAGGAGTACGAGCGCGTAAATTCCTCGGTTATAGCGGAGCAGATTATACGTCCGACAGGACTTGTAGACCCTGAAATAACCGTCCGTCCGATAAAGGGGCAGATTGACGACCTCATAGGTGAGATAAGGGCAACCGCCGAAAAGGGTGACAAGATACTCGTAACAACTCTCACGACAAAAATGGCGGAGGATCTGACCGATTACCTTTCGGGACACGGAATAAAGGTGAAGTACCTTCACCACAACGTAGAAACGATGGAGCGTATGGAGATAATACGCGATTTGCGAATGGGCGAGTTCGACGCCCTCGTGGGAATAAACCTTCTGCGAGAGGGACTCGATATCCCCGAGGTGTCGCTGGTTGCGATACTTGATGCGGACAAGGAGGGCTTTCTGCGTAACGAAACCTCGTTGATACAGACGGCAGGCCGCGCGGCGAGAAATATAAACGGCAGAGTCATAATGTACGCGGACAGAATAACCCGTTCAATGCGCGCGGCAATAGATGAAACAGAGCGCCGCCGCAGAAAGCAGAAAAAGTACAATGAGGACAACGGAATAGTCGCCAGAAGCGTCAAAAAATCGGTGCGCGACGTCATTGATATCGCAAACAAGAAGGACGAAAGGGCACTGTCCTCAAAGAAGAAGCTTGATAAGAAATCAAGGGAGATGCTGATAGCAACCCTGACCGCGCAGATGATAGACGCGTCAAAGCATCTCGAATTCGAGAGGGCAGCATACTTGCGTGACAGAATAAAGGATTTGAGAACTACCAAATAAAAAAGAGGGCAAAATCCCTCTGAAACGGATAGGTTAATATGAGTGAAAAGGAAAGAAAAATCGTAATAAGAGGAGCAAGAGAGAACAACCTCAAAAATATATCCCTCGATATTCCGAGGGATAAGCTGGTCGTGCTCACCGGTCTTTCGGGCTCGGGAAAATCCTCGCTTGCGTTTGACACAATATACGCAGAGGGACACCGTCGCTTTGTCGAATCTCTCTCGTCATATGCGCGCCAGTTTTTAGGTCAGGTGGACAAGCCCGACGTAGATATAATCGAGGGACTGTCCCCCGCAATTGCAATCGACCAGAAAACCACCTCGAAGAATCCGCGCTCTACCGTTGGAACGGTTGCGGAGATATACGATTACCTGCGACTTCTGTATGCGCGTGTGGGAATACCCCACTGCCCCGTATGCGGTAAGGAAATAAAGCAGCAGTCGCTTGACAGTATAGTTGATAGAATACTTGCGCTTCCCGACGGCACGCGCTTTATGGTGCTTGCCCCTGTCGTAAGGGCGGAGAAGGGTATGCACGAGAAGGTGCTGCTCTCGGCGAAGAAAAGCGGCTACGTGCGTGTGCGCGTTGACGGAAGCATGTACGAGCTGTCCGAGGAGATTAAGCTTGACAAAAATCTGCGCCACGATATAGATATAGTCGTTGACCGTCTGGTCATCCGTGAGGATGTACGTGCCCGTCTTGGAGATTCGGTTGAGAGCGCGCTCTCACTCACTGACGGCAGAGTTAATATTGCGGTGCTTGACCGCGACGGCGGCGAGGGCGAGGAGTATAAATTCTCGCAGAAATATGCCTGCGAGGAGCATAAAATCAGCTTCGGCGAGCTTGAGCCTAATATGTTTTCCTTCAACAACCCTGCGGGTGCGTGCCCCGAGTGTGCGGGTATCGGAGAGATGCGTGTTATCAGCATAGAAAAGCTGATTCCCGATAAGGAGCTGTCGCTCAGACAGAGCGCTATTGCCTGCAACGGCTTCAAGTCTATGGAGGAGGACGGCTGGTCAGGACCTCTGGTTGCCAAAATGCTTGAGGACTTCGGGCTTTCCCTTGACAGTAAAATATCCGAGTATTCCGAGGATGCGCTCCGCGCGCTGATGTACGGAAGACCGGGAGTTCAGTATGATGTTATACGCTATTTTGGCAAGAGCGCGAAGCATCAGATAACCGAGTGGGCAGGTATAATTCCCACGATTGAGCGCCGTATCGCCATGTTCGGTGACGAGGGCTACGACGAGCTGATAGATTACGCACCCTGCCCGAGATGCAAGGGCAGACGCCTGTGCGACGAGGTTTTGGCGGTTACCGTCGGCGGCCTCAATATCGACGAGATTTGCCATCTTTCTATACAGAAGATGCTGGATTTTGTAAATGAAATTAGATTTACGCCGAGCGAGGAGCTTATTGCCAAGGAGATAATGAAGGAGATAAGGGCGCGCCTTTCCTTCTTGTGCAATGTGGGGCTTGAATACCTCAACCTCGCGCGAAAGGCGGGAACGCTTTCGGGCGGTGAGGCGCAGAGAATAAGGCTGGCAACGCAGATAGGCTCGGCACTGGTCGGAGTTTTGTACGTTCTTGACGAGCCGAGCATAGGCCTTCATCAGCGCGATAACTGTAAGCTGATAGATGCCCTCAAAAACCTGCGCGACGTGGGAAATACCGTTATCGTGGTTGAGCACGACGAGGAAACTATGGCGAGCGCGGATTATATCGTTGATATAGGTCCGGGTGCGGGTATTCACGGCGGCGAGGTCGTCGTATGCGGTACGCCGAGCGAGGTTGCAAAATGCAAGCAGTCGGTAACGGGCGCATACCTTTCGGGCAGGGAGAAAATATCCGTGCCGAGCAAGCGCAGAGAGGGAAGCGGAGAGTTTATCGAGGTCGTCGGCGCGTGTGAAAACAACCTGAAAAATATAGACGTAAAATTCCCACTCGGCAAGCTGATTGCCGTCACGGGCGTATCGGGTTCGGGCAAATCCTCGCTGGTTAACGTAATACTCAACCGCGCGCTTTCCCGTGATCTCAACCGCGCAAGAGCATACCCCGGCAGGCACAAGAAAATTCTCGGCGAGGAGCACGTTGACAAGGTTATAACCATCGACCAGAGCCCGATAGGCAGGACACCGCGTTCAAATCCCGCGACCTATACGGGACTGTTTACCGATATAAGAAACCTTTTTGCAAAGACACAGGATGCAAAGGCGAAGGGTTATAGCGCAGGCAGGTTTTCCTTCAACGTCAGGGGCGGACGCTGCGAGGCATGTGAGGGCGATGGAGTAAAGCTCATTGAGATGCACTTTCTGCCCGATGTTTACGTCAAATGCGACGTATGCCACGGAAAAAGATATAACAGAGATACCCTCGACGTCAGGTATAAGGGCAAGAATATTTACGAGGTGCTTGAAATGACGGTTGAGGAGGGGCTTTCCTTCTTCGATTCGGTGCCTCAGCTTGAGCGCAAGCTCAGAACCCTATTTGACGTAGGACTTGGCTATATAAAGATAGGTCAGTCCTCAACCACCCTTTCGGGCGGTGAGGCGCAGAGGGTGAAGCTGGCAACCGAGTTATCCAAGCGCTCGACCGGCAAGACAGTCTATATCCTCGACGAGCCGACCACGGGACTCCATACCGCCGACGTTGCAAGGCTGATTGATATACTTGCAAGGCTTGCGGATGCGGGCAACACGGTCATAGTTATCGAGCATAACCTCGACCTGATAAAAACCGCCGACCATATAATTGACCTCGGCCCTGAGGGCGGTGACAGGGGCGGACGGATAGTTGCCGAGGGCACACCGGAGCAGGTTGCCGCCACCGAGGGCTCGTACACGGGACTTTACCTGAGGGAAAAGCTGAAATAATCTCAGGCTAAGTAAAAATAGTATTATTAAATCTCTTTGCCGAGGGGCAAAGACTACATTATTAATATAAAGACATAAGGAGTTAAAACTATGAAGGTAAATGTAAAGAAACTGAGCCCCGAGGCAATTCTGCCCACCTACGGAACGGAATACGCGGCAGGTGCTGACCTCTATGCGCTCACCGAGGGAACGGTTGAGCTTGCCCCTAATGAAACCAAGCTGATAAAGACGGGTATCGCCATGGAGATACCCAAGGGCTACGTCGGACTTATCTATGCGAGAAGCGGACTTGCCTGCAAGCGCGGTCTTGCCCCCGCAAACAAGGTTGGAGTTATAGACGCGGATTACAGGGGTGAGATAATGGTCGCGCTCCACAATCACTCGTCCGCCGTCGCTTCAATCGAGAACGGCGAGAGAATCGCGCAGATGGTAATAGCGCCCTTCATCACTGCGGATTACAACGAGGTTGAGGAGCTCTCCGATACCGACAGAGGTGCGGGTGGATTCGGCTCAACAGGCAAGCGCTGAGGCTCTCCTGCGCCGTATGCGAGGAAACCGCAAGGCTGACTGACAGCGCCAAAAATACAAGCTCTTGAAAAATAAAAAACGGCTTTCGGGCCGTTTTTTCTTTCTTTTCGAGGTAAACAGTTGTTTACATTTTTTAGAATTTTGCAAAAAAATAAAAAAATTTTTTCCCATAAAACAAGAGAAAAGCGGGATTTTATGTAAAAAAGCACTGTTTTGCTGTTGACTTTTATGCGCGCAGATGTTATAATCTTATAGGTATTAAACTTCATCACTTCAAATTTGCGAGGAAATTACAATGGAAGAAAGAAAAGAGATAGCGCTTGTCGACCTATTTTCAGCGCTGAAAAGATTTTGGTACATAGTTATCATCGTCGCACTTCTGTTCACCACCGCGGCGTACTTCTTTACTAAGAAGCAGACACCTATGTATTCCCAGCGCCTCGAGTTCTTCGTTACTCACCGTGACGTTGCAACCGCGGGCTCGGATATCTCTATCATCAGCAACAACATTCCCTTTATTGCAGACTCAGTCGGCAAGGAGAAGGTTGTTAACTACATGTACAGAGAATACCTTTCTAAGAAAGACTACACAATGACCACCGCATCGCTTATGTCCTGCATTGAAACAGGAGTAATATCCCACGATGACGGCTCGCGTCAGTTCTACATTGAGGTAACGGCAGAGAACCCCGTTCTCTGTAAGGATATTCTTGAATCCTACAAGGAGATGTTCGACTATCACTCGACCATCGCCGACCCCCTGCCTCCCGACGAGGCGCTTCACGCCTTCAATGGCTTTGACGTCAAGACAAACGATAACGCGAAGATAGGTACTCAGGTATCACCCTCGATGCCCAAGAACCTTGTAATAGGCTTTTTGCTCGGCGCGGTTATATCCTATATTCTCGTGTTCATCAAGTACGTAACCGATAACGTTGTAAACACAGCTGAGGATTTGTCGAGAAGGTTCCCCGACATTCCTATCCTCGCTATCATTCCCGATATCGAGAGCGACTCGAAGGCAACTGCGGATTATGCGAAGGCAACCGCGGAATACGCTAGGGCGGCAGCTCCAAAGAAAAAGGCAGTAAAGGAGGATACGCAGAATGGCTAACAGCAACAAGATTCTCACAGACGATACCCTGTTTGGTATTAAAGAGGCCTACAATATGGCACGTACCAACATAATGTATCTCAACAACGATTCAAAGTGTCCTGTTTACGGAATCAGCAGTGCGGTTCCTCACGAGGGCAAGTCCCTTACTGCCGCAAACATTGCAATATCCTTTGCTAAAATGGGCAAAAAGGTTCTGCTCATAGATTGTGATATGCGTCTTGCAGTACAGAGCGCAACCTTTGCCGCTAAGGTGAAGGCAGGTCTTTCCGAGTACCTTGCAGGTATACGCAACGACCTCGTTGTGCAGAAGACCAAGCACGACAATCTGTTCCTGATTACCGCGGGCAAGGTTCCGCCCAACCCATCTGAGCTTCTCAACAATCAGAAAATGAAGGAGCTTATCGCTCACGCCCGTGAGGAGTACGATTACATATTCCTCGATTTCCCGCCCATCATCGTCGTTTCGGATGCAACCGCGCTGGTTGAGGAGATTGACGGCTACATTATGGTAGTAAGAGCAGGTATATCCGATTCCAGATTCATCTCGGATGCGCTCTCTACCATGAACAAGATAAATGCAAAGGTTGTCGGATTCGTATTCAACTGCGCTAATCCCAAGAGTGCAACCCGCGCATACAGGAAGGACTACAAGAAATATAAGTACGGCTCGTACAGCAAGTACGGCTCATACGCCTTTTACGGCGACAAGTACGACGCAGCGACGAAATAAGTGCTATGAGAGTTATCGATTTTCATTCTCACATTCTGCCCGGTGTTGACCATGGCTCCCGTGTGCTGTCGGAATCGGTTTCTCAACTGAAAAGGGTTATGGCGGCAGGAACCGACGCAATAGTCGCTACCTCGCATTTTTCCCCATATTCCGATAAAATCAGCGTTTTCCTTGACAAAAGAGAGCGCGCCGTCAGAGAGATAGCGAAGCATATCCCCAAGGGACTTTCGGTTTACGTCGGGGCAGAGGTGCTTCTCTGTCCGGGACTTGACCACTTTGAGGAGCTGTCGGATTTATGTATCGTGGGCACTAAAACCCTGCTTATCGAGATGCCAACACACAGCTGGACGAATGAACTCGTTGACACACTCGTCAGGATATCCGCACTCGGCTACAACGTTGTTGTGGCGCATATCGACAGATACAGGCGCGAGCTTGCCGAGAGGCTTCTCAATATCGGTGTATCCTTCCAGATAAATGCAGGGGCACTCTATGCCTTTGGCTCTCGCAGGCGCATACGCAAGTATCTTTCGCTCGACGGAGCGGTGGCACTCGGCAGCGATTTGCACGGAATTGACGGCTATGACGCATTTTCACGCGCTGTTAAGGATAAGAAAATCAATGCTACCAAGGTTATGGTAAAAACCGAGAGGTTGCTTGAGGGCGCGATTGCCGTCACACCTCTTGAACAGTAAAAAAACGGATGCCCGTGGGCATCCGTTTTATTTTATAAAATAGATATTGCTTTTTTTTATATTTTGTGGTAACATATATTCTGTATTGGAATGCGAAAAAATGAGAAGGGAGATAGATTATGGTTAAAATAGCCGAGGTTCTGCGCCGTTCACGCGCGGCAAGAGCAGGAATTTTGTCGGGCGATATTCTTCTGTCCATAAACGGATCTGAGATAAACGACGTGCTCGATTACCGCTTCTATCTCGCCGACGAGAAAATAGAGCTTTCTCTTGAAAGGGACGGTAAGAGTTATACCGTCACAGTCGAAAAGGAGCTTTATGACGATATTGGACTTGCCTTCGAAACTCCCCTGATGGATAAGAAGCATTCCTGCAAAAACAAGTGTATATTCTGCTTTATCGACCAGTTGCCTGACGGTATGCGTGAGAGCCTGTATTTCAAGGACGACGATTCACGTCTTTCCTTCCTTCACGGAAACTATATAACGCTCACCAACCTTACCGATTCGGATATCGACAGAATTATAAAAATGCACATATCCCCTATGAATATTTCGGTGCATACGATGAATCCCGAGCTGCGCGTTTCAATGATGAAAAACAAAAACGCGGGAAAGGTGCTATCCTACCTTGACAGAATCAAGGCAGCAGGGCTGACCATGCGCGCGCAGATAGTTCTTTGCAAGGGGGTAAACGACGGCGAGGAGCTCATATATTCTATGAACAGACTCTCCGAGTACCTGCCCGAGCTTGACAGCGTATCCATCGTACCCGCAGGACTTACCGATCACCGCGACGGGCTTTATCCTCTGGAGCAGTTCAGTAAAAGCGAGGCAGAAGAGATAATCGACACCGTGACCGATTTTGGCGACAGGTTACTTTCCGAGCACGGAACGCGCCTGTTTTTTGTAGGTGACGAGCTATATCTTGCGGCAGAGCGTCCTCTGCCCGACAGAGATTATTACGAGGGCTATCCGCAGATAGAAAACGGTGTCGGAATGCTTCGCTCGTTTATTGACGAGTTCGGCGTTTCGCTCGACACCCTGCGCCCCAGGAGATTTATGCGCCCGCGCCACGTATCTGTTGCCACAGGCGAGGCATCCTATCCCTTCATTTCGAAAATGTGCAAGGCACTCGAAAATATCTACCCACGCCTTTCCGTGAGTGTTTATAAGATAGTTAACGACTTTTTCGGTCACAGCATAACCGTGTCGGGACTGATGACGGGTAGGGATATATGCGCTCAGCTTGAGGGGAAGGCTCTCGGACGGGAGCTTTTGCTGCCCGATAACTGCCTGCGCGACGGCGAGGATGTCTTTTTGTGCGGTATGACCGTTACGGAAATGGAAAAGCGATTGGGAGTGAGAGTTCGCCTTTCGGGTGACGGTGCAAGCGATTTTGTCAGCGCAATTCTCGGTTGCAGAAGAAGGAGGTAAAAATATGTCAAAGCCTATAATTGCAATTGTCGGCAGACCTAACGTCGGCAAGAGCACTCTTTTCAATAAAATAATAGGTCAGCGCCGTTCTATCGTTGAGGACACCCCCGGTGTTACACGCGACAGAATTTACGGCGAGGGCGAATGGTGCGGACGTCGCTTCATCCTCATTGATACGGGCGGAATCGAACCGAAAACCGATAGCGTAATTCTCAAAAAGATGAAGCTTCAGGCGGAAATAGCCATTGACACCGCCGATGCGATAATATTTATGTGCGACGTGCACGCAGGACTTCTTGCGGATGACAGGGATATCGCGGTTATGCTCAAAAAGAGCGGAAAGCCCGTATTTCTCTGTGTTAACAAGGTTGACAGAGTCGGCGCACCCCCTATGGAGTTTTATGAGTTCTACGAGCTCGGCTTTGAGAGTGAGCCTATCGCGGTTTCCTCGCTCCATGGCAGCGGCAGCGGCGACCTTCTGGATGCGGTATTGGGTGCTATTCCCGTCCGCGAGGACGAGAGCGAGGACGACGACAAAATCAATGTTGCCGTGATAGGAAAGCCAAACGCGGGCAAGTCCTCTATCATAAACAAAATTCTCGGCTCGGAGCGTCTCATTGTTTCTGATATTGCGGGCACAACTCGCGATGCGGTTGATACCGAGTTCGAAAACGAGTACGGAAAATTCAATTTCATTGATACCGCGGGAATAAGAAGACAGAGCAAAATCGAGGACAGAATAGAGAAGTTCTCGGTGCTAAGAACTCATATGGCAGTTGAACGCGCGGACGTATGCCTCATTATGATAGATGCAAGCGAGGGCATAACCGAGCAGGATGAAAAGATTGCGGGTATCGCTCACGAGGCGGGCAAGGCGTCGATTATCGTCGTCAACAAATGGGATCTGGTTGAGAAGGATAACAATACGGTAAAGCAGTTTACCGATAAGATAAGAAATGCGCTCTCATATATGCCCTACGCGCCGATAATTTTCGTGTCGGCAATGACGGGACAGAGGGTGGTTAAGCTCTTTGAACAGATATGCTACGTAAATAATCAGGCGAAGACCAGAATTTCGACGGGTATGCTGAACGATTTGCTCAGCGACGCGCAGGTGAAGCATCAGCCCCCCTCGGACAAGGGCAAGCGCCTCAAAATTTACTATATGACTCAGCCGACGGTAGCGCCGCCGAGCTTCGTTATCTTCTGCAACAGCGAGGAGCTTTTCCACTTCTCGTATCAGAGATATATAGAGAACTGCATACGCGAGACCTTCGGGTTTGTCGGTACTCCGATAAAAATAATCGTGAGAGAACGCGGCGAGGATAAGAAATAATGTTTGTTGATAATGTAAAAATCTACGTGAAGGCAGGCGACGGCGGAGACGGAGCCGTATCCTTCCGCCGCGAGAAATACGTGGCGGCGGGCGGTCCCGACGGTGGCGACGGCGGCAACGGCGGAAGCATAGTTTTCCGTGTGGATACCGGAACCAATACCCTGCTTGCATTCAGATACAAGAGAAAATTTATAGCCGAGCGCGGCGAAAACGGCAAGGCGTGTAAAATGTGGGGAAAAAGCGGCGAAAATCTCGTCATTTTAGTACCTGAGGGCACGCTTTTGAGAGATGCCGACAGCGGCAAGATTATTCACGATATGGCAGATGGTGAGGACTTTGTTGCCTGTAAGGGAGGCAGAGGCGGCTGGGGCAACCGACATTTTGCAACCCCCACCCGACAGATACCGCGCTTTGCGAAGAAGGGCACGGCGGGCGAGGAACGCGATATTTTGCTCGAGCTCAAAATGATAGCCGACGTCGGACTCGTCGGATTCCCTAACGTGGGAAAATCCTCGATACTCTCACGCGTTTCGGCGGCGAGGCCGAAGATTGCCGACTACCATTTCACAACCCTTTCCCCAAATCTCGGCGTGGTTTCGGTGGGTGAGGGCAAGGGATTTGTTATGGCTGATATCCCCGGACTTATCGAGGGGGCGGCAGACGGTCTTGGTCTCGGTCACGAGTTTTTGCGCCACGTTGACAGGTGCAGGCTTCTGTTGCACGTTGTCGATATATCCGCCTACGAGGGCAGAGAGCCCGTTGAGGATATAAAAAAGATTGATTTTGAGCTTGAAAAATACAGCGAGAGCCTTGCATCCCGTCCGCAGATAGTGGTCGCTAACAAGGCGGATATTACCGACCTTGACGATGATTACGTCAAGGAATTTGAGAATTTTGTACGCCACAGCGGACGTGAGCTTATCTATGTGTCCGCCGCAACGGGCGAGGGACTTACAGAGCTTGTTCGCCTTGTCAGCGAGCGCCTTACCGATATGCCAGAGGCTACGGTGTATGAGGCTGAGGTCAGTGAGGTTGACAATATGCTCGCTAAGAGCGTCGGTACCACCGATACAACTGTTAGAGTTGAGGACGGGATTTACTACGTTGAGGGCGAATGGCTCCTAAATCTCTTGGGACAGGTTAACTTTGACGATTACGAATCACTCGACTTTTTCCAGCGCGCGCTGATTAAAAACGGCGTTATTGACAAGCTGCGCGAGAGCGGAATTTCCGACGGCGATACCGTCAATATCTACGACTTTGAATTTGATTTTGTATTCTGACGGAGGTAAAGCGTGAACACACCCATAAATGAAAGAAACAAAAAGCTCGGCGAGGCGGTTGCTGCCTCAATGAGACAGAGGCATTTTGATGCCTACTACTGCGAGAGCTGCGAGGAGGCGGTTTCACTCGCCCTTTCGCTTATGCCCAAGGGAACGAGTGTTGGCTGGGGCGGCTCGGTCAGTATTTTCCAATCCGGACTAGTCGATGCCATATACAGCAGCGGCGATTATGAAATTTTGGATAGGGCGAAGGTTCTGCCGGAGGACAGAGATGAATTTATGAAGAGGGTTGCATTCTGCGACACCTTCCTTGCGAGCGCAAACGCAGTAACCGAGGACGGACAGCTCGTTAATATCGACGGTATGGGCGGCAGAGTCAGCGCGATGATTCACGGTCCGAAGAGTGTTATTGTTATAGCGGGCGTTAACAAGATAGTAAAGACTCACGAGGATGCGGTATCACGCGCGCACAACACCGCCGCGCCGATAAACGCACAGCGCTTTGATATCAACACCCCCTGCAAAAACAGCGGAAAATGTGCAGATTGTAAGTCCCCCGACAGCATCTGTGCGACAATAGTTACACATAGATTATCAAAGCCCGCCGGCAGAATTAAGGTTATCATCGTCGGTGAAAATCTTGGCTTCTGAAGCGGCGAATTTTGGCGTCTTCTTCCGTTTTCAGCCTATCTCGGCGTATTCTATACGCCTTCGGGCAGAAGAACGAAAAAATCCACTCAAAATTCACACGCTTCAGTGTAACAGTCGAGTTTTGA
>JAZNXN010000042.1:0-17493 GCA_045593885.1 Eubacteriales bacterium
GACCAATACCAGTTATAATAGTTAAGTTAGATAAAAGCAGTTAGTATAGTATAGTTATAAATAAGGTTTAATACATTCATAGGGGCTCCGCCCGCTACCGTCCTTCGCTTCGCTCCGTTCCGCCTGCCACCGACCAAAAAACGCTCGCTTCGCCCGCCATCGCTTTTACCCCCTTGCCATCACCCATCGCGCCCGTTCTCGCTTCGCCCGCCATCGCTTTTACCCCCTTGCCATCACCCATCGCGCCCGTTCTCGCTTCGCCATCGCTGACCGTCGCCAATTTACCATCTCGCGTCCATTTACCTCCCTCGCTCCGTTCCTCCTAATCACCAATTACAAACGCCTGCTTATGCTCGGTTGTCGCTCACTTCCCTTCGGGAAGGCGATTTCTTCCCATATCTCGTCGCTGACCGTATACCAGCTCGTTTTGTCATAGGACAGCCTGTTGTGATTATCCCGAATTAAAATACCGAGCCCTATCAGCTTGTCAAGGGCTGTCCTCACCTGACTTTCACTCAAAAACGGAAGCTTTTCGGTGAAATCGTGCGCCGACATATATACCCAATTTTTATTTTCTATCTCATTTCTTTTGTGCTTTCTATTAACAATCAGCCAAAAGCTGATACATTCAAAGAGCAGAGCAGCATTGACCCCCGCAGCTCTTGCAATATCACCGTCGAAGCTGTATCTCATTTTTACCCCCATAGCCTTTGTTTATTTATTATACTATAAAAGCTACTTGATTTGGTAACCAAAATTTTCGGCTAAAAAATCGCCCGAAGCCCCTGAAAAATAAGGCGTTTTGAGTCCTCGCCAAAAAAATAAAACCGAACCTAACAAAAAATGCGCGCATTAATGCACGCAATCATTGACAGAGCTCTGTATCTGTGATATCATCTTAATATGGGCTTCAGGGCTTGTCAAATTTCAGTTTTTTATTGGAGAATTTTATGTTATCACAGGTTTTTAGCGTAGGCTTAAGAGGAATAAACGGCTTTATAGTGACGGTAGAATGCTCGAGCTGGGAGCGCCTCTCGAGCTTTGAAATAGTCGGACTGCCCGATGCGGCGGTAAAGGAAGCGAAGGAACGCGTGCGCGCCGCGTGTGAGAATAGCGGAACGCGTTTTCCAAACGTTGATCTTATGGTCAACCTCGCTCCCGCGAATATGAAAAAGGAGGGCTCGTTTTTCGACGTTGCAATCCTGATTTCGATTCTCAAAAACATAAAGAAAATAAACAGGGACGTGGACTTGTCAAAAAAATGCTTTATCGGCGAGCTGTCGCTTTCGGGCGAGCTAAGAGGGGTAAAGGGCGTTCTGTCAATGGCGTTTGCGGCGAAGCAGGCAGGCTTTTCCGAGCTTTATGTGCCCAAGGCAAACGCTAACGAAGCGGCTGTCGTTGAGGGAATAGACGTCTACGGTGTTGGCAGCATAAATGAGCTTGTAGCACACATTAACGGCAGATCCCCTATGGAAAAAGCCGTATATCACGATGCAGATAATACTAAAAACGGCTTTTCCCCTATCGACTTTTCCGACGTAAAGGGACAGCAAAAGGCAAAGCGCGCTATGGAGATAGCGGCGGCAGGCGGACACAATATTCTGCTCATAGGCCCGCCCGGCTCGGGCAAGTCAATGCTCGCCAAGTGTCTGCCGGGAATTCTGCCCGATATGACCTTCGACGAATCGGTTGAAACTACTATGGTACACTCGGTTGCGGGTGACGGCTGCTCGGCGCTCATGCGTGTCCGTCCGTTCCGTGCTCCGCACCATACGGTAAGTGGGCCGGGACTCATAGGGGGTGGCACTAATCCCCGTCCCGGTGAGGTGTCGCTCGCGCATAACGGAGTGCTTTTTCTCGATGAATTTCCCGAATTTAATAAAAACCTCATTGATGCCCTGCGCCAGCCGACAGAGGACGGCTCGGTAACCGTAACACGCGCGTCGGGCAGTGTGACCTATCCCGCATCGTTTATGCTGGTGTGCGCGATGAACCCCTGCCGTTGCGGCTATTTTGGCGACACAAACAGAAAATGCACCTGCTCTGAGGAGTCGGTGCACAGATATCTCTCGAAGGTCAGCGGCCCTATGCTCGACAGAATGGATATTCAAGTAGAGCTGCCCTCGATAACCTTCGATGAAATTTCCTCGAAAGAGGAAAACGCGGAGCCGTCCGCGGCAGTGAGGGCGCGCGTCAATGCCGCCCGCGAATTTGCATCGCAAAGATATAAGTCGCGCGGCGAAAGCATTCTGCAAAACGCCGACCTTACGCCGCGGCAGGTGCATAAGCTGTGTATAATGGACAGCACAGCAGAAGCGCTCCTGCGCTCAGCATTTGAAAAATTCAGTCTGTCGGCAAGAGCACACGACAAAATCCTGCGCGTAGCGCGCACAATAGCCGATCTCGACAAATCACACGTGATACTGCCCGCGCATATCGCAGAAGCAATTCAATATAGAAGCTTGGACCGAAAATACTGGAACAGGTAGCCGGGCTTCGTATTTTGGTAGCTTCCGCCGTTTTCCCTTAAGCTTGCTGTATTCTATACAGCTTCGGAGTGAAGAACAACGAAATCTACTCAAAATCCGTGCGCCCTGCGGGCTTCAATTAAGCGCATTTTCGCCGTTTTCCCTATCTCGACGTTTTCTGTTTTGTTGGTAAGACAACCGATTTTGCAAATTAAAAAGCGAGGCAAGTGAACTATTTGGGGTTCACTTCAAAGCGCCTCGCTTCTTTTTATTTATTCTACGGTGCAGTTTTTGAGTGTGCCGTAGCCTGTGCCGCCCTTGGGCTTCGTGTTCGGGTAGTCCTCGTTTACCGTGAGGGCAACCGTCTTGGTCAGGAGCGAAAGGTCGGTGGTGTTAACTCTTTTTCCATCCTTGACGAAGGCAACGTCGGAAAGGTATATTCCGTCCGCCTCGCAAATAGCGTCGGGGTAGAATACCTCGCCCCAGTCGTCAGGGTTGTCCGAGCCGTTTGTCCATGTAGCAGAGAGGGGGCCGACCTTAATCAGCTTGATACCGTCGCCCACCATATTTTCGGGCTCGGTTTCCATAGTTACGTCGTTGATGTAGATATCCCTGCAGTTAGCGCAGATTTCAAACATTCCGTCAACGGGCAGGGCATTAAGACCGCTGGTTCTTATCTTCGGGAATACTATATTGTCAAAGTAGAGATTGTATATATCGCCAAGCTTGCCCGTAACGTCGTTTGTCTTTCTTATGGCGTTTGAAATGTTGGGCTGACCGTAGAGCTTGAAGGTATAAACGCCGCGGATGTTCTCAAAGCAGCAGTTGTAAATATCGCAGTCGAGATTATCGCCCTCGTCGTAGAGCTTTTCACCCGGCAGGATTCTGAACTCGTTGTCCTCACTGTCGAGGTTGCGTGTTATTATGTAGCAAAGCTCGCCGAAGCAGAGCGCCGAGGTATTCCAGTCCCACGCGTTGAAGGCAACCATATCGTCGCCCATATCCTTACCCTTGAGATTCTGGATAATTCCGTATCTTGCAGGGCCGTTTAAGTGTATTCCGTCGCGGTGCGCCTCGACGAACTCTATATCCGATATATAGAAATCGCGGCAGTTGCATATCTGCACCGAGTAGGAATGTGAGTCGTGAATCTTGAGGTTTTTAATGGTTATTCTCTCTACGTTAGAGAAAATGAAAACAGACCACGCGCCGAATATGCTGTCCTCTCTGTCCGCGCGGAGCATATGATTTCCTGTTACCGTCCAATATCCGCCCTCAACCGAAATGTCGGTGTCGGGATTGCACAGGTCAACCGCCCTGTCCTTGCCGCTAATAATATTCTTATTCCTGAGCATACAGGTATTAGTGCCCGCAACGAGCGCGATTTTCTGCATACCCTCAACCTTTATATGCTTATTCGAGCCAAGGTAAACGGGGTTGTCAAGGTAAATTGTTTTTCCCATATCGGGAATATAGACGTAATCGTTTTCGTCGATTGCCGCCTGAATAGCCCTCGTCCATATATCGCCCTCTGCCAGAGCCTCGTATTTTCTCACATCGGCAAAGGCGCAGCCGTCGGTATCTATAACCGTAACCTTGTCCTCTATATCCTTATAAAGTGATTCTCTTTTGCTGTAAAACGACATAAAAATCTCTCCTTTTTGCATTTTGGTATATTATATCACAACAAGTGGCGGTTGTAAATAGGATTTGCACTTAAAAATGGCGTTTTTTGCACAAAATTTGGCACAAGCGGTAGATGTCGGGGGCTTCTGCCGCAAAGAGTAAAAAAGCACGCTTTTTACGTAGGGTGTGCGCGGTTTTCCTGATTCCTTGGCGGGTGCTTTGCTCGATTTTCAAAAATAATGGAAAAAACGCTTGACAATTTATATATAATGTTTTATAATATTTGCGTAAAAACGGTGACGAAGACAGTAGTTTGTGCGAAAGCCTTCAGCGAGTCGGGTACGGTGTGAGCCGACAGTCAGTACGCACAAATGAATATCACTTCCGAGTTGCGCTCTCGAATTGCAGTAAAGGGCGACGTATTCCCCGCGTGAGTGGGAGGCATATGGCTGTATGCTAAATATCAGGTGGTTGCAAGATTTATTCTTGTCCTGTTTTTAGCAGGACAAGATTTTTTATTTTTCGGAGGTTTTTATGTACGAGAAGGTATCGAGCAGTCTTAACTTCGTCGAGAGGGAGAAGGCTGTTGAAAAATTCTGGAAGGAGAACAAGATTTTCGAGAAGAGCGTGGACTCTCGCAAAAACGGCGAGAACTACACCTTCTACGACGGTCCCCCTACCGCAAACGGCAAGCCCCATATAGGTCACGTTCTGACAAGAGTTATAAAGGATATGATTCCCCGTTACCGCACGATGAAGGGCTACAACGTAGACCGCAAGGCCGGCTGGGACACTCACGGTCTGCCCGTTGAGCTTGAGGTTGAGAAGCAGCTCGGCCTTGACGGTAAGGAGCAGATAGAGCAGTACGGACTCGACCCGTTTATCGGTAAGTGCAAGGAGAGCGTGTGGAAATATAAGGGAATGTGGGAGGACTTTTCCTCTACCGTCGGCTTTTGGGCTGATATGGATAACCCCTACGTCACCTATCACAACGAGTTTATCGAGAGTGAGTGGTGGGCGCTCAAAAAAATATGGGACAAGGGGCTTCTTTACAAGGGCTTCAAGATAGTGCCCTACTGCCCGCGCTGCGGCACTCCGCTTTCCAGCCACGAGGTCGCTCAGGGCTATAAGACTGTCAAGGAGCGCTCCGCGGTTGTAAGGTTCAAGGTTGTCGGTGAGGATGCATATTTCCTCGCGTGGACGACTACCCCCTGGACGCTTCCCTCGAATGTAGCACTCTGCGTCAACCCCGACGTTGAGTATTCGAAGGTGAAGGCGGCTGACGGCTACACCTATTATATGGCGAGCGCACTTCTCGACACCGTGCTCGGCAGGCTCGCAACCGAAAACACCCCCGCATACGAGGTTATCTCGGTATTTAAGGGTGTCGAGCTTGAGGGTAAGGCGTACGAGCCTCTCTTTGCCTGTGCAGGTGAGGCAGCGGCAAGGCAGCGCAAGAAGGCGCATTTCGTGACCGCCGACAGCTACGTAACAACGGGCGACGGTACGGGTATCGTTCATATCGCCCCCGCATTCGGTGAGGACGACTCGCGCGTCGGAAGAAAATACGACCTTCCCTTCGTTCAGTTTGTTGACGGTAAGGGTGATATGACCAAGGAAACTCCCTATGCAGGCGTATTCGTCAAGAAGGCAGACCCTATGGTTTTGGTCGACCTTGATAAAGAGGGCAAGCTCTTTGACGCACCCAACTTTGAGCACGATTATCCTCATTGCTGGAGATGTAACACCCCCCTCATCTACTACGCACGCGATTCCTGGTTTATAAAAATGACCGAGGTGCGCGAAAATCTCATAAGAAACAATAATACTGTAAACTGGATACCCGAAAATATCGGTAAGGGACGCTTCGGCGATTGGCTCGAAAACGTTCAGGACTGGGGTATCAGCCGTAACCGTTATTGGGGTACCCCCCTCAATATCTGGGAGTGTGAGTGCGGACACCGCCACTCTGTCGGCTCTATTGAGGAATTGAAGGCTATGTCGGATAACTGCCCCGACAACATCGAGCTTCACCGCCCCTATATTGACGGTGTAACAATAAAATGCTCGGAGTGCGGCGCTCAGATGAAGCGTGTGCCTGAGGTTATAGACTGCTGGTTTGACTCGGGAGCTATGCCCTTCGCACAGTGGCACTACCCATTTGAAAACAAGGAGCTGTTTGAGTCGCACTTCCCCGCGGACTTTATTTCCGAGGGCGTTGACCAGACACGCGGATGGTTCTACTCGCTCATGGCGATATCCACCCTTATATTTGATAAGGCACCCTACAAGAGCGTGTTCGTTCTCGGTCACGTGCTTGATAAGGAAGGGCAGAAGATGTCAAAGTCGAAGGGCAACGCGGTAGATCCGTTCGAGGCTCTTGAAACCTACGGCGCGGACGCTATCCGTTGGTATTTCTGCTCGAACAGTGCGCCCTGGCTTCCCAACCGCTTCTACAAGGAGGCAGTGGTTGAGGGACAGCGCAAGTTTATGGGAACGCTCTGGAACACCTACGCATTCTACGTTCTCTACGCAAATATTGATAATTTCAATCCCAATGATTATAAGCTTGATTACAGCACCCTGTCGGTTATGGACAAGTGGCTTCTGTCAAGGCTTAACTCGACGGTCAGGGAGGTTGATGCGTGCCTTGGCGGCTTTAAGATTCCCGAGGCGACACGTGCGCTCGAATCCCTCGTTGACGAGATGAGCAACTGGTACGTGCGTTGCAGCCGCGAGCGCTTCTGGGAGAAGGGTATGCCCACCGACAAGGTTAACGCATATCTCACCCTCTACAAAGCACTCGTTACGATAGCGAAGCTTTCGGCTCCGATAGTTCCCTTCATGAGCGAGGATATATACAGAAATCTCGTTCTCTCGAATTCAAAGGATGAGCCGATGAGCGTTCACCTCTGCGATTATCCCGTAGCGGACGCGTCGCTCATTGACAGCGAGCTTGAGGACAGAATGGACGAGGTTTTGAACGTTGTCGTTCTCGGACGCTCCTGCCGAAACCTCGCTGCTATCAAGAACCGTCAGCCTCTCGGCAATATGTACGTCAAGGCAGAGAAGACTCTTCCCGAGTTCTTCTGCGATATAATCAAGGGCGAGCTTAACGTCAAAAACGTTGAGTTTATCGACGACCTCTCGAAATTTGCCACCTATTCCTTCAAGCCTCAGCTTCGCACGGTAGGACCTAAGTACGGAAAGTACCTTGGCGGAATCCGCGCGGCGCTCGCTTCCGTTGACGGAAACAAGGCTATGAGCGAGCTCAACGAAACCGAGAGGCTCACGCTGAATATCGACGGAACCGAGATAGCGCTCACCCGCGAGGACCTTCTCATAGATATAGCGAAGGTTGAGGGCTACGCAACCGTCGAGGACAGAGGAATCGCAGTAGTTCTCGATACCAACCTCACCCCCGAGCTTTTGGAGGAGGGCTTTGTCCGCGAGATAATCAGCAAGGTACAGACCATGCGTAAGGAAAGCGGCTTTGAGGTTATGGACAACATAACCCTTTCGCTCGCAGGCAACGAGAAAATTTCCGAGGTAGTGAAGAAAAACTCCGCCGAAATCTGCTCCGACGTTCTCGCCACCGAAATAGTCTATGGCGAGTCCTTTGAAAATGCAAAGGAATGGGATATCAACGGAGAGAAGGTTACCCTTTCCGTCCGCAAGATGAATTGAGGCTTCGTATTTCGGCGCCTTCCGCCGTTTTCCCTCAAGCTCGCCGTATTCTATACGGCTTCGGAGTGAATAACGACGAAATCCATTCGAAATACGCGCGCCTACGGCTTCGGTTTGGGCTTCCCGTATTTTCCGCCAAGCTCCACGTATTCTATACGGCTTCGGAGTGAATAACGACGAAATCCATTCGAAATACGCGCGCCTACGGCTTGAAGAAAGCGCGCCACGCGCGTAATGGTTGTCACACTAACAGAAAAAGAGTGAGGTGCTTTGGCACCTCACTTTTTATATTAAGCCTTTGAAGAAAGCGACCTTTATTAAATGCCTAACAGTTTGTCAACCGCAGGCTGTAAATCTGAGTTTTCAGAATAAGCAGAAATGAGTTTTTGGAATTTTGGCGGAATTTCCTTATTATAAAGCTCTGTTGGTATGTTGGTCAATCCTGTAATATAGTCGAGAGAAATATTAAAATGCTTTGCTAGCTTCATATATTTATCTACACCCATCATCTGTACACCCGTTTCCCACTTGCTGACCTGCTGTTGCGTAGTAGATAAAATGTGTGCGATATCTGACTGTTGAAGGTCGTTGTCTTCCCTTATATCCTTTAATCTTTGATACATCTTCATAAGCTAAAACTCCTTTCGTAAACATTTTATCATACATCTCAAAAAATGTATTGACAAGACACTTAAAAAGGTTTATAATTATTATAAACACCTAAACAGGCGTAAAAGTTAGGAGATAATTATGAAGGAAACACTTGCGAAAATTTGGAATGAGCATTCTGTTCAAGAGGATTATATAATTTTAAGACCGTCTGAGCAGTCACAGCTCGTTTCGCTCAGGGAAAGAAATGCAGACCGACTCAGAAAAATGCTTGATGAAAAGGGGAAGCAAATACTTGAAGCATTACTTGACAGTCAAACAGAGCTAGAGATGCTTTTGTGTGAGGAAGCGTATGCAAACGGTTTCTCCTTTTGTGCAAAAATTCTTATCGAAGCTCTTGGGTGAGGGGGTGAAGTATGCTTTACGGCTTTTTTGATTAGCTCGCCGAAAACAGCTCCGATTGCTGCTACACAGGTCTCTCGCGCGCCACGCGCGTAATGGTTGTCACACTAACAGAAAAAGAGTGAGGTGCTTTGGCACCTCACTTTTTATATTAAGCCTTTGCCGAGGCTTTGAAGAAAGCGACACCTTATCCGTTTCTTGCTGCCTCGATGGCGAGGGCTATGGCGGCGTTTACGCTTTGCTCGCGGATGGCGGCTCTGTCACCGTCGAAAATATAGCGGTGAGCCCTAACTCCCTCTTTGCTTGCGACACCTAAATAAACCAGACCTACGGGAAATTCCTCGCTGCCACCGTCGGGGCCTGCGATGCCCGTCGCGGATATTGCTATATCAGATTGATAAAGCGCCCTTGCGCCGCTTGCCATTTCAGAGGCAACCGCCTCGCTGACTACGGTGTATTTTTCGATAGATTCATCTCTTACGCCGAGAACGCGTATCTTTATATCCTCGGTATACGTGATAGCGCCGCCCTTGAATACCGCGCTCGCGCCCGATACGTTAACTATCGTAGCCCCGATAAGTCCGCCTGTCAGAGATTCCGCCGTTGCTACCGTAAGTCCCTTTTCCTTCAAAAGCTCCAAAAGCTCACTCGCTCTGTTATCCATGTCGGATACCGCCCTTCATTATCCGTCTGTCAACGGTTTCGAATATTATATCCAGCATAACCCTCGCCGCATAGGACATAGGCATTTTGCGTAGATAAGCGATGTGGAATTTCCTCGGCGGTATTTTGTCCGCCATATCGAGCTTGACCACCCTGCCGTCGCGTATTGCCTCGCGCGCGAAGTCCTCGACCACGCAGGAAATGCCGAGTCCCTGCTCGGTAAAGCGCACCAAAAGCTCGCTCGTTGCCAGCTCTATTGACGGCTCGGGGAAGCTGGCGCCCAGCCACGAGGACACGTATTTTCTCGTCGAGGTTTTGTTTTCCAGCATATTTATTCTGTACTGCGCTAACTGCTTTTTTGTTATACGGCTTTCCCTTGAAAGCGGGCAGGTCGGGTGGGCGATAAAGATGTCGTTTATTTCCTTGACAGGCACAAAATCAATATCCGTGCAGTCGCAGCCCGTAAACGGCTCGCTGACCACACCGAAATCAATAGCCCCCGAGCGCAAAGCCTCAAGGGTGCTCGGCGTTGGCGCATTCGTTACCGAAATGTTCACGCCCTCGTGCTGCTCGCGAAAGGAAACGATATGCTCTAAAAGAAAGAACATAAGCGTCATATCCGATGCGCCTATCCTGAGCTTTCCGTACTGCAGACCGCTCATCTCGCGCAGCTTGTCCTCGCCCGCCTCGACAAATGACATACCCTTCTTCACGTATTCATATAAAACCTCGCCCTCCTCGGTGAGCGAAACACCCCTGTTCGTGCGGAGAAAAAGCCTCACGCCAAGCTCTGCCTCGAGCGCGGATATTTCCATACTGACCGCGGGCTGAGTGACCTCAAGAAGCTTCGCCGCAGAGGAAATGCTCTTGCTGTCAGCAACGGCAAGGAAGGTTTTGTAACGTGCAAGTGAGTCCGACATAATAAACCTCGTTTTTCGTTTTTAATAATTATACCGCACCCGTGGCGGTTTTTCAATAGCTTTCGGTTATTTTTAAGCTGCTCGCTATAAAAAACAGTTATATAAATAAAACAAAAATGTAAAATATTACATTCTATAATTGACAAACACGCGTATTTTGTGTATAATTAACGAAAGACAGTTTTTTTCGTCGCAAATTCCGATTTTGAATAGGGAGGTACTTTATGTATATAGCTATTATTGCCCAAGACACCAAAAAGGAGCTTATGGCTCAGTTTTGTATCGCATATTCCGGAATACTCAGCAAGCACAATATCTGTGCAACGCAGATTACGGGCAAATACATTCAGGATGCCTCAGGACTCGAAATCGAGCAGATGATGGAGGGGCACAGCGGAGGTGCGGAGCAGATTGCGGCGCGAGTTGCGTTTGACGAGATTGACCTCGTTATTTTCTTCCGCGATACAGGTCTTGATACCCCCAGCGCATCGACAAACGAGCTTCTCAGGCTCTGCGATATACATAACATACCGATAGCGACCAACCTCGCTACCGCGGAGGTTCTGGTAATGGCACTTGACAGGGGCGACCTTGACTGGCGCTCGTTTGTAAATCCCAATTCCGAGTACAACCGCAAGAAACGGGAATATAAATGAAGAAAAATGTAATAATATCGGTAAATTCCGAAATAATTCATGCGCAGGATAATAGAGAGAGTATTTCACAGTCGGCACAGGGTGTCAGCGAATTGCTCGGCTCGCTTCTGCGCATAAGTTATATAAGCGAGGAAGAGAGCACCTCATACAAAACGGATATAATATTTTCGACGGCAGATTGCTCGCGTGTACGGGTAAGGCGGACGGGAGATATCTGCTCGGATATGCTCTTTGAAGAAGAGAGGGAGCACATATTTGGCTATTCGGCATCCTCCCTTTCCCTTGATGCGAGCGTTATAACCCACAGACTCTCGGTAATCAATTCGGGGGCAGAGATTATAATTGACATTGACTATACGCTGAAAATCGGCGGCGAGGCACAGCGCTCTTTGCTTCGCTATGAAATAAAGGAGCAGTGAAATGCAACAAAACGAGCTGAAGGCTCTTATCAGCCGCGGCGAGCTTTGCGGTGCTTTTATCCTCTGCGGAGAGGAGGATTATCTGAAGCGCCACTATCTCTCGCAAATCAGAAAAAGGATAGTTGTTGACGAGGCGTTTGCACCGTTCAACCATATGCGCTTCGACGGCGAGACGCTTGATTTCGGCGCGCTGTACGACGCGGCTGCCGCCGCACCCTTTATGGCGGACTATAAGCTCATAGAGTGGCATTTTCCCAACCTCAATTCGCTGAAGGAAAAGGAAATAGAGCAGCTGCAAAAAATCGCCGTTTTCTGTAAGGATTCGGGATATGCCACCCTCGTTTTCACGGTGGGCGCGGATGCCTTCGACATCGGCACGGGCAAGAAAAAATCAAAGCTCTACGAGCGCCTTTCCGAATTTATAAGCATAGTTGTTTTTGACCGCTCCGACGACTCAAGGCTGGCAGACTGGGTGCTGGCGCATCTGTCCCGCGACGGTGTTAATGCAAATAAGGAGCTGTGTCTTAAAATTGTGGAGCGCGTCGGTCATTCTATGGAGATTTTAGCGCTTGAAATAGACAAGCTGACTGCGTATATAAAGGCAAACAAAAGGGACACGCTCACAGAGGACGATATATATACGGTTACTTCTGCGACCTTCGAGAGCGATGCCTTCGGCCTTACGAATGCGATAATGGACGGTGACGCGAAAATGGCGTTTGCCGACGTGAGAGATAAAAGGCTTCGCAAGGTAGAGGCAATAACCGTAATCGGCGCGGTGTCGAGGGTGTTTTCGGATATTCTCTCGGTGTCCGCGTTTATGTCCGAGGGGCTCACGCAGGCAGAGATAGCGAAAAAGCTGAAGATGCACGAATACAAGGCAGGACTTTATATGAAGGCGGCGCGCAAGCGCTCGCGTGAACAGCTTGAGCGTGCTCTGCATATATGTAAAGAGATAGATATATCCTCAAAAACCTCGGGGGCTGACGGCTATACGGGGTTAGAGAGGCTGATAACCGAAATACTTTGCACAGGCAGGAGATAATATGACGGAGCTGCTTTCAAAAATATTTATAAAGGACAGAGAAAACGTAAAAGACCCCGATGTCCGCAGGCGCTACGGCACCCTTGCCGGTGTTGTTTGCATAATACTCAACTCCCTGCTCGCGACGGGCAAGCTCGTTATGGGATTGCTCACAGGGTCTATCGCGATTCAGGCAGATGCGCTCAACAATTTTTCCGATGCGGGCGCATCGGTTATATCCCTCGTCAGCTTCAAGCTGTCGACAAAGCCGCCCGACAGGGACCACCCCTTCGGTCACGCGAGAATCGAGTATATTGCCTCGATGATTGTGTCATTTCTCATTCTTCTTATCGGCTTTGAGCTTTTCCGCGAGTCGCTCGGCAAGATAATAGAGCCGAAGGCAACCGAGTTTTCGGTATTCTCGGTAATCATTCTCTCGGTGTCGGTGCTGGGAAAGCTATGGATGTACCTCTTTAACAGAAAAATAGGCAAAAAAATCAATTCCGACGTAATGCGCGCAACCGCAGCAGACAGTCTTTCCGACGTTGTGGCAACCTCTGCCGTTCTCGTAACCACGCTTCTGCTCCGCTTTACGGGTATTGACGCGGATGCGTACGTCGGTATAGCGGTGGCGGTATTCATATTCGTTTCGGGTGTGAAGATTCTTAATGAAACGAAAAACTCGCTGCTCGGCTCAGCACCCGTTGACGAGCAGGTTGAGGCAATAAGAAGGATTGTAGCCGAATATCCCGAGGCTCTCGGCATACACGATATGATAGTTCACAGCTACGGCCCCGGTCACACCTTCGCCACCCTTCATATCGAGGTTGACGGAGCAAAGGACGTTTTTGAAACCCACGACGTTATTGACAATATTGAAAAAAGGCTTCAGAGCGAGCTTGGCATTATGTGCTCGATACACCTCGACCCGATAGTGACGGATGATGAAGAAACGTCCGAGCTTTTCGAGAGGGTGAAGGCGCTTGCCGCAGAAATATCTCCCGATATAACGGTGCACGATTTCCGCTTTGTCAGGGGGGTTACGCACTCAAATCTCATATTCGATATAGTTTTACCCTTCGAAAGCAGCCTGACGCCCGACGGCGCAGAGGCTATTATCAAGGAAAAAATCAAGGAGCTTGACGAGAGCTTCGAGGCGGTTGTAACGGTAGACCGCGGCTGACACTTGACAAAATCGCGGTTAAGTGGTATAATAACCAGCGCAACCGAATCGCGCAATCGCGCAGTATCATGCCGAAAGGTCTTACTGTGAGGAAAGTCCGGGCTTCATAGGACAGGATAACGGATAACGTCCGCCGAGGGTGACCTCCGGGAAAGTGCAACAGAAATAAACCGCCGCGCAAGCGGTAAGGATGGAAAGGCGAGGTAAGAGCTCACCGACACCGCGGTAACGCGGTGTGCCCTGTAAACCCTATCCGAAGCAACACCCTACGAGAGAGCGAAGGCTACGGCTGTCCGTCGGAATTTCGTGGGTGGCAGAGGCATTTTGCCTTGAACAAGACGGTGACGTTTTGTGAAGATAGATGATTGCGGCCCTTATGGGTACAGAACCCGGCTTACAGATTCGATTGTGGCGGTGCATTTGCGCCGCCCTTTTTATTAAAAACACGGTCGGGGCGAACGGATTCGGAGCAGAAATTCGTATAAGGGTACGCCCCATTAAAGCAAAAAGCACGGCGTTTGCCGTGCTATTTTTATGCCTTTTGGATTACTCGGAAATTTCCGCGCCTGCGCGTCTTTGTGCAAGCTCCTCGTTCATTTCCTTAACCTTTTTCTTGCTGAGGTTATAGACGAATGTAATGCTCACAAACATTACTATCGCGCTGAAGGAATAGAGCGAAGCAACCAGCCACTTCATATTCTGAGCAACAGCGAAGGGCTGATCTGCGCCGAGGGAGCCGTCGTAGCCGAGAGCACCCATTATGAGAATAACTGCCGAGGGGCCAAGGCCCTGTGCCAGCTTTCTGAAGAAGGAGTGGAGCGAGTAAACCGTACCCTCCTCCTTGGTGCCGTTCTTCCACTCGTTGTAGTCGATAGCGTCAGCCATAAGAGCCCAGGATACACAGGTGTAGAAGCCAAGGCCCAGACCGAAGAATACCTGCGCTATAACGTAGCCTGCAAGTCCTGCCATACCGTTTCCGAGAGGAAGGAAGAGGAGAAGTGCGCCGAATACGCTGACTGCCGAGCCAACCGCGCAAGCCTCTTTCTTACCGAATCTGTTAACTATCTTGTTAATGAAGGGCATGAAAAGGAACATAGGAAGGTATCCTATGAGCATAACGATACCCGAAATCTGTGCATTTCCGAAATAGGACTGGAAGAGAACGGTGGTTGCGGTGGACGAGCCCTGCATACCGATGAACATTGCCATAGCTGCAAGAGTTGCGCCGACTGCCGCAGGATTCTTCACAAAGTTAACCATTGCCTTGAATATGTTGAACTTCTGTACCTTCTCGCTGATGGTAACGTTTCTTTCCTCAACACGAATCTCGGTGGTCTTCAGCATATAAATGAAGCAGAGAAGACCGATAGCACCCATGATGATTGCAGCAACGAATACCGTGTTACCCTTGAGGTTGTTGGAAGCGTCGTAGCAGAGAATCGGGAGCAGTACCATAGGAACGATATTTCCTACCATCGAGCCGATTGAACGCCAGGTCGAGAGCTGAGCTCTCTCGGAGTCCTCGGTCGTGATAACAGACATCATCGAGCCGTAAGGAACGTTAGCTACCGTGTAGAACGCATCCCAGAGAACGTAGCCGAGCACGAACATAATACATCTCATAACCTTCGGTGCATTGGGAATAGGCAAAAAGAAGAAGAGTCCCGAGAACAGAAGTCCGAGAGCACCTACGAAAATGTAGGTCTTGAACTTGCCTCTCTTATAATTCCTCTTATCTGCGTCAAACAGTGAGCCGAGCAGGGGGTCGTTGATAGCATCCCATATCTGCACGACCAGAAGAAGTGCGGCGTAAAGAGTTTCGCCGAGTGCCATAAACTGCGTCCAGAATATAGCCATGATAGAGCTCTTGAGAGCAAAGCTCATGTTACATCCCAAATCACCCGCAGCATAGCTGAGCTTGTCCTTCATACCAAAAGGACGTTTCTGATTGGTTTCCATAAATCCTCCTAAACATTAGTAAAGACAGCATTATCGGTGCTGTCTGTTTTGTATTTACACTATTATTATACAATTTTTAATCTTAAAAGTCAATCACTTTTATGCAAATTGTTTGAAATACACAGTTTGTTAACAAAATTGTAATCATTTTGTAAACTCTGTTTTAAGACTGTGTTAAAATTCGTTTATTGCTTGACACGGTTATATTTTTTCAATATAATTGTATTGTAATGCAAAAAACTTTCAAAATAATAAATATGGAGGAGCAAATGAGAAAAATCATTAATCTTAACGAGGGCTGGAAATTCTCCAAGGGAGTATCCGTGCCCACAGCATCCGCTGACGCAGAGGCAGTTAACCTTCCTCACAGCTGGAATGCAACCGACGGTCAGGACGGAGGTAACGATTATTTCAGAGGCACCTGCCTTTATACGAAGAAAATCGTTAAGTCCGAGCTTTGCGAGGCGGACAGGTATTATATTGAAATAAATGGAGCAAATTCCTCTGCCGACCTTTATGTAGACGGTAAGGCAATGGCTCACCACGACGGCGGTTATTCGACATGGAGAGTTGATATTACCGACGCGCTCGCTGACGAGAGCGAGATAGCGATAGCCGTTGATAACGCACCTAATGAAACCGTTTATCCGCAGATGGCTGACTTCACCTTCTACGGCGGTCTTTACAGGGACGTAAACCTTATTTGCGTAGCCAAAACCCACTTCGACCTTGACTACTACGGCGGCAGCGGTATTATGGTAACCCCTGCGGTCAGGGAAAACAGCGCAGATGTTGAAATTCAGGTATATATCACCGACAAGTGCGACAAGGACGAAATTGAGTATACCGTATGTGATAAGGACGGCAAGGTCGTAGCAGAAACAAAGTCCGCAGATGATAAGGTAACTCTTACTATTGATAACGTCACCCTCTGGAACGGACGCAAGAATCCCTATCTCTACACCGCGAAGGCGAAGCTTTTCTGTGACGGCAAGGAGATAGATGAGGTCAGTGCGCGCTTCGGCTGCCGCACCTTCGAGATTGACCCCGAGCGCGGCTTTATCCTCAACGGAGAGGAGTATCCTCTGCGCGGCGTTTCGCGCCATCAGGACAGGCTCGGCATAGGTAATGCGCTTCTGCCCGAGCATCACCGCGAGGATATGGATCTCATCTGCGAGGTAGGCGCGACCACCATCCGTCTTGCTCACTATCAGCACGATCAGTATTTCTACGACCTCTGCGACGAGAGAGGTATGGTAGTGTGGGCAGAGATTCCGTATATTTCAAAGCACCTGCCCGGCGGAACAGAGAATACCGTAAGTCAGATGAAGGAGCTTATAGTTCAGAACTATAACCACCCCTCAATCGTTGTATGGGGACTCTCTAATGAGATAACGATGAACGGCGCAACGCCCGACCTCATTGAAAACCACAATATGCTCAACGACCTCTGTCACGAGATGGATAAAACCCGTCTTACCACCATGGCGTGCGTTTCAATGTGCAGCATGGATGAGCCCTACGTTCAGATTCCCGACGTCGTATCCTACAACCACTATTTCGGCTGGTACGGCGGAGATACCTCGATGAACGGTCCCTGGTTTGACAAGTTCCACGCAAAATACCCAAGCAAGCCGATAGGTGTCAGCGAGTACGGCTGCGAGGCGCTCAACTGGCACACCTCTAACCCCGTTCAGGGCGACTACACCAAGTCGGAGGCCAAGCGGTCTTAGGAAGACAACTCTAGGTTGCAACTCCTTGGCTCACAGAACGACATGGCTCCGATCCGACTTCCAAGCAAGCCGATAGGTGTCAGCGAGTCCGGCTGCGAGGCGCTCAACTGGCACACCTCTAACCCCGTTCAGGGCGACTACACC
>JAZNXN010000043.1:0-4753 GCA_045593885.1 Eubacteriales bacterium
CTACTCGATGTCGCTTGCTATGGGTATAATGATAACCTACGGCTCGTATATGAAGAAGGATGTAAATATCGAAAGCTCCGCTCACCAGATAGAGATATTCGATACCGTAGTCGCATTTCTTGCGGGACTTATGATTATCCCTGCGGTATATGCGTTCTCGGGCGGTGACGAGGCAGCTCTCGCGCAGAAGGGCCCCGGTCTTATGTTCGTAACTTTGCCGAAGGTATTTGAAACGATGCCCGCAGGCACATTCATCGGCGCTATATTCTTCCTCATGGTATTCTTTGCGGCACTCACCTCGTCCATATCTCTTATGGAAACCGTTGTGTCGATAATCCACGACAGACTCAAGATAGACAGAAAGATATGCTGCCTTATCGTTATCGGAATCTGCGCTCTCTTCGGTATACCTTCCTCGCTTGGTTACAGCGCATGGGATACGGTTACCATTCTCGGTTTGCAGCTGCTCGATTTCTTCGATTTCATCACTAACAGTGTGCTTATGCCTATCGTTGCTCTTGCAACCGCGATATTCGTCGGTTATTTCCTGAAGCCGAATACTATTATAGACGAGGTTGAGTTTAACGGCGACGGCTTGATTGAGGGTGAGGCTACCCGCTTCAAGCTCAAGGGGCTTTTCACGGTAGTTATCCGCTATATAGCTCCCGTGTGCCTTGTGCTCATTCTCGTATCCTCGATACTCGACGTATTCGGAATAGTCAAGATTTAATAAAATTAGCAAGCCCTCGTTGCTTACGCTTCGAGGGCTTTTAATGATTTACAAAGTCATATCGCTACACTGTCCGACAAAATACTAAAAATTACGCACATTTATTTTATAAATCTATTGACAAAAACAGAAAAAGATGATATAATTTCAACTGTAATTAAGGTGTTTCTGCGACTGACGGATAATGTGGGTCTACCACGAGGGAGCAGGAATTCACGGGTGACCGTTATGCCGACCGTCTGGGCTCACTTATGTTTTTGGATAAGTGCGCCCTTTTTTAGTTATTTTGATTTTATTTGGAGGTCTTTTATATGAAAAAGGTTGGAATTGTTATGGGCAGCGCGAGCGATATGCCGGTAGTGAAGAAGGCTATTGATACGCTTACGGCGTTTGACATTCCCTACGAGGTGCACGTTTTCTCCGCGCACAGAACGCCCGTCGAGGCGCGCGACTTCGCTCTTAACGCAAAGAAAAACGGCTTTGGAGTAATGATAGCGGCGGCAGGCATGGCGGCTCATCTTGCAGGTGCGGTTGCGGCTAATACCACCCTGCCCGTTATAGGTATTCCGTGCAAGTCAACTAATCTTGACGGACTCGATGCGCTTCTCTCAACAGTGCAGATGCCCTCGGGTATTCCCGTAGCAACTGTTGCAATAGACGGCGCGACCAATGCGGCAATTCTCGCTGCACAGATACTCGCCCTTTCCGATAATGCACTTGCAGAGAAGCTTGATGCAAAGAGGAAAAAGGACGCCGAGGGCGTTCTTGAAAAGGATGCCGAGATAGCGGCACAGTTTAACAGATAATAAAAAAATCACAATATATCAAGGAGTAAAAAAATGAACAAGACTCTCGTTTACACAGGAAAAACAAAGGACGTATTCGCACTCGACAACGGCAACTACCTTCTTAAGTTCAAGGATGATTGCACAGGTAAGGACGGAGTGTTTGATCCTGGCGAAAATTCGGTAGGACTTACGATTGACGGCGTTGGCGACGTCAACCTTCGTATGTCGATATACTTTTTTGAGAAGGTAAACGCTGCGGGTATCAAGACTCACTATGTCAGCGCAGACCTTGCAAACACAACGATGGAGGTTATTCCCGGTAAGGTATTCGGCAAGGGACTTGAGGTTATCTGCCGTCATAAAGCGGTTGGTAGCTTCTACCGCAGATACAGCGATTATATTGAGGAGGGTGCAGACCTTCCTGCATACGTTGAGATGACCTTCAAAAACGACGAGAAGGGCGATCCTCTGGTAACCAAGGACGGACTCGTTGACCTCGGCGTTATGACTGCAGAGCAGTATGATGATATGAAGCTTATGACTCAGAAAATCACTCAGATAGTTGCTGACGACCTCAAGGAAAAGGGACTTGTTCTTTACGATATCAAATTTGAGTTCGGCTATGACAAGGACGGCAAGGTTATGCTTATCGACGAGATAGCATCTGGCAATATGCGTGTGTACAAGAACGGCGAGTACATAGATCCTATGACACTTTCGGAGCTTTTCTTCGCATAAGAAACACAAACCAAAAGAAAAAAGAAAGAGCAAGGTGAAACATGGGAGGATTCTTTGGAATAACCTCAAAGCACGACTGTATGCTCGACGTGTTCTTCGGTATAGATTATCATTCACACCTCGGAACGCGCAGAGCGGGTATGGCGGCATACGACAGCTCAGTCGGACTGCAAAGGAAAATACACAGTATAGAGAACTCGCCCTTCAGGACGAAGTTTGAAAATATTTTTGACGAAATGAGGGGAACGTCGGCTATCGGCTGTATCAGCGACAACGATCCTCAGCCGATGCTGATTCGCTCACATCTCGGAACCTACGCCATCTGTGTGATAGGCGCGGTAAACAATGCACAGAAGCTCATAGATGAATACCTGTCCCTTCAGGGCGGATATTTCGATGCAATGACGGGCGGGCGCGTAAACGGCGTCGAGCTTATTGCGGCTCTCATAAATCAGAAAAAGGATTTTGTTGAGGGCATAAAGTTTGCACAAGCCTCTATTGACGGCACCGCCTCAATGCTCATTTTGAAGGAAGACGGAAATATAATTGCCGCACGTGATGCTCTCGGTAGAATCCCTATCCTTGTGGGCAAGCGCGAGGACGGCTACGCCGCAACCTTTGAATCCTACGCTTATCAGAAGCTTGGCTTTGCCGATGAGCGCGAGCTCGGACCGGGAGAGATAGTTGAGCTTTCACCAGACAGGCTCACCGTTCTGTCCGAGGCAGGCAAGGAAATGAAGATGTGTGCGTTCCTCTGGTCGTATTACGGATATCCGACGTCAACCTACGAGGGTGTCAACGTTGAGATGATGCGCTGTAAAAACGGCGAGATAATGGCAGAGCGCGATATGGATGAGGGCAAGCACCTTGAAATAGATTACGTCGGCGGCGTTCCCGATTCGGGTACACCTCACGCGATAGGCTATGCTAACAAGAGCCGCGTGCCGTTTGCACGCCCCTTCATCAAGTACACGCCAACGTGGTCGAAGAGCTTTACCCCCTCAAATCAGGCGGACAGAAATAAAATTGCAAAGATGAAGCAGATTCCCGTCCACGGTCTTATACAGGACAAAAACCTTTTGTTCGTTGACGACTCGATAGTACGAGGAACTCAGCTCAAGGAAACGGTTGATTTCCTCTATCAGAACGGAGCAAAATCGGTACATATGCGCTCCGCCTGCCCCCCGATAATGTATAGCTGTAAATATCTCAATTTCACGAGAGCCACAAACGATATGGAGCTTATCGCCAGACGCGTTATTATGGAGCTGGAGGGCGAGGAGGGCTCGAATCACATTGATGAATACAGCGACGCATCTACCGAACGCGGCAAGGCTCTGCGAAAGGCTATATGCGAGAAGCTTAATTTCGCATCACTTGAATTTCAGTCACTCGAAGGTATCATTAAGGCAATAGGACTTGAGCCGTGCAAGCTCTGTACTTATTGCTGGAACGGAAAGGAATAAAATTATGAATATGCAATCCAAATCTGACAGCTACGCAGCAGCAGGCGTTGATATTACCGCAGGCTACAAGGCTGTCGAGCTTATGAAAAAGCACATAGCACGCACAATGGTAAACGGCAGTGCATCCGATATAGGAGGCTTTGGCGGTCTTTTCGCTCTTGACCTCACGGGCTACAAGAGTCCGGTTCTCGTATCGGGCACCGACGGAGTAGGAACGAAGCTGAAGCTGGCGTTTCTTATGGACAAGCACGATACCGTCGGCATTGACTGCGTTGCAATGTCGGTAAATGACGTTATCTGTTGCGGAGCGAAGCCTCTGTTCTTTCTCGATTACATAGCTTGCGGCAAAAACGTTCCCGAGAAGATAGCAGATATCGTTTCGGGAATCGCAGAGGGCTGCGTTCAGTCGGGATGCGAGCTTATCGGCGGCGAGACCGCGGAGATGCCCGGATTCTATCCCATCGACGAATATGACCTCGCAGGCTTTGCGGTAGGTATCGTTGACAGAGAAAAGGTTATAGACAAAAAATCTATGAAGGCAGGCGACGTCATGATAGCGCTCCCCTCGTCGGGCGTTCATTCCAACGGCTTTTCTCTTGTGAGAAAGGTATTTGACGTTGAGAACTGCGACCTGAAAGCACCCGTAGAGGAGCTGGGCGGCAAATCTCTCGGTGAAGCACTTCTCACGCCTACGAGAATTTACGTCAAAGCAATGGTTGCTCTCTTCGAGCAGGTGAAGGTGAAGGGCGTGTCGCACATCACGGGTGGCGGCTTCTATGAGAATATGCCTCGCTCTATTCCCGAGGGACTTGGAGTTAAGATAAAAAAGAGCGATATTAATACTTACTCCATCTTCTAGCTTTTGCAGAAGGTAGGAAATATAGACGAGCGCGATATGTTCAACACCTACAATATGGGCGTTGGCATGAGCGTGGTGGTTGACAAGAACGACGCCGACAAGGCGCTGAGCGTTCTTCACGCCGCAGGCGAGGACGCTTACATCATCGGTGAGGTTGAAAAGGGCGACGACA
>JAZNXN010000044.1:0-38767 GCA_045593885.1 Eubacteriales bacterium
TTGATCAGCGTGCGGATTCCGCTGCACAGTGCATACAGATAATTTCCTGCGGCGAGCGCCCTACAATTCGCACTGCACGCGTGTACGTTTTGGGCGGTATGCTTACCGATGCTGACGTGGCGAAAATAAAGAAATACGTTATAAACCCTGTAGAAGCACGTGAGGCGAGCCTTGACAAGCCCGAAACGCTCAAGGTTAATTATGAAATTCCCACCGAGGTTGCAACCCTTGACGGCTTTATTTCCTATGATGAGGATAAGCTCGGCGATTTTATTAAGACCTACGGTCTTGCTATGGATATCGACGACATTCGCTTCTGCCGCGATTATTTCGCATCCGAGAAGCGCGATCCCACCATTACGGAAATCCGTATGATAGACACCTATTGGTCGGACCACTGCCGTCATACAACCTTCCTTACCACCATTGACAGCGTTAGGTTTGAGGATGACCTCTTGCAGAAGGCGTACGACGAGTATATAGCAGTACGCAAGGAGCTGGGAAGGACCAAGCCCCAGAACCTTATGGATATCGGCACTATTGCCGCTAAGTATCTCAAAAAGCAGGGCAAGCTTGATAAGCTTGACGAATCCGAGGAAATCAACGCCTGCACGGTAAAAATAGAGATTGAGGTTGACGGTGTAAAGGAGCCCTGGCTTCTTCTCTTCAAGAACGAAACCCACAATCACCCCACAGAAATAGAGCCCTTTGGCGGTGCTGCAACCTGTATCGGCGGAGCTATCCGCGATCCCCTTTCAGGCAGATCCTACGTGTATGCGGCTATGCGCGTAACTGGCGCGGCAGATCCTACCGTTCCCGTATCGGCTACTATTCAGGGCAAGCTTCCTCAGCGTAAAATAGTACAGACTGCCGCAGCAGGTTATTCCTCTTACGGCAACCAGATAGGTCTCGCTACGGGTATGGTTGACGAGCTCTACCACGACGGCTACGCGGCGAAGCGTATGGAGATAGGCGCAGTAATTGCTGCCGCCCCCGAGGCTAACGTACGCCGTGAAAGACCTGTGGATTCCGATATAGTAATTCTTCTCGGCGGCAGAACTGGACGCGACGGATGCGGCGGAGCGACAGGCTCATCCAAGAAGCATACGCTTTCCTCTCTTGAAACCTGCGGCGCCGAGGTACAGAAGGGTAACGCGCCCGAGGAGCGCAAGCTTCAGCGACTGTTCCGCAACCCCGAGGCGTGCAGAATGATTAAGCGCTGCAATGACTTCGGCGCGGGCGGTGTATCGGTTGCAGTCGGCGAGCTCGCTGACGGTCTTGATATTGACCTTAACGCAGTACCCAAGAAATACGACGGACTTGACGGCACCGAGCTTGCTATCAGCGAATCTCAGGAGAGAATGGCTGTTGTAGTGGCAAAAGAGGATGTCGAGAGATTTATGGAGCTGGCACTGTCCGAAAACCTCGAGGCAACCGTTGTTGCCCGCGTTACTGAGGAGCCGCGCCTGCGTATGCACTGGAACGGCAAAACCATTGTTGACATATCCAGAGAATTTCTCAATTCCAACGGTGCAGAGAAGCATATAGATATTGAGGCAGAGGCACTTTCTTCCTTTGAAAAGGAGAAGGTAACCGATTTTGCCGAGGGCTATAAGGCTCTCGTGTCCGACCTCAACGTCTGCTCGAAGCGCGGACTTTCCGAGCGCTTTGACTCCACAATCGGCGCAGGAACGGTTCTTATGCCCTTCGGCGGCGAAAGACAGAAAACGCCTATTCAGGCTATGGTTCATAAAATCTCTGTTGAAAAGAAGCACACCGACGACTGTTCGTTTATGTCGTGGGGATATAATCCCTTCATAACCGAGAAGAGCGCATATCACGGTGCATACCTCGCAGTTGTTGAGAGTGTTGCGAAGCTCGTTGCGGCTGGTGCTTCCTATGAGGACGTTTACCTCACCTTCCAGGAGTATTTCAAGAAGCTCGGCAAGGATGCAAGGAGATGGGGACAGCCCTTCTCAGCACTTCTCGGAGCATTCAAGGCACAGATAGACCTTGGAATTGCCTCTATCGGCGGCAAGGACTCGATGAGCGGTTCGTTTGAGGACCTTGACGTTCCCCCCACCCTCGTTTCCTTCGCGGTAACGACGGGCAAGGTGTCCGAGGTTATCACCAATGATATGAAGGCGGCAGGGCATAAGCTCGTCTGCCTCACCCCCGAATATGAAGAAAACGGTCTGCCCAAGGCAGATTCGCTGATAGCTCTTTTCCATAGGGTTACGGCACTTATGCGTGAAGGCAAGGTATATTCCGCATACACTCCCACCTACGGCGGTATTGCCGAGGCAGTATACAAAATGTGTATCGGTAACGGACTTGGCTTCGCATACAGCGCGGATATGACGCTTGACGACATATTCGGATACCGTTACGGATCCTTCCTTCTTGAAACCGACAAAGATTCCGATTTCGGCACAACCGTAGGTACGGTAACCGCTGACGCATGCTTCTCCTACAGCGGACAGAGCGTTTGCGGATGCGAGCTTTCCGAGCTTTATGAGAAAAAGCTCGAGGGAGTTTTCCCCACTCTTGAAAAGAAGGAAAACAACAAAATCGAGAAATTCTCGTATCAGGCAAAGGAGCGCGTAGCGCCCGCAGTCAAGGTGGCTCGTCCGAAGGTTCTTATCCCCGTATTCCCGGGTACGAACTGCGAGTTTGATTCGGCAAAGGTAATGCGAGATGCAGGTGCTGATGCAGAAATATTCGTTATAAATAACCTCACGTCCGATGGAATTTCGAGAAGCGTTGACAGCTTCGCTGAAAAAATCAAGGAGTCGCAGATGATATTCGTTCCGGGCGGCTTCTCGGGTGGTGACGAGCCTGACGGCTCGGGCAAGTTCATTCTTGCATTCTTCAAGAACGAGGCTATCAAGGAGGGAGTTCATTCTCTCCTCAACAACCGCGACGGTCTTATGTGCGGTATCTGTAACGGATTCCAGGCTCTCATCAAGCTCGGTCTTGTCCCCTACGGCAAAATTATTGATGCTGATGAGAATTGCCCGACGCTTACGTTCAACACAATAGCACGTCACCAGTCTAAGCTCGTACGTGTGCGTGTTGCTTCCAACAAATCACCTTGGTTGGCGGCTACCAACGTCGGAGACGTTTATACTGTTCCTATTTCTCACGGTGAGGGCCGCTTCCTCGCATCTGAGAAGGTGGTAAGAGAGCTTGCCGCTAACGGACAGATAGCAACTCAGTACGTTGATTTGTGCGGCGAGCCCACCGATGATATTCGCTACACTCCCAACAACTCTGTATACGCAATCGAGGGTATAACCTCACCCGACGGCAGAGTGTTCGGTAAGATGGGACACAGCGAGCGTATAGGCAACGGTCTTTACAAGAACGTTATCGGTAACTTCGATATGAAGATGTTTGAATCTGCAGTGAAATATTTTAAGGGATAAAAGGAGAATACAATGGCATACTTAACCGACATTGAAATCGCACAGTCCGTTGAAATGAAGCCTATAACCGAAATCGCAGAAAACGTCGGTATAGACGACAAATATATCGAGCAGTATGGAAAATATAAGGCAAAGCTTGACCTCTCGCTTCTCAACGATACGAAGAAGGAGAACGGAAAGCTCGTCCTCGTTACCGCAATAACCCCCACCCCTGCAGGCGAGGGTAAAACGACCACCACCATAGGACTTGCCGACGGTATGAGAAGAATAGGTAAGAAGACTGCGGTTGCCCTTCGCGAGCCCTCTCTCGGCCCCGTTTTCGGTGTAAAGGGCGGTGCGGCAGGCGGCGGCTACGCTCAGGTCGTTCCTATGGAGGATATAAACCTTCATTTCACGGGAGATTTCCACGCAATAGGCGCGGCAAACAACCTTATCGCCGCTATGCTTGACAATCATATTTATCAGGGCAATGCTTTGAATATCGACCCCAGAAGAATCACGTGGAAGAGATGCGTTGATATGAATGACCGTCAGCTTCGCTTCGTTACCGACGGTCTTGGCGGCAGAGTTAACGGCGTTCCCAGAGAGGACGGCTATGATATAACCGTTGCCTCTGAGATTATGGCGGTGTTCTGTCTTGCTACCTCGATAACCGACCTGAAGGACAGACTTTCCCGCATAGTAGTTGCATATACCTACAACGAGGAGCCTGTAACAGTTGGTCAGATAGGCGCAACAGGTGCGGCGGCGGCTCTGCTCAAGGATGCTATCAAGCCTAACCTTGTACAGACACTTGAGGGCACCCCTGCATTTGTTCACGGCGGACCGTTTGCGAATATCGCTCACGGCTGTAACTCTGTTATTGCTACAAAAATGGCGATGAAGCTCGGCGATTACGCCATAACTGAGGCAGGCTTTGGCGCAGACCTCGGAGCAGAGAAGTTCCTTGATATCAAGTGCAGAATGGCAGGTCTTACCCCCTCTGCCGTTGTAATAGTTGCGACGGTACGCGCGCTGAAGATGCACGGCGGAGTTCCCAAGACCGAGCTTGCAGTCGAGAATCTTGATGCACTCAAGAAGGGTATCCCCAACCTTCTGCGCCACGTTTCCAATATCAAAAACGTATACAAGCTTCCTTCGGTTGTTGCGGTCAACCGCTTCCCGACCGATACAGATGCCGAAATCGAGCTGATAATAAACGAGTGCAAGGCTCTCGGTGTAAACGTAGTTCTCTCTACAGTATGGGCAGAGGGAGGCAAGGGCGGCGAGGCTCTCGCACGCGAGGTTGTCCGTCTTTGTGAGGAGGAGAAGGGTGATTTTACCTTCTGTTATGAGGACGATACCACGATAGAGCAGAAGATTGATGCTATCGTTAAGAAGATTTACGGCGGTGACGGCGTAATTCTCACCCCTCAGGCAAAGAAGCAGGTGGCATCTCTTGAGAAGATAGGCTACGGCAAGCTTCCCGTATGTATGGCAAAAACGCAGTATTCCTTCTCGGATGATATGACAAAGCTCGGAGCACCCGAAAACTTTACCGTAACAGTAAGAAACGTGAAGGTATCCGCAGGTGCCGGCTTCGTAGTTGCCCTCACGGGTGATATAATGACCATGCCCGGACTTCCCAAGGTTCCCGCCGCCGAGAAAATTGACGTCGACGAGAACGGCAAAATCACGGGACTGTTCTAAAAAAATCAGGCGGAAAGCGTTATGGCCTTCCGCCTTTTGTTATTCACCCTAATAATGTAAAAATAAGGTAGAAAAACATAAAAATTTTTTACCTTTCATATTGACAAATCCGCCTCGTTGTGCTATACTATTAAAAACCGACCAAGGCTCGGGTTTAGTCTTGGTATACATTAGTCTTTAAGTTGATACAGAGATGTCGACAAGATTATCATATTTCACCGCACTCTTTGGGTGGGGTGGGCTCGTGTAACGTCTTGTCGCTGACAGGACTTTTTTTCTTGTTCGGAGGTTTTTATGGTACGCAAGACGCAGATTATGGACGAGCCTGCCGTCAGACGCGCGCTGGTGAGAATAACTCACGAGATAATCGAGCGCAACGACGGAGCAGGAGAAATATGCCTTCTCGGTGTCAAGACGCGCGGAGTTCCGCTCGCCACTATAATTCACGATAATATTCTTAAATTTGAGGGCGTTGACGTGCCCCTCGGATATCTTGATATAACGCTTCACCGCGACGACCTCTCGGAGAGCGAGAAGCAGAATATCAGCGCTGAGTGCCATTTTCCGTGCGATGTTCGGGAAAAGACGGTTATAATCGTTGACGACGTGCTCTATACAGGCAGAACGTCGCGCGCGGCGCTCGACGCGGTGTTTGACCACGCACGCCCTAAGGCGGTACAGCTCGCCACCCTCATTGACAGAGGACACAGAGAGCTGCCAATACGCCCCGATTACGTCGGCAAGAACGTGCCGACCTCAAAGAGTGAGAAGATAACGGTATCGCTCCCCGACACCGACGGTGAGGTTGGAGTATATATCTGCGAATAAATATGAAAGAGGAAAAGGTTATGGCAAAAATGTACGTAAATGAGAAAATCAAGGCTGCAGCACAGAAGATTTTCTGTGGCGACCTTTCCTTTTTCAATTCCGATGAATATTCTGTTTTTCCCGGCTTTTGTGATGTGCACGTGCATTTTCGCGAGCCGGGCTTTTCTTATAAGGAAACGGTAAAGAGTGGCTCTATGGCGGCGGCGCACGGCGGATATACCGCGGTATGCACAATGCCAAATCTCAACCCCGTGCCCGACAGTGTTGAGAATATAAACGAGCAGTTAGCTATCATCGAGCGCGATGCCTGCATACACGTCTACCCCTACGCTTCAATCACTGTAGGGCAAAACGGCAAGGAGCTGTCCGATATGTGTGGAATGAGGGAGAAGGCAATTGCGTTTTCCGACGACGGACGCGGTGTGCAGAGTGATGATATGATGCGTGCCGCTATGGAGCGCGCAAGGGAGCTTGATAAAATAATAGTCGCACACTGCGAGGTAAATGAGCTTTTGAGGGGCGGCTATATTCACGACGGAGAATACGCGAGGGCTCACGGACACCGAGGAATATGCTCGGAAAGTGAGTACATGCAGATAGCACGCGATATCAAGCTTGTCAAGGAAATTGGCTGCAAGTATCACGTATGTCACATTTCTACAAAAGAAAGTGTTGATATAATAAGGAAGGCGAAGGCTGAGGGCGTGGACATCACCTGTGAAACAGGCCCGCATTACCTTATACTCGATGACACCTCGCTTCAGGAGCACGGCAGATTCAAAATGAATCCCCCTCTGCGCTCGTGCACTGACCGTGATGCGCTTATCGAGGGTGTAGTCGACACAACGATAGATATGATAGCAACAGACCACGCGCCGCACTCAGCCGAGGAAAAATCGCGCGGACTTGAGAAGAGCGCGTTTGGTATCGTAGGGCTCGAAACCGCGTTTTCACTGATGTACACGCACCTTGTAAAAAAGGGTGTGATAACACTTGAAAGGCTCATTGAGCTTATGGCTATAAAGCCAAGGGAGAGATTTAATATCCCAATGGGCGAGGACTTCTCAGTATGGAGGCTTGACGATAACTTCACCGTCAACCCCGATGACTTTCTCTCTATGGGCAGAGCAACACCGTTTGAGGGTGACACGCTCTATGCAGAAAACCACCTTACCGTCTGCGACGGACGCGTGGTTTACAAGCGATAACTTAATCTGTACGTAATTAATTTGGAGGATATATATATGGCAAAGAGAACGGATCTCAAAAAAATTCTTATTATAGGCTCAGGCCCTATCGTTATAGGTCAGGCGGCTGAGTTTGACTATGCGGGAACGCAAGCGTGCCTTGCGCTGAAGGAGGAGGGCTATCAGGTAGTTCTCGTCAACTCTAACCCCGCAACCATTATGACCGACACAACGATAGCGGACAAGGTTTATATGGAGCCTCTGACGCTTGAATATATAGCGAAGATTCTTCGCTACGAGCGCCCCGATGCAATAGTTCCGGGTATCGGCGGACAGACAGGTCTTAACCTTGCAATGCAGCTTGAAAAGAAGGGTGTTTTGAAGGAATGTCACGTCGAGCTTCTCGGTACGAGCAGCGAGAGTATAGAGCGCGCAGAGGACAGAGAGCTGTTCAAGGAGCTTTGCCAGTCGATAGGCGAGCCTACTATTCCCTCCGAGATAACCTACTCAATTGACGAGGCGCGCGTTGCGGCAAAGAATATCGGTTACCCGGTAGTTCTCCGTCCCGCGTTCACTCTCGGCGGTACCGGCGGCGGCTTTGCCAACAACGAGGAGGAGCTCATTGAGATAGGAATGAACGCCTTCAAGCTTTCCCCTGTTCATCAGGTTCTTATCGAAAAGAGTGTGCGCGGATACAAGGAAATTGAGTTTGAGGTTATGCGCGACTCGAAGGATAATGCAATAACCATCTGCGGTATGGAAAACATCGACCCTGTAGGCGTTCATACCGGTGACTCGCTCGTTGTAGCTCCCATCCTTTCCCTGAATGATAAGGATCTCAAGATGCTTAACGACAGCGCAATCAAGATTATAAGAGAGCTCAAAATCGAGGGTGGCTGTAACGTTCAGTTTGCACTCAACCCCTACACCAGCGAATACTATCTTATCGAGGTAAATCCCCGCGTTTCGAGATCCTCCGCCCTCGCATCCAAGGCGAGCGGTTACCCTATCGCGCGCGTTACTGCAAAGATTGCAGTCGGTATGACTCTCGACGAGATACAGATAGCAAATGCAACCGCGGCTATCGAGCCAAGACTTGATTATATAGTAGCAAAATTCCCCCGTTTCCCGTTTGACAAGTTTACCTCTGCATCCAACGTTCTCGGTACGCAGATGAAGGCGACGGGCGAGGTTATGGGTATCGGCTCTAACCTTGAGGAATGTATGCTCAAATCGGTTCGCTCGCTCGAAACGGGTGTTTGCCATTTCCACCTTGCAAAATTCGACAGTATGCCAACCGATGAAATGCTCGATTATCTTCTCGAGTTCAAGGCTGACAACATATATGCGGTAACAGAGCTTCTTCGCCGTGACGTAACCGTCGAGAAGCTTCACGAGGTTACCAAAATAACCCCCTATTTCCTTGAGGCAATAAAGAGAATAGTTGAAATGGAGAGAGCACTCTCCGCCAACGCAGGAGATATAGAAACTCTGCGCGCGGCGAAGAAAATGGGCTTCTCCGACAAGTTCATCGCAAGACTCTGGAACAAGAAGGAGCTTGACGTCACTAACGCAAGAAAGAGCGCGGGAATAGTCCCTGTATTCAAGATGGTTGATACCCTTCACACAGGCGCATACATCCCCTATTTCTACTCCTCATACACGGGCGAAAACGAGTCCGTGCTCACCGACAGGAAGAAGAGCGTTGTTCTCGGTGCAGGACCTATCCGTATCGGTCAGGGAGTAGAGTTCGACTACTCAACCGTTCACGCAGTAGCAACTATTAAGAGGTCGGGCTACGAGGCAATCATCATCAACAACAACCCCGAAACTGTATCCACCGACTACACCACGAGCGACAAGCTGTACTTTGAGCCTCTCACACCCGAGGACGTTATGAACATAATCGACTTCGAGCAGCTCGAGGGCGTTATCGCCTCGCTCGGCGGTCAGACGGCTATCAACCTTGCAGATCCTCTCATGAACCGCGGTGTCAAGATTATCGGTACCGACTGTGCCGCTATCGACAGAGCTGAAAATCGCGACCTCTTTGAGAAGATACTCAAGGAGCTGAATATCCCTCAGCCCGAGGGACGTGCGGTTACCAAGATTGAGGATGGCGTTGCGGCGGCAGCAAAGATAGGATACCCTGTGCTCGTACGCCCCAGCTTCGTCCTCGGCGGCCGTGCTATGCAGATAGTCGCAAATGAAAAGCAGCTTCGCCACTACCTTAAGAACGCAGTTGAGATTGACGAGGACAAGCCCGTTCTTGTCGATAAGTATATAATCGGTAAGGAGGTTGAGGTTGACGCTATCTGCGACGGGCGCGACGTATTCGTGCCCGGCATTATGGAGCTGGTTGAGAGAACGGGTATTCACTCAGGTGACTCTATCAGCGTATACCCCTCATTCAGCATTTCCGATAAGGTGAAGGGTATTATCCTTCAGTACGCAAAGAAGCTCGGTATCGGTATAGGTATCGTAGGTCTTTACAATATTCAGTTTATAGTTGATAAGTACGAAAATGTCTTCATAATCGAGGTTAATCCTCGCTCGTCGAGAACGGTGCCGTTCTTGTCGAAGGCAACGGGCTACAGCCTTGCCGATATAGCCACCGAGGTTATAATGGGAAAATCGCTCAAGGAGCAGGGAATATTTGACCTCTATCCCGCAGAGAAGAGTAGATGGTACGTTAAGGTTCCTGTGTTCTCGTTTAACAAGATTCGCGGACTTGACGCATACCTTTCGCCTGAGATGAAGTCAACTGGCGAGGCAATCGGATACGATGACAAGCTGAACCGTGCGCTTTACAAGGCACTTCAGGCATCGGGAATGCACCTTCAGAACTACGGTACTGTATTTGCAACCATTGCCGACAGAGATAAGGAGGAGGCACTTCCCCTTATGCGCCGCTTCTACGACCTTGGCTTTAACATCGAGGCAACCGAGGGAACCGCTAAATTCCTCAAGGAAAACGGAATACGCACCCACGTTCTGCAGAAGATAAGCGACGGCAGCGAGGAGATAGCAGATTCTATCCGTCAGGGACATATCGCATACGTAATCAATACGAGCGATGCATCCTCAGACAACCACGTTGCAGACGGTCACGAAATCCGCAAGCACGCAATTGAGAGCAACGTAACCATGTTCACCTCTCTTGATACGGTTAAGGTGCTTCTTGACGTCCTTGACGAAACTACACTCGGTATCTCGACGATAGATGCGTAAGGAGTATTTATGAAGCAGGGATTTTTTGAAATCAAGGAGAACGTCGCTCTCACCGATACGGTATACCGTATGACACTCGTGGGCGACACATCGGATATAACTGCCCCGGGACAGTTTGTGAATATCAAGCTCGACGGTCTTTATCTGCGCCGCCCGATATCTGTTTGTGACTGCGAGGGCGACACTCTCACCCTCGTCTACAAGGTTGTTGGTAAGGGCACCGAGCAGATGAGCCGTATGGAAAAGGGTCAGCTCGATGTCCTCACAGGGCTTGGCAACGGCTACGATACGTCAGTGTCGGGCGATAACGTCCTGCTCATCGGCGGCGGAGTTGGCGTACCGCCCCTCTATATGCTTGCAAAGAGGCTGATAGCAGAGGGAAAATGTGTATCCGTAATACTCGGATTTAACACCAAGGACGAGATATTTCTTGAAAAGGAATTCAAGGCACTCGGTGCCGACGTAACTGTAACGACAGTCGACGGCTCGTACGGAATCAAGGGATTTGTTACAAATGCTATGGACTGCGACTACACGTATTTTTATACCTGCGGTCCCGAGCCTATGCTCAAGGCGGTTTATAACACCTCGAAAACAGAGGGACAGTTCAGCTTTGAGGAGAGAATGGGCTGCGGATTCGGCGCTTGCATGGGCTGCTCCTGCAAGACCGTTACGGGATACAAGAGAATATGCAAGGACGGTCCCGTTCTTCGAAAGGAGGAGATACTGTGGCAGAAATGAAGGTAAATTTGTGCGGCATCGAGCTTGATAACCCGATAATACCCGCCAGCGGTACCTTTGGCTACGGCTACGAGTTCGCTGAAATATACGATATAAATATTCTTGGCACCTTCTCCTTCAAGGGGACGACAAGAGACGCGCGCTTTGGCAATCCCACACCGAGAATTGCCGAGTGCACCGCCGGAATGATAAATGCGGTAGGACTTCAGAACCCCGGAGTTGATAAGGTTATTTCCGAGGAAATACCGAAAATGAAAAAGTGCTTTCACAAGAAGGTTATGGCAAACGTCAGCGGATTTTCGGTTGAGGATTACGCCTACACCTGTGAAAGACTCGATAAGTGCGACGAAATAGGCTGGTTTGAGGTAAACGTCAGCTGCCCCAACGTTCACGGAGGCGGAATGAGCTTCGGCACCTCGCCCGAGGCGGCGGCAGAGGTTGCGCGCGCAGTAAAAGCAGTAACGACCAAGCCTGTGTTTATTAAGCTCTCACCCAACGTCACCGATATAGTAGCAATAGCGAAGGCGTGTGAACAGGCAGGAGCCGACGGTATCAGCCTTATAAACACAATGCTCGGAATGAGAATAGACCTTAAAACCAGAAGGCCTGTTATAGCAAACAAAATGGGTGGCTTTTCGGGAAGCGCAATATTCCCCGTAGCTGTCAGAATGGTATATCAGGTTTCACACGCTGTTGATATTCCCGTTATCGGTATGGGCGGTGTCAGCACTGCTGAGGACGTAATTGAGCTTATGCTCGCGGGTGCTACTGCGGTTGAGGTCGGTGCGGCAAATCTCATTGACCCCTATGCGTGCAAGAATATAATAGAACAGCTTCCGTCTGTTATGAAAAAATACGGAATAGAAAAATTAAGTGATATAATCGGAGGTGTAAGATAATGGGAAAGGACGTAATTATAGCGTGCGACTTTGACAGCGCGGAGAAGACATTTGCCTTCCTCGACAAATTCACGGGCAGAAAGCCCTTCGTTAAAATCGGTATGGAGCTTTACTATGCAGAGGGTCCCTCGATAGTTAAGGAAATCAAGCGTCGCGGACACAAGATATTCCTCGACCTCAAGCTTCACGATATTCCCAATACTGTTAAGAAGTCTATGGCGGTGCTTTCCCGCCTTGACGTTGATATGACAAACCTTCACGCCGCAGGAACGGTGAGAATGATGGAGGCGGCAATCGAGGGACTTACCCGCGAGGATGGAACACGCCCCCTGCTTATCGCGGTAACTCAGCTCACCTCAACCGACGAGGAGAGCATGAAGCGCGACCTTCTCATTGATAAGCCTATCGCTGACGTTGTAATGCACTATGCACAGAACGCAAAGATAGCAGGACTTGACGGCGTTGTATGCTCACCCCTCGAGGCAGGTAAGGTTCACGAGTGCTGCGGTGAGAAATTTATGACGGTTACCCCCGGTGTTCGCTTCGCCGACGGCGACGTAGGCGACCAGAAGCGCGTTATGACTCCCGCTCAGGCGAAGGAAATAGGCTCTGACTATATCGTTGTCGGAAGACCTATAACTGCAGCCGAGGACCCTGTTTTAGCATACGAGAGATGCGTAAGAGAATTTGTTGATTAAAGATAAGGAGATATAAAAATGGAAAACATCGAAAAGGTAATAGCTAAGGATCTTCTGTCAATTAAGGCTGTATTCTTCCGTCCTGAGGAGCCTTTCACCTGGGCGAGCGGAATCAAGAGCCCTGTTTACTGTGACAACCGTCTCACCCTCACCGCACCCGCTGTGAGAAATGACGTTGAAAATGCTCTTGCAGAAACTATAAAGAAAAATTATCCCGACGCAGAGGTTCTCATGGGCACCTCTACCGCGGGTATCGCTCACGCGGCTATAACGGCTCATATCCTCGATATGCCTATGGGCTACGTCCGTTCGGGCGCGAAGGACCACGGCAGACAGAATCAGATTGAGGGCAAGCTCGAAAAGGGACAGAAGGTTGTCGTTGTTGAGGACCTCATTTCCACGGGTGGCTCGGTTATCGAGGTAGTAAACGTTCTGCGCGAGGCAGGCGCTGAGGTTCTCGGTATTGTCAGCATCTTCACCTACGGAATGAAGAAGGGTATAGAGCGCCTTGCAGCAGCAGAGGTAAAAAATATATCTCTTACCAACTTTGACGTTATAGCAGAAACCGCTGCTGAGGAGGGCTATATCAAGGAGGCGGATATTGCACGCCTTATTGCCTTCAGAAACAACCCCTCTGATGAGAGCTGGATAGGTAAGTAATATGAGAAGCCTTATTGATATCGGAGATTTTTCCGTCGAGGAGCTTGATGCTCTGATGGCTACGGCTAACGATATTATAGAAAACCCCGATAAATATTCGGAGAAGTGCAGGGGCAAGAAGCTTGCAACCCTGTTCTTCGAGCCGTCAACGAGAACACGCCTCAGCTTTGAGGCGGCAATGCTCGAGCTTGGCGGTAGCGTTATCGGCTTTTCCGAGGCTAGCAGCTCCTCTGCCGCCAAGGGCGAAAGTGTTGCCGATACTGCGAAGGTTATCAGCTGCTATGCGGATATAATTGCTATGCGGCATCCCAAGGATGGCGCGCCGTACGTCGCATCCAAAAACGCAACAATTCCTGTGATAAACGCAGGCGACGGAGGACACGCACACCCAACGCAGACTCTTGCTGACCTTCTCACAATATACAGAGAAAAGGGTAGACTTGACAATCTCACAGTAGGCTTTTGCGGCGACCTCAAATACGGAAGAACGGTGCATTCGCTCATTGCTGCACTTTCAAGATATAAGGGAATTAAGGTAGTTCTTATCTCGCCCGATGAGCTTCGTGTTCCGGGATACGTAAAAAATGAGGTTATGAAGCTTGCGAATATGGAGTACCTGGAAACTACCGACCTTCTTGGCAGTATGCCGAAGCTTGATATCCTCTATATGACTCGCGTTCAGCGCGAGCGCTTCTCAGACCCCGAGGAGTACGAGAGATTGAAGGACAGCTACATTCTAACGCTTGATAAGCTTGAAAATGCAAAGAGCGATATGGCAATTCTTCACCCGCTTCCCAGAGTTAACGAAATCAGCTGTAAGATAGATGATGACCCTCGTGCCTGCTACTTCAAGCAGGTTGCTAACGGAAAATATATGCGTATGGCGCTCATTTTGAAGCTTCTTGATGAGGCAAAAAATCCTGAGCGCGAGGAGCGCGTTTCAAAATATGAGCTTCTCAAAAATCAGCGTATATGCAAAAACCCCCGTTGCATTACGTCAACCGAGCAGGAGCTTGAGCATCTCGTTGAGGTACGTGATACCGAAAACGGAATTTACCGTTGCCACTACTGCGAGGCGAAGGTTAAGGCTTAAAAGCAAAATAAAAAGACAGAAAACCGATTTGGAATTCTGCCTTTTATTTTTATGAGTTATACCATTTGCTCAGGGTGGAAGTATTCGTCAAACTGCTCGGGCGTCAACAGCTTCATATCAACACACGCTTCCTTGAGTGTAATGCTCTCGGTATACGCCTTTTTAACCGCCTTTGCGGTGTTCTCATATCCAATGTATGGGGTGAGTGCAGTTGCAAGCATCAGAGAATTGTTGAGATTTTCGGTCATTTTGTTGACGTTTGGCTTTATTCCCCTGACACAGTTCTTCTCAAACGAGGTCATAGCATCTGCGAGCAGACGCACCGATTGCAGATAATTGTGTATGCATACTGGCATAAACACGTTAAGCTCAAAATTGCCCTGCGAGGCAGAGAGTGCCACCGCCGTATCGTTTGCCATAACCTGTACCGCTACCATAGTCACCGCCTCACATTGTGTGGGGTTGACCTTCCCCGGCATTATCGAGGAGCCTGGCTCGTTTTCGGGAATAGTTATCTCGCCAAGGCCGCATCTCGGACCGCTTGCCAGCCAACGCACGTCGTTTGCTATCTTCATGAGGTCGCAGGCAAGAGCCTTGAGCGCACCGTGAGCAAATACCAGCTCGTCCTTTGAGGTCAACGAATGGAACTTGTTTTTCGCAGTAGAGAAATCTATGCCCGTGAGCTTGGATATTTCCTTTGCGACCTTGGTATCAAAGCCCCTCGGTGCATTCAGCCCCGTTCCTACTGCGGTAGCACCAAGTGCTAATTCGCATAGGGGGGTGAGGGATTTTTCAATAAGCTCCTTGTCCTTTTCAAGAGAAGCGCGCCAACCGCTTATTTCCTGACCGAAGGTTATGGGTGTTGCGTCCTCAAGGTGGGTTCGTCCGCTTTTGATTACCGTTCCGTATTCCCTTTCGAGCGAGATGAGTGTAGCTATCAGCATATCAAGGGCAGGGAATAGCCTTTTTTTCGTTTCGGTAACCGCAGAGATGTGCATTGCGGTAGGGAAGGTATCGTTTGAGGACTGCGACATATTCACGTCGTCGTTGGGGTGCAGTATTCTGTCACCGGCAAGCTCGTTTGCTCTGTTGGCAATAACCTCGTTTACGTTCATGTTGCTCTGCGTTCCGCTACCTGTCTGCCATACTGCGAGGGGGAAGTGTGCATCGAGCGCACCACATATAACCTCACCTGCCGCCGACTCGATAGCCGAGAGCTTTTCCTTTGTCATCCTTTTGGGAAGAAGCTTTGAGTTTACTCTCGCCGCCGCCAGCTTCATTATGCCGAATGCGTGTATTACCTCTATCGGCATCTTCTCGTTTCCAATGCGGAAATTTTCAAGGCTGCGCTGAGTCTGCGCGCCCCAATACCTGTCCGCCTCGACGAGAATTTCTCCCATAGAATCGTGCTCCTTACGGTACTGCATATACAACCTCCAGTTTTTATCCCTTTTATTTTATCACAAAAGGTCAAGCTTTTCAATAGCAATGGCACAACTTTTGATTTTTTTCCTATGCACACACGCATTAAGTATGTTTTTAGATAAAAAGCCTTGCATTTAATTTTGTTTTGTGGTATCATATCCTTTAGTGTCGGCGTTACCGCCGAAAAGGAGGATTTTATGTCAAATATATGGCACGATATATCGCCAAAAAGAATAACCCCTAACGATTTTATGTGTGTTATAGAAATCAGCAAGGGCAGTAAGAAAAAATATGAGCTTGATAAGGAAACAGGACTTATCATGCTTGACAGAATACTTTATACCTCAACGCACTATCCCGCAAACTACGGCTTCATTCCGCGCACCTACGGTGACGATGAGGACCCGCTTGACGTTCTTTTGCTTTGCGCTGAGTGCATTGAGCCCATGACGCTCGTCCGCGCATATCCTATCGGAGTTATTTCGATGATAGATAACGGCAGAAACGACGAGAAGATAATCGCTATTCCCTTCAATGACCCCACCTACAACCATTATACCGATATAAATCAGCTTCCCACACACGTGTTTGATGAGATGAAGCACTTTTTCTCGGTGTATAAAACCCTTGAGAACAAGGAAACGGCGGTCAAGGAGGTCAGCGGACCCGAGGATGCCGTCCGTATTATCTCAGATGCAATTGAAAGCTACATTGAAAAATTCTGTAAGTAATCAGAGGTAGAAAAATGATAATAAATGACCTCATTTCAACCGTTGCCGTACTGTTCATTATGATGGTACCCGGTGTGATAATGAAAAAATGCAGGCTCTGTCCCGACGGCTTTGGCAAGGGACTTTCAAACCTTGTTCTCTATATAGCCCAGCCGATTCTTATAGTCTATTCTTATATCAGCTATAGCGGTAGGTTTTCGGATATATGGCTTGACGCCCTGCTCGTTTTTGCATTTTCAGTTGTTGCCCACGCGCTCTTTTCGGTTGTCGCAATGCTTGTATTCCGTAAAGCTCCTGATGCGCACCGCCGTATGCTGCGACTCGCAACGGTGTTCTCAAATGCCGCCTTTATGGGCATACCCCTCATTGAAATACTGCTCGGCGCAGAGGCTGCAATATACGCGTCAATTTACAATATAACCTTCAATCTCTTTCTTTGGACTCTCGGCGTTCACCTCTGCACACGTGTGGCAGGTAAGGACATGGACGGCGACGGGGATTCGGATATAAGGGATGAGTACATATCTGCCGTCAGACACACGGGCGCGTGGCGCGCGCTCCTGAAGGTGGCGCTTCACCCCGTAACAATTGCATCCTTTGCGGGTATAATTTTACTTGCCAGCGGCGCAAATGCGTATCTTTTCAAGGTGGAGATACTTGCAGACTGCCTTCTTATGATAAAGAATCTGGTTGCACCTCTCTCTATGGTGGTTATTGGAATAAGGCTTGCGGATATAAACCTCAGAGGATTTTTCAATGACATATATATGTATATGTTCCTTATGCTTCGTCACCTTCTGCTTCCGATTGCAGTGCTTGGAATTGTGAAGCTTATCGCGCTTGTCGGTGTTCCTGTCAGCGAAACCGTCTATCTCGTTACTGTAATACTTGCAGCAACCCCCGCGGCTTCCAGTGCGACGATGTTTGCGGAAATGTACGACTGCGACGCATCCTATGCGAGCCGCCTTGTCGCCGTTTCAACGATAATCTGTATTGCGACAATGCCGCTTATCGTAATGATTGCACAGCTTTAATGCTTCTATTTTAACGTAAAAAAAGAGGACTTTTTGAAAGTCCTCTTTTGTTTTATACTCTGTCCTTAATCTCTGTTGTGATTTTTGTAAGGAACTCATCAAGTGTCATGGTTTCGGTCTGTGCGGTATCGCGGCTGCGGATAGAAACGGTTCCGTCCTCCATCTCCTTCTGACCGATTATAACCATGTAGGGAATACGGTCAACCGTCTGTGCCTCGCGTATCATGTAACCGATTTTCTCGTTTCTGTTATCAAGCTCGACTCTGACCTTCGCCGCACGCAGAGCCTCATAAACCTTGTCTGCGTAATCCGAGCTCTTTTCGGATACGAGAAGCACACGAGCCTGAGTAGGAGCGAGCCATACGGGGAACTTGCCCGCGAAATGCTCGGTGATGATACCGATAAATCTCTCGATAGAGCCGAAGCATACGCGGTGAATCATGATAGGACGCTGCTTCTCCCCCTTCTCATCGGTATATTCAAGCTCGAAATTGAGGGGCATCTGGAAGTCAAGCTGTATCGTTCCGCACTGCCAGGTTCTGCCGAGGCAGTCCTCAAGGTGAAAGTCAATCTTCGGTCCGTAGAACGCGCCGTCACCCTCGTTGAGAACGTAGGGCATACCAAGCTTGTTGAGAGCGCCGATAAGACCGTTGGTTGCTGCCTCCCAGTCCTCGTCGCTTCCCATGCTGTTTTCGGGACGGGTGGAAAGCTCTACAAAATATTTGAATCCGAATTTAGTGTATACCTCGTTTATGAGGTGAACAACCTTTGTGATTTCATTCTCTATCTGCTCACGGCGCATGAAGATGTGAGCATCGTCCTGAGTGAAGCAACGCACACGGAACAAGCCGTGCAGAGCACCCTTCAGCTCGTGACGGTGAACGATACCGAGCTCACCTACTCGCATCGGAAGCTCGCGGTAGCTATGAGGCTTCGCGCGATATACGAGAACTCCGCCGGGGCAGTTCATAGGCTTAACGCAGAAGGTTTCCTCGTCAATGAGAGTAGAGTACATATTATCCTTGTAATGATCCCAGTGACCGCTGGTTTCCCACAGCTTTCTGTTCATTATCTGAGGAGTGGAAACCTCAACGTAGTTTTCGCGGGTGTGTATCTCGCGCCAGTAATCAATGAGCGCGTTTTTGAGTGCCATGCCTTTAGGAAGGAAGAAGGGAAAGCCGGGAGCCTCATCCTGAAGCATAAACAGTCCCATTTCCTTACCTATTCTTCTGTGGTCGCGCTTCGCTGCCTCCTCAAGCATGGTGAGGTAATTGTCAAGCTCCTCCTGAGTTTTGAATGCAGTTCCGTTTATACGGGTGAGCATCTTGTTGTTGCTGTCGTTTTTCCAGTAGGCACCGCTCTGTCCCGTAATCTTGAATGCCTTGAGCCCCTTGGTGTAGGTTATATGTGGGCCGCGGCACATATCAATATAATCGCCCTGCTGATAGAAGCTGATGGGAGCGTCATCGGGCAGGTCTGCAATGTGCTCAACCTTATATATCTCACCGCGCTCTTTCATGAGCTTTATTGCTTCCTCACGGGGAAGAATAAACGCCTTTATCGGCTTATTTGCCTTAACGATAGCGCGCATCTCCTTCTCTATAGCGACAAGGTCCTCGTCACCCAGCTTGCGCTCGCCGAGGTCTACGTCGTAGTAGAAGCCCTTTTCGGTAGCGGGACCGTATGCAAATCTTGCATCAGGGTAAAGAGTTTTGATAGCCTCTGCCATAATGTGTGCGGCAGAATGACGGAGCACGGAAAGCTCATCGGCCTCCTCGCAAACTCCAACGCTGCCGTCGTTGTAAATTACCTTCATATTTTAATATCCTCCATAAAATTTCGAAATAAAAAAACCCCGACCGCAAAATACGGTCAAGGGTGCACGGTGCACGGTTCCACCTTGATTTTTAACTTAAATCCTTTAACGGGGATAGCGTCCGCACATACTTAATTTCCGCGCGGAAGGCTCGGGAGCGGTCTTCGTCCGTATGGGGTAAAACGACTTTCAGCATACGCCGTTCTCTCTGTGTACCTTGCTCGGATTACTCTTTCCGTCATTGCCAATGTATATTATAGCATTTAACCTGTGATTTGTCAACAGTTATTTGTTCTTTTGAGCACTTGCGTGACGTTTCATAGCCTCAAATGATTCATCGCTGAGGTGATGCTCAATTTTGCAAGCATCTGCTGCCGCAATTTCACGGTCAACTCCGATGCTGACCAGAAAATCGGTGAGCATGGTATGTCTTTCAAGTATTTTTTGTGCAACCTCGCGTCCGCTTTCGGTGAGAGAGAGGTGTCCGTCAGCATCAACGAGTACGTATCCGCCGTTTTTGAGAAGCCCGATAGCACGGCTCACGCTCGGCTTTGAGAAGCCCATGTATTCGCAAACGTCAATTGAACGAACGTTAGGATTTTTCTTTGAAAGCATGAGAATTGATTCAAGATACATCTCGCCCGATTCCTGCAATATCATAAAACTCCTCCCAAAAAATACTTTATTATATATTATCATATTTTTTAGAATAATGCAAGAGTAAATGAAAAAACGCGGATTTTTTTTGTGACATCTGATAGAAAAACACTTTTTGTTTTAGTGAAAAATGCACAAAATCAATGCGTTATGTAACTGCACTTACTTGTGCATTTCTACAAAATGCTGAAAAAGTCAAAAAAACTGTTGACAAAACCGTAATAAATATGGTAAAATTCTCATAGAGTTAGCAGAGGCTAACTCGATTTTGAGCACAACAGTTAGCATAGGCTAACTTGCTTTGCTTGAAATATTGAAGTATGGCGTTTTCTACATGACAAGGAGAGATTTATGAGGACACTCAGGGAAGTGAAGCCGACGATGAACGCGAGGGTTTTGCGCGTTCACGGCGAGGGCGCTACGCGGCGCAGAATTATGGAAATGGGGATAACGAAGGGCGTTAGCATCACAGTTCGCAAGGTTGCGCCGCTCGGAGACCCAATTGAGCTTAATGTAAGGGGCTATGAGCTTTCGATAAGGAAGGCTGATGCCGCCTTGATTGAAGTGGAATAAGGAGGCAGAAATGAGTATTAAAATTGCTCTCGTTGGTAACCCCAACAGTGGAAAAACAACTCTTTTCAATTCCTTGACGGGCGCTAATCAGTACGTCGGCAACTGGCCCGGCGTTACCGTCGAGAAGAAAGAGGGAAAAATAAAGAAAAATAAGGACGTAACCTTAACCGACCTTCCGGGCATTTATTCGCTCTCTCCCTATTCTATGGAGGAGGTTATCGCACGAAATTATCTCATCAACGAGCGTCCCGATGCGATAATCAACATAATTGACGGAACAAACCTTGAGAGGAATCTCTATCTCACAACTCAGATTCTTGAGCTTGATATACCCACGGTTCTTGCTATAAACATGATGGACGTGGTAAAAAAACGCGGGGATAAAATAGATATTGATGCACTTTCAGCCGAGCTTGGCTGCGAGGTTGTTGAGATATCCGCGCTTCGCGGTGTGGGCACCGACGAGATTGCGATAGCCGCAATAGAGGCGGCAAACAGCCCCAAGCGTTCCAAGGCATTTTCTTTCTCAAACGATATAGAGACAGCTCTGGCGAAGATATCTGCCACCGCGCTTTCCGGTATAGACGAGGAAAAGAAAAGATGGTATGCGGTGAAGCTTTTTGAGCGCGATGAACGAGTTTTGGAGGAGTTTTCTCTCGGGGCAGAGAAGCTCTCGTTAATCGAGTCAAATATATCTTTAATTGAGAAAAAGTATGATGATGACTCGGTAGCAATTCTCACCAACCAGCGCTACGATTACATAACCGATATAGCAAAGAGAGTTCATAAGAAGCAGTCGGTAGGTCTCACCGTAACCGACAAAATAGACAGAATTGTTACTAACAGATTTCTCGCACTACCGATATTCGTATTCGTAATGTGGTTTGTTTACTTCATTTCGATAGGCTCCATCGGTGACTGGACCGTCGGTTTTATGAACGATACCCTCTTCGGAGAGTGGATAATCCCCGGTGTCACGGCGGGCCTTGAGAAAATAGGCTGTGCTGCTTGGCTCGTCAGCCTGATTGCCGACGGTATAGTCGGCGATGTCGAAGCGGTTCTCGGCTTCGTTCCCCAGATGGTAATACTGTTCTTCCTTCTTGCCATCCTTGAGGATTGCGGCTATATGGCGCGTGTTGCGTTCATTATGGACAGAATTTTCCGCAAGCTCGGTCTTTCGGGCAAGTCCTTTATTCCTATGCTCGTGGCTACGGGCTGCGGCGTTCCGGGAATTATGGCGAGCCGCACGATAGAGCAGGAAAGAGACAGAAGAATGACGATAATGACCACGGGATTTATTCCTTGTGGAGCAAAAATGCCTATCGTGGGTATGATTGCAGGTGCGCTCTTTGGTGGTAGCGCTTGGATAGCGACCTCGGCGTATTTCGTAGGAATAGGCGCGGTCATTGTGTCTGGACTTATACTTAAAAAGACAAAGCCCTTCGCAGGCAAGCCCGCCCCCTTCGTTATGGAGCTTCCTGCCTATCATATGCCTGTTGCGGGAAATATTCTCAGAACAACAGGTGAGCGCGGCTGGTCGTTTATCAAGCGTGCAGGTACTGTAATTTTAGCGGCAAGCATAATTATATGGGTTCTTAACAGCCTTTCCTTCGAGGGCGGCTTCCACTACATAACCGAGGACAGAGCAGGCGCTTCTATTCTTGAAATTATCGGTAGCGGTATAGCCTTTCTCTTCCGTCCTCTCGGCTTTGGCAGCTGGCAGGCAGCGGTTGCTACCGTGCTTGGCCTTGTTGCGAAGGAGGAGGTTGTCGGCGTATTCGGTTCGCTCTCATCAATGGCAAACTCAGACCTCGCATTCGAGCTTGTTGATGCAGCAGACTCAGCAGGTCTTGGTATTATAGGCCTTGAATTCTTCGGCGGTAGTAAGCTTGCAGGCTTTTCATTCCTTATATTCAATCTTCTTTGCGCGCCCTGCTTTGCAGCTATTGGAGCAATCAAGCGTGAGATGAATAATGCAAAATGGACGGCATTTGCAATAACCTATATGTGCGTATTCGCGTATGCAATTTCCCTCGTAGTATATCAGCTCGGTATGCTCTTCTCGGGCAACGGAAACGTCGTCGGCTCTATATTCGCCTTCATCGTTCTTGGATTTATCGTGTATATGCTCGTTCGTCCAAACAAGTACAATAAGAAGGACGCACTTCTTGATGCGTAAGGTGATATTATGGTAGCTACGGTGATAGTTGCATCAATAGTTGCGGCACTCTTTATAGCAATTATTGCCGTGTCTGTTGTAAACAAAAAGAAGGGGAAAAGCTCCTGCTCGTGCGGATGCTCGTCTTGCGCGAATAGGGAAAATTGCCACCCCAAAAAACAAAAGTGAAATATAAATGAGAAAACCGTGCCTCAGCGCACGGTTTTTTCTACTTGAAAAACAAAGAAAAGTGTGTTAAAATATATGAAAAACGCAGGAGGCAATTATGATAAAGAAGGTAGAGCTTGGTAACACGGGAATTTTCGTCCCCAATATAGCGGTGGGCTGCATGAGAATAGCAGAGCACAGCGAGAGGGAAACCGAGGAATTTATAACTGCATCGCTTGACTGCGGACTTGATTTTTTTGACCACGCCGATATATACGGCAGAGGTGTTTGTGAGAAAAAATTCGGTAAGGCTCTCAAATCGCTCGGTATTGACCGCGAGAAGATAAAAATTCAGTCGAAGTGCGGAATAGTTCCCGGTGTTATGTTCGATTTTTCAAAGGAGCACATAATCGAGAGCGTTGAGGGCTCGCTTCGCCGTCTTGGTACGGATTATCTCGACGTTTTGCTTCTGCACCGCCCCGATGCACTCGTTGAGCCTGAGGAGGTATGCGAGGCGTTTGAATATCTTCACAAAAAGGGAATGGTAAAAAACTTCGGTGTATCAAACCAGAAGCCATATCAGATTGAGCTTCTGAAACGGAAAATCCCCTATGAGTTATGCGCCAATCAGATGCAGCTCGGGCTCGGTCATTCCTTCATGGTGAGCTCGGGTATGTGCGCGAATATGGACGATAGCTTTTCGCTCGAAAGAGAGGGGGGCGTACTCGATTATTCACGCCTTCACGGTATGACGCTTCAGGCGTGGTCTCCTCTTTGCTACGGCTTTTTCGCGGGAAACATACTGACCGACGAAAAATTTGCACCCCTTCGTGTGAAAATGGCAGAGATAGCAGAGAAATATTCCATAAGTATGTCGGCAGTTGCATTTGCGTGGATACTCAGACACCCTGCGAAAATTCAGGTGGTCAGCGGTACGTCAAGGGCGGAAAGAATACGAGAGCTTGCACTTTCAAGTGATGTAAGACTCACCCGCGAGGAGTGGTACGCCCTTCACCTGAGTGCCGGAAATATTCTGCCGTAATTTTTCGGTTTTACAAACAGTATAACCAACTTGTGCTTCGGGGGAGCTTCGTCCCCCGACACTTTGTTTTTGAGGAAAATGACAGATAAATAGCGCCAAAAAGGTATAATTTTAAGCGATTTGTCAAAAATAACAAAAAAATAAAAAAAGGTATTGACAATTGAAAAACATAGTGATATAATATCAAATGTTCCGAGCAATAGCTTGGTACACGCACCTTTAGCTCAGTTGGTAGAGCAACTGACTCTTAATCAGTGGGTCCCGGGTTCGAATCCCTGAAGGTGCACCAATAAAGAGGTCCTCGGACCTCTTTTTTGTTTTTATAAGCCGTGGTGGCGTTTTTAATTCATTTTACACAAATTCGGATGTAATACAGCTTCGATTTAATACAATGTTGACAAATATATATGTGTGTGTTATAATATATAAAAAACGAGTATTACAAATGTGGATGGTTCGTGGATTTACATTGTATGAATCAGAACGGTGAAAGGAAAGAAATGGATATTAACGATATTAAGGTCAGCATTGTTTGCAATACCTACAATCATGAAAATTACATAAGAGATGCCCTTGAGGGCTTCATTATGCAAAAAACTGATTTTGCGTATGAGGTGCTTATACACGATGATGCCTCAACGGATAAAACTGCGGATATCATTCGTGAATATGAGGCAAAATATCCAGATATTATAAAGCCGATATATCAGACTGAAAACCAATATTCCAAGAAGATTTCTGTTAGTGTAAATTTTCAATATCCGAGGGTGAAGGGAAAGTATATTGCGTTATGCGAGGGTGATGATTACTGGACAGACTCACACAAGCTTCAGAAGCAATATGATGTAATGGAGGCTCACCCGGAGCTTGATATGTGTGCTCATGCGGCAAGGCTTGTTAACGTACAGACAAACGAATCACGTCTTATATCTCCTTCAAACGAAGAAAGGATTCTGTCTGCGGAGGAGGTAATACAAGGTGGAGGCGGATATGTTACTACTGCATCGCTTTTTTACAGGAAATCACTTGACGATAATTTTCCTGAGTTCCGAAAAATTAAAAATTATGATTACACGATGCAGATACACGGTGCGTTACGCGGTGGCATGTATTTTATAACCGATGTGATGTCTGTGTACCGTTGGATGGTTCCTGGAAGTTGGACTATGAGGGTTCAAAAAGTTCCAAACAAACAGCAGGAGTTTGTGATTTCTATGCGTTCCATTTTTCTTCAGTTGGATAAGGACACCGACGGCAAATATTCAAACACTATTAGCCGTGAGCTCAAATGGCTTTGTTTTTATGAGCTTGCAAAAGATGGGGATTATAAGAGTGCGCTTTCTGAAGAATATCGTGTGTTTTTCAAGAAGCTTCCGTTAATTGACAGAGTAAAAATAAGGATATATGCATATTTCCCGTGGTTGAGAAAATTTTATAACAAACTGAGGGGCAGAAATGGAAAGTAAAAAGGTCCTGAAAGGATTTATATGGCGTTTTCTGGAGCATTCGGGTTCGCAGGTGGTAACGTTTGTCGTTTCCATAATTCTTGCGAGGCTTCTCGAGCCCGAGGTCTACGGAACAATAGCGCTTGTAACGGTTTTCATTGCCTTGCTTCAGGTGTTCGTCAATAGCGGCTTCGGAACCGCCCTTATACAAAAGAAAGACGCGGATACACTTGATTTTTCGACAATATTCTATTTTAACGTAGTCTTTGGCGTTTTAATGTATTTGCTGATGTTCGCGATAGCGCCCTTCATAGCTTGGTTTTACGAAAATCCCGAGTTGACACCGCTTGTAAGAGTTCTCAGCTTAACTCTTCTCATATCAGGCCCGCGAAACGTGTTAAACGCGCATATTTCAAGGAATATGCAGTTCAAAAAAATGTTTTGGGTAACTCTCGGGGCAACTATTGGCTCTGCTATTGTGGGAATTGCTATGGCGTACAAGGGATACGGTGTATGGGCTCTTGCAGGTCAAACTTTGACAAGCTCGGTTATCTCTACAGTTACTTTGTGGATAGCTGTAAGGTGGCTCCCTTCGCTCATGTTTTCATTTAAGCGCTTAGGCTCTTTGTTCAGATATAGCTGGAAGCTGCTTGTATCAGGCTTGCTTGATACCCTATATAACGACCTGAGAACCTTGATAATCGGAAAAAAATACACCACCGAGGACCTTGCGTTCTACAACAAGGGAAAAACCTTCCCAAACCTCATTGTGTCGAACATTAATGCTTCAATCGACAGCGTTTTGCTACCGGTTATGTCTAACGCGCAAAATGACAAGGCGGTGGTGAAGAGCATGACACGCAGAGCTATCAAGACCAGTACGTACCTTATGATGCCTATGATGATGGGACTTGCCGTTTGCGCCGAGCCAATCATTACATTGTTGTTGACGGAAAAGTGGCTGTTCTGCGTTCCGTATATGCAGATATTCTGCTTCACCTTTGCGTTTTACCCCGTTCACACAGCAAACCTTAATGCAATAAAGGCTATGGGAAGAAGCGATTTGTTCTTGAAGCTTGAAATTATCAAAAAGGTTGTTGGACTCATATTCCTACTCAGCTCAATGTGGTTTGGCGTTATGGCAATGGCACTCACCCTCTTAATTACAAGCGTAATTTCGCAGATAATCAATTCCTGGCCTAACAAGAAGCTTTTGGATTATAGCTACCCCGAGCAACTTAAGGATATGTTACCTACAATAGCAATAACTCTTGTGATGGGAGCTTTGGTGTATCTTATCAATTTTATAAATCTCAACAATTGGCTCACTCTCATTATTCAGGTGCCCGTTGGTGTTATCGTTTACATAATGCTTTCAAAGGTATTCAAGCTCGAGGCATTCGAGTACGTATGGAATATGCTGAGGAAGTTCTTTGTAAAAAAGGCTGAAAGAAATGATTGAATTAGAAAAAATAGCGGAATTTCTATACGAGGTTGATAAGTATTTTCCTATCCCCTTATCCGAGAAAAGAAATTTAGATGAGCTTGCATTGAAATTTTTTGAAAAAGGCACGGTGTGTGCCGAGTATGATAATTTTGGCAAGGTTGTAGCAATGGTTGCGGGATATACCGACAACGTCGAAGGTGACAAGGGGTACATTTCTGTTCTCGCAACTCTCCCTTCTGCGAGAGGTAAGGGATTTGCTCAAAAGGTTGTGAAGGATTTTTTCGGCATAGCAAGGGCTAAGGGCTTAACTGCTGTCCATCTCTATACGCACAGCTCAAACATAGCAGCAATTAACCTTTATAAAAAAATCGGATTTACAGAGTGGCTTTTGAAAGATGAGCCTCGTTTCGACGATATACATTTTGTTTATTATTTCTGAAAGGGTAAAAAATGAATATTCTACTGACCTCTGTTGGTCGCCGCGCGTATATGGTAAAATATTTTCAGAAAACACTTGGCGGTAGCGGAGAGGTGCACGTTTGCAATTCTGATGACAGAACTGTTGCATTTCATTATGCTGATAAAAGTATTGTTTCACCATTGATTTACAGTGATGAGTATATACCGTTTTTGCTCAATTATTGTGAGAAAAACGAGATTCGGATACTTATATCCTTGTTTGATATGGATTTGCCTGTTTTGTCAAAAAACAGAGAAAAATTTGAGAAAATAGGAACAAGAGTAATAGTTTCCAACTCTGAGATTATAGAAATGTGTAATGACAAATGGAAGACCTACACATTCTTGAAGCAGAATGGATTCAACGTTCCTAAAACCTATCTTTCGTTAACTGATGTAATGAACGCCCTGAGTATAGGGGAAATAGAGTACCCTGTTGTAGTGAAGCCTCGGTTTGGATGCGGCTCTATTGCTGTGTCAATAGCCGAGGATGAGTCAGCTCTTCTTTACTGTACACAGAAAAGCAATCGAACAATAAACACTACATACCTCAAATACGAGCTCAATGATATCAGTGAAAAAATCATATTCCAACAGTGTCTTAAAGGACAGGAATACGGAGCTGATATAATAAACGATTTGGATGGCACATTTCAGAATGCCGTTATAAAGAAAAAGATAGCGATGCGTGCGGGCGAAACGGATATAGCACAGATTGTTTATGATTCCTCAATATACAACGAGGTAAAACGTCTCGGCGAGTTGACCGGCCATATTTCGAATATGGATTGCGATATCTTCGTGGTTGACGGAAAACCGTATATTCTTGAGATGAACGCACGTTTCGGCGGTGGATATCCCTTCAGCCATATGGGAGGATGCAATTTGCCCGAAGCTATTGTGAAATGGGTAAACGGACAACCTGTTGATCCGTCGGTATTCCATGCAAAAAACGGACTTGTGGGTTACAAAGAGTTATTTATTACTTGTACGGAGGATAATGGATGATAAACGGAAAAAAGGCTTTGCTCGTTCTAGGAGCAATTTCCGCTATGAACGAGATAGTGATAGATGCAAGGAAGGCTGGTTACTACGTTATAGTAACTGATTACCTTGAGAATTCTCCCGCAAAGAAATATGCAGATGAAACGTGGATGTTGAGCATAGATGATGTTGACGCCATTGTTGATAAATGCAAAGAAAGACACGTGGACGGTGTAATGAACTACTGTATTGATCCAGGTCAGAAGCCGTATCAGCAGATATGTGAGAGACTTGGAGTTCCTTGTGTTGCGGGATATGACCAATTCGATATAATGACCAACAAGGATAAATTTGCAAAATGTTGTGTCGATTATGGCTTGGATGTAATTCCTAAATACAATATGTACAGTGAATTGACTGATGACGATTACGCAAGCCTCGAATATCCTATAATGATTAAGCCTGTTGACGGAAGAGCTTCAAAGGGCATAGTTGTTGTTGAAAGTGCAGAGGATGTTTTGGATGCATTGGAGTACTCTCTGTCATTTTCAAAACGCAAGCAGGTTGTTGTTGAAAAATATATGAGGAATTGCTCTGAATTCTGTGCAAAATATGTTGCTTGCGACGGCGAGATATATTTTTCTTCAATGTCCGACGTTTGGGATAGCGTATTGCCCGACGGAACAAGGGTATACATGGGTACATCCACGTATCCTTCAAAATTTTGTGATGAATACATAAAAACCACCAATCAAAAAGTTATAGACATGCTGAAGTCTATCGGCATAAGGAACGGAGCAATGTCTCTTACGGGATTTTATGACAGTGGAAGATTCAGGTTTTTTGATCCTTCACTAAGAATGGGTGGTGCACAGGATTGGCGTGTTGTAGAAGCTGCCTGCGGTATTAATATAGCTAACCTTCTCACAAATTTTGCTATAACAGGCAGTATGGGAGATGTGAGTGAGATTAAAAAAATTGATTGTGCATTTTCAAAAAAATATTCAGCCCTTTTGTATTATGATTTAATGGTGGGAACTATCTCTCAAATTAACGGAGTGGATAAGATACTTTCTTTGCCGGGAGTTTACGGATATCATCAATGTCATAATGTGGGAGATGTGATTGATGGATACGGAACATCAAATAATGTTGCAATGCGCTTTATTGTTTCCTGTGACAGGTACGATGATTTTGTTAAGACTGTTGATGCGGCGAATGAGCTCATAGAAATTAAGGATATCGATGGTAACAATATGATATCTCCAAAATACAAGGCAAAGCACTTTTTAAAGTAAATATTTATATGGAGTGAGGATTGATATGCCTTCAGTTTTTATATATTTAGCAATAATGCTTGCTGTGATATGCCTATGGTTTTTGCTGGTCAAGAGACCGATTTATGAGGGAGTTTTTATATCCTTCATCATTCTTGTTGCAATAACCAACACATGGACAGGCGTGTGGGGATATTTTACAAGCTCAATTAAAACGTCGCTTCTGTACTCAATGGTGGCATTCGTCGCTATGTCACAGATTCTGACAAAAACAAAAATCATTGACAATTGCGTAATGATAATAATTTCGCTCTTGGGAAGAATACCGGGAGGTGCGGGCTACGCATCAATTGTAGCAAGCAGCTTTATGGGCGCTCTTTCCGGAAGCGGCCCCGGTAACGTTATGGCAACGGGAACGATAACCATTCCCGCAATGAAGAAAACGGGATTCCCACCCGAGCTTGCTGCTAACGTTGAGAGCGCAGCGAGCTATCTCGGAAATATGATTCCGCCCTCTGCCAATATAGTAGCGGCTCTTGGGGCGTTTATGGCGGTTTACCCTGACAGCGATCTAACCACGGGAAAATTCTGGGTAGTATGCTGGGGTATATCCCTCTGGTTTATCTTATCAAGAATACTACAGCTCTTCGCTTTCTGTATCTTCTACAAGATTAAGCCGATGGACAAGGCGGATATTCCAAGCCTTAAAGAAACTCTTAAAGAGGGCTGGACAGGCTTGATTCTTCCTGTCGTAATCCTTTTCCCCTTTGTATTCGATTCTGTTTTTAATGCGACGTTTCTTACCAATCGACTTGGTGCAACGGGTGCAAAATACTTTTCCAGCTCCCTTTTGATTTTCGTTGCGGGAATTGCCGCCGTTTACGGCATTCTTGCATCCAAGAGGAGAGGGGAAATGACACCCAAGGTGATGGTTAAAACATTTTCGAACGGCATTAAGGGACTGGCTCCGATAGTCTCAACCTGCATATTCGGTTATATGATTGGTGCTTTGTTCACTGATTTGAACGTAGGTGCCGAGCTGCAGACAACTCTTGCTTCGTTAAATCTCGGCAAGATTAGCCTTGCGCTGATTTTACCTCTTATAACCTGCTTTGTTACGATGGTAATTCCCGGATCGTCCGTAGTAGTAATGTTCGGTTCGGTATTTATAACTCTGTTCGCTTCTGTGGGAGTTGATCCTCTTTTGGCGGCGGCAATGCTACCGTGTATGTGCGGAGTTATGTGTGGAATAACACCACCTTTTGCGCTCGGTATGTATGCAGGAATGTCGATTGCCGAATCTGATTTTTCAAAGACACTTAAAAACGATCTCTGGTGGGTAGCAGCACAGTACGTTATGGAAGTTATAGTATTGCTTGGCTGGCTCCCGATACTCGGTCTGTAAGGAGGCGATGTTATGAATAGCAAACGAATGAAAATTGCCGAAATTATGGGCTATATATACGGTGTTGGCATAATGATAGCACTGTTTGTCGGAGCACTTACCTTCATTGGCTATCTTGTGGCACTCTTTATCGGAGGCGAAAGTGCAACGCAGATATGTGTCTTTATATATAAGAAGGTTTATCCGGTACTGTTTTCCTTCTCTTCCGTGGTAGTTCTTTTTGGACTTGTCAAAATGTACGTTGCGGGAGAAAAGTCGATGGCATCAAATAAAAAATACAAAAACTTAAAGCCCCAACCTGAAGTAACGGAAGAACAAAAATAAATTAAAGTGGAAGAATGATATGTCGATAAACGTAACACGCTCGTCGATGCCCTTGTTTGAGGAGTATTGTGAGGAAATAAAGGAGCTGTGGGAGAGCAGGTGGCTCACCAATATGGGTGTCAAGCACAGGCAGCTCGAGAGCGACCTGAAAGAATACCTCGGCACAAACGGATTGACTCTATACACAAACGGACATCTGGCTCTCGAGGGAATCATAGCGGCTATGAATTTCCCAAAGGGCTCTGAGGTAATAACTACACCATTCACCTTTGCATCAACAACGCATGCGATTGTCAGGTGCGGTCTTGTCCCTGTGTTTTGTGATGTAAACCCTATTGACTACACGATAGATGTTAGGAAAATAGAGACTCTCATAACCGAAAAAACCTGTGCGATAGTTCCCGTTCACGTGTATGGAAATATGTGTGATGTTAATGAAATCAAGCGCATAGCGGACAAGCACAGCCTGAAGGTCATTTATGATGCGGCACATGCCTTTGGCGTTGAGTATAACGGTATCAGCTCGGCTTGCTTTGGCGACGCTTCAATGTTTAGCTTTCACGCGACTAAGGTTTTCAATACTATCGAGGGAGGCGCAGTTTCGTATTCCGACACCTCACTTGAATCAGTGCTCAACGATATGAAAAACTTTGGACTACATACACCCGAAGAGGGAATTTATGTAGGAACTAACGCAAAAATGAGCGAGTTCCACGCCGCAATGGGTATTTGCAATCTTCGTCATCTCGATGCAGAAATCGAAAAAAGAGGTAAAGCGGTTGCAAGGTACAGAGAAAGGCTCGGCGGTGTTAAGGGGTTAAAGCTTTCGCCTGTACAGAGCGGAGTGAAGCCTAACTTTGCTTATTTTCCTGTAGTTTTTGACGGCTATAAATATACCCGTGACGAGGTATTTGAGAAATTAAAGACACAGAATATAGTTGCCAGAAAGTACTTTTATCCGTTGGTGAACGGCTTTGATTGCTATAAGGATATGGAAACGGCAGGTGTGGAAAAAACACCCGTTGCCGCCAATATAGCAGAAAGGGTGCTGACCTTACCTCTTTTTGCAGACCTTAGCGTTGAGGACGTTGACAAAATCTGTGATATCATTTTGAATTAAAGGAGAATAATTATGAAAGGCATAATTCTGGCAGGCGGCAAGGGCACAAGGCTATATCCTATGACCAAGGCTGTATCAAAGCAGCTTTTGCCCATATATGATAAGCCTCTTATTTACTATCCTCTTTCTATCCTTTTGCTCGCGGGTATTCGCGAAATACTGTTGATATCCACACCTGAGGATACGCCCGATTACGAGCAGCTTCTGGGTGATGGCTCGGAAATTGGAGTTTCTATCACGTATAAGGTTCAGACCTCGCCCCGAGGTCTTGCCGACGCGTTTATTATCGGTGAGGAGTTCATAGGAGATGACAGTGTCTGCCTCGTTCTTGGCGATAATCTCTTTTATGGTCCCGATCTTACTAAGGCGCTCAGGCGCGCCAAAGAAAACATAAACGGCGCCACCATATTCGGCTATCCCGTCAAGGACCCGACAGCCTTTGGCGTCGTTGAATTTGATGAAAAACGCAGAGTTGTTTCCATTGAGGAAAAGCCTCAAAATCCTAAGTCCAATTATGCAGTCCCCGGACTTTATTTCTACGATAACAGAGTTGTTGAAATTGCAAAAAACGTAAAGCCCTCTGCTCGCGGCGAGATTGAAATTACCTCTGTGAATAATGCCTATCTTGCGATGGGTGAGTTAAACGTAGTGCTTCTCGGGCGCGGCATGGCTTGGCTCGATACAGGCACGCCCGACGGAATGCTGAAGGCATCGCAGTTTGTAAAAACCGTTCAGGAATGTCAGGGCTTTTACGTGTCCTGCATAGAGGAAATTGCGTGGAGAAGAGGCTTTATAACCACGGATAAGCTTTTAGAAATAGGTGAAAAATTGAAAATGACCGATTACGGTCGGTATTTGATTTCATTGACAAAGGAGAAAAAGCAATGAATATCATTGTAACGGGCGGAGCGGGCTTCATCGGCTCGAATTTCGTCTACCATATGCTTGACAAGTATAAGGATTATAGAATAATCTGTGTTGACTGTCTGACGTACGCCGGTAATATGGCAACGCTTGATGCGGCTATGAAAAATAAAAATTTCGTGTTTTACAAAACCGATATCTGTGACAGAGCGGGCATATACGGAATTTTTGAAAAGGAAAAGCCCGATATTGTCGTTAATTTTGCAGCGGAATCGCACGTTGACCGTTCAATAGAAAACCCTGAAATATTTTTGAAGACTAATATCCTCGGTACTCAGGTTTTGATGGATGCGTGCAGAAAGTACGGCATAACACGTTATCATCAGGTGTCAACTGACGAGGTTTACGGCGATTTGCCGCTTGACCGCCCCGATTTGTTCTTCACTGAGCAAACCCCGATACATACGAGCAGCCCGTATAGCTCATCAAAGGCGGCGGCAGACCTCTTGGTTCTTGCATATCACAGAACATACGGTCTACCAGTTACAATCAGCCGTTGTTCTAACAATTACGGCCCGTATCATTTCCCCGAGAAGCTGATCCCCCTTATGATTGCAAATGCTTTGGCAGACAAGCCGCTTCCCGTATACGGAAAGGGCGAGAACGTTCGTGACTGGCTCTACGTTCTTGACCACTGCAAGGCCATAGACCTTATAATTCACAAGGGCAGAGTAGGAGAGGTATACAACGTTGGCGGTCATAATGAAATGGCAAACATAGACATAGTAAAGCTTATATGCAAAAAGCTTGGAAAGCCTGAGAGCCTTATAACCTTCGTCACTGACAGGAAGGGACACGATATGCGATATGCAATCGACCCCAAAAAGATTCACAGCGAGCTTGGCTGGCTGCCGGAAACGAAGTTTGCTGACGGTATCGAGCTTACAGTCAACTGGTATCTTGACAATAGAGAATGGTGGGAAACCATTATTTCAGGCGAGTATCAGCAATATTATGCAAAAATGTACGAAAACAGATGACGATAGGAGAAAAAACCAATGTCACTTTTTAGCAATAAGACGTTACTTATAACAGGCGGAACGGGTTCATTCGGCAATGCGGTGCTCAACCGATTCCTAAAAACCGATATCGGAGAAATACGCATCTTTTCGCGAGATGAAAAGAAGCAGGACGATATGCGGCACGAGTTTCAGGCAAAAATGCCCGAGGTAGCGGATAAAATCAAGTTTTATATAGGCGACGTGCGCGATATTGCGAGCGTAAGGAATGCGATGCACGGCGTTGATTACATATTCCACGCCGCTGCGCTCAAGCAGGTGCCCTCGTGTGAGTTTTTCCCCATCGAAGCGGTAAAAACCAACGTTCTGGGCACCGAAAACGTGCTGACCGCGGCAATCGAGGCGGGAGTTAAGAACGTCGTTTGTCTTTCAACCGATAAGGCAGCGTACCCGGTAAACGCGATGGGCACGTCGAAGGCAATGATGGAGAAGGTTATAGTTGCGAAATCCCGCACCGTAAGTCCCGAAAAAACGAAAATTTGCTGCACACGCTACGGAAACGTTATGTGCTCGCGCGGCTCGGTTATTCCTCTTTGGATAGAGCAGATTAAGGCGGAAAAGCCTATAACCATAACCGACGGCTCAATGACACGCTTTATAATGTCGCTTGACGAGGCGGTTGACCTCGTTCTGTTCGCATTCGAGCACGGCGAGAGCGGTGATATCCTTGTACAAAAAGCACCCGCCTGCACGATACAGACGCAGGCTGAGGCGGTATGCGAGCTCTTCGGCGGAAGTAAGGAGAATATTAAGGTAATCGGTATCCGTCACGGCGAGAAGATGTACGAAACCCTTCTCACCAACGAGGAATGTGCCAACGCAGTTGATATGGGTAATTTCTACCGTGTCCCTTGCGACAAACGCGGACTTAACTACGATAAATATTTTAACAAAGGTGATTCCGAGCGCAACACCCTCACCGAGTTCAACTCAAATAATACTCAGCTTCTGAACGTTGAGGAAACAAAGGCTAAGATTGCCTCTCTCGCTTATATTCAGAACGAGCTTGATTTGATAGGTAGGTAATATGAATATACTTGTAACGGGAGCCAAGGGATTTGTCGGCAAAAATCTCGTTCATGCTCTTGAAAACATAAGGGATAATAAGGATAGAACGCACCCCGAGCTCTCGATAGACAGGGTGTATGCGTACGATATTGATTCCCCTGCCGAGCTTTTGAGTGAGTCCTGCAAGGATGCAGATTTTGTGTTCAACCTTGCGGGTGTTAACCGTCCTCAAAGCAATGAGGAATTTTTCATAGGAAACCGCGATTTTGCAAAAACCCTGCTTGATACACTTGAAAAATATGGAAATAAATGCCCCGTTATGCTATCAAGCTCGGTGCAGGCTACCCTTGTAGGTCGCTACGATACCGATTACGGCAGAAGCAAGAGGGCAGGCGAGGATTTATTTTTCGAGTACGGAGAAAGGAACGGAGCGAGGGTGCTCGTCTACCGTTTCCCCAATCTTTTCGGAAAATGGTGCAGACCGAATTATAACAGTGCGGTAGCCACCTTCTGCAACAATATTGCAAACGATTTACCGATAACAGTAAACGATCCCTCGGTAGAGCTTGAGCTTGTTTATATTGACGACCTTATAGGTGAAATGCTTTTAGCCCTTTCGGGCAACGAGCATCGCTGCGATTATGACGGCGTAAACGCGGTTATGTCGGCTGGCGGAAGATACTGTGCAGTACCCGTAACTCATAGGGTTACGCTCGGTACAATAGTTGAGCTGCTCTACAAGTTCAATGCTCAGCCTAAAACTCTTGTAATGCCGAGCAACCCTGTCGGTAGCTTTGAGTCTAAGTTATATACCACATATCTTTCCTATCTTCCGAAGGAAAAAATACTGATCCCCCTGAAGAAAAATGAGGATGCACGTGGCTCATTCACTGAGCTTATGCGTACTGAGGGCTGCGGTCAGTTTTCCGTTAACGTGTCAAAGCCGGGCATTATGAAGGGGCAGCATTGGCATAGCTCAAAGTGGGAGTTCTTCATCGTTGTCAGCGGTCATGCCCTTATACAGCAGCGCAAGGTTGATACCGACGAGGTTTTGAATTTCGAGGTTTCGGGCGACAAGCCTGAGGCAATTCACATTCTTCCGGGATATACACACAACATTCTCAATCTGTCCGACACCCAGGAGCTTGTGACGGTAATGTGGGCAAACGAGCCCTTCAATCCCGATAAACCCGATACTTATTTTGAGGTGGTGGAATAATGGAAATAAAACTCGATTACAGTAATATAAGATTTAAGGATAACGGTAAGCTGAAGCTGCTTGTTATAGTAGGCACGCGCCCCGAAATTATCCGTCTTTCTGCCGTTATTGACAAGTGTCGCAGATACTTTGACTGCATACTTGCTCACACAGGACAGAACTACGACTATAACCTCAACGGAGTGTTCTTCAAGGATCTGAAGCTCGATGTCCCCGAGGTTTATATGGATGCGGTAGGCGACGACCTTGGCGCAACGGTTGGTAACATCATCAACTGCTCGTATAAGCTGATGAATGAGATTAAGCCTGATGCCCTCTTGATTTTAGGCGATACTAATTCCTGCCTTTCTGCTATCGCGGCAAAGCGTCTGCACATTCCCATATTCCATATGGAGGCAGGCAATAGATGCAAGGACGAGTGCCTGCCCGAGGAAACCAATCGCAGAATCGTCGATATCATATCCGACGTGAATCTCGCGTATTCCGAGCACGCGCGCCGCTACCTTGCCGAGTGCGGTCTGCCAAAGGAGCGCACCTACGTAACGGGCTCGCCTATGGCTGAGGTGCTATCAAACAACCTTGATGAAATCAAGAATAGCGATATTCTTTCCCGTCTCGGACTTGAGAAGAAGAAATATATCCTTCTTTCCGCGCACCGAGAGGAGAATATTGACACCGAGAAGAATTTTCTGTCGCTATTCAGCGCGATAAACAGGATGGCGGAGAAGTATGATATGCCTATACTTTATTCTTGCCACCCGAGAAGCAAGAAACGCCTTGAAAATAGCGGTTTTGTTCTCGACAGCCGCGTGATTCAGCACGAGCCCTTAGGCTTCCACGATTACAACAATCTCCAGATGAATGCGTTTGCTGTGGTTTCCGACAGTGGTACTCTGCCTGAGGAAAGCTCCTTCTTTACCTCGAAGGGAAATCCTTTCCCTGCGGTATGTATCCGCACCTCAACCGAGCGCCCCGAGGCTCTTGATAAGGCGTGCTTCGTTCTTGCGGGAATTGATGAAAAATCTCTCCTTCAGGCTCTTGATACCGCAGTCAGCATGACCGAAAACGGCGATAACGGCATTCCCGTCCCCGATTACGTCGAGGAGAACGTATCAACTAAGGTCGTTAAAATCATCCAGTCCTACACAGGCGTAGTTGACAAAATGGTCTGGAGAAAATTTTAATAACGAAAAGGGGCTGAGCCATTAAGAATTCAGTAAAATTCAGATTAATTAAGCAAAAAAACGCACGGATTACTGAATTCTTAGTGCAAAGCACCTTTCGGGCTCACTTGATTTTGAGCAGAAAACGCCGTTTTCGCTGTCGTCGCCGTACTGAGTACAAGAGAGTGTGAAAACGGCGGTAGCAAACAAAAAACTGTAATAAATCAAAAATCGCAGATTTTTTCCTTATTCTTGACAAGATATAAGCTTTAGTAAAATTAAAAGTGAGGAACCTTTTGTCCCTCACCTTTTTGTTTGCGGTTATGCCGAAATGAAGCAGCCCCTCTTTATTTTGAAATGTTTAACTTATAGATGAGCTCGGTTTTCACCGAGCCCCTCTTTCTGTTGATTTTGTCTGCGATTTGCGTAGGGGGTATGGGGATATCAGTACATTCCGTGCTTGGACATATAGGAATACAGCTGCTCTCCGTGCTTCTGTTCATCCTTCTGAATTTCATTGAGCGTCTGGCGGTTCTGAGGGTCGGAAAACTCAAAAATTGTTGTGTCGTATGCTCCCGAAACGTGCTTTTCCATAGCGAGCATGTCCTGACAGAGAAATGCATCGTATTTCTGTGCATCAACGCCCGCGGGGCAGGAGTTGGTTTCGGCAGGATTATCGCAGGCGTATGCGGAGAATTTACTCTCACCCCCTGCGTCTTTTCCCAGCATATTCGTGATTGTACCGAGGTGCTTTTTCTCGGTGTTCATAAGCTCAATGAAGAGATTTTTAAGCTCCGTATCGCAGGCAAGGCAAGCATACTTATTATACTTTTCAATGCAGAGCTCTTCCTGTGTCTTCATGTCCTTTAGCAGTGTGATTTCCTTCTGTGTTAAAACCATAATCATTTTCCTTTC
>JAZNXN010000045.1:0-62682 GCA_045593885.1 Eubacteriales bacterium
AACCAAAAATCGCAGATTTTTTCCTTATTGTCAACAGGATATGGATTTTAGTAACATTAAAAGTGAGGAACCGTTTGTCCCTCACTTTTTTGTTTGCGGTTATGCCGAAATGAAGCAGCCCCGGGGCCCGCTTGATTTTGAGCAGAAACCGCTGCTTTCACTGTCGTCGGCGTACTCGGTACGGTAGAGTGTGAAAACGGCGGTAGCAAACAAAAAACTGTAATAAACCAAAAATCGCAGATTTTTTCCTTATTGTCAACAGGATATGGATTTTAGTAACATTAAAAGTGAGGAACCGTTTGTCCCTCACTTTTTTGTTTGCGGTTATGCCGAAATGAAGCAGCCCATTTTTTTGTTTTTGCTTTTTTACTATTGACAAATCAGAGGTTTGGGTTTACAATATAAAATGTTTTGATTTTACAAACGGGATTTATCCCGTTTTCGTTACGTTAAGAGAGGTTTTTGTTATGAACACACTTTTATCGGTGTCAATTGCCCTGCTCGCAGGACTTCTGATGACCAGAATCTTCAAGCCTATCAAATTGCCTGCCGTTACCGCATATCTCATTGCGGGCGTGCTCATAGGTCCCTACTGCCTCGGTGCTATCGGTGTTGCGGGACTTGGCTTCAATTCAAGCGAGGCGGTAGGGGCGCTGGGTATAATTTCCGAGATAGCGCTCGGCTTTATCGCCTTCTCAATCGGTAGCGAGTTCAAGCTATGCGAGCTCAAAAAGATAGGTAAGCAGGCACTTGTAATCGGTGTTTTTCAGGCACTTGTTGCGACTCTGTTCGTTGACGTGGCACTCGTTGTAGTGCATTTCTGTATGCCCGACAAGCTCTCTGTGGCGCAGGCTCTCACTCTCGGCGCTATTGCAACGGCTACCGCCCCTGCGGCAACCCTGATGGTTGTAAGACAGTTCAAGGCGAAGGGTGCGCTCACAAAGCTGCTTTTGCCTATCGTTGCACTCGACGATGCTGTTGGCCTCGTGGTTTTTGCGGTGAGCTTCGGTATAGCGAAAACGTTGGTCGTAGGAGAAATCGACCTCGTTTCGATTCTTGTAAATCCTCTGCTGGAGATTATATGCTCGCTTCTGCTCGGTGCGCTGATGGGTTGGGTGCTCACGCAGGCGGAGAGGTTTTTTAACTCAAACACCAACCGTCTGAATATGACGATAGCGCTCGTTGCTCTTGCGGCGGCACTGTCCTCGCTTTCCTTCAACATCGGTCCTGTGCATATCGGATTTTCCTCTCTGCTCGTTTGCATGACACTCGGAACCGTGTTCTGCAACATCTGCCCTCTCGCAGACGATTTGATGGGTGCAACTGACAAGTGGACGTCACCGCTTTTCTCCCTGTTCATCGTAATCAGCGGCGCGGAGCTGGAGCTTGACGTTTTCCTCGATATTGCGATAGTCGGCATTGGAATAGTTTATATTCTGTTCCGCTGCCTCGGAAAATATTTCGGTGCGTATGCGAGTGCCAAGGCGACAAAATGCGAGCCCCAGATTTGTAAATATCTCGGCATTACCCTATTTCCGCAGGCGGGCGTTGCGCTCGGTATGTGCACGATGGCAATGCAGCTCGGCGCTGAGGGAAATCTCATCCGCAATATAACCCTGTTTGCTGTGCTCGTATACGAGATAGTCGGTCCTATGCTCACCAAGTGGGCACTGACACGCTCGGGCGATATTCAGCCGATGCCGCACCACGTAAAGCACCGCCGCAGAATAAAGCTGGTAAACCGCCGACGCGAAATGCGTAACCAAAGCAAAAGCTGACGAGAAAAAAGCATTGTTGACAAAACAATGCTTTTTGTTATATAATATGACTGTTATTTTATCTTTTGCCGTTTCTGCATCAAACGGCAGTCACCCCGGGAGATTTCAATGAAGAAAACCTTTTATTCAGAGCTTGCCTACGTTATAGGAATTCTTGCTCTTGCCTTCAGTGCGGCGATGATGGAGCGCGCGAGCTTCGGTCTTTCAATGGTCGTTGCGCCCGCCTATCTCTTTCATCTCAAAATTTCGCAGTACTGGGGATTTTTCTCATTCGGTATGGCGGAATATTGCTTTCAGGCGCTTTTGCTCGTTGTGCTCATAATTATCGGACGAAAATTCAAGAGAGCATATATCTTTTCGCTGATTACAGCTGTAATCTACGGTCTTGTGCTCGACGGCTCGATATGGCTGCTCTCGCTCATCACCTACGACACTCTTTTTTTGAGGATTCCTATGTTTCTTAGCGGTATGCTTATATGCTCGGCGAGCGTTGCACTGCTGTTCAAGACCTACATATCCCCCGAGGCATACGAGGTTTTCGTAAAGGAGATAGCAGAGAGGCTGAATATAAAAATCAGCAAGGTCAAAACCGTATACGATTGCTCAAGCTGTGTTTTCGCGATAATTCTTTCATTTATTTTCTTTGGCCTTGGAAATTTCGAGGGAATCGGCTGGGGCACGGTTATCTGTGCTCTGCTCAACGGCTTCCTTATCGGTAAAATGACTGCCATTTACAACAGATTTTTCGAGTTCAAGGACAGGTTTGCCCTGCGCGATTTTTTCGAGAAATAAAAAAACCGACCTACATAGGTCGGTTTTTTGTCATATTACGGTTAAGGACGAATGCTTTTTGCAAAACGCCCTTGCGGTGTCGCTCTCGCTGACGAGGTAGTCTATATCCGAGAGTGAGCAGAGCTTGTAGCCCGAGCGGGTGTTGAATTTCTCGCTGTCGCAGAGAAAAACTCTCTTGGCTGCGTTTTTGAGCATTGCCTCTCTGACGAGGACCTCCTCGCGCGAGCAGTCGGAAATCACTCCGTCCTCGGATAGCGATTTCGCCGAAAAGAACGCGAAATCCGCATTTATCCTCTCAAAGGTTCTGTGCGCGTCCTCGCCGACAAGGCATACGCGATTGTCGCATAGAAGGTGTCCGCCCGAGGACACGGTTTTTATCCCCGAGCTTGACAGAAGACTGAGTATCTCTATACTGTTTGTAATTACCGTTACGGTGCTGTTGTTCTTTATCTCCTCAGCGAGATAGAAGGTGGTCGAGGTCTGGTCGAGGAAAACTATGCTACCGTCCTTGATGAGCGACGCCGCCTTCTTCGCAATTATACGCTTCTCGTTAACTCTGTAATGAGTTCTATGGCTGAAGGCTACGACGTTTGAGTAGCTGGTTATCAGCTCTGCTCCGCCGTAATTTCTCTTGATTATTCCGCGCTTCTCCAGCACCGAAAGGTCGCGGCGTATGCTCGATTCGCTGGCAAAAAGCGTTTCGCAAAGCTCTCGCACGGTGACAAAGCCGTCGCGCGCCTTCAAAAGATTGATAATTTCCCTTTCCCGTTCATTTTTGAGCATAATCATTCCTGCCTTCGTGATTGTTTTTGGTTGTTTGAGCAAAAAAATAGGGCAATTTTGTAAACATTGACCGATTCGTGATATGTTGTTGATTTTTTCTGACAGAAACATTATAATATTTTTAACAGACGTTGTCAATAGATTTACCGCAAGAAAGGAGCTTTTTATGGATATGAATGAAATTCTCGCAGGAATTGATTGTTCATGCGGTGTGCATCATGAATGTGATATCGAAAAGGTATACATAGAAAAGGGCGCAATATCAAGGCTCTCGGATTTGTGCCGAGGATATAAGAGAATTTTGTTGGTTGCCGACAAAAACACCTATGCGGTGGCGGGTGAGAGGGTTGAGGCCGCTCTCTCCGACAAGGAGCTTGGCTCGGTTATCTTTTACGACGGCTTGCTCATTCCCAACGAGCAGGCGATAGACGGGGTTTACAGCTTTTTACAGAAGTCCGAGCTGATAATCGCAATAGGCTCGGGAGTTATTCAGGATTTGTGCAAGTACGTATCCCATTTCGGAAAGGTGCCCTACATTGTGGTAGCAACCGCGCCCTCAATGGACGGATACGCCTCGAACGGTGCGGCAATGATACTTGGCGGAATGAAGGTTACGGTTGCGGCAACGCTGCCAAGAGCAATAATTGCGGATACCGACATTATTGCAAACGCGCCTATGGATATGATAAGGGCGGGCTACGGAGATATAATAGGAAAATACTCGGCTCTTTGCGATTGGCGGCTGTCGCACATTGTAAACGGCGAATATTTCTGTCAGTATATTTACGATACCACCTATGAGATGATAGAGAAAACGAGGGCGGTGGCAGAGGGGCTGTTCCTTCGTGATAAGGATAGCGTGCGTACACTGATGGAGGCCCTGATTTGCGTAGGAATTATGATGAGCTTTGCGGGCTCGTCGCGTCCCGCATCAGGCAGTGAGCATCATTTGTCGCATTTCTTTGAGATAGTGGGAATAGTTAAAAAGGAGCCGTATTTCGCTCACGGGATTGACGTGGCATACTCAACGGTTGTAACTGCAGGTATACGGGAAAAAATCTTAAAATCAACCTTGCCCAACGTGCAGTACAGGCAGAGCCGCGAGTCGTATGAGGCGAAAATGAGAGAGGTCTTTGGCGAGGTCGGTGACAGATGTACAGAGCTTCAGGAAAGAGTCGGGTCTTACGCGTGCGACAGGCTCTCTCGGTATAAAGAAAAGGAAAAGGAAATACGCTCCGTTTTGTCCGAAATGCCGAGCGCTGACGAGATAGAGGCCATGCTGTCGGTTGCAGGGCTTGATACCGAGGACTTCTATAAAATGTACGGAGAGGAAAAAATCGAAAGCGCCGTTCTGTACGCAAAGGACTTGAAGGACAGATACACGGTTTTGTGGATGAATTACGATATATTTGGCGAAGGATGAATCAAGGGCGGCATTTGCCGCCCTTTGCCTTTATTGTATTTTTTTATTGAAATTCCTTTTTTTAAGTGTTATAATAAAGAAAAGGATTTTCTTTTGAAGAGGATTTTATGAAGAGATTATTAGGACTTTTAACACTGATAATAATTCTTATATCGGCAATTTCGCTCACTGCGACGGTTGCGTTTGCTGAGGTGTCGCTCACAGACGGCGAGCACGAGGAATGGATAGACAGAATAGACCTATCCGGCGCTCAGTATGCCATAGATTTCAATAACTGGCTGACTGCAAATTCGGATATTGAGGCTATCGCTAACGGCGGTAGCAGCGAGCTTATTGACCCGACTCTCGCAGATGTTATTCCCAACGGCGAGTACGGACAAAGCTACGTTTATAAAATCGTGAGCTTCGAGGGCGAGAGCAGCTTCTCATACGTCGAGGGCGACGAGGACGGAAACGGGGCAAGAGCACAGGCGGCAATATCCTCGGAGATTAATACGAACTTCAAAACCGTCAGCGATTACATTACTGCGGTTTACAATGCCTTTGACCGTGACCGTCCCGAAATATTCTGGCTGTCGGGCGGCAGTAACACCACCTCTAACTGTACGCTTAGCTACAACAGCGACGGCAAGGTTACGTATGAGCAAAGCATTTATTTTCTGTTGAAGGGACATACCGACGACGGAGAATTTGACATTCGCGCAAGCGATTACATAAGCCCCGAGGTAACGGTCAGCACGCTAAAGAGAGTTTTTCTGAACCCCGACGGAGAGAGCCTCGTTGATAAGGTAATTTCGGGCGTTGACCAGAGCGCAAGCAGGGCTATCAAGGTGCGTTATTTCAACGACTGGCTGATAAAGAACAATTGCTACAACGGCTCAAGTGACCTAAGCAATCTCGACCACGATTGCCGCGAGGCAACGAGCGCGCTCACCGGTCTTCCCGGTGATAATCCCGAGGCTCCCGTATGCGAGGCGTACGCGCGAGCGCTCAAGGTTTTGTGCGATAAGGTCGGTATTCCCTGCGTTCTCGTTAACGGAGATGCAGGCACGGGTGCATCGAAGGAAGCGCACATGTGGAACTGCGTGCAGATGGAGAACGGCGAATGGTACGCGGTTGACGTCACCTGGAACGACCCCGTAACGTCCGGAGTATCTTCCGTTGAATCGGGCAACGAGTGCGAGAGCTATCTGCTCGTGGGAAGCAACACGCTCATTGGCTCAAAGCGCTTTTCCACCTCGCATACCGTTACGAATCAGGCAGTTCTTAACGGTCTTTGCTACGTAAACGAGCCTGTCATTTCGACAACGGCATATGAAATTCCGAGCGTTACTCTGCCTGTGGCACTCAGGGTTGGTGACGTCAACATAGTGTTGGGCGGTACGGTCCAGAACTTCGACATCCCCGGTGTAAGCTATAATGCAACGACAAACACTCTCATTGTATCCGACGGAGCAATTATAGAGGGAACGTCGAGCAACGGGTATGCCATGGAATGCTCGGGTGATATTAACGTAGTAATCGAGGACCACGCGATAATCAAGGGCTACGGAAGCACACCAGCGTTTCGTGTTATCTCAGGCGAGCTGACGGTAATAAACTCCTCTGATTTCCTTTTGCGTACCAGCGAGGAAGGAGAGCTTACAAGAATTGAGTCGGCGAGCATCAACAGCAGTTATTTCGAAATAGTAAGAAAGAAACATCTGTCGGCTGTCGGTAGCGGCGACGGTGTTCACTCTGTCAGATGTACTGACGGTGATTGCCCGCTCTATCTTTCGGATGAGAGCCACGCCTGCCTTGGCGGCAATGTTACCTGCGAGAGCCTTGCCGTATGCGAGCTGTGTCAAAACAGCTATGGAGAGCTTGCCGAGCACGGCTTTACTGAGAAGGACGAGGCTTCAAGATACCTCAAATCAGATACCGACTGCCTTCATAATAATGAATACTGGTACGCCTGCTCGGTGTGCGGCGAGGCGAGTGACACTCTCTATTACACAGGCGAAACCTACGGCTCACACAATTTTGAGGAGCGTATAGAGGACGATGCCCATTATATAGAGGGCTCCGGCGATTGCCATAGCAAAAAGAAATACTATCTCGACTGCACTCTTTGCGATACCGTGTCGGGCGATGCCTTCGACGGTACAGAGTACGGTGACCATAAGGTTGATAAGAAAAGCTGGGTGGCTGACGGCACCGAGCATTTCCACAAATGCACGGTTGAGGGCTGCGATTATACAGAGGATAAGGCGGCCTGCACAGGCGGCTCAGCAAGCTGCGTTGCGAAGGCAAAATGCGAGGTATGCCGTCAGGAATACGGCAGTCTGTCCGACCACACGTACAGCGCGCAGTGCGACAGCACCTGTAACAGCTGTCAGGCAGAGAGAATTGCGGGCGAGCATTACGACGGAAATGAAAACTACGTATGCGATAACTGTAAGGCAATCTACATAGAAAAGGCTGTTACCGACATTTTCGGAATAGACGCTAAAATCGTTCTCATAATATTTGCTTTAGTAATTGTGCTTATGATAATTCTAAAAATTATTATCAGCGTAAAGAAGGAAAAGCGCAAGGCAAGGAAATACCGCGAGAAAATGGAAAGAAAGCGGGAAATTAAGCGCATGAAGGCGGAAAGAAAAAGCAAAAATAAAAAGGATTAATTAAAAAAGAGCCCGAGAAAATCCTCGGGCTTTTTCATAAAAAGGCGAGCCCCTACGGTTTTTTTGGTGTCATTGGTTGTTTTTCACTCTCGTACAAAAGAAGCTCCTTTGCAATATTCTCAGGACGGTGTGCATCTATTTTGGTGTATTTCCCCTTTTCCCCTATTTGAAGCATTTTTCCGATATGGAAGTAGCCTAAAAACGCGGGAGGCAGATGAGTTACCGCATCGTCGATATTTCGGATTACGGTAAATTTTTCCCACCGTTTCTTCACCTCATCACTCATAACCCCCCACAAAACGCGCGGTGAGCCGAAGCCGTACCCCTCGAGCGAATCGCGCAGGTCGGGGCGGTTATACCATATATATTCATGACAGAGGGCTGCTATCGCCGCGCCGTGCGAATATCCTGTTACCGCTATTCCTTTTATGCCTGTATCAAGTATGTACTGCGAAAGCGCCGCCTCGGTGTTTTTCCACGTGTCGAGAAATCCGCGGTGGGCAAACCATACCGTTCTCCCCATTCTCTTATACGCCTTTGCGGGAAAGTCGAGGTTTGCACGCCAATCATTTTCGCCGTTTGAGCCCTCAAAAAAGATATAAAGGGAGTCCCCCTCACGCATAACGGCATAGCTCGCACCGCTATCCACCGACGGATATCGGATAGATATGCACCTCAAAAACAGTTTATATAATCTCATAAACACCCCCTTCCTTATAGTATTCAGATACAAGTAATATGTTTCGGCACTTTTTGGCGACCTTTTTTTCCTCACTTGGCCAAAAAAAAGGAAACGGCTTGACAATTTTACATTATTTTTATATAATACTTTGTGTGTAAAGATTTATTGCTTGGTTGATTTCGGAGGTTTTATGTACATAAACGTAAACAGCTACAAGGATTTGGCAAGTGACAGCAAAATGATTCAGGCGGCGATAGACGAAGCAAGCCGTAAAGGACAGGCTGTCCTTATACCTAAATATAACGAAAGAACGGGTAGGGATGTATGGGATATTGACAACACCCTCTATCTTCACAGCGAGAGCACGGTGATTCTTCAAAACAGCCATTTGCGCTTGGCTGACGGCGCGGTATGCCATATGTTTTCCAACTCTAACGCGAAAAAGCCGATAGCTCTCACCGAAAAGGGCAAGCAGAAAAACATCACCATCAAGGGCATTGGAGGCGCAATGCTTGACGGCGGTATTCATAACGGAGTATACGAGGATAACGGCATTTCAAGGAAGGTTGTCAAGCAAAGTGAGCACAAGGCAATCGAAAACTGTATGTGCTATTTTCAGAAGGTTGAAAATCTGAAAATCGACAATATAACAGTAAAGGACCAAAGATACTGGGCTATTGCTCTGTTTACCACCACGTACAGCCGTATTTCAAATATACGCTTCATCAGCTCGTCAAACGTACCTAACCAGGACGGCGTTGACCTCTTAAAGGGCTGCCACGACTGCATAATCGAGAATATTACGGGCTGCACGGGCGACAATACCGTTGCGCTGCTCGCTACTGCTGACGATATATACAGCGAGGTAGTAAATTCGGTAAGAGAGGGCGACGTTTACAACATAACAGTAAGAAATATTATGGCACACAGCGTTGGCGGATGCTCGATTATCCGTCTGCTCTGCCACGACGGCTACAGAATATACAACGTACGCATCGACAACGTAATAGAAACATCGCCGTGGTCGGAAAGCGACGCAAACATAGCGCCCAACCCCGACCTCAACATCACCACGGACGACGAGGGAAATATTATCAAAAAGCACCTGACCGTCGGAGAGGTCGGATATCGCTGCGAAGCGGCAATTATCATCGGAGAATCCTATTGGTACAAGAATTTCAAGGCAGAGAGTGGGGATATGTACGGTATTTCGGTATCAAACGTGATGACTCACGCGAGGTACGCAATATTCTTAAACAACACCCTTCTCGATTCGAGCTTTGACAATATCCGTCTGTTCGGAAACGGATATATGGCGGTTTACTTCGGCGAGGGCAAGATGGAGAGGATACGCTTCTCTGATATCTCATACGACAAAAATGCCCGTCCTCACAAGGATGATGAGCACATTTATATTGATTGGAACAAGACTCGCTCCGACGGCCTTTCTTGCGTATATTTCAACACCACAAGGGTTAAGGATATCGAGTTTGACGGAATACACTGTGCCGAGGGAATCGAATCGGTTTTCGGAGGTGTGGGCGAGGGCTCTGTCCGATGCTCAAGAATTGTTAAAAACGGAGTACCACTTCTGACTAATGCTAAGGGAATAACGGTTGAGGAAAAGAAATGATAAAAAGATTCAAGTATGAAATAATGCTCGTCGGCTGCGCGGCGTTCTGGGGACTTGCCTTCCCTGTAATGAAATTTGTTGGAGAGAGCGTGGATTCGGTTTCCTTTCTCGCAATACGCTTTCTCATTGCAACCGCAGTTCTGGCTATAGCGCTCGGGCCCAAGCTCAAAAGGATAACCAAGAAAATGATTTTACCCTCTGTTGGCGTGGGACTCATACTTGCGCTCCACTCCTATCTTCAGGTTGAGGGACTCAAATATACGAGTGCGGCAAATTCGGGATTTATAACCTCGACAAACGTAATATTCGTACCTATATTTATGTTCATTTTCTTCCGTAAGAAGCCCGCCAAGCACATTCTTCTCGGTCTTCTGGCGATAATCGTGGGATTCGTGTTTATTTCGGGAATGGTAACCGTTTTCCCCTTCACCTTCAATCTCACTACTCTCAATTTCGGTGATTTTCTCACACTTTTGTGCGCTATATTCACAGCTCTTTATATGATAGTTTTCAATATACTGTCGGTGAAATATGAGGAGGAGCTGGTCAATTTTCTGCATATGATGGGTGCTGGAATCGGAATGTGGGCAATATGGCTCTTCATACCGAACAAGGTTATTGATTTTTCATCAATCGGGCCTGTGCTGGGCACGGTCTATTGCGGTGTGTTTGCGAGTGCGGCGGCATTTCTTTTGCTGGCAAAGGCGCAGGCGAAGCTTGAGGCGTCGAAGGTTGCTATACTCTGCTCGCTCGAGCCTATATTCGCAACCCTGTTCGCACTCATATTCTTCGGTGATAAGATAACGGCATCCACCGCTATCGGCGGCGTTCTGATACTGATAGGAGTTCTGAGAAGCTCTATCGACCCGAAGGAAAAGGCGGGCGCATCGGAATCAAACAGTGATGTGGCAGAAGCAGAAGAGCCGAGTCCTGAGGCTGAAAACGCGGATTAATAAAATTCGGGTGCAAAAAACGTACCCGTTTTTTACGCTTTACAAACCGACAATTGTGTGGTAGAATATAGGAGACGTTATTTTGGAGAGGGCTTATGTTTGAAAGGATGCGGGCATTGATTGCCAAAAACCGTGAAATAATTTTATATTTGTGCTTCGGTGTTGCAACAACGCTCGTCAACTGGGTTGTTTACACGGTGCTCGTCAGGCTGACGGGTATGATGACACTGTCCAACGCACTCGCTTGGCTTATGGCGGTTATATTTGCCTTTGCTGTGAACAAGCTGTTCGTTTTTGAAAGCAAGCATTCAGGGGCTTTTCATCTCTTAAAGGAGATAGGCTCGTTTTTCCTTGGCAGAATGCTTTCGGGCGGAGTTGAGATTTTACTGCCCACCCTGCTATATAGGATGGGACTCACCCACACGCTGCTTGGCATATACGGCTTTTTTGCGAAGGCGGTGACGAGCATTATCGTTATAGTTCTCAACTATGTATTCAGCAAGCTCATCGTTTTCAGAAAAAAAGAGGATAAATAATTTACGGGGATTTGTTAAAAGCTATTGACAAATCCCTTTTTGGTTGTATAATATAATCAGTAAAATCTGAAGAGTAAAAATGCAGGCGTGAAGTGCTGACGGAACGGGGAGTTGTCCGTCGGACGAAGGCTTATCACCGCGGTCTGTATTTTGCATCCCGCTTCTTGGCATAGAGGTATACCATCCTTTCGCCATTGACGTGCGGAGAGGAGGTATTTTTTTATGAAAAAAGCTCATAAGGACGCCCTTTTCGGCAGCCTGCAGATAATGACGGTTTCCGCATTTCTGTGTGCGCTGAGCATTATATGCGGCAAGTATCTTGCACTGCCTGTTGGCAACGTTATGCGATTCAGCTTTGAGAATCTGCCGATACTTTTTGCAGGCATTATGCTCGGTCCTGCCGTGGGTGCGACTGTCGGCGCGGTTGCCGACCTTATCGGTTGTATTCTCGTGGGGTATACAATTAATCCGATAGTTACACTCGGCGCGGTTTCGATAGGCCTTATCGGCGGACTTGCCCGTATGCTGACAAGGAAAATGCCGCACTCGCTATCCGTTGCGGTGACGGTTGTTTTATCCCACCTTGTCGGCTCGGTTATAATAAAGACGTTTGGATTGGCAAAATTCTACCAGATGCCCTTTATGCTTCTTATGGGGTACAGGGCGCTCAATTATCTCATAATTGCGATTGCGGAATTTTTAATTCTTTACTATATCACTAAGAACAAGTCGGTGACGGCTGAAATCAAGCGGCTGAAGAGAAGGTGACACAATGACTTACAAAGAGGCAATAGAATATATACACTCGGTCAATTGGTGCTTCTGCAAGCCGGGGCTTGAAAGAATAGAGGCGCTCTGTAATGCTCTTGGAAATCCGCAGGACTCTTTATCCTTCATTCACGTGGCTGGCACTAATGGCAAGGGCTCGTTTTGCTCTATGATATCCTCGGTGCTCGCCTGCTCGGGATACAGGGTAGGTACGTTTACCTCGCCCTACGTCAAGGAGTTTAACGAGAGAATGGCGATAAACGGCGAGCCGATATCGGACGGTGAGCTGTGCGATATATGTGATTATGTAAGGCCTATAGCGGACAAAATGACGGACAGGCCGACGGAGTTTGAATTAATCACCGCCATGGCATTTGAATATTTCAGGAGAAACAGGTGCGATATAGTTGTTTTGGAATGTGGACTCGGCGGCAGGCTGGACTCGACTAATATTATAAGCACAGCGGTTCTGTCGGTTATAACGGGAATTGCGCTCGACCATACCGCAATTCTCGGTGACAGCATAGAAAAGATAGCCGCCGAGAAGGCGGGAATAATTAAAAGCTCTGTTCCGTGTCTGTGGTGCGGTGAAAACGAAGCCGCCGAGGCGGTCATAAGGGATAAGGCAAAGGAAAAATCATCTCATCTCTACACGCCGAATTACAAAAGTCTTTCTATTAAGAAGGCGGATCTCGGCGGTACTGATTTTGACTATGGGGAGCATAAGGACCTGCACATTTCTCTGCTCGGAACCTATCAGCCAAAAAACGCTGCAAACGTGCTCTCCGCAATAGAAATACTGAGAGAGCGTGGGTATAAAATTCCCGAAAAGGCGGTTAAGGACGGTCTTACCTCGGCGGTATGGCACGCAAGATTTGAGATAATATGCAAAAAACCTTTGGTTATAGCCGACGGAGGGCACAACCCCGAGGGTGTTGATGCGGCGGTTGACAGTATAATCCGCTATTTTGGAGAAAAAAAGGTAAATATCGTCTGCGGAGTTATGGCGGATAAGGACTATTCGTATATTGCAAGGAGAATATCGGGTGTTGCACACAGGGTATTTTGCCTCACTCCCGACAATCCGCGCGCGCTCTCCGCACAGGAGCTCAAGAAGGTATTTTCAGGGCTCGGCATAAGCGCGAGCTCACACGAAAGCGTTGAAGGGGCAGTTATCTCGGCGATAGAATCGGCAAATTTGGAGAACAAGGCTGTAATCTGCCTTGGCTCGCTATATATGTATAAGGAAATATACGACGCCACAGAAAAATACAAGGGGGAGAATTAACTCCCCCTTTCTCGTATAAAAAAGCAGATTTATAAAAAATCTGCTTTTTGTATTTTTCGGATAATTTTCCACTTTATATATAAATTAATGTTAATTTATACATTTTGGGTTTTAATCAACAACGATAAGATTGAGGAAAAACGGCAAAAGCACTACCGAAGCTCACGCACGCACCGAGGGCGCGCGTATTTTGAGCAGATTTTTTCGTTCTTCTCCCCGAAGGCGTATAGAATAAGTCAAGATATGGAGAAAATGGCGGAAGCGCGCTCGGTCGAAGCCCGCAGGTCGCGCGTATTTTGAGCAGTTTTTTTCGTTCTTCTCCCCGAAGGCGTATAGAATACGTCGAGATAGGGAGAAAACGGAAGAAGATGCCAAAATACGAAGCCCCCCGATTAAAGAAGGTATTTGTCCATTGCATGCCGCCTATACTGCCCCGGTGTCATTCCTACCTCTTTTTTGAACGCATAGTTGAAGTAGGACTGCGATTCAAAGCCGCAGTTTTCGGCTATTTCGGCTACCGATTTATCGCTCATTGTCAGATACTCACGAGCGAGGCGCATACGGCGCTCGATTATGTACTGATAGGGAGTTATTCCCATTGCGCGCTTAAATACATTGTGGAAATATATCGGGGAGAAGTTTACGCTCTGCGCTACGTCCTCAAGAGTGCATTTGCGCGTAAATTGCTCGTCCATATAGCTGATTGCCGAGGCTATGACCTCGGAATTTTTATAATCCTTATTTACTGCCACGCCGTTTACGTTTTCCGTGCAAAGACGGTGAAACAGAGAAAAAAGCAGGGAATAAGTGTATAGAGCATCCCTTCGGTCACCGAATTTATGCGAAAGTGTGATTTTGCGCGTAAGCTCGACGTACTCGTCTATCCCCTGCACAACGAAGAAATCGGGAAGGGAATCGAGAAGCTCGTTGATTTCGGGAGAGCTCGGCTCTATATGCAAAAAATGCGAACGAAGTGGGAGTATGCTGTGCCTTCTCTGCCCCGGCTTTGCACAAATGACCGCTCCCTCACATATTTTATATGCCTTACCGTCGATATACGAGGTTCCGCTATCCGAGTTGTGAAACTCGATTTCATACATATTGCAAACGCGCTCGGGGCTTTCGCGTCCGACGTTGAATTTCATCGTGCTGTCAAAAAGACCTGAGGCATAAAGCCTTGGCAATACCATTTTTGCCTCCTAAAAGTAAGATTTCTCAAAAAATAGTTAAAATATCCCTTGAAAATAAGTAATATATATGCTATCATTATTTTAACACAATTTTTTGAAAAGTAAATACCTTGGAGTAAAAAATGAAAATCACTTGGATAGGACAGGCAGGATTTCTGCTCGAAAACGAAGATCACACAATACTCATTGACCCCTATCTTTCCGATGAGGTCGCAAAAATCAACCCTCTCAATTGGAGAAGAGTTCCCGTTGACGAGAAGCTGTTTCTTTTGAAGCCCGACGTTATAATGCTGACTCACTCTCACCTCGACCATCTCGACACCGTAACGCTCTCTCACTATTTGAACGAGGATAGCGAGATAACCGTGCTTGCCCCCTACGACACCTGGAAGGAGGTTCGTAAGCTGGGAGGTGCAAAAAATAACTACGTTATGCTCAACCGCGGCTCCGCCTGGAGCCTTGGCGATATAACCGTATATGCGGTTAAGGCGGAGCATTCCGACCTCACCGCCGTCGGCTTTGTCATTGACGACGGAAGCAAAACCTACTATTTCACAGGAGATACCCTCTACAACTACGACGTAATTGAGGAGGTTAACTCTCTGTTCTGCGAGGGTGTTGACGTTGTATTCCTTCCCATCAACGGAGTCGGAAACAACATGAATGCCGAGGATGCGGCAGATTTTGCGTACGACGTAGGAGCAAGGAAGGCAGTGCCCGTGCATTTCGGTCTGTTTGACGAGCTGAATCCCGAAGCATTTGAGTTTGAGGGCAGAATAATCCCCGAAATCTATAAAGAAATCGTTATTGATTAATCTGAAAGGAAATTTGATATGAAGGTTATTGACGTAAAGCCCTTTGTCGTTGACTGCTTCAGAACGAACTGGGTGTTTATCAAGGTTTACACCGACGAGGGAATCGACGGTGTGGGCGAGGCAACTCTTGAATACAAGGAAAAGGCTCTGCTCGGTGCGGTTGAGCACATAAAGGAATATCTGGTAGGCAAGAACCCGTTGGATATAGAGAACCATTGGCATTCGATATACAGAGATGCGTATTGGAGAGGCGGCGCAGTTCTCATGAGCGCGCTTTCCGCAGTCGAGATGGCACTCTGGGATATCCTCGGCAAGTCGCTGGGCGTACCCGTATATCAGCTTATGGGCGGCAAGGTTAACGATAAGGTAAGAATATACGTAAACGGCTGGTTTGCAGGAGCAAAGGAGCCTGAGGAGTTTGGAGCGAAGGCAAAAATTGCGGTTGAGCGCGGAGTTACCGCTATGAAGTGGGATCCGTTTGGCAAAAACTATCTCGATATATCCAACAAGGAGCTTGACAAGGCTCTGCGCTGCGTTGCAGCAGTTCGCGAGGCGGTTGGAAACGAGGCTGACCTGCTCATTGAGGGACACGGACGCTTCAATATTCCTACTGGAATCAAGATTGCAAAAGAGCTTGAGCAGTTCAAGCCTATGTTCTTCGAGGAGCCTACTCCTCCCGACAGTCTTGAGGCGCTCAAGGCGGTTAAGGACAAGTCTCCCGTTGCTATTTCGGCGGGCGAGCGTCTGTATACCCGTTGGGATTACCGCAAGATGTTCGATATGATGGCGGCTGACTACATTCAGCCCGATATCTCGCACGCGGGCGGTATCATGGAGCTCAAAAAGATTGCGGCTGAGGCTGAGTGCAGATACATACCCTTCGCGCCTCACAACCCCTCCGGCCCTGTTGCAAATGCGGCAACGCTTCAGTTAGCGGCATCCTGCCCCAACTTCTGCATACTTGAGATAATGTACAGCGACGTTGAGTGGCGTAAGGACGTAACGAACGAGGCGCTTGAGTACAAGGACGGATTTATCACTATCCCCTCGAAGCCCGGTCTTGGCATCGAGATTAACGAGGAAGAGTGCTTGAAGCACCCTTATCAGCCTCACACCCTCCGTCACTATACGGGTGCGCTCACCGATATACGCCCCGCTAAATCCGAGTTCTATTTCTAAGGAGTAACTGATATGAAAAAGACGGCACTTATTACAGGCGCTTGCATCAATACAGGTGTTGCGATAGTAGAAAAGTTTGCAAAAGAGGGCTATGACGTAGTATTCACGGGCAGAAACGAGGATAGCGTCAGAGATGCAGAGAAAAGATATCAGGAAAGCTTTCCCGATACAAAAATAATCGGCTACGTTATCAACTCGCTTCTGGATGAGAGAACGGTTGACGAGGCTGCGGTTGACTCTATGTTCAACGACCTCGACGAGAAGGGAATATTCGTTGAAACGCTGGTTTGCAACGCGGCTGACCAGGGACTGAATATGGAGATTTTCGAGAACCCCCTCACAGATTTCATGCGTGTTATAAACACAAACGTAGTATGGAATTTCTGTCTTTCAGAGCACGCGGCTGCAAGAATGAAGAAAAACGGCGGCGGAAATATCGTATTTGTAAACTCGAATACTGCATACCGCTCCATTCCCAATAGAATTGCGTATACAGCATCGAAGGGCGGTCAGCTCGGTATGATGCGCGGCCTTGCACTTGACCTCGGTAAACATAACATCCGTGTCAACGCTGTTCTGCCCGGTATGATAAAGACAGACCGTTGGGACAAAAACCCCGATTTCTATGCGAAGGTTCCCTCGAAGTACACCCCCCTCGGCGACGTTGCCGTGGGTGAGGATATTGCTGACGCGGTATTCTACTTTGCTGCGAGCGCGAGAAATACGACGGGCGCCGAGCTTGTGGTTGACGGCGGTAACACCTGCCAGCTCTACCCCGTGCTTCCCAAGGGATACACTGTAGATTAAAAATAAAAAACCGAGTTTTTTCTCGGTTTTTTTATTTTTGACAGGGGCTTTTTGACGGCTTCAAAAAATTTTCGGATTTTTTTGAAAAACCTATTGACATAAGGGCACAAAAGGATTATACTTTGCTTGAAAACACACGAGATATACTCGGAGGTTCTATTATGGATACCAAAACTGTTGTTAAGGACGCCAAAAAAGAGCTGAAGGATAGAGCACCCAAGAAAAATGTGGGTGACAAGAAAAGGGTTGCATTCTGGAGCAACATTTTTACGTATTTGCGAGAGTACCGTAAAAATGCCGTTATTGCAATCCTTTTTTCTGCTCTTACGGGCGTTGCGGTTGCGCTACAGCCCCTTGTAATCAAGTACATAGTTGACGAGGGAATAACCGTCAGAAAAAGCATTTCCTACGTCGCTGTCGCCTGCCTTATTTATCTTTTGCTGGCGGGCGCAAGAATGCTTTTCTTCAACGAGGCGTTAAGGCACGTGCTCACCGCCCTTGAGGGAACGCTCTTTAACCTCAGGTGTCGGGTGTTTTCCCACGTCGGTCATCTGTGTATGCGCTTCTACGATAAGAAGTCGGCGGGTGAGCTGTATAACTGCATAATGGGCTCGCCTATGACGAATATGCGGGGATATTTGCAGTCAATGCTGATATCCGTACCCTATCAGCTCGTATCGTTTGTAATATCGCTCGTCGCACTCGCCGCTTATGACTGGGTACTCACGGCAATTATGCTGGCGACGGCGGCGGTTATGGCACTGCTCAATTTTCTGTCAAAGAGAGTAATACGCAAAGCCTCGCGTGACTACATTGCAAAGGAATCCGAGACGAGCAAGTACTTAACCGATATTTTTCACGGCATGGACTCGATAAAGATGTACTCTATCGAAAACGATGCAGAGCAGAAATTTTCCCGCTATCTGTCCGAGATGCGAGAGAGCGGTATACGCCACAGCTATTCTGTGCATAAGGAAAATATGAAGCCTGAGTTTGCAACCTACGTGGGCACGGCGGTTGTGTATCTTGTGGGCGCGGTGTTCTGTATATACCGTGGCTCTACCGTCGGTATTCTCTACGCGTTTCTTTCGAGCATGGGCTACATTCTCTCAACCCTGACCTCGTGGCTCGGTCTTTCGCTTCAGAAGAGCGCGGCTGACGTGGGTATGGCGAAGATAATGGAAATCATTGACGAAACAACAAGCACGCCCGAGCTTCCCGATGTTGAGATATATGATATAAGGGAAAAAAGGGCTGCGGCTATTGAAGGCGGCAAGCCGTGCATTGAATTTGACAGAGTCAAATTTGCCTACGACAAGAAAAGTATATTTGACGGTCTGTCCTGCGCGGTTAAATTTAACGAGAGTGTTGCGCTGGTCGGCGGCTCGGGAAGCGGAAAGAGCACGTTTACAAAGCTGCTTATGCGCCTTTACGAAATTGACGGCGGTGCGATACGGGTTAACGGCGAGGATATAAAGAAATATCATTTGCACGATTTGCGCTACTCGATAGGTATAGTACCTCAGAGCCCCTTCATTTTTCAAGGTACTATCTGGGATAACATAAGAATTGCCTGCCCTGAGGCGAGCAATTACGAGATAATTCAGGCAATGGAGATAGCGCACGTTCACGAGTTTGTAAACGAGCTGCCGCTCGGCTGGTGCACAAGAATCGGCGACGGCGAGCTGTCGCTGTCGGGCGGACAGAAGCAGAGGATAGCAATTGCCCGTGCGGTGCTGAAAAACCCCGATATACTGATATTTGACGAGGCAACGAGCGCGCTTGACAATATATCCGAAAAGCATATTCAGCAGTCGATGGAGGAGCTGATGAAGACGCATACGGTCATAATCGTGGCGCACAGGCTATCTACCATTAAAAACGTTGACCGAATACTCGTATTCGAGCGCGGAGAGATAGTCGAGGAGGGTAAATACTCCGAGCTGGCGGCGAAGGAGGGCGGTGCGTTCCGTGCGCTTCTTGACTGCGTGGAAAACAGCTAAATGCAACCTATAGTTGACAAAAGCTCAATTTAGTGGTATAATTAAGTCAGCAAAAAAGAAAGAGGTATATTTTATGGAAAAGACAAGTCTTGTTATACTTGCGGCGGGAATGGGCAGCCGCTTTGGCGGTCTGAAGCAGATTGAGCCTATGGGCCCTAACGGCGAGGCTATTATAGATTATTCGGTTTTTGATGCGAAGCGCGCAGGCTTTGACCGCGCTGTCGTAATTATAAAGAAGGAAATCGAGAAGGAATTCCGTGAGCTCGTTGGAAAGCGCCTTGAAAATATGATAGAGGTTGATTACGCATTCCAGGAGGTTGACAAGGTACCCTCGTGGTTTGAGATTCCGAGCGAGAGAACGCGCCCCTGGGGTACGGCTCACGCAATTCTGTGCGCGAAGGACCATATTCCCGGTCGCTTTGCGGTTATAAACTCCGACGATTTCTACGGTCAGTCGGGCTATAAGGTGCTCTACGACTATCTTATGAAGGAAAATAAGACCTGTATGGTCGGATTTACCCTTGAAAACACTATATCCGAGAACGGAACTGTAAACCGCGGTGTCTGCACCCTTGACGAAAACTCGTACCTTACAGGTGTTGTGGAAACCATGGGTATTGACAGAAACAGCGGTATTCCCCTTGACAGTATCGTGTCGATGAATATGTGGGGATTTAACCACTCCTTCCTTGACATTCTTGACGGAAAGCTCGAGACGTTTCTTAAAAACCTCAAAAATCCCCTCAAGGATGAGGTATATCTACCTATCGTCGTTGACGAGGAAATCAAGGCAGGCAGAGAGCGCGTAAAGGTTCTGCACTCCACAGATAAGTGGTACGGCGTTACCTACCGCGAGGACAAGGAAATGGTCAAAAACGCGCTTGCCTCCCTCATTGCCGAGGGCAAGTATCCCGAAAAGCTATTCTGAATTGAAAAGTAAAAGCCCGACTGTGTCGGGCTTTTTTATTAAAATGTCGTACATTAAAATTCTGTTCAGAAATTGTGAATACTGATGCCTCGTTACTTCATCGCAATTGCGGCGAGTGCCTTCTGTGCTATATTCTCCGCGGTCAGTCCGTACGCCTCTAAGAGCGCGGGAACCGTGCCCGAGCGACCGTAGGTGTCCTCGATACCTACACGCTTCATAGGTACGGGGGCGTTCTCCGCGAGAGCCTCTGCTACTGCCGAGCCAAGACCGCCGATAATGCTGTGCTCCTCTGCGGTAACGATTGCACCTGTTTCCTTTGCACACTTGATTACGAGGTCGGTATCAAGAGGCTTTACCGTATGTATATTGACAACGCGAGCCGATACACCCTGCTCTGCGAGCATATCGCGTGCCTTTAGCGCCTGGTGAACGGTAAATCCGGATGCGATTATCGTTACGTCGCTTCCGTCCGCGAGGGTTACACCCTTACCGATTTCAAGCTGATAGCCCTCAATGTCGGTAACGCAGGGAACTGCGTATCTGCCGAAGCGCATATAGACGGGGCCGTCGTGCTTGATTGCCGCCTCAACCGCCATATACGCCTCGTTTGCGTCTGCGGGGTTGAGTATTACCATACCGGGTATCGTACGCATGAGCGCAATATCCTCGTTACACTGGTGGGTTGCGCCGTCCTCGCCGACGGTTATGCCTGCGTGGGTTGCGCCGATTTTTACGTTGAGGTGGGGGTAGCCTATCGAGTTTCTTACCTGCTCAAACGCCCTTCCTGCTGCGAACATAGCAAAGCTCGAAACGAAGGGTATTTTACCCGTAGCGGCGATTCCTGCCGCAACACTCATCATATTTCCCTCTGCGATACCGCAGTCAAAAAATCTTTCGGGAAATTTCTTCTTAAACACGCCTGTCTTGGTCGCAGCCGCGAGGTCTGCATCAAGAACGACGAAATCGTATTTTTCTCCGAGAGCGGCAAGAGCCTGTCCGTAGCCCTCTCTTGTTGCCATCTTTTCCTTAATCATACTCGCCGCCTCCTCATTTATTTGCCGTGAGCTCGGCAATTGCTATCTTATACTGCTCTTCCTTAGGAGCGGCACCGTGCCACTCAACCTTGTTTTCCATATAGGAAACACCCTTGCCCTTAACCGATTTTGCGATTATAGCAGTGGGCTTGCCCTTACACTCGCGAGCCGCCTTCAGCGCCGCCTCGATTTCATCAAAGCTGTGCGCGTCGATAGTTATTACGTTAAAGCCGAATGCCTCGAATTTCTTGTCGTGGGGAGTGGGATTCATAACCTCGTATATCGTTCCGTCTATCTGAAGTCCGTTGAGGTCAAGAATTACGACGAGATTGTCAAGCTTGTAATGTGCGGCGAACATAGCCGCCTCCCATACCTGTCCCTCCTCGCTCTCACCGTCACCGATTACGGTATAAACGCGGTAGCCGTCTCCCGAAATTTTAGCCGACAGAGCCATACCGCACGCGCTGGAGATTCCAAGTCCGAGCGAGCCTGCCGACATATCAACGCCGGGCGTATGCTTCATATCGGGGTGTCCCTGAAGGTAGCTGTCTATCTTACGCAGTGTTTTGAGATCCTCCTTGGGTATAAAGCCACGCTCCGCAAGCGTTGCATAAAGCGCGGGGGCGGTGTGTCCCTTTGAGAGAACAAATCTGTCTCTCTTATCCCACTTGGGATTTTTCGGGTCAACGTTCATCTCCTCAAAATAAAGGTAGGTTATAATATCAGCAATAGAGAGCGAGCCTCCCGGATGACCGCAGCCTGCGGAATAAACGCTCTCGATGATACCGATACGGACGTCGTTTGCGATTTTTTCAAGTCTTGTCTTTTTGGACTGTTCCATAATTCCTCCATTTTTTGCGGAGCGCCCGCAATTCTTATAATAAAATTTTACTATAAAATTATCCAAAAGTCAAGGCAATTCAGACAACTTTATGCAAATTACGCGCTTTTTTACGCGCAAACGGGATAAACGCAAGAGGAATGGACGGAATGACACATAAAAGCAATACATTAAGGACACTTGCCACCCCCTCGGATATCACGAGCGCATCAAGTGACAGGGACACGGCGTAGGTAGCGGGGGGCATAGGTAAATCACAAAGATAGGATAAGGTTGAGAGAAGAAGGGTGAAATTTTCCCCACTCATATCAAAGTCACCCGAAAATATATAGGGCGAGGTGTAGCGGACAAGGCGCATACCGCTATCGTCCTCGGCTATTGCGGCAACCGTGAGCCTTTGGTATTCGGTGGTATAAAAGCCCTCATCACTATTGCTGTCCTCAAAATAGAGATAACCGCTATCCCCTGTGAAAAGAAGGGGGGTATAGGCTATATCCTCACGGCTGGGAGATAAGCTCTGCCCCGTGGGCATTACTATTTCACCGTCCTTGAGCTCCGAGGTTATTTTATGCTCCGACAGGGTGGGCAGAAGGTAGGACGGATAAATAAGGCAGCTGTTGTCGTCAAGCACCGTGCCCGAGGCGCAAAAAATGCCTAAGCGCTCGGAGAGGGCGGTGAGGTTGGGGTATGGGGACTCCTCATTGTATGCCTCGCTGATCAGCAAAAGCGAGCCGCCGCCCTCGGCGTATTCAATGAGGGCGTTTTTAGTTTTCTCGCTGATATCGATATCGGTATTTATTATCACGGCATCCGACGAGCCGTATTCGGTGTCATCATCGGCAAGGGTGACGGTAAAGCCGAGGCGGGCAAGGTGCTCTGCATACTCCGTGTCAAGCGCGTTGCCGTAGAGGTAAACCGATGCGCCCTCGTTTTCAACCGTGAAAATCGCAGAGAGGACAAGGCTCTCTCCGTTGTATATTTCATTTTCCTCGCCGCTGATTATCTCGTTGAACGGAACGGTTGCGTGACGGGAGCCGTTTGTTATTATCAGCGAGTGCGGCAAAAGCTCCTCGTTTGTGTACTGCTTTGCAAATGCGGGACGCTCAAGGGTGTTTACGCGCTCAACCTTAATTTTGTCCGAATGGCTCGAAAGCTCACAAAGGAGCCCTTCTATTATAACGTTTTCCTTGCCCTCGTGAAGCTCGTAGACGGTTATATCATCCTCAACAGAACCGATGTATTCCCTGCTCTTTTCGCTGAATGTAAACAACTGTTTACCACTGGCATCAACTGCAAGATGCTCGCCAAGGCTATCAATCGCTATGTTCCCGAAAATGAAAGCGGCGAGTGTAAAAGCAGCAATAAGCGAGGCGCGCTTTCCCTCTTTTGCTCTCAAAAACCGCAGAAAGAGAAAGGAAAGGTAGCACGTGATGATTATCAGTAAAAGAAAAAGGACGGAGCCGAAATCAAGAATAGAGTTCAGAAGCGGTGTGAGCGAGGAATACATCTCTGCCGTCGGGATATCGAAAAAGAGTGCGATAATCAGAAAAAGCTGTGACAAAACGGCAAGAGCTGCTGCGTGACGGTGCGCTCCTTCCCTCCATACCCGCACGCAGACGAGAAGCAAAACGGCGGAAATTATGAGATATGTAAAAAGTCCGTCGGTTTTCAAAAGCTCGCAAACGCTTGACTGAAGGTATATGAACAGTGAGGCGGCGAAGGAAAGCACGAGGGACAATGCTCTGCTCTCAACGGCAAAATCAATCAGGGTAAACACCGATATTGCGGCGGCGGTGTGAAGGTAGGTGCCAAGAATTGCCGTATACGCCGCAGGGTAACTGACCTTGCAGAACCCCGATATTATAAGGGGACATATAAGCGAGAGGATAAGCGACGGAGCATAGGGCGAAAGAGCGCGCAGAAGCGAGGAAATATATCCGCCGTCCTTGCCAGAAACGAATACCGCTATGGGCGAAAAGAGAAGAAAGACGTATGCCGTGCCCGAAAGCGCGTATTCAAATCCGCTGTATCCCCCGGCTATACAAACGGTACAGAAAAAATACCCTACCGTAAAGAGCACCGCCGCCGAAAGCGCTGACTGACAGGTCGTCCTCATCACACATTCCCCTTCCGTTTTAACAATGATAGAAAACGCAAGAGCTTTTTAGACATGCCGTTACACACCCCTTACGTTTCCATAACAATGATATGGTACAAATGAGAAAAAAATGCGTGATATTTCGGGGCGCGCAGGAATAAAATTCTATATAAGCTCACGGGGGGTTACAGATGTCAAGATACAGAAAATTTATACTTAACGGAATAGTGCTCACGGCGACAGCGCTGATTATGCGTACGGTTGCCCTGTCATTTAACGCCTACATAACGAAGAAGGTGGGGGCGGAGTGTGTTGGACTCTACTCGCTCATTATGAGCGTTTACAGCTTTGCGGTAACCCTTGCCACATCGGGAATAAATCTGGCATCCACAAGGCTGGTTTCAAAATATCTTGGCTGCGGTGACCGTGTTCGTGCGCGGGAATCAATGATGAAATGTATATCCTATGCCGTTCTGTTCGGAGCGCTGTCCTCGGTTCTTCTGTTCACTCTTTCCGAGCCGATAGGGTTATCGCTTCTCGGTGACGAAAGAACCGTTTTCCCCCTCAAAATAATGTCGATGAGCATGCTGCCGATAGCTATATCCTCATGCCTGAACGGATATTTCACCGCCATACGCCACGCCTCGAAGAATGCGGCGTGCCAGATTTTTGAGCAAGCGGTAAGGATAATGCTCATAACCTACCTTCTCGTTTTGCTGCTGCCGTCGGGAATAGAGTGGGCGTGCGTTGCGCTCGTGGCAGGCGGCGCTATCGCGGAGTTTTCCTCATGTGCGATGGCGGGGACTATGTACCTTTTTGACCGCAAGAAAATGGGTAAGGGCAGAACTCCGAGAATGCGCGAGACGACCAAGGAAATGCTCCACATCAGCCTCCCGGTAGCGATATCCTCATACGTGCGCTCCTTTCTTCTGACTGTTGAGCATATACTCATACCGAAAAGGCTGGCAAAGCACAAAAACGGCACAAGCTCCGAGGCAATGGCATCGTACGGCGCTCTGCACGGAATGGCCCTGCCGATAGTGCTTTATCCTATATCAATGATAGGCTCTTTTTCAACCCTGCTCGTGCCTGAAATCAGCGAGAGCCTCGCCGCAGGCGACAAAACGCGCATACGCCGTATAACCGAGCGAGCAATAAGAGCTACGCTGATATTTTCCATAGGGTGTGCGGGGATAATGGCGGTTTTTTCAAATACTCTCGGCAAAAGCATATATTCGTCAGAGGAGGCAGGCAGATATATCGCGCTGATGGCACCTGCAATACCGATAATGTACCTTGACGGAGTTGTTGACAGCGTGCTGAAGGGAATCGGCGAGCAGGTGTACTCTATGGGTGTCAACATCAGCGATTCCGCGCTGAGCATTGCTCTGGTCTGGTTTATTCTGCCGATATATGGGGCGGCGGGATACGCGCTGGTCATAACCGTTGCGGAGATATACAATCTATCAATGAGCATAACCCGTTTGCACACGCGTGTGAAATTCAGGGTAAATCTGCTCGGCTCTGTACTTATCCCCCTGTTAATCTCGGTGGGGGTATGCCGTTTTTGTACAGACGTGCTGTTTAAGGATAGCATTACGACACCTGTATCAATTGCTCTTCATATATTCATCTGTGCCGCAATTTATATACTCTGTGTGCTTCCGTTAGTATCAAAAAACAGAAAAAACGGGAAGGGTGAGTTGTAAAAATATTTTTAACACGCGCATTTTTATTTGACATTTCTTTTTTTATATAGTATAATTAAAATTGCGTTCGTTCGCCCTTCGGCGAACCGTCAAAATACAAAAAACGGAGGAAATACTGTGGCTCTAACATTCAAGGGTGGAATTCACGTCAAGGAATATAAGAATACCGCTCACACTCGCATAACCGCAATGAATGCTCCAAAAGCAGTTAAAATCCCCCTGTCCCAGCACATAGGCGCACACTGCACCCCCTGTGTCAAGGTCGGTGACAGAGTTCTCAAGGGGCAGATAATAGGTGACGTTATCCAAGGACTCGGCTGCCCCGTACATAGCAGTATATCGGGCACGGTCAAGGAAATAACCTATCATATCGCACCCAGCGGAATGAAAATTGAGGATATCGTTATCGAAAACGATTTTCAAGACGAGCTTCACCCCTCTGTTGCTCCGAGTGGAAGAGAGCTGTCGCTTTCCACGGCTGACGAGATAATCGAGACAGTCAGAGCTGCGGGCATTTCGGGTATGGGCGGCGCAACCTTCCCGACATACGCAAAGATAAAAAGCGCTATCGGCAAGGTAGATACCTTGATAATCAACGGTGCTGAATGCGAGCCGTTCATAACCGCAAACAACCGACTGATAAACGAAAGGCCCGAGGAGGTAGTAGGTGGTACAAAAATTCTTCTGCACGTATTCGGTCTTGATAAATGCTATATTGCGATAGAGGACAACAAGCCTCATTCGATAGAAATACTTTCGAAAATGACAGAGAACGACCAAGCGGTTGACGTATGCTCGGTGAAAACGAAATATCCTCAGGGCGATGAGCGCCAGCTCATATACGCTTTGACGAGGCGCGAGTTACCGGCGGGCAAGCTCCCTGCCGATATTGGCTGCGTTGTGTTCAACGTTGAAACGGCGGCGGCGATATACCGTGCGTTCTACCAGGGCATGCCCCTGATAGAAAGGATAGTTACGGTTGACGGCGACTGCATAAAGGAGCCTAAGAATCTAAGAGTTCCTATAGGGACAAGCTTTAGCGCTCTGATAGAGGAGTGCGGCGGACTTGTCAAGACTCCGAAGTACCTGATAAACGGCGGTCCTATGATGGGACACGCTATGTGGGATTTCGAAAACGGAGTTACCAAGGGAACGTCGGCAATTCTCGCTCTGTCAAAGGACTTTACCCCCACCTATGACCAGCCAAACGAGTGTATAAGGTGCGGCAGGTGTGTCGCGGCGTGTCCTATGCACTTAACACCGAATTATCTTGCCGCATATGCGAGAAAGGGAATGTACGACACGGCAGAGGAGCTTAACGTAAAAAGCTGCGTTGAATGCGGAGCATGCTCGTATATGTGCCCCGCCTACATACCGATAGTTCAGTATATAAGAGTTGCGAAGGCGGCTCTGAATGCGAAGGGAGGAAAGCGCTGATGGAAGAAAATAAAAGCACAGAGGCTCTGGAATTTCCGAGCGCTCTGACCGTTGCGCCATCTCCGCATATCAAGCACGGCGAGAACACGCGCGGCATAATGCTTGACGTCATTATCGCGCTTCTGCCTGCTTTGATTTACGGAATTGCCGTATTCGGATACCGCGCGCTCATACTCACGCTGGTATCGGTTGCTTCCTGCGTATTCTTTGAGTGGGGCTTTCAGAAAATAACCAAGCGCCCCGTGACAGTCGGCGACCTCAGCGCCGTAGTAACAGGCGTTCTTCTCGCGCTGAATATGCCCTCGACGCTCCCCGTGGGAATAATCGTTGTCGGTGCATTCTTCGCTATTGTGGTGGTCAAGCAGTTGTTTGGCGGAATCGGCAAAAATATTGTAAACCCCGCCCTTGCTGCGAGAGTATTTATGTTTTTGTCCTGGCCCTCACAGATGGCGGGATATCCTGAGCTCGACACGGTTGCATCCGCAACCCCTCTTTCCTCGCTCAAGTCGGGAAATGTATCCGCAATTGACGGCGGTGACATTATAAGAATGTTTCTTGGCGTTGAGAAAAGCGGTGTTATCGGCGAAATTTCGGTTATGCTCCTGCTCGCAGGCGGAATATACCTGCTTGCAAGGAAGGTTATAACCTGGCATATACCCGTATCGTATATTGCAACCGTTGCGGTAATTACACTCATATTCCCGAGAAACGGAGCTGACAATTTTACGTTTATGCTCGCAGAGCTGTGCGCCGGCGGACTTGCACTCGCGGCGTTCTTTATGGCAACCGATTACGCGACCTCACCCGTTACCAAACGGGGACGGATAGTTTACGGAGTTATATGCGGTTTGATAACAGTGTTTATCCGCTATTTCGGCGCGTACAACGAGGGTGCCTCATTCGCAATACTCATTGCAAACCTTCTCGTTTACTACATTGATAGGTTCACGCGTCCGAGAGTATTCGGCACGGGCAGAAAAAGGCAAAAGGGGGACGCAAAATGAAAAATCTCACCTATATTGCCAAAATAGCCCTGCCCCTTCTCATAATATGCACGGTATGTGCGGCACTTCTCGCAGGAGTCAACGCCCTGACCGCGCCTGTTATTGATGAAAACTCCGCAAAGGAGAAGGAAGCGGCTATAGTCAATCTTTTCGGCGACGAAAATCTCACCTACAAGTCACTTGAGTGTGACACCGAGGGTGTAAACGGTCTTTACGAGGTTACCCTGTCAAACGGAGAGCGTGCCTTTTGTGCCGACGTAACGTCGAGCAGTAAGTACGGCGGCGCGGTCAACGCGATGGTTTCGCTTGACAAGGACGGAAAGGCTCTCGACGTTCAGATAATCAGCCATTTGGAAACCTTTATGGCTAAATATACCGATGAAAACGGAAAATATACGGGTGTGGACTGTGTATCCGGTGCTACCTACTCCTTTGATGCTATCAAGGGGGCTATGGCGATAGCCGAGTCGGCAGTTTCCTCGCTGGGAGGTGCTGTATGAAAAAGGACAATTTTCTGATAAGGCACTTAAAGGACGGAGTTATCTACAAAAACCCCACTCTCGTTCAGTTCATAGGAATGTGTCCGACACTGGCAACGACCACGAGCGCGACAAACGCGTTGGCTATGGGAATTGCGGTTACCGTGGTGCTTGCATTCTCTAACCTGTTCATTTCTCTTTTGCGTAAATTCATACCCTCGCAGGTAAGAATTGCGGGATACATAGTTATAATCTCCGCATTCGTGACGGTGGTAGAGATGTTCATGCACGCATATTTTCTCTCGCTTTACAGCGCTCTCGGAGTCTTTATACCTCTTATCGTTGTAAACTGTCTGATACTTGCAAGGGCTGAGGCGTTTGCCTCCAAAAACCCCGCACTCCCTTCTCTTTGGGACGGTATTTGTATGGGTATAGGCTTCACCGTTGCTCTGACTCTGCTCGGTATAGTGAGGGAAATTCTGGGCGCAGGCTCGATATTCGGCTTCACCTTCCTACCGGATATAATGCACGTGTCTATGCTGGTTCTCCCTGCGGGCGCGTTTATCGCTCTTGGATTTTTAGTTGCGGGAATGAATAAGCTGATGAGTAAATTCTCCGACAAAAAGGGGGAAAATGCTGATGTTTGATATATTTATGCTCATGCTCTCGGCAATACTTATCGAGAACTTCATATTCTCAAAATTCATGGGCTGCTGTCCCTTCCTCGGTGTATCCGAGAAGCCCGACACGGCACTTGGAATGGGCTGTGCCGTTACCTTCGTAATGACGCTATCAAGTGCGGTTACGTGGGGCGTTTATCAATACATACTTCTGCCCTTCGGGCTTGAGTATCTCAAAACCATAGCCTTTATTCTCGTAATTGCGGCTCTGGTTCAGTTTATCGAGATGTTTCTCAAGAGATTTCTGCCCGCGCTCTACAGTGCGCTCGGAATCTTTCTGCCGCTGATAACCACCAACTGTGCGGTGCTCGGTGCGGCGCTTCTCAACATTCAAAACGAATACAGCTTTATTGATAGCGTGGTTTACGGATTTTCTGCGGCGCTCGGCTTTACTCTCGCAATAGTGATTTTTGCGGGAATACGTCAAAGGCTCGCGCTCGCAAATCCGCCCAAGAGCTTTTCCGGCTTTGCTCTCATACTCATTGCCGCAGGTCTTGCCGCTATGGCATTCGCGGGCTTTGCGGGACTGAGCATATCGTAAGGGGGTGGCGTTATGGATATACTTATACCTGCTCTTTGGTTTGCTCTGCTCGGCGGAGTCTTCGGAATACTTCTGGCGATAGCCTCGAAGGTATTTGCGGTCAAGGTCGACGAGAGAGTAACCGAGATAAACGAAATACTCCCCGGTGCTAACTGCGGCGGCTGCGGATATGCAGGCTGCTCTGCCTATGCAGAGGCAGTAGTAAAGGGCGAGGCGCGCATTGGTGCGTGCAACGCCGGCGGAAACGCGGTGGCTCAAAAAATGGCAGAAATAATGGGTGAGGTTGCCGACGAGGTCGTTGAAAAGAGGGCGTTTGTGCTCTGTCACGGCGAGGGCGGCACAATGAAATACATATACGAGGGCGCGCCCGACTGTGTCAGCGCGGCAAGGCTCGGCGGCGGTAGCCGTCAGTGTCAGTTTGGCTGTATCGGTCTTGGCAGCTGTGTCTCGGTTTGCGAGAGCGATGCTATCGAGGTTGTGGGCGGTGTTGCCCGTATTATACCCGAAAAATGTATTGGCTGCGGCAGATGCGTGAACATCTGTCCCAAGGGACTGATAAGGCTTATGCCCGAAAAAATCGTGTGCTACGTCGGATGCAATTCCGCCGACAAGGGCGCGGCTGTGCGCTCATACTGCAAGGTGGGATGTATCGGATGCAAGATGTGCGAGAGAGTATGCGAGGTCGGCGCAATTAAGGCTGACGGCGCACTCGCCGTTATCGACCAATCTCTCTGCATCGGCTGTAAAAAATGCGCCGAAAAATGCCCGAGAAAGATTATAACGGTAATCGGCGGCGTTTGTAAGGTTGAAGAATAAAGGATATTCGAATTTTTCTTCGGCCTTTGAGGAATACTAACAAAAATTCTCAGGGGAGAAATTATGATAAGGGATATAATCACCGACAAGGTAGGTCTTTTTGACACGGACTCTCATACCGAGCTTCGCGCTCAGGAAAATACCGCGGTGTCGGTAGTTCTCAACAACGGCAGCATAGTTACCAATCTGCGAAACAAAACCTCGGGTGTATCCGCGAGGGTTCTTCGTCATGGGGTTTGCGGCTTTTCTTCCGACGCGGAATACAGCGACGCGTCGGTTGAGCGAGTTTTGAGGGCGGCAAGGGATAATGCAAGCTTCCTTGACCGTCGTATTAACAAGAACAAGCCTCTGCCCGTATCCTGTGGGTGCGGTGAGTTCTCCGACGGTGAGGACTTCTCTCTCGCCGAGCAGAAAAGGTACGTTGATTTTTCACGCGAGCTTGACCTTTATATTGAGAAAAAATACCCCGCACTTTCATCACGAAGGGTTGTTGTTAAGTGCGATTCTATGGAAAAGCTGCTGGTGACAGGGGATGCGTACAACGCGCATACCACTCTGCCGAGAAGCTATATCTACCTTTTGTTCGAGGTTCAGACCAAGGATAAGGGACCTGTAAATCTTATGAAGGTTCTTGGCGGCTTCGGTGACTTCGACAAGAATTTCACCGCGCCCGATGCGCTTTACTCCGAAATTGATGCCCTCTACGAGCGCGTAATGCAGAAGCGCGAGGGCGTATATGCCGAGGCAGGACTAAAAACCTGTATACTCGGCGGCTCACTGACGGGAATGTTGGCTCACGAGGCAGTAGGTCATACCGTTGAGGCTGACCTCGTGCTCGGCGGCTCGGTGGCGGCGCACAATTTAGGAAAAAGGGTTGCGTCCGAGCTGGTCAGCCTCACCGATTTTGCGAATACCGCATACGGTGAGCGCACGCCGCTACCCGTCTACGTTGACGACGAGGGTACTCTCTGCGAGGATGCGAAAATAATAGAAAACGGCATACTCACGGGATATATGAACAGCCTTGAGAGTGCCGAGCATTTCAAAATGAGGGCTATGGGTAACGCCCGCGCCTTCTCCTATTCCGACGAGCCGCTGATAAGAATGAGAAATACCGCTATTCTTGCAGGCGAGAGCAAGCTTGAGGAAATGATAGAGTCGGTAAAGGACGGATACTATCTCACCGACACAAACAACGGCCAGGCTGATACCAGCGGTGAATTTATGTTCGGCGTATGTATGGGATATGAAATAAAGAACGGAAAATTGGCAAGGCCGATACTCGACACAACGATATCGGGCGTTGCATTTGATATGCTGAAAACCGTTGATATGGTAGGGGATACTATGCAGTGGATATCCTCGGGTATGTGTGGCAAGAAGCAGCCGATGCCCGTAGGACTCGGCGGTCCCGCCATAAGATGCAAGGTTACTATGGGGGGTAAGTGATATGGAAATGAAGAAAAAGCTCCTCAATGCAGCAGAGACGGCGATAGAGATGCTGATTTCGCGCGGGGCGGACAGCGCGTGTGCACGCGCAAGCTTTGCCGAGACAGAGGAATTCAACGTTGAGGGCGCAGATTTTACTCTGCTCCGCACCGTGATTTCCCAAAACCTCGAGCTTGTGGCTATAAAGGACAAAAAATATGCGAGCATATCGGTAAACAAAACCGACAGGGCTTCTATTGCAGATGCGGTTGACGAATGTATACTCGCGTGCGAGGCGGCAGAGCCGGATGAGCACCGTGATATCGCCGACAACATGGGAGAGCGTGAGTTTGTGAACCTCTCCGTCGAATGTGACAAGGATAAGTTCTTCGACAGAATAAACGAGCTGTGCGAGGATATAAGGGTTAAGCACCCGAAAATAATCGTAGAGCAAATGATAGGCAGACATAACAAAAAAACCTCGGTTTACGCCAATTCAAACGGCTCGCGCTTCTTCTGCAACCGCGGCTCGTACGGCATTGACCTCATGTATTCCGCTCATAAGGGGGAGGAATCAACGTCCTTCTTTTCAGACGGATTTATCACCGATACGCTTGACAAAAGATTTATAGATATGTGCGAGGTTGACAAAAACCTCTCCTCTGTGGAAAATCAGCTCGGCGCTATGCCGCTGACGGAAAAGTTCACGGGAGCTATGGTGCTCACCCCCTCTGCACTCGGCGGCTTTATATACGATTTGTACGAGAGATTTCTCTCGGGCAGTGCGGTGCTGTCAAGGAGCAGTCCGTGGCTTGACTGTATCGGAAAAAGGGTGGTTGACGAGAGAATAACTCTGTCAGCCCTGCCAAACGGACAGGCGGTAACGCCGTCCCCATATTCGATGGACGGATATCTTAACGAAAACTGCGCCTTTATCGAAAACGGAGTTCTAAAAAGCCTTTCACTGTCCGATTACGTGGCGAAAAAATGCGGATACGAGAGAGCAAAATCCTCGTTTTCGTCGGTAGCGCTTTCGGGCGGAGAGTTATCAATTGAGGATATAATTTCAAAAATAGACAGAGGAATAATTGTCGGACGGTTTTCGGGCGGCGAAACCTCTGCTAACGGAGATTTTGCGGGAGTGGCGAAGAACAGCTTTCTCATTGAATACGGAAAAATAACCGTACCTCTCACCGAAACGATGATAAGCGGAAACCTGTCGGAAATCTTCAACAGTGTAATAAATATTTCAAGCGATATCGTATTTGACGGAGATAGCTCTATGCCGTATATGGCGGTGGGCGGCGTCACGGTTAGCGGAAAGTGAGTCAATTTCATTTATGGGTAAAAAGAAGCTTAGCTCAGAGGAAAAACGCGCGCTGAAGCGGACAAAGCAAGAAAAACAAAAGCGCAGGGAAAACATTGCGGTTTTCACAACCCTTGGCATTTGTATTGCTTTGCTCCTTGTTTTGGTGGCGATAATCGTCATAAGAAACATTGATTTTAAGGATGATACGGATGACACCGGCAACGGGCCAACGGTTACTGCGGGAGAGACGCTGACCTACAACGATTTCACCTACTATAAGAGCAACGATGAGGGTATAGGCATTATGTCATATACCGGCTCTGCCGAGAAGGTAACAATACCCTCTGAAATAGACGGGGTTGAGGTTAAGTACGTGTGGGATGCGTTCCGCAATAACGAAACCGTCAAGGAGGTAGTGATACCGAATACCGTCATCGAGCTTGACGGATGCTTTGAGGGATGTAAAAATCTCACGAAGGTAACCTTCTACAACTCGGTTTCAATTATTTACGAGAACACCTTTAAGGACTGCGAGAAGCTGTCGTCCGTCGAATTCTACGGCTCGAAGCAGCAGTATGAGCTGATACAGCTCTACGACGGCACCGCATCTAACGCCAAGCTTCTCTCCGCTACGGTAACATATATGCCGTACAATTGATATTTTTCTTGACAAAATAGAAAACGCATTATATAATATATGTAGTTAAAAATCTCACAGAGGTATAAATATGAAAAAACTGATTTCTCTTTTGCTTATTGCGGCGACTCTTACACTTTGCACCCTGTCGCTTGCTTCCTGCTCCAATGACGATTCTTCAAAGGGGCTTAAATTCGAGCTGCTCGAGGACGACACCTATGCGGTAGTAGACTACACGGGTGACGAAACCGACGTTAGCATCCCCAAGGAGCACGAGGGCAAGGCTGTAACCGTTATTGCAGGAGAGGCATTCCGCGATACTAAGGTGGTTAAGGTTACCGTTCCCGCTTCTGTAAAATCAATCAAGTACAACGCATTCTACAACTGCGAGGAGCTGACCGAGGTTGTTCTCTCCGAGGGACTTGTCACGATAGAGAAGGCTGCCTTTTATAACTGCGGTAAGCTGAAAACCATCTCGATTCCCGAAACGGTTACCAAGCTCGGTGCAAACGCATTCGATGCCTGCAGAAGCCTCGAGAGCATAAAGATTCCCGCGTTGGTTGAAAACGCATACGATTACACCTTCCAGGGCTGCTCAAATCTCAAGAAGGTTATAATAGACACCCCCGCATTCCTTAAGGGTGAGGGCAAGAGCGATTGCGGCTCGGTGCTCGCTTACGCTACCAGCGTATACGTCAAGGATGGCGTTGCGGTAGAGGGATACATAACCACCGCATTTGAAATCACCGACTCGGATATGTCGGGATACGTTAAGTATATTCCCAAGGCGTAACGGCATTTTGCTTTGAATTGAAAGGATAAATTCCGAAGAGGGATTTATCCTTTTCGCTTATTAAATAAAAAATTTGCGGTTTTTTCTAAAAAAGCATTGACAAAGTGACGCGACTGATGTATAATGACTTTATCAAAGTAAAGTTTATCAAGGTAAAGTGCGGATTTTCCCAAATGCCACCGCACAAAACAGGAGATTTTCTATGCAAATAGACAACAGTATACTCAAAACCGACGAGCGTGTTGCATACACTCTGCGCTCGCTCTATTCAGGATACGGCTACTGTCAGTATAAGATGAGCAAGTTCGAGGAATATGCCCTCTACGTGCAGAATAAGGATTTTCTTATTTCCGACGGAATTATATCCTTCACGGATATGAGTGGCAGACTTTTGGCGCTCAAGCCTGACGTAACCCTGTCAATAATCAACAATTCAAAGGACGAGGCAGGAAGAGTACAGAAGCTGTACTACGACGAAAATGTGTACAGAATACCCAAGGGCGCGCGCTCCTTCAAGGAGATACGTCAGATAGGTCTTGAATGTATAGGCGATATCGGAATCTACGAGGTATGCGAGGTTCTTTCGCTGGCTATCCGCAGCCTTTCATCCATTTCAGAGTCGTACATATTCGAGCTTTCGCATGTCGGTCTTATGGAGGCGGTAATCGACTCTCTTTCCCTCTCCGAGAGGATGAAAAAGAAGGCTATGTCCTGCATAAATCAGAAAAACCCCGACGACCTCCTGGCTGTGTGCAGAGAGGGCGGCGTATCCGACAGGGCGATTGAGGTGCTCGACGTTCTCATGGGTAACTATACCGATATGGACGGTGCGATTTCTGCCCTTGACGGAATTTGTGCATCGGACAGGGCGCGCGAGTGCTTTGAGGAGCTTAACGGCATAGTTGCCTTTATAAAGAACATAGGTCTTGAGAAAAACGTGAAGATTGATTTTTCGCTCACGGGTAACAAGAACTATTACAGCGGTGTTGCATTCCGCGGTTATATATACGGAATCCCCTCGAGCGTTCTGTCGGGCGGTCAGTATGACAAGCTGATGAACAGAATGGGCAGGGGCTCGGGCGCAATCGGCTTTGCCGTTTATCTCGACCTGCTCGAGAGGCTTAATATGACCGAGCAGGAGTTTGACGTTGACGTGCTCCTTCTCCACAACGGAGATATTGCGGGTGCTATCAGACAGGCCGACAGGCTGTCAGCCGAGGGAAAAACGGTACGTGTAAGCGCTGCCGCACCAGACGGACTCCGCTACCGCGAGCTTGCCCGTATGGCAGGGGAGGATAAGTGATATGGAATTTATAAATATAGCTCTCCCGAAGGGTAGGCTCGGTGAAAAGGTTCTCTCTATGTTCGAGTCGGCAGGCTACGAGTGCCCCTCTATACACGAGGAGAACAGAAAGCTGATTTTTGAAAACGCCGAGATCGGCGTAAGATATTTCTGGGTGAAGCCCTCTGACGTTGCAATATACGTTGAAAGGGGTGCGGCGGATATAGGTGTTGCGGGCAAGGATATTCTTCTCGAATACGAGCCCGACGTTTACGAGCTCCTTGACCTCGGGCTTGGCAGGTGCAGAATGGCTGTTGCGGCAAAGAAGGGCTTTTGCGACAATACAAATTCCACCCTGCGTGTTGCGACAAAGTTTTACAGAATAGCCGAGCGCTACTATGCGGAAAAATGCCGCGACATTGATATAATACATCTGAACGGCTCGATAGAGTTAGCCCCGATACTCAACCTCTCCGACGTTATTGTGGATATTGTTGAAACGGGCAAGACTCTTTACGAAAACAATCTTGAACCGATAGAAACTATTGTTGAAATCAGCGCACGCCTTATTGCAAACAAGGCAAGCTATCAGTTCAAAAACTCACTCATTGAGAAAATAAAGGACTCTCTTTCATCTCAGGTGAAAAGATAAAAGGTAGAAAAATGATAAAGATTTATTCCTACGGCGAGGTTCCGAGCGAGGAAATATTCGCCCGCGGCACTGCGGTAACCGACGTATCGGGCACTGTTCGCGAAATAATAGATAACGTAAAGGAAAACAAGGACAAGGCTCTTTTTGAGTACTGCGAAAAATTCGATAAGGCGAGGCTCGAATCGCTCGAGGTGAGCGAGGCCGAGATAGACGAGGCGTTTTCAGCAGTTGAGCCGAGATTTATCGAAATAATTGAAAGGGCGGCAAAAAACATCCGCAATTTCCACGAAAAGCAGGTAAGAAACAGCTTCATCATCAACGACTGCGACGGAATAGTTATGGGACAGAAGGTAACGCCGATAGAAAAGGTCGGTCTTTACGTTCCCGGCGGAACCGCCGCGTACCCCTCAACCGTGCTGATGGACTCTATCCCCGCAAAGATTGCGGGGTGCAAGGAGATATGTATAACGACACCCCCTAACAGCGAGGGCAAGGTTAATCCCGTAATACTCGCGACGGCAAAAATCGCAGGGGTTGACAGGATATTCAAGGTTGGCGGAGCGCAGGCAATAGCGGCTCTGGCATACGGAACCGAGAGTGTTCCCAGAGTTGACAAGATTGTAGGTCCCGGTAACGCATACGTTGCAGAGGCAAAGAGGCAGGTGTTTGGCCTTGTATCAATAGATATGATAGCAGGTCCGAGCGAGATTTTAGTGGTTGCCGACGAAAAGAGCAACCCGAAATTCGTTGCGGCTGACCTGCTCTCTCAGGCGGAGCACGACAGAATGGCGAGCGCGGTTTTGGTAACCGACAGCTATGCTCTGGCAGAGGCGGTGCGTGATGAAATTGAGCTCCAGCTCGAAGGGCTTCCGCGCAAGGATATAGCACGTGTGTCAATTGATAATAACGGAAAAATCATCGTTGCAGAAAATCTTTTACTCGCAATAGATATAGCAAACGAGATAGCTCCCGAGCATCTTGAAATATGCGTTGACAATCCCTTCGATTATCTTGACAAGATAAAGCACGCAGGCTCGATATTTATGGGCAGATACTGTCCTGAGGCTCTGGGCGACTATCTTGCAGGCCCCAACCACACCCTGCCGACTACAGGCACGGCGAGGTTTTCGAGTCCTTTGTCGGTTGACGATTTTGTCAAGAAAACGCAGTACACCTACTACACAAGGGATGCGCTTCTCGACGTTGCCGATGACGTTGCCTTCTTCGCTGAAAAGGAGGGGCTGTCCGCCCACGCAAGAAGTGCCACGGTAAGAAAAGAGGGAAATTAATCCTTTCCCAATACGTTAAGGAAAGACTTTTATGAGTAAATTTCTGAGTTCAAAATACGAGCGTCTTGAGGTCTATACTCCGGGTGAGCAGCCGCAGGACAAAAAATACATAAAGCTCAATACCAACGAATCGCCCTACCCGCCCTCGAGGGGGGTTATCGAGGCTATGACGGTTGCAGAGATAGAGTCCCTGCGCCTTTATTCCGACCCCGAATGTAAGAGGCTAAGGGCGGCAATTGCCGAGCTGTACGGAGTTGGTGCTGAAAACGTCTATCTCTCAAACGGCTCTGACGATATACTGAATTTTGCGTTTATGGCGTTTGCCTCGGACAAGACCCCTGCGGTTTTCCCTGAGATAAGCTACGGATTTTATAAGGTTTTTGCGGAGCTTCACGGAGTTAAGTACAAAAAAATTCCGCTTTGCGAGGACTTTTCGATAAACCCCGACGATTACTGCAACACGGGGGCGCTGACGGTTATTGCTAACCCTAACGCTCCGACGGGACTTGCCCTGTCGCTGTCCGAGGTTGAAAAAATCGTGCGCGCAAACCCAGACAACGTGGTGGTTATCGACGAGGCGTACGTTGATTTCGGCGCAGAGTCGGCGGTTGAGCTGACTAAAAAATACAAGAATCTGTTGGTGGTGCAGACCTATTCGAAGTCGCGCTCTATGGCGGGCGCGCGCCTTGGCTTTGCAATTGCCAACAGAGAGATAATCGACGACCTCAACAGAATAAAGTACTCGACAAACCCCTACAACGTAAACAGGCTGACGCTCACTCTCGGCGAGGCAGCTGTGCGCGACAATGAGTACTATATGAATAACTGCAAAAGGGTTGTTGAGGCAAGAGAGTATGCACGGGCTGAGCTTTCAGCTCTCGGCTTTTCGGTGCTTGACTCAAAGGCAAACTTTCTGTTTGCAAAAAGCGAGGATATCGGCGGCGAGGAGCTATACCTTGAGCTGAAGGAGCGAGGAATACTCGTCCGTCATTTTAATGATGAGAAAATCAAGGACTATAACAGAATAACCGTCGGCACAAAAGAGGATATGAGGACTCTCATTGCCACGGTAAGAACGATTTTGGAGGAAAGAAAATGAGAAACGCTGAGATAGCAAGAAAAACCAACGAAACCGATATTAAGCTTTCGCTGAATATCGACGGCTGCGGAAACAGCAAAATAGACACGGGCTCGGGCTTTCTCGACCACATGCTCACCCTGCTTTCGCGTCATGCGAGCTTCGACCTTGATATAAGCTGCAAGGGTGATACCAACGTGGATTACCACCACACCGCCGAGGATATTGGAATATGTCTTGGTAAAGCGTTTTGCGAGGCTCTCGGTGACAAGCGCGGCATTACCCGCTACGGAAGCTTCATTTTGCCGATGGACGAGGCGCTCATAATGAGTGCGGTTGATATTTCGGGCAGAGATTATCTCTCATACTCGCTGAATATTCCCACTGAGAGAGTCGGAGATTTCGATACAGAGCTGGTTGAGGAGTTTTTCCTCGCGTTTGTACGCAACGCAGACATTACCCTGCACATAAAGCAGCTTGACGGCAAGAATGCTCACCACATAATCGAGGGCGCATTCAAGAGCGTTGCCCGCTCACTCAAGGCGGCAGTTGCCGTTGACGAGACTCTTTGCGGTGCTATTCCCTCCACAAAAGGAGTTCTCTGATGGTTGCAATTATAGATTACGGAGTAGGTAATCTTTTTTCCCTGAAAAGCTCGCTTCGCGCTATCGGCAGAGATGCCGTTGTGACGGGAGATGCTGAAATTATAAAAAACGCGGATTTGCTTATCCTTCCGGGTGTCGGCGCGTTCGGCGATGCGATAGAGAAGCTGCGTCAAAGCGGTCTTGACCGTCTGATATGCGAAATGGCGGATAACGGCACACCCCTTATGGGAATTTGCCTCGGTATGCAGCTGCTTTTCGATAAAAGCTACGAGTACGGAGAGCACAAGGGGCTCGGACTTATTCACGGAGAAATTCTTCCGCTGAAAAGCGATATTCCGAGTGGGCTTGACGTTCCCCACATGTGCTGGAACGCACTCAACATAAGGAGGGAAAGTCCTATCCTCAAGTACACAAAAAATGGGGAGCACGTGTACTTCGTGCACTCGTTCTATGCGCGCGTGAGCGAGGACTGTACGACTGCGAGCGCGGAATACGGCGTTGACGTGACGGCTTCGGTTCAGAACAAAAACGTCTATGGCTGCCAGTTCCATCCCGAAAAGAGCGGCGAGGTGGGCCTTTCGATATTGCGCGCCTTCTGCGAGTTAGGAGATAAGATATGAATATATTCCCCGCAATTGATTTAGTAGGCGGATGTGCGGTGCGACTTTTCAAGGGCGATTATGACAAAATGACCGTTTACAGCGACAAGCCTGAAAATGTCGCAAAGGACTTTGAGAGCAAGGGCGCAAGGTTTCTGCACCTCGTAGACCTCGAGGGTGCAAGAGACGGAAAAACTCCCAATATAGAAACTGTAAAGAGAATAAGAAATTCAACCTCTATGTTTATAGAAATCGGAGGGGGTGTACGCGATATGGATACCGTGGACACCTACCTGTCGGCAGGAATCGACCGAGTTATACTCGGAACGGCAGCGGTGAATGATGAGAGCTTTCTTCGTGCCGCAATAGAGAAATACGGCGACAAAATCGCAGTTGGCGTTGACATAAAGGACGGCATGGTTGCGATTAAGGGCTGGACGGAAAAATCCAAATTTTCTGGTATGGAATTCTGCGAAAGAATGCAAGAGCTCGGCGTTTCAACCATTATCTGCACGGATATATCGAGGGACGGAGCTATGAAGGGTACTAACCGAGAGCTTTACCGCGAGCTTTCCGAGAAACTGGGGCTGAGCATCACGGCATCGGGCGGCGTTTCAACGATTGACGACGTACGCGCACTTGCAGAGATGGGGCTTTACGGAGCTATTATAGGCAAGGCGTATTACACAGGCGCTATCGACCTTGCCGAAGCGGTGGAGGTTGCAAAATGATAACGAAGCGTATTATTCCCTGCCTCGACGTCAAGGACGGACGTGTGGTCAAGGGTGTTAATTTCAAGAACCTAAACGACGTATCCTCACCCGTAGAGCTTGCAAAATATTATAGCGACAACGGCGCTGACGAGCTGGTTTTCTACGACATTACCGCTTCCTTTGAGGAGCGCAAGCTGTTTACCGAAATTCTTCGCGAGGTGGCGTCCAAGATATTCATACCCCTCACGGTTGGCGGCGGCATAAACACTCTGGACGATTTCGAGCGTGTGCTCACGTCAGGTGCTGATAAGGTGAGTGTAAATTCGGGTGCTATACGCAACCCCTCGCTCGTCGGTGAGGCGGCGAAGAGGTATGGCGACCAGTGCGTAGTCCTCTCTGCCGACGTAAAAAGAGTTGACGGAAGGTTCCACGTTTTCGCGAAGGGCGGACGTGAGGACACGGGTATTGAAGCAATCTCGTGGATAAAGCGATGCGTTGACGCGGGAGCCGGCGAGGTCGTTGTAAACTCGATTGATACCGACGGGGTGAAGCGCGGCTTCGACCTTCCTATGCTGAAGGCGGTATGCGAGGCGGTGAGCGTTCCCGTTATCGCATCGGGCGGCGCGGGCTCCATTGCCGACTTCACAGAGCTTTTCAGGAGTGTGCCGAGGATATCCGCAGGGCTTGCCGCCTCGATATTCCATTTCGGTGAGGTGGAGATAAACGCCCTCAAAAAAGAGCTTTCGGATAACGGAATAACCGTAAGGATATAGGAGATATTATGATTAACATTGACGAGCTTAAATTTGATGAAAAGGGGCTCATTCCCGCAATAGTGGTTGATGCACTCTCAAAGAAGGTATTAACCCTTGCTTATATGAATAGAGAGAGCCTTGAGATTTCTATGGAAAAGGGGCTGACCTGCTTTTACAGCCGTTCACGCCAAGAGCTGTGGTTGAAGGGCGAAACGAGCGGTAACTATCAGCATATAGTGTCGATAACCGCCGACTGCGACGGTGATGCCCTCACCGTTATGGTTGAGAAGGATGGCCCTGCCTGCCATACAGGCACGGAGTCCTGCTTTAATTCAAGGATTTATGAGAGCGAAAAGCTGTCCGAGTTTTCGATGGATTCCCTCTACGAGCTTCTGAAGGGCAGAAAAAAGGATATGCCCGAGGGCTCATACACAACCTATCTGTTTCAAAAGGGTATTGATAAGATACTCAAAAAGATCGGTGAGGAGTCAACCGAGGTAATAATAGCGGGAAAGGCAAACGATAAGAAGGAAACGGTTTATGAAATTGCCGACCTTGCCTATCACGTTATGGTTATGATGGTGGAAATGGGAATTTCCCTTGAGGACGTGCGCCGCGAGCTCGGCTCACGCCACGTTATAGACCACAAGGTCAAACAGGAAAAGATGACCGGCGACGGTCAGTAATTCAAAAACAGGGCGCGATGACGAGGTGAACTGATAGTGTTTACTTCCAAAGCGCCCCTTTATTTTTATTTAGTATTGACAAAATCCGCGTTTTGGTGTATAATGACTTTATCAAAATAAAGTTATCGCTATGCGATAACGGAAAGAGGATATAAAATGAAGAAAGTTCTCACTCTTTTGCTTGCAGTTGTTATGATACTCGGCTGCACGCTCTCATTTACCTCCTGCTCGTCGCAGGACCTTAATTTCGGTAAGGAATACAAGGCTATAACCTCTCAGGTTAACGTTCTGTTTGAGCTCAATGCAAAGAGCATCGACGTCGGCGTTATGGATAGCATTATGGCAGGCTACTATATGAGCCAGGATTCCACCTATGCAAATTCACTCATGATAGTTGAAAACCTCACTCTCGCAACCGAGCAGTACGGCATTGCCGCAAGAAAGGGCAGCGGACTCGCAAAGATGATAAGCAAGGCAATAATCGAGCTCGCAATTGACGGCACGGTTGACACAATCGCTGATACCTACGGCATCAAGTCCGAGCTTTGCATAGACAAGACCAAGACTATTGCAGAACTCACCGCTGACGAGCAGACCGACTGGGATTACATAAGAAATAAGGGCGAGCTTGTTATCGGCTATACCGATTTCGCTCCCATCTCCTATGAGGACAACGAGGGCAACCTCATCGGCTTTGACGTTGACCTTGCGAAGGCAGTATGCCAAAAGCTCGGCATCAATGCTAAGTTCGAGCTCATTGAGTGGAGCGCAAAGGAGGCTAAGCTCAATTCCAAGGCTATCGACTGCATCTGGAACGGTATGACCATTACCGAGGAAAGACAGGCTGCAATGGAAATAACCATTCCCTACCTCAACAACAAGCAGGTTGCCGTTATCCGTAAGGAGGATAAGGATAAGTACAAGACCACCGAGGATATGGCAGATGCTATAATCGGTGCCGAAGGCGGCTCGGCAGGCGAGAGCTGTATTGTTAAGAGCGAAGAAGAATAAAAGATGACATTCCTTCAAATAACGGTAAAGCTACTTGAGGGATTCCTTTACACACTTACAATATTCGGTGCTACGCTGGCAATTGCGCTCCCCTTGGGACTGATAATTGCCTTCGGCACGATGTCCAAATTCAAGCCTCTGAACCTTGTGTCCAGAGGTTTTGTATGGATAATAAGAGGAACCCCCCTTATGCTTCAGATAATATTCTTCTCTATGCCTAATTTATGGCTTGCCCCCTTGATTAATTTCATATTCAGGGCAAACGTTGATATGCCCATTCGCTCCACCCAGGAGCTCATCATAATGGTTTGCGTTGCGTTCTCGATAAACTACGCCTGCTATTTCTCCGAAATATTCAGGGGCGGTATACAGAGCATACCGAGAGGACAGTACGAGGCGGGCATGGTGCTCGGCATGACGAAAACGCAGATATTCTTCCGCGTTGTTCTGCTTCAGGTGGTGAAGCGTATTGTTCCCCCGATGTCAAACGAAATCATCACGCTTGTCAAGGACACAGCTCTTGCAAGCACCGTAGTTATGGTTGATTTGTTCACCGTTGCAAAGCAGATAGTCAATAAAGAGGTTATACTCTGGCCCCTGTTCTATGCGGGACTGTTCTATCTTTTATTCAACGGTCTGCTCACTATAATTCTGAGCCGTGTGGAAAAAAGGCTCGATTACTTTAAGGTGTAACTGATATGGCATTTTTGGAAGTTAAAAACATACATAAGAGCTTTGGAGACACGCACGTTCTGCGCGGAATAGATTTTTCGCTCGAGCGCGGTCAGGTGCTCTCTATAATCGGCTCGTCGGGAAGCGGTAAAACAACGCTTCTGCGCGTTATCAACCACCTTGAAACAGCAGATGAGGGCTATGCAACCGTTGGTGACAGCGTCGTGCTTGATGCCTCGGTTAAGAAGATAAGCGAAAAGGAGCTGCGCGAGATGAGGCTGAAATTCGGCCTCGTGTTCCAGTCCTTCAACCTCTTTCCGCAGTATAATGTGAAGAAAAATCTCACCCTGGCGGCAGAGCTTCGTGAAAAGGAGCTTCTGGGCAAGAAGCCGAGCAAGGCGGCGCTCGCGGAAAAATACAGAGAAATATCCGAAAAGGCAGATGCCCTGCTCGAAAAGGTCGGTCTCACCGACAAGGCGGAAAGCTACCCATGCGAGCTGTCGGGCGGTCAGTGTCAGCGAGTTGCGATTGCGAGGGCATTGATGCTCGAGCCTGACATTCTCTGCTTCGACGAGCCTACCTCGGCACTCGACCCTGAGCTGACGGGCGAGGTTCTGAAGGTTATCAGGTCGCTCAAATCTGGCGAGCATACTATGATAATAGTAACGCACGAGATGGAATTTGCCAAGAACGTATCCGACAAGATAATCTTTATGTCCGACGGAATTATAGAGGAAGAGGGTACCCCCTCTGAGATTTTTGAAAATCCCAAGAGCGAAAAGCTGCGCACCTTTCTCTCAAAGGAAGAGTTTTGATTGCTCATAGTCGAAGCATAACGAAAAGGACTCATTTTACTGAGTCCTTTTTCTTTTTTTGACATATTATTTTATAACCTCAAAGAGCTTCATCGGCTCGTCTATAAAGACAGTTGCACCCTTTTCTCTGAGGATTTCTTCGCTGCGAAAGCCCCATAGCACGCATACAAGGTCAAGTCCTGCGTTTTTTGCGGTTTCCACGTCAACCTCGGAATCTCCGATGAAAACGCACTCGTCGGGCAAAACGCCGAGCGAGGAAATAACCGACATAACCATATCCGGCGCGGGCTTTTTCGGAATCTCCGCCCTCTCACCGAGTGAAATATCCGAAAGTCCGTCGAAGAAATGCGCGGCTATGCTCTGTACGGCGAAATCTGCCTTGTTCGACACTATGGCAATTTTGTAGCCGATTTCCTTCGCCACCGCGAGCATTTCGGGGACACCGTCATAGGTCGCGGTCTTATCAAGAGAATGTTGCTTATAATACTCCTTGAATATTTCAAGGGCCTTGTCGGTATGCGCCGGGGACGTGCCCTTGGGAACCGCTCGCTCTATGAGATTTCTTATTCCGTTTCCGACAAAGGCGCGTACCTCGTCAATATCCCGTTTTGGATATTTCATGCTTGCAAGAGCATAATTTGTGGCATCGCACAAGTCGTCAAGAGTATTGAGAAGCGTTCCGTCGAGGTCAAATATCAGCGCCTTTTTCATCAAAGCTGCTCCGCGAGGTCAAGAATTAGCCTCTCCGTCTTCTCCCAGCCAAGACAGGGGTCGGTTATAGACTTTCCGTATACGCAGTCGGAAATCTTCTGCGTTCCATCCTCGATATAGCTCTCTATCATAAGTCCCTTGACAAGCTTCTTTATATCCGAGTTGTGACGGCAGGAATGCAGAATTTCCTTTGCAATTCTCGGCTGCTCAAGATACTTTTTGCCCGAATTTGCATGGTTGGTATCTACAATTACCGCCTTGTTTGCAAGGTCTCTTTGTGCGTAGTTTTCAGCGAGGTGCGCGAGGTCCTCGTAGTGATAGTTAGGGAAGGAATTTCCTCTGTCATCAACGTATCCGCGAAGTATTGCGTGAGCATAGGGGTTACCGTCGGTGTGTACCTCCCAGCCTCTGTAAATGAAATCGTGGGGGTGCTGAGCCGCGGTTATAGAGTTCATCATTACCGAAATATCTCCGCTGGTGGGGTTCTTCATACCAACAGGGATATTGAAGCCGCTGGCGGTCATACGGTGATGCTGGTCCTCAACCGAGCGCGCACCAATAGCAACGTACGCGAGCAAATCGTTTAAGTAACGGTGGTTTTCCGCATAGAGCATCTCGTCAGCACAGCTGAACTGATAGTCGCGAAGGGCTCTCATATGAAGCTCGCGGATAGCAACTATACCCTTGAGCGCATCGGGCTGCTCGTTGGGATTTGGCTGATGAATCATACCCTTGTAGCCGTCACCCGTTGTTCTGGGCTTGCCTGTGTAAATTCTCGGAACGATGAAAATTTTCTCGCCTACCTTATCCTGTACCGTGCGAAGACGGGAAATATAGTCGAGCACCGAATCCTCGTTATCCGCTGAGCAGGGGCCGATGATAAGTATGAGCTTATCACTCTCGCCTCTGAATATTTTCTTCAGCTCCTCGTCGCGATCTGTCTTTATTTTTGCGAGCTTCTCGTCCACAGGGTACATAGCCTTTACCTCCTGAGGTATAGGAAGCTTGCGCTTGAATTGCATATTCATAATTAATTTTCCTCCGTTTTTTTCTTATCAAATAATGCTCTGCGTGCAGTTGAGTATCTCATCATTTCTCTGATACCCTCTCTGTCGCCGCTCTCTAAAAGTCCTCTGAGCCGTGAAAGCTCGTCGGTAAACATATCCATCTGGTCTAATAGCGCGTCCTTGTTGAGCAAAAACAGCTCGCTCCACATTTCATCGTTCAGCCTCGCTATTCTCGTGAGGTCGCGGAACGAGTCGCCCGTATAGTCCTCAAGATGCTCTGTTTTCTGGCAGGTCATAAGGCATACCGCGATGCAGTGCGTGAGCTGAGAAACAAAGCCGATTATCTCGTCGTGGTCGTGGGGCGAGAGTGTTGACACCCTCGCAAAGCCGAGCACACGGCCAAGCTCTGAGCAGAGCTCTATTGCCCCGTCGGTGTTTTTTTCCGACGGTGTGACGACGTAGTTTGCGCCGTTGAATATCGAGGGGTCGCTGTTTTCAACACCGCTGACCTCGCGTCCTGCCATAGGGTGTGCCGAAATGAACTCGACGTCGGGGCGAAGAATCGACTGAACCTTATCAACGACTGTGCCCTTGACGCCTGTGACGTCGGTTATTACCGAGCCGCTTTTGAAATACTTCTGATTTTCCTCTATCCACTTAATAAAGGTTGTAGGATAAAGTCCTATTACGGTGATATCCGCCTCGCCGATAAGCTCGGGGGACGGGTATGCCGCGCCCTTCTCAATCATTCCTTTAGAAAGGGCGTAGTCAATTGAGGACTGGCTCCTCGTTATCGCGCTGACCGAATAACCCTTGCGCGTAAGGGCCATAGCGTAGCTTCCGCCTATAAGACCAAGACCTACTATGAGTATTTTTTTATCCGTAGTTAATTTCATTGCCAATTCACCTCGCATCCGAGCGAGCTCATCATATCAAAGAAGGCAGGTAAACTCTTGTTTACGGCTTCAGCTCCCTCTATTTTTCCGCCGACGAGCGAGAGAAGAACTGACAGCGACATAACGACACGGTGGTCGTTGTGACCGTTAAGCGCCTCTTTCGGCGCGTGAAACTCGGCGGGGTATACGACTATTGAATCGTCGTGAACCGTTACCGAGGTTCCGAGCTTCGAAAGCTCCTCTGCCATTGCGGTACCTCTGTCGCTCTCCTTAATTTTCAGGCGGTGCGTTCCGCAGAGGACCGCTCCGTTCTTCGCCGCAGCAACCGCCATCAGCACAGGGCCGAGGTCGGGGCAGTTACCAATGTGTATTGTGGGGGTTCCTCGGCAAAGCATATCAAAAAACTTGATATACGCACGGTCGCCCTGAAGGCTTGAATCAAGAAGCCCCTCTATTTCTATATTATTTCCGTCAAACAGATTCATTGCGGCAAAAAACGCCGCGTTTGAATAATCGCCCTCTACGTTTACCTCGCGGGGTGAATATCGCTGGTTGCCCTTTATATAGAGTGTTCTCTCGTCCGACCACTCAACCGAAACCCCAAATGAATCAAGTGCCTGTATCGTGAGGTCAAGGTATGAGCGGCTCTCTATCGGGGGTGTGATGTATACCGTGCTGTCGGTGTCACAGAGGGGCAAGACAAACAGAAGTCCGCTGATAAACTGACTGCTGATGTTTCCCTCAACTCTGTAATCGGTGCCGTGAAGCCTGCCCTTCACCGAAATTCCCATTTCGCCCGTTCTTCTGAACTCTATAGACTGCTCCCTGCATATCCTCTCGTAGACACTGAGGGGACGCGTGAACAGAGTTTTACTGCCTGCAAGCTCAAAGCGCTGACCGCTCATAAGGCATAAGGGTATGAAGAAGCGCAGGGTGCTTCCGCTCTCGTTGCAGTCAAGTGCCTTGTCCGCAACGGCTGTTTTTATATCTATTCCGTCAACCGTTACCGTGTCACCGTTTTTCTCATAGCGCACACCGAGGGTTGAGAGGCAATTGAGCGTTGCTCTCACGTCCTCGGAATCGGAAATTCCGTGTATAACGCTCCTTCCCTCTGCGAGCCCTGCACAGATGAGAAGCCTGTGCGCCATGCTCTTTGACGGGGGAGCCTTTATCCTTCCCGAAAGGGCACTCCTTTTAATTTCTATATTCAAGCCTTGCCACCAATTCCTTTTTCATAATCCTTTACGAGTATATCAATAGCCTCAAGGTATCCGTCGGTTCCCTTCCCCTTTACTGTACCGAGGCACGCCGCCCTTATATAGCTTACGCGGCGAAAATCCTCTCTTGTATCGGGGTCGGAAATATGCACCTCAACGGTGGGTGTGCCCGCCGCCTTCACAGCATCAAGGAGCGCTATGCTCGTGTGCGTGTACGCGCCCGGGTTTATGACTATACCGTCATAGGTTTTGTGGGTGCTCTGTATGTAATCGACGAGGTCGCCCTCGTGATTTGACTGTCTGAACACAGCCCTTATACCCTTTTTTCTTGCATAAGCCTTTATTTTCATAACAAGGCTATGGTAGGTTTCGCTGCCGTAAATATCAGGCTCGCGCACACCAAGCATATTGAGGTTGGGGCCGTTTATTATCATTATTTTCATCGGAAAAAGTCCTTTCTTATCTCCAAGGCGGTATGCTCCATTATATCGTCGCTGACGATTTCGAGGTCGCAAGATGCCTTATAAATCGAATATCTCTCCTCAAAGCGCTTTCTGAGCGCTTCCCTGTCGTATGCGAGGGGGCGGTCCGGGGTAGGTCGTATGTTATCTATATTTCTGTTGATGAAATATATTCTGCCCGTACGCCTGAGTGCCCTTTCGTTTTCCTCTCTGAGAATAGCGCCGCCGCCCGTGGATATTATTGCTCCGCGCACCTCACGCGCGGTATCCGACACGCAGGATGATTCGACGTCGCGGAAATATCCCTCGCCTCTGTCGGCAAATATTTCGGTTATTTCCCTTCCCTCTTTTGAAACGATTATTTCGTCGGTATCAAGAAAGGTGCGCCCAAGCTCCCTTGCCAGCAGCCTGCCAACCGAGGTTTTTCCGCAGCCGGGCATACCGATAAGGACGATATTTTCCTTCTCGGTTAAAATTTCACCGTAAATTTTACTGAAAAGCTCGGTGTCGATTTCGCTGTCGGTAAAGAGCCTTGCCGCCATAAGCGCCTGCGCCACAAGCATATAGAGTCCGCCCTCGGCGGATATACCTTTCTTGCGTGCCGTGAGCACAAGGTTTGTCCTTATCGGGTTGTAAACCGCATCTATTACGAGCGAAAGCTCGGAAAAATTTGATAAATCTATCGGTGTACCATCAACATTTGGATACATGCCAACGGGGGTGGTATTGATTATAACGTTTGCGTAGGAATAGCTTTCGCACGCCTCGGCGTAAGTGATGAAGCCGTTCTTTTCGCTCCTGCTGACACGCAGTATTTTATCCGCGCCCATATCCGCAGCTACTGCCAACGCCGTATTTGACGTACCGCCGCCGCCTAAAATAAGCACCGTTTTACCCGAAAGGGTGTCGGTATATCTCTCAATGAGCGAGCGCATACCGAAATAATCGGTGTTGTATCCAAAGAGCCTGCCGTTTTTATTCACAACGGTGTTTACAGCCCCTATTCTCTTTGCGCGCTCGTCTATGAAATCAAGATGCTCCATAACCGCCTGCTTGTAGGGGATGGTGACGTTTATTGCACAAAAGTCGCGTTTCTCCATGAAGGCGGAAAGCTCGTTGGGTGCAAGCTCGCAGAGCTCGTAGCTGTAGAGCCCCAGACGCTCGTGAATCTCCTTTGAGAAGCTATGTGCAAGGCGCTCACCTATAAGGCCGTATTTCATTTTTCTCCCTCCGCCAGCCAATCGGTGCCGTAACGAAGCGCGAGCATATCGCAAAGACAGAGCGCGATAGCACTGTCAACCACTATGCGAGCGCGGTGGACTACGGCGGGGTCGTGCCTGCCCTTTATCGAAAGGGTTGTGTCCTCTGCCGAGATGAAATCAACCGTTTTCTGCTCCTTGAAAATAGAGGGGGTAGGCTTCACCGCGCAGCGCACGGTCAGGGGCATTGCGTTTGATATGCCGCCGAGTATTCCGCCCATACGGTTGGTCTTCGTAGCTATTTTTCCGTCAATTACACAGAACTCGTCGTTTGCCTCGCTGCCTCTCATATCGGCAAGGGCAAAGCCGTCACCGAATTCAACCCCCTTCACCGCGGGAATCGAGAACAGAATATGCGAAAGCACACCCTCAAGAGTATCAAACCAGGGCTCGCCAACACCTGCCGGCAGACCGACAACACAGCTTTCAAGAATACCGCCGACGCTGTCGCCGTCCTTGCGTGCGCTCTCTACTGCCTTTATCATCTGCTCGCCAATATCGGCGTCAAGAACGCCGAATTCCGCACTGTCAAGCTTCTCTATATCCTTTTCTATACCGTTAAAATCAAAGCCGCGGTCTGAAATTTTTGCGAGTCGGGAAATGTGAGTTGCAATATATATTCCCTTTTTCCTGAGTGCCTCTATTGCAATTGCTCCTGCGGCAACAAGACCCGCGGTTATTCTGCCTGAAAAGTGTCCTCCGCCCCTCTCGTCCGCATAGCCGTGATATTTTTCGTATGCGGTATAATCGGCGTGGCCCGGGCGGGCAACAGTTTTCATCTGTCTGTAATCGGATGAACGGGTGTTTTCATTTTCTATGATAAGGGTTATAGGTGTACCGGTAGTCCTTCCGTTATATACACCGCTGACTATTCTCACCCTATCACTCTCTTTTCTCGGTGTAGAGATGCTACAAACCGAGCGCCGCTTGTCCATCTGCGACGCTATGAAGCTCTCGTCAACGGCAATGCCGGGGGCAATACCGTCGAGCACTGCGCCCACTGCCTCGCCGTGACTCTCACCGAAAAGAGTTATTGACACGGAATTTCCGTACGTATTTTTCATTTCGACAAAACCTCTCTGACCTTATTTGAAAAATCTGAGAATTTCTCCTCGCGGATTTCAAAAGAGCCTATTTCGTTCACGTATACGGCTCTTATTTTATCAGCATCAAGCTTCTTGTCATGCGACATTCCCATAACTATGCTGTCGGCATCACATTCTATGCTTGTCGGCAGATTTGCCTTTTTCAACACCGACAAAATTCTCTCTCTTGCCGAGGATGAGCACATAGGAAGCATTCCGAGCGCCACGCACTCACCGTGGTATAGGCTCATATTTTTCTCACTCTCTATGGCGTGTCCTACCGTATGACCGAAATTGAGCACACGGCGAAGCCCTCCCTCGCGCTCGTCCTTCTCAACGACCTTGCGTTTTGTGTCTATGGCGCGGGCGATAATCTCGTCTATTTTTTCCTCAAAGTCCTCATTCTCAAGCATTGAGAAAAGGTCGGCGTCGAGGGTTGCCGCCATCTTTATCACCTCGGCAAGTCCGGATGCGTACTGACGGCTGTCAAGAGTTTTGAGCACATCGGGGTCTATAACAACGCCCTTGGGCTGCCAGAATGCGCCCACACAGTTCTTTATCCCTGCAAGGTTAACCGCGGTTTTTCCGCCAACCGAGGAATCAACCTGCGAGAGAAGGGTGGTGGGTATGTTGTAAAAATCAACGCCGCGCATATAGCTTGCGGCAACGAAGCCTGAAAGGTCGCCGACAACTCCGCCGCCGACGGCAACCACCGCATCGGTTCTCGTAAATTTATTTTCGAGCATAACCGTAAGAAGACGGGCGTAGGTATCAATGCTCTTGCTACCCTCACCCTCGGCAACGGTCACGCAAACGGGTGCTTTGCACGCCGCCGCAACGGCTTTTGCGTACTCCGCGGGAACTCCCGAATCGGTTACGACCAAAACCTTGCGGTCAAGAGGGATAAGCTCACCTATACGCGAAAGTGCGCCGCGCTCGATAACTATACCGTATTTTTCCTTTAGCCTTACCTCAATTACCATATTAACCTCACCGAAGCTCACTCGGATAGCGGAAGCTACCGAGAATTTTTACCTTATCACACACAGAGGAAAGCTCCTCTACCATTTTTCTGCCGTTCTCGGTATCGAGGTTGCCCTCTGATTCAACGTAGAAATAATACTGCCACAAAAGCTCCTTCATAGGACGGCTCCGCAGGCATCTCATATTGTAGCCGTACTTACCTATTACGTTTATCGCCTCGGCGAGTGAGCCCGCAACGTTTTTAACCGTGAACATCAGTATCGAATGCTTGCTCTTGTCGCCCTCGGCGCGATCACGCGCACGGACGAGAGTTGCAAAGCGTGTTGTGTTTATATTCTTCTCGTTTATCGCCCTTGCCAAAACCTCAAGGCCGTAGAGCTCGGCAGTTTCCTCGCTGGCTATTGCGGCAATAGAGCTGCTCTCGCTCTCCGCAACGAAGCGCGCCGCCCTAGCAGTATTCTCCGCCTCGTGAACCTCGAGCTTGCGCTTCCTTATGTACGGCGCGCACTGCGCGAGTGCCTGCGGGTGACTGATGACCTCTTTGATATCCGAGAGCTTCGTTCCCTTCTTCGCCATAAGATTATGGGTTATGAACAGGTCGTAGACGCCAGAAACGCACAAGGGTCCCGAAAACATCATATCGAGCACCGCGCCTACCTCGCCTGCCGTGCTATTCTCTATCGGCAGAACGGCGCAGTCGCACTCGCCCTTGACAACCGAATCGTACGCGCTCTTGAAATCCGTGCAGGGAACGTAGGTTGCATCCTTGAATATCTTACGCGCCGCTATATTGGCGTAAGCGCCCGATATTCCCGAATACGCAATCTTCATTCCAGATATCAGACGCTCCTGATATGAACGGGAAATACGCATATTGTCCTGAACGAACTGAACGTAATAGTCGCGCAGCTCGGCATCGGCAACCCTCTCGGAATTTTTCGCTACCACCGCACTCTCGCGCTTGGCATCGAAAATTGGCAGGGCGTGCTCTCTCTTGTACTCCGCAACCATGCGTACGGCATCCATTCTCTCAAGAAAAAGCTCGCACATTTTTGCGTCGACCTCATTTATTTTTTCCCTTGCTATATCCAGCTTGCTTTTGTTTTCCATATCCTTTTCCTCAAAAAGTTAACAGTGTTAACTTATTTATTTTATATAATTATACTACTTAAATGTAGAAATGTCAATGAAAAATCGAAAGAAAAGTGATTTTTTATTCAATTTTTCCCGATTATCTCCTTTTTTGGTTGATTTTCGTGAAAAAATGTGTCATAATATACTTTAGAGAAAGGGGGCTCATTATGGCAAAGAAGCAGACAGAGACTCTGCGCGAGAGGCTGATAATCGCGGGAATTGACGAAATATCCACGCACGGAATCAAGAATTTTTCTCTCCGCCGCGTTGCCGCCGCGTGTAATACCTCGTGCGCCGCACCGTACAAGCATTTCAAGAATAAGGACGAAATGGTTTTCGCTATAATAGGATATATAAACAGTCAATGGGCACTCCTCAGGGATAAGATTTTATCGCTTTTTGAGGGCGACACCGAGCGCCAACTGCTCGAAATTTCGGTATCATACATAAGATTTTGTGTGGCAAACCCGAGCTTTCATTCGGTGCTCACAAAATCCGACGGGGCTTCGGATTTGCGCGCGCTCGGTATCGGAGATACCGTATCAAGATACTGCAAGGAGCATGGCTTTTCGGGCGAGAGATGTGAGCTGCTCGAATTTTCGCTCAAGGCGGTACTGCTCGGCACGGTTGCAATGCTTGAAAGAGGCGAGGCGAAGAATGATACGCACACCTTCGAGCTTGTACGTCGGGTTATCCGTGCGGGGCTTTTGGAGGAATGATGAGAAAATTCAATGTTTTTGGAATGAGCTGCGCCGCGTGCAGCGCTCGCGTTGAGCGCGCGGTATCCGCTCTTGACGGAGTTACAAAATGCTCAGTTTCACTGCTTACCAACACCATGACCGTTTCAGGAGATATTGATGACGAATCGGTAACAGATGCGGTTTTTCGCGCGGGATATTCTGCGAGTGTTTACGACGAAAACAAGGACAGAGGGCGTGAGAAGGTAAGGCGCGGAGAGGAAATATCGCTGTTGAAAAAGAGGGTAATAATCTCCTTCATCCTACTAATAATTCTTATGTACTTTTCGATGGGGCACGCCATGTGGGGCTTTTATCTGCCTCAATTTCTTGACGAAAGCTATATTGCGCTGACGGTGATTCAGCTCATCCTGTCGGGTTCAATTATTTTCATTAACCGCAAATTTTTCATTGGCGGCGCAAAAAGCATTATTGCCCTGTCGCCGAATATGGACGCTCTGGTAGCTATCGGCTCGGGCGCGGCGTATTTATACAGCCTTTGGCTATTCGTACAGATAATTATTCAGCCCTCACACAGCCTTTACCACGGTCTTTATTTTGAGAGCGCAGCTATGGTGCTCACGCTCGTTACCCTCGGAAAGCTGCTTGAGGCTATATCAAAGGGCAAAACCACGAGCGCGCTCGACGCGCTGATAAATTTAGCGCCCGATACCGCAACGGTTATCCGTGACGGAGAAAAAATGACCGTTTCGGTCAGCGAGCTGAAAATCGGCGACGTTTTTGAGGTGCGTCCCGGCGAGAGCATACCCTGTGACGGAATTGTGGAATACGGAGAGAGCTCGGTTGATGAATCCGCGCTCAGCGGAGAGAGTATTCCCGTTGATAAGAGAGTTGGGGACACGGTCAGCGCGGGCACGTCAAATACCTTTGGCTTTATCCGTTGCGTTGCGACGGGCGTTGGCGAGGATACCGCCCTCTCCAAAATAATAAAAACCGTAAGAGATGCGTCGGAAAGCAAAGCACCAATAGCGAGAATTGCCGATAAAATATCGGGGGTATTCGTTCCAACGGTAATTGCCGTTGCTCTTGTGACCTTTACGGTGTGGATGCTATGTGGCTTTACCTTCGCGTTTGCGCTTGAGAGAGCCATAACCGTTCTGGTTATAAGCTGTCCGTGTGCACTCGGGCTTGCTACCCCTGTTGCGATAATGGTAGGCAACGGTGTCGGAGCAAGACATAAAATACTCTTCAAAACCGCCGAGGCTCTTGAGGAGTGCGGACGTGTGAAGGCTGTCGTGCTTGACAAGACGGGAACGCTGACCGTGGGCAAGCCCACCGTCACCGACGTTATATGCGAAAATGATGAACGCGAGTTCATAGCTCTCGCCCACTCGCTTGAGGAAAAGAGCGAGCATCCACTGGCATCTGCGGTAAATGAATACGCAATGAAAATGGGCATACCCCCCGTTGAAACAGACGGCTTCACCGCTGTCAGCGGCCTCGGCGTTCGCGCTGTTTATCAGGGTGACACTGTGCTTGGCGGTAATATGCGCTTTATATCCGAAAACGCGAGCGTGACGGATAGGGACAAAGAAATTGCTGACAGCCTGGCAGAGGAAGGTAAAACACCGCTGCTCTTCGCTCGCGGTGGCAGAATAATAGGAATAATCGCGGTTGCGGACACCGTAAAGCCTGATAGCAGAGAGGCAGTTTCAGAGCTATCACGAATGGGAATTTCAACCGTTATGCTCACGGGCGACAATGAAAAAACCGCAAACGCAATTGCAAAAGAGGTCGGGGTTGACAGAGTTATCTCCGAGGTGCTTCCCGAGGATAAACAGGAATACGTCAAGGAGCTTATGCAAAGCGGGCGCGTTGCAATGGTCGGTGACGGAATCAACGATTCCCCCGCACTGACTGCGGCAAGCGTTGGAATTGCAATCGGCACAGGTGCGGATATAGCAATAGACGCAGCGGACATAGTGCTTATGAAAAGCTCTCCGTCGGATATTCCGAGCGCAATCAGGCTATCGCGCGCCACCCTGCGCAATATAAAGGAAAATCTGTTCTGGGCATTTATCTACAACACAGTAGGCATTCCGCTGGCGGCGGGCGTGTGGATTCCGCTGACGGGCTGGCAGCTGACACCTATGTTCGGGGCGTTGGCAATGAGCCTCTCAAGCGTTAGTGTGGTGCTCAATGCCCTAAGGCTCAACCTGTTCAAATTCAAAAAACACAATAACACAGCAAAAGAGGAAAGGCTTATGAAAAAGACTGTAAAAATCGAGGGAATGATGTGCCCTCATTGCTCGGGCAGAGTCAAGAGCGTGCTTTCAGCACTTGACGGTGTTGTATCGGCAGACGTCAGCCACGAGCGCGGTGACGCGATAATCGAGCTCTCAAAGGATATATCTGACGAGGAAATATCCGCCCTCATAACCGCACAGGGTTATAGGGTTATCGGAATAGAATAACCCTATTCATTAAAAACAAAAAAGCCCTCACCTGAGGGCTTTTTTTATGGGGTGCTCGCTTTTTAAGCTTTTTTGAGGTGTAAATTTAAGCTTTTTCTTTGCTCTTGTGAAAAAGAGCACCTACGTCTATCTGGGTTAAAATTACCGAGATAAAGACGGTAAGGCAGCCGAATAGCTTGCGGATACTGAAATCCTCGCCCGCTATCAGAACGCCGCCTATTGCCGCAAAGACGGATTCAAGGCTCATAATTATCGACGCCACCGCAGGAGAGGTGGTTTTCTGCCCTATAATCTGCAGAGTATAGGCAATTCCACTGGACATAACACCAAGATAGATTATCGGGAGAATACAGTCACCGATTTGTGCCATAGTGGGATGCTCTATAAATACCGTAAACGGAAGCGTTACGAGAGCTCCGGTTAAGAACTGCACAAACGAGAGGCGCACGCCGTCGCACCCCAAGGATACCACGTCGATTACGGTGATATGCACGGCAAACGCAACCGCGCAGATGAGGACGAATATATCACCCGACGAAAAGCCGCCACCCGAATATGAAATGAGAAACACGCCGAATATCGCAACGAGGGTGCATATCCAGTTTTTAGCCGAGGTTTTTCTGCCCAGGGCTATTCCGAAAATCGGAACGATAACAACGTAGAGCGAGGTGAGAAAGCCTGCAACTCCTGCGCCCGCCCCCTTCGCTATTCCTATCTGCTGAAGCACAGAGGCAACCGCGAGAGCAACGCCGCAGAGCGCACCGCCTATCCATTCTCTTTTGGTGATATCAAATTTTCTGTTTTTGAAATCAAAAAGGCGACGCTCGGTGCGAAGGTCGAATAGCATTATACACGGAATGAGAAATATTGCCGCGACAATGAAGCGCGAGGTGTTGAGGGTGTACTCGCCTATTCTTGTGCCCGCAGAATCCTGCACGACGAAGGCAAGGCCCCATATAACCGCGGTAAGCAACAAAAGCGCACTGCCGCGAAGGTCTGATTTTTTCATAATATCCTCTTTTTTTGCTGATTGTGGGGGATATTTCCCCTGCCTGTTGGCATACGATTACATTATACAACAAAAAAATCTCAATTTCAACCGTTTGGAACAAAAGTATTTATTGATTTTTTATAATACTTATGCTAAAATTAAGATAACAACACCCAAAGGAGATAAGGTAATGAAGAAAACTCCGAAAATCAAAATAATGAAATCAAAATACTTTGATTCTATACCCGAAATACCCCTGTCGGAATATCCAAGGCCGCAGCTGCAGAGGGAAAGCTATCTCTGCCTCAACGGCGAGTGGGATTACGCAACCACCAAAATCGGAGAGAGGTTCTCGGAATATCAAAGAAAAATAAAGGTTCCGTTCTCGCCTGAATCGCTCATCGGCGGCGGTGACGAGGTCAACGATTATAATACCAAGCTCTTTTACAGAAGGAGCTTTATGCTTGACAAGGAATTTATAAAGGACAAAACCATACTTCATTTCGGTGCTGTCGATTACAGCAGCTCGGTTTACGTAAACGGCAGGCTTCTTATGCGCCACAGGGGCGGCTATCTTCCCTTCTCCGTCGATATTTCGTCGGTGGTAAAGGCAGGGGAGAACAAGCTGGAGGTGACCGTCAAGGACCCGACAGACCATAGCGGTCAGGCACGCGGAAAGCAGAAAACAGAGCACGGACAGATATGGTACACCCCTCAGTCCGGAATCTGGGGCAGCGTGTGGCTCGAGAGTGTCAGCGCAGATTATATCAAGGATATAACGGTAGTTCCGGATATTGATACCGACAGTGTCAGCATTAAAATCGATACTGAGGCGCAAATGCCGAAGGTAAAGATATATGACGGCGAAAAGCTACTCGCAGAGGCAGAGGGTAAGATATGCGATATACCCCTTTCCGATTACGAGCTCTGGTCACCCGAAAATCCGAAGCTCTACGATATAGTTATAGAAACCGAGGGCGACACGGTGCGCTCGTATTTCGGTATGCGAAAGTTCTCGGTTGGCAAGGATGAAAACGGAATATCGAGGCTGATGCTCAACAACCGTCCGTATTTCCATAACGGAATACTCGACCAGGGCTACTGGTCAGACGGTATGCTCACTCCCCCGAGCGACGAGGCTATGCTCGACGATATACGCCTCGCAAAGAGCATGGGCTACAATATGCTGAGAAAGCACATAAAGATTGAGCCGCTTCGCTGGTACTACCACTGCGACAGAGAGGGAATTCTCGTATGGCAGGATATGGTCAACGGCGGCGGAGAGTACAGCTTTGCCGTTACGGCGGCAATTCCGTTTACGGGAATACATTTCAGGGACGACAAATACAAGCTATTTGGCCGAGAGGATGAAAAATACCGCGAGGAATTTATAAATGAGGTCAAGGAAACCGTTCATCTGCTCAAAAACTGCGTTTCACTTGCAATGTGGGTAGTTTTCAACGAGGGCTGGGGACAGTTCGATTCCGACAGAATATCCGAGCTTGTGCAGTATCTTGACAAGACAAGAACGGTTGACCGCACTAGTGGCTGGCACGACCAGAAATCAGGAGATTTCATAAGCAAGCATATATACTTTACAAAAATACGCTGTCCGAGAGATAAAAGGTGCTTCTTGCTTTCGGAATTCGGCGGATATAGCCACGCCTGCAAGGGACACGTTTACCGCAAGGATAAGATTTTCGGATACAAGGTATTCGAGGATACAAGGTCGATGCAGAGGGCATTTGAAAAGCTGTATGAGAACAGTATAATTCCCAACATTGAGAAGGGACTGAGCGCGGCGGTTTACACCCAGCTCTCCGACGTTGAGGAGGAAACCAACGGATTTATCACCTACGACCGCGAGGTAGTCAAATTCGACGTCGAGCGCGTACGCGCGATAAACGAAAGGGTAAGGATTGCCGAGAGCGCAAGGACAGTTGAAAATACAGAAGCAAGTGAGGACAATTGAGATGGAAAGAACTCTAAGATTGGCAGGCGGCTTTGAATTTAATTTCGAGCTTATAATAAACAATATGTACGGCGAGCCGTTTTCGCTCAATCTCTGTGAGGAGGAGTCGAGGGACAATTCCTTCGTATTCACCTCAAAGGAGCACGGCTGTAACCTCTTAGCAACGGTATCTGTTGAGAGCCGCGAGGGCGCGGATGCCATTCACCTGAAATGCGACGTAAACCCCAGAGGAGGGTATGATCTGCGCTATCATCTGGCGGCATATAACACCGCGACTGTTAAGCTGATACCGAAAAAGGAGCCCGACAGGGTGCTCGCCTCGGTATATCATATAGGCGAGAAATGCGACTGCTGGACTACCCCTGTTTTCACAGACTCGTTTAACGGTATACCCCACCGTGCATTTTCGATTGCGTGGCAAAGTGGCGACAGTCAGTATCATATGCTCGCAATCTGTCATAACGATTGCAAAACCGATATCAGCGCCAAGGACGGTGCACTCTGTCTGACCACGTCCCCCTATTGTAGCGGATGCGCGTCAATTGACAATTACTGCGCGGTAATTGCCCACGGAAACGACCCGTTTCTCAGCGCTAAGGCGGCGGTTGACAGCGGCTACGATTTTCTCGGACGCAAGAGAACTACCGCCGAAAACACGAGGGTGTCCGACGTATTCAACTATCTCGGCTGGTGCAGCTGGGATTCAATGCACCTCGACGTGACGGGAGAGGGTATTCTCAAAAAAGCGCAGGAGTTCAACGACAAGAATATCCCTGTCCGCTGGCTTCTTATTGACGACGGCTGGTACGGCGAGGACGAAAACCGCGCGGCAACCTCGTTTTTTGAGGTCAAGGAGAAATTCCCCGAGGGACTAAAGGCGTGTGTTGAAACTCTGAAGAATAAAAACAATATGAAATACGTCGGTATCTGGGAGTGCCTTGGCGGCGGTTGGGCAGGAATTGCACCCGACTCGGAAATAGTGAGGGAGCACCCAGAGCTTCTGCAAAGGCTTCCCAACGGATATTATTTTCCGAAAACCGACGAGGCTGGCAGCTTTGCCTATTGGAATATGCGCCACTCGTATCTTTCGATCTGCGGCTTTGACTTTGTGAAGGTTGACGTTGAATGTAACACGGAAACCTCAACCCACGGTCTTTCCCCGATTGGAAGGTCGGCCATGGGTATGCACCGCGGTCTTGACGGCTCTGTTGGCATATTCTTTGACGGAGCGTGTATTAACTGCACCGGAATGGGCGCCGAGGAGCTGTGGAATAGACCTGTCGGTATGGTTAACAGAAATTCCGAGGACTTTGAGCCGACGAAGGTTTCGACAATGAGCAATTTTATCAGCTGTAATATCTACAACTCGCTCTGGCACAGCAATTTCTGCACGCCCGACTGGGATATGATGTGGAGCGACAGCGAAACGACGAAGCTCAATATCGTTATGCACGCGATAAGCGGCTCGTGCGTATACCTATCCGACCCTCACGGCATGAGCAAGAGGGATAGCATTGCCCCCTTCTGCCTTTCCGACGGATACCTTCTCAAATGCGATAGCTTCGCTATGCCGACAAGGGACAGAATATACCGCGATGCAAGGGTTGAGGATATCGCGCTCAAGGCGTGGAGCAGATGCAAGAAAACCGGTATGCTCGGTGTTTTCAACATTCAGAAAAATCCTAAGGCAGTACGCGACATGATAAAACCGTCCGACGTTGAGTACATAGAGGGAGATAAATTCCTCGTATACGAGTTTTTTGGCAAGGATGCGTGCGTGCTTTCGCGCAACGAGAGCCTTTCCCTTGAGCTTAACGGATACGAGGCAAATCTGTATGCCGTAGCCCCGTACGAAAACGGAATAGCGGTGCTCGGATGCACCGACAAATACGTGCCCTACGCGATAATCGAGAGTGAAATTCATACCGAGGAATCTGACATTTATACGCTCTACGAGGGCGCGCGCTTCACCTTTGCCGCTGATATTCTCGTAAGGGCGTTTGTAAACGGAAAAGAGATGTCAATAGAAAAATCGGGCATTCTCTCAACGGTAGATGCAAGCAACGAAAACGGCAAGGTTATTATTGAAATAAAAAGATAATTTTCACACAAAAAATGGGCTGAGTCATTAAGAATTCATTAAAATTCAGATAGATTAAGCAAAAAATGCACGTATTGCTGAATTCTTAGTGCAAAGCATCTTTCGGGGCTTGCTTGATTTTGAGCAGAAACCGTCGTTTTCGCTGTCGCCGGCGTACTGAGTACGGCAGAGAGTGAAAACGGCGGTAGCAAACAAAAAGCTGTAATAATCAAAAATCGCAGATTTTTTTCCTTGTTGTCAACAGGATATGGATTTTAGTAAAATTAAAAGTGAGGAACCTTTTGTCCCTCACTTTTTTTGTTTGCGGTTATGCCGAAATGAAGCGGCCCCGGGGCTCGCTAGATTTTGAGCAGAAACCGTCGTTTTCGCTGTCGTCGCCGTACTGGGTACGGCAGAGAGTGAAAACGGCGGTAGCAAACAAAAAACTGTAATAAACCAAAAATCGCAGATTTTTTCCTTATTGTCAACAGGATATGGATTTTAGTAACATTAAAAGTGAGGAACCTTT
>JAZNXN010000046.1:0-7006 GCA_045593885.1 Eubacteriales bacterium
ACAGAACGACATGGCTACGATCCGACTTAACGCTGTACCTCTACGGTAAAGTCAACGTGACCGGGGGTATCAATGATGTTGATACGGTACTTGTTGGCTTTAGCAGCGGCGGGATCGTTCTGGAACTGAGTGGGAACCCAGAAGCAAGTAGTAGCTGCAGAGGTAATGGTAATACCTCTCTCCTGCTCCTGCGCCATCCAGTCCATCGTTGCAGAACCTTCATGAGTCTCACCTATACGGTGAGTTTTACCGGTATAAAAAAGGATTCTCTCGGTTGTGGTAGTCTTACCGGCATCGATGTGAGCCATGATACCGATATTTCTGGTACGTTCAAGCGAATATTCTCTTGGCATATAACCTTATTCTCCTTAATTATATCGATTAGAATCTGTAGTGAGCAAAAGCCTTGTTTGCTTCTGCCATCTTGTGGGTGTCTTCCTTCTTCTTGAATGCTCCGCCCTGACCTGCCTTTGCGTCCATTATTTCAGCAGCAAGTCTCTCCGCCATGGTTCTTTCACCGCGGCTTCTGGAGAACTGAGTGAGCCAACGCAGACCGAGAGTCTGACGGCGCTCAGCACGAACTTCCATAGGTACCTGATAGTTAGATCCACCGATACGGCGAGCCTTAACCTCAAGCACGGGCATTACATTCTCGAGCGCTGCCTGGAAAACCTCAAGCGGACTCTGTCCCTGCTTTTCCTCTACGATAGCGAATGCATCGTAAACGATTTTCTGAGCAACACCCTTCTTGCCGTCCAGCATTATGTTGTTCACAAGCTTAGTAACAAGCTTAGAACCGTATATAGGATCCGGCAATACGTCTCTCTTGGAAATTTGACCTCTTCTTGGCACTTTTCCTTCCCTCCTTCATTAATATTCTATGAGCTCATAGGTACTCTAAGGGTTTAGAACCCTTCGTTCAGTGCACGTCAAGCAATAATCTAAATATATAAACATTTATAATCACAGCAATAAGACGGCACAAGGCTGTAATGATTTACAGCTTATTTCTTGGGGCGCTTAGCTCCATACTTGGAACGGCCCTGCTTACGGTTCGCAACACCCTGTGCATCGAGGGTACCGCGAATGATGTGGTAACGGCAACCGGGAAGGTCACGTACACGTCCGCCTCTGATGAGAACGACGGAGTGCTCCTGCAGGTTATGTCCGATACCGGGAATATAAGTGGTAGCTTCCATTCCGTTAGTAAGTCTTACTCTGGCGATCTTACGCAGAGCCGAGTTAGGCTTCTTAGGGCTGGTAGTGGTTACCTTGGTGCAAACGCCTCTCTTCTGAGGTGCGCTTACATCAGTCTGCTTGTTCTTTATCGAGTTAAAACCCTTCTGAAGAACAGGTGACTTGGACTTATACTCAGACTTCGTTCTGCCATTCTTAACAAGCTGGTTAAAGGTTGGCATATCTCTCCTCCTTCTTTAAGAATTATAATGTTTATATACTGGATACCTCTCGGCACCCGTTATATACAGCACAAAAGGGCAAATGGGCATAGTACTCCCATTTACACACTTACAGCTTATTTTATCATTTCAGTTTCGACTTGTCAATAGTTTATCTAAAATATTTTCCGTTTTTTTATTATATTTTTTCGACTTTTTTCGGTTTTTGGAGTCAGGAAAGCATTTTTTCAAGCTCCTTTGGGCTTTCTGCCACAAAATCAGCACCGAATTCTTCAAATTCCTCGCGCGAGCCGAATCCCCAAAGAACAGCCATGCACTCCATTCCGTTTTTATGCGCCCCGACTATATCGTAGCATCTGTCCCCGACCATAAGGCACTCCGAGGGAGAAAGTCCCATTTTGAGAACAGTCCTTTTCACTATATCCTCTTTTTCAATAAGACCGTTTTCGATATCCGCCGCACCGATAAAATCAAAATATTCGTATATTCCAAGATGCTTGAGCAGCGGTATCACGTGCTTTTCGGGCTTCGAGGATGCTATCGCAATAATTTTTCCGCGTGATTTCAACGCACCGAGCATTTCAACCACATCCTCGTACAAATGCGCCTCATAGAGTCCCTTTTCGTCGTAATATTCGCGAAAAACGTACTCAAGCTCAAGCCCCCTCTCGCGCGCAAATCCGTAGTATTTCTCAAAGCTCTCTGATAGGGGCGGCCCTATAAAACAGGTCAGCTCGGATAGGGGCGGCGGCGTTATTTTATAGCGCTCAAGGGTATAGGCAACACCCTTTGTAACACCAACCGAGGAATCGGCGAGCGTGCCGTCAAAATCGAAAAATATCGCCTTGTAGCTTTTCATCAAAGTGCCGACAAAAAGCCCGCGAGTCTGTTCGCCAGAAGCTCGTGTCCTGCATCATTGGGATGAAGTCCGTCGGGCATAAACGTAACGCGACTCACCTCAACGTTGGGCTGAACACCGCCGTTTTTCCAGAGGTCGAGCACGGGAATAGAATACTTCTCCGCAACCTCTCTTATGATATCAACGAATACCTTAAGAACGGGGCCGTCGGGGCGCTGACCTGCCGAAGAGTCCTCACCTATTCTGTGGAACGGCGTGAGAAACACGATAGTTGCCGTTGGGTATTTTTTCATCAGCTCACACGCAAGGTAGTTGCATGCGCCGTAAAACGTGTCAGGGGTTGTGTCATCGGGTGTACCGATAGGCGCATCGCCGTGTCCGTAGTCGTTGGTGCCGCCGAATACGACAATTATGTCCGCATCGTCATCCATTTCAGCAAAGCGGTCACAGTAGCACTCGCCAAACTGATTCACTCCGTGTTGTCTTGCAATTCTCGTTCCGCTGATACCGTAGTTACGTACCGTCGAGCCCGTAAGCCTTGCAAATACCTCAACGTACTTGTTTTCAGGAGCGGACGCGCCTACGCCCGCAGTTATACTGTCTCCGATAAAATTAACCTTTTTGCCTTTGAGTTCCATAATAAAATCTCCTTATTTTCTTAAACCCTTAGGGTAATAATTTTTTGCAATTCCGTCCGACACCTTAACACCGCCGAGCGTCGCTCCGTGATAAGTAACAGCAGCAAAGCCCCTCACGCCTTCTATGAAAAAGGTCTCGCCCGATAAGTACTTGTCCGTTGCCCCATCAATGTCGGTAAGCTCTATTTTGTTTATAAACCTATCCCCATATGCCATAAAAAAGCGATGGTGGGGTACAATTCTATCCTTCTGAACAACGCCTATCTTAACTCCCGCGGAGAAAATTCCGCTAACCGCAAGGTCTGCTTTAGGCACAACGTACGCACCGTCGGGGCGTATCTCAACGCTCAGGCTGTTCTCGCCTATGCACTCGCGCAAAAACTGTCGCGCGACTGCAATATCCTTTTGTATCCGAGCATCCTCTCTGCCCGTCTTTTTCTTTATCGGCTTTTGTGCGGGCATATCAACCGTGTCGCGCTCGAAAAGCGCGAGGAACTGCCCCTCCCCACCGCTGATATGCGGATAAAAGCGGCGGCATAGTACAATATTATCGGCTGAGCAACCGTCAAAAGCAACTCCGTCAGAGGATATTTCCGCGATTTTCGGCTTCACTGGAATAAGGTGAAAATCGGGGTGAGCCGAGAGGAAGGCATCCACAACCATTTCGTTTTCCTCCAACGAGAAGGTGCAGGTGGAATATATCAGCCTGCCCCCACTCCTGACCGTATCGTACACGTTTTCAAGGATTTCTCGTTGGCGCATAGCGCACGCGCGCACGTTTTCCTCGCTCCATTCCGAAATTGCGAGGTCGTTTTTACGCATCATTCCCTCGCCCGAGCAGGGCGCATCAACTATTGTGAGGTCAAAGCATCTGCAAAACGCCTCTCGGAGCGCTCTTGAATCGGTATTCGTGACCACCGAGTTTTTCAGTCCGAGGCGCTCAATGTTTTGCAAAAGTACCTTGGCGCGCGGGCTGATTATTTCATTTGAAACAATAACCCCCTCGGTGTTCTGCGCGCCTGCGTGCGTGGACTTGCCACCCGGTGCAGCGCAGACGTCAAGAATGTCAAAATCGCGTCCGATATCGAGCGAGGCGACAACCGCCATAGCGGACGGCTCCTGCACGTACACGCTTCCGCTTTGATGCAGGGGGTGCACGCCGATATGCTCGCACTCGAAGGTATACGCTCCGTCAATATGCGGTATTTTCTTGATAGGGAAATCTGCTACCCTCTCAAATTTCTCCGTGCTCATTTTCAGCGGGTTTACGCGTAGCGCGCGCACAGGGGGCTCGTCGTACGAGGCCAGAAAGGCATCGAAATCCGAGCCAAGCAGTATCATCATTCTATCAAGAAAAGCCTTCGGTAGCGACATACTATCCCCTCCCCCGCAAAGTAACTCAAAACTCCAAGGAAATTATACCATATATAAAATAGAAAAGCAATAAAAAAGGACGAGCTTTTTGAAAAAAGCTTCGCAAAAACTTTCATAAAAAGGAAAAAACAAAAAGGGCAGAACACTCTGCCCTTGCGTCGCTTTCTTTCGTTGTAATTCTTCACCGCTTTTGCAATGCAGGCTTCGCATAAAGGGAGCGTTGCGCCCTCAAAAATCCTTGCACGGCATACCCTGCAAAACGGCTCGGTGGATCTTACGGTGATTCCCTCGCCGGCGTCGAGAAATTCTATTTTTACTCCCTCTGTTAAACCGTACTTTCGCCTCAGCTCAAACGGAATAACTATCCTTCCAAGCTTATCAACCTTTCTCATAACCCCTCCAAAAAATAAAAAGTGCACCAACCGAGGTCGGCGCACCGAAAAACGCAAACTCCGATTGCTGCTAAACAAACCTTAACAAAATAGGATATTTTTCAATCTTCTTCGCCAAGTGGAATTTGCATCTTTGCCTATTCTAAAAGGCGAAGACAAAAGAAGGTATAATATCCCCACGGAAAGATACCCCCCAATTTTGTTATTTGGTTTGTTTAGCAAATATATTATAGCACCGTTTTAGCAATTTGTAAAGGTTTTTTCAATTTATTTTATCCAAAAATTGTAAAAAGCCCTCTCCGATGGGGGGAAGGCTTTTAATTTGTGCAATTTTTCACTTATCTATAAAATACGAAGTACGTTACTTAACGAGGTGGCGCTTGATTTTTCTTGACGTAGTTTTTTCGAACTCTGTATTGCGGAATTCGATGTCGCGAATCTGCTTGAAGCCTGCAAGCTTCTTGTTGAGGTGGGCAATATCCGCCTTGATTTTCTCCTGAAGCTCCTCCTCGGCAACACCCTCAAACTTATCGTATGCGGGGTAGCAAATCGCGGTAAGGGTTACAACACCCTCGCTGTCAGTGCGTCCGACAACAACGCTCTCGGCGATGCTCTCAACGTTTTCAAGGTATTCCTCAATCTCCTCAGGGAATACGTTTTTACCGTTTTCGAGAACTATTACCGACTTCTTTCTTCCCGTGATGTAGATATAGCCGTCGTTATCCATATAGCCTATATCACCCGTTCTGAAATAGCCGTCCTCGGAAAATGCCTTCGCATTTTCCTCCTCATTGTTGTAGTAGCCTATCATTACGTTTGAGCCCTTGACGAGAATTTCGCCGCTGATAAAGCCCTTCTCGTTAACCTCGTCACCGTCAATCTTAACGGTACAGCTGTTAACGGCAGGACCTACCGAGCCCGACTTGGGCGCATAATAGGGGCTTACTGATACGAGAGGCGAGCATTCGGTGATGCCGTAGCCCTCGCTTATGTATATACCGAACTCCTCAAATTCCTTTACCATTTGGGGATTAAGGGGTGCTCCTCCGCAAACTATCTTGACGAGTCTGCCGCCGAACGGGTCACGCACCGACTTGAAGAGCTTATAACGAAGGTCGATTCCGAATTTACGAAGGAAGCGCGAGAGCTTGATCGCAAATTTGAGAAATCCGAGCTTGCCCTGCTTCTGTGCCTCGGACATAATCTTCTTGTACATAGTATTTACGAACAGAGGAACGAGCACAAGTCCCGTAGGTCTGAAAATACCGAAGTTTTTGAGCACCTTCTTAATAGAATCGTTGAGTGCTATCGTCATACCGTAGTTCATACCGGCGAGCATACAGCAAAGCTCGTAGGTGTGGTGCAACGGAAGCACCGAAACTATTGTATCCTCCGCGAAAAATTCAACACTCTCACACGCCGCATTGACGCTGGATATAGTGTTCTTCTCGGATAGCCACACACACTTGCTCGTTCCCGTAGTGCCCGAGGTAAATAGCATGGTCGCCAGCCTCTCGGGGTCTGTTTCGGGAAGCTCGTAGCCGCGCTCGAGCGCCGCACGGCCAAGCTCAATCATATTATCATAGTCAATTACGTTGTCCGCCTCTGTATCGGGCTCGAGGGGAATAAAGTGCTTTACGTACTTACCGTTTTTGATTATCTCTGCAAATTTTTCGTTGAAGGTTTTTGAATATACGATAACCTCAGCCTCGCTGATTTCGAGAAAGCCGCAAAGAGCCGATACGTCAAGCTCCTTGTCAAGAGGTATAGCAGCTCCGCCTGCAGCGAGAGTTGCCACGTATGCGCTCACCCACTGATACGAGGTCTCTCCGACTATCGCAACACGCTTCTTTTCAAGTCCGAGAGTATCAAGAGCTGCCGCGAATGCCATCACCTTTCCGTGAAATTCGCCGTAGCTCATATCGATTATATCCTTGCCTGAAAAATACCTGAACAGAATCTTGTCCCCTCTGTCGCCAAGCATCTTAACGTAATGCTTCATGCTCGCTGCGGGGGTGTAAATTCGTTCTGTCTTTTTTCTTTTCATCGGTAAAATCTCCTCTGTAATTATTAACTCAATTATATACCCACATTCGCCTTTTGTCAACACAATTTAACGGTATTTTAACAATTCACCCGACAGAACGCGCAACGTTCGAATTTTTGCAACTAATATCGACAACAAAAAAGAGGGCTCTTTTTCAAAAGCCCACTTTTTCATTTACGCCGCGTCAAAAGGAAAAAGCCAACTGACGCCGCGGATTTTAGGTCAGATTACGTCATCACGCGCCGAAGGTGTATAGAATACTCCGAGGCGAGCGAGGA
>JAZNXN010000047.1:0-43692 GCA_045593885.1 Eubacteriales bacterium
TAAAATTAAAAGTGAGGAACCTTTGTCCCTCACTTTTTGTTTGCGGTTATGCCGAAATGAAGCGGCCCCGGGGCTCACTTGATTTTGAGCAGAAACCGCCGCTTTCGCTGTCGTCGGCGTACTGAGTACGGCAGAGAGTGAAAACGGCGGTAGCAAATAAAAAACTGTAATAAATCAAAAATCGCAGATTTTTTCCTTATTGTCAACAGGATATAGTTTTTAGTAAAATTAAAAGTGAGGAACCTTTGTCCCTCACTTTTTGTTTGCGGTTATGCCGAAATGAAGCGGCCCCGGGGCTCACTTGATTTTGAGCAGAAACCGCCGCTTTCGCTGTCGTCGGCGTACTGAGTACGGCAGAGAGTGCAAACGGCGGTAGCAAACAAAAAACTGTAATAAACCAAAAATCGCAGATTTTTTCCTTATTGTCAACAGGATATGGATTTTAGTAACATTAAAAGTGAGGAACCGTTTGTCCCTCACCTTTTTGTTTGCGGTTATGCCGAAATGAAGCAGCCCGGGGCTTGCTTGATTTTGAGCAGAAACCGCCGCTTTCGCTGTCGTCGGCGTACTCAGTACGGCAGAGAGTGAAAACGGCGGTAGCAAACAAAAAACTGTAATAACCAAAAATCGCAGATTTTTTCCTTATTGTCAACGTAATATAGGTTTTAGTAAAATTAAAAGTGAGGAACCTTTGTCCCTCACTTTTTGTTTGCGGTTATGCCGAAATGAAGCGGCCCCTTTATTTACGCTATTGCAGTCCTTAACCGTTGCAGCAGCAGCAGAAAAGTATGATAAGCGCGATAATGATAATCCAGGTGCAGTTATCATCAAAGATGTGGCAAAGGCAGTTGTTGTTCATATAAGTTACCTCTTATTAAGTTATAGTTAAGGACTTCGCGTGTGAAATATGTTAGCGTCCTTACGTTATCATACTATGCCCCTACGTCAGTTTTGTTCTTTATCGAAATTTACGTCACCCGTTGCTTTTTCGGCTAAAAATCAAAAACCGAGCGGATATGATAAAAAAAGGCGGTAAATACCGCCTTTTTTGTGTGTTTTAAGTTTCTTAGAGTAGATAAACAGGAAGCTCCTTGCCGAAGTTTACGTAATCAAATCCGTTCTTTCCCTCTGCCTTTGCAGGAGTTTTCTTCTCCGCAGGCTTTACTGCCTTTGCAGGAGCTTTCTTTTCTGCGGGCTTTGCTGCCTTTGCAGGAGCTTTCTTCTCCGCGGGCTTTGCTACCTTTGCGGGCGCTTTTTTTGCAGGGGCTTTTTTCTCGGCAACAACCGTGCTGTTTTCCATATCGGGTGCGTCGGTCTTGACCTTCGAGTAGCCGTTATTCTCTACTCTTTTAATAGCGTTCTTACCTATCGGCATAGCTCATTATCTCCTTTGCAAGCTTGGTATATTCAATCGCACTGCGACTGTATTTTTTGTAGGCAACCACCGGCTGACTGTTATCCTGCGCCCATTCAACCGCACTGTCAACTCTTATGTAGGTATCAAACAGGCGGGTGCTGTCCATCTCGGACAGTATCTCTCTTGTCTGCTTGAAATAGTTTTTCCTCTCGTCGGCCTTTGTTATCGCGATACCCATAACCGAGAGTCTCGGTGCGATGTTTTTCACCTGACGGAAGAAATCAAAGAGATTTGCAAGTCCGAAAAGTCCCCAGGGACTCGCCTCGACGGGTATTATTATATGGTCGGAGGCGCACATTATATTCATAACCCAACCGCCAAGCGTGGGGGGCGCGTCGATAAGTATGTAGTCGTAGTACCCTCTCGCCCTCACGCGCTCAAGGCACTTTTTGAGAATCAGCTCTCTTTGCCATTTTGCAAACAGCTCAAACTCAACCGAGCTCATCAACGACGACGAGGGAATTATATCAAGCCCCTCATACTGCGTGTGGATTATATAATCCGAGAGGTCGTCCTCTTTTTTTATTGCCTCGTATAAGCTTTTTTCGCTCTGTGCGAGCTCCATTGCCCTCTCCTCGTCAAAGAAGGAGAGCGTCAGATTCATCTGCATATCTCCGTCTACGAGAAGCACCCTTTTGCCCGATAGCGCCATAGCGCATCCGACGTTTGAGCAGGTGGTTGTCTTTCCGCTTCCGCCCTTGTTGTTGGCAAAGGCTATAACTACCGTTTTACTCATATCAATCTTCCTTTTCAAGATATTCTATAATATCCGAGAGTCCCTCGCCCGTAACTGCGCTCACAGCAAAAATTTTCTTGCAGCCCGCAAGCTTTAGCCATCGCGTGACGCGCTCAACGTTTGCATCGGGCTTGTCTATTCCCGACACTATTCCTATCACCTCGCGGTTGACAAGGCTGGTTATGTTCGGCGAGAATATCGAATACGGCTCGTTTGCGCTGAGGACAAGCCCGACAACGTCCGCCTCGTAGGAATAGAGAGCGAGCGCGCCGCTGGTCTGTCTTAACTCGGTATACTCACCGGGGGTGTCAATAACGGTGTCGAGGTAGTTGACGTACTGCGTTTTGAAGTACTTTATCTCCTCGCCGCGCAGAGCCTGCGTCAGCGTTGTTTTGCCAGCCGCAACTCTGCCTATAAGAATTATTTTTTTCATTTTAAGTTCTCGTTATCTCGCAGCAGGTGTAGCCGAGCTTGTCAATTACGTAGGTTCTGATTGCGGTAAACGCCGACTCTACGCTGGACACACTGCCCGATATGATGAGCGTACCTGTGAAGCGGTCAACAAAGCCCACCTCTGCTCCCGAGGATTTGAGGGCAATATCCGCCGCAATAACCGCACTCTCCGCAGGGCTGATGGTGAGTACGCCTATCGCACTGCGTGTATAATCCACCTTCGGGTCAAGACCGAGCTTGACATACAGAATATCGTCAGGGTTTGCTATGATGTGGCAGAGCGTTACCTGCTTACCCGGTACAAGCTCCTGAACTATTCTCATCTTATCTCTTAGTTCCATTTTATCCTCCAATCTGACATCTCAGTCCACTCTCCATCGCCACGGACAAAAGGTATTCCATCTTCTCGTGCGAGGGGGGCTCTATATCCTTCATTGCATACACACGTCCGAGCCCCTGATATTTATCCTGACCTAAACGGTGGTATGGCAGAAGATGATGCTCCATAACTCCGGGAAGTGTTTTTGCAAACGAGGCTATCGCCTTGATTTCCTCCCTTGTGTCGTTAAAACCCGGCACTACGGGCGTTCTTATTATGAGCTGAGTATCACTTTCAGCAATTTTTCTTGCGTTTTCGAGTATCAGGTGATTTTCAACACCCGTATACTCCTTATGCTTTTTTGAATCAATATGCTTTATATCCATAAGGTAGAGGTCTATGTAGGGCAAAAGCTCCTCTATCTTGTCAAAGGGGGCGTAGGCGGTGGATTCAACCGCCGTGTGCAGCCCCGCCTCCTTGCAGGCGCGGAGTAAATCACGCGCAAATTTATGCTGAGCGAGCATCTCTCCGCCCGAAAGGGTGACACCGCCGCCGCTTCTGCGGTAGTAGGGCATATCGGCGAGTATTTCATCCATCAGCTCGCCAACCGTTACATCGCGTCCGACGGTCTTTATCCTTCCGCCCTCGGTCATCGTCTGTATATCATACTCCTGAGATTCGGGGTTACAGCACCACGCGCAGCGCAGAAAGCACCCTTTGAGAAATACTATCGTGCGTATGCCCGGACCGTCATGGATAGAAAAGCGTTGAATATTGAAAATTCTTCCGCGGCTATCGTATATGCTCATTACCAGCCCTGCTCCGTTCTGTTGATTATATCGTCCTGAAGCGAGCGCGAAAGGGTTGTGAACAGTGCACTGTATCCCGCAACTCTAACAACCAGAGTTTTATACTTTTCGGGGTTCTTCTGCGCGTCAAGCAGAGTTTCTCGCGTTACCACGTTAAACTGCATATGCATACCCTTCTGATCGAAATAGGAGCGAATCAGCGAGGAGAATTTCATCAGTCCCGACATACCCGCAAGGGCAGAGGGATGGAATTTCTGATTGAGAAGGGTTCCGTTTGATGCAATTCCCTGCTCGAGCTTTGCAACCGAGTTTGCGGTTGCCGTCGGACCCTTGACGTCTCTGCCTGAGGCGGGGCCTATACCGTCCGCTATCGGCGTATATGCGAGTCGTCCGTCGGGGGTAGCACCGGTCTGCGCTCCGAGAGGAACGTTTGCCGATACAGGATAAAGACCTGCCTGGAATATACCATTGCGGTAGTTTTTGTACTTCTCAACCTCTTTCGTATAGGTATTTGCCACCTCTCGCGCAAACATATCAACGTCGAAAATATCGTTGCCGTACTTGGGGCACTCCTCGTCTATCATGCGCTTGATTTCTCTGTATCTTGCCTTCTTATTCTGGTCAAGGGAAGCCGCCGTCGTCACCTCGCGGTAAATCTCCTCGATGATTTTTTCATTGAGGCTGACACCGCCCTCTGCAACACTGCGCGCCACCTCTGCGGTAACGGTTGCCGCCATTTTTCCGCTGATACCGTAGCCGAAGTTGTGGTTTATCGCATCCTTTAACTCCCGCATAGTGATTTTCTTATCCTCGAATACGAGCTTGCGTACTGCGATGAGTCCATCGGTATTGTTTGCAATTCCGAAGCCCTGAGGGCCTGTGAAATTGTATATAGCTCCGCCCTCCTGAAGCGATTTTCCTCTGCCTATGCAGTCATCAACCATACATGACTCAAAGGGAAGGGGGCAGCGCGTTGCGTGCGCCGCATCTATCGCGTTGTTTGCGTTTACAAGGAGCTTTATCATATAGCTCTGCTGTGCTTTGTATGCCTCGAAGAACTCCTCGAAGCTCTCCATCTCGCACACATCACCCGTGTCTGGACCTATCTTTTTGCCCTTGTCGTAGCCGTTTGAGAAAACAAGCTCCATCGGGCGACACATGTTGAAGAATGCCGCATCGTGCCAGCCATCCGTCCTTCCGCCCTTCTGAGGCTCAACGCAACCGATAATACAGTAGTCGCGCGCATCCTCGAGGGTGAGTCCGCGAGCCATGATAGAGGGTATCATAACCTCATCGTTATAGTACGCGGGCAGACCGGTTCCGAGCCTTGTGAGAGCCGCCGCCTTTATCATAAGAGAGTCGGGAGTTCCGTTCCATACTCGTATCGAAATTGAGGGCTGAGGCAGGGGTACGTGCATTGCCGCCTCAAGACACATATACGAGAGGTCGTTTGTCGCGTCAATACCGTGTATATCCTGACCGCCGACAATGAGATTCTGGAACATTCCGTAGCCCGCAAAGCCGTCTGCGGATGCCGCATCTCTTACCTTATTTATATCGTTGAGCTTAACCCATATGCAGTCGATAAGCTCCTGAGCGGATTCGAGCGTGAGCTTGCCCGCATCCATATCCTTCTTATAGAAGGGGTACATATACTGGTCGAAGCGTCCGGGAGATATCGAGTGTCCGCTGGACTCTACCTGAAGAAGATACTGAACGAACCAGAAGGACTGGCATGCCTCCCAGAAATCACTCGCTCCAAACTCAGGAACGCGTGCACAGTTGCGTGCTATGCGCTCAAGCTCTGCGCGTCGGGTGGTATCCTTCTCAGCTCTTGCCTTTTCCTTTGCGAGTGCGGCGTATCTGTGTGCGTATGCTATTACAGCCTCGCAGCTCTCGATAACTGCCTCGAGAAAATTAACTCTCTGGGTGTAATCGGGGTCGTATACCTCAACCGCGTCGAGTGCCTTCTGTGCCTCTGCTATTATACCGCGATAGCCGATTTTAAGGACCTTTGCGTAATCTACATTAACGTGACCTATTCCGTTATAGAAATAGTTACCGGGGGTAAATATTCCGTGCTCGACGAATGCGGAATACGCCTCGGGCGCCATCAGTGCCTTAGCAAGGTCGCTTGTAGTTCTGCCCTTCCAGTAGGGTGCTATACCTCTGAGGTCAGCCTTCGCCCCCTCACTGATGTAAAATGGGTCAGCCTCACGGGTTTCTACCGTATCAAGCTCGTCAAGCAGCCACTCATACGAGTATTCGGGGAAGGTCTGGCATCCGCGCGGAGCGACGGTTGCACTGCCGACGATGAGCTCGCCGTCCCTTATAACGATAGGGAGATTTTCAAGTATATGTGCAAACGCTCTGCTGCGGCGCTTTATTATCGGAAGCTCCTCAGTCGCCTTGTAGCTCTCAGTGACGAGCTTTGCGCGCGCAGACTCTATTTCGGGCATTTTTGCGTAGAGAGTGTCCACGAGCCTGTCAATTCTCGCACTTTTCTCGATTACAAACTTTATGTTCTCCATAAGTCTTATACCTTTCTTTATAGGTTACATCTGGTCCCACAGCTCGTCGTGGGGTGCAGGGATTACCGAGGTTGAGGCGAGCATTGCCTCTCCCTTTGCATAATTTGCGCCTGCCTCAACTGCGGCGGTGACATCGCCGACCTCGCCGGTGAGAAGCACTATACCCTTGCCTCCCATTCCGCGCGATACACGCAAGTCGTAAATCTCTACTCTTGATGTCTTGACCGCTATATCAGCCGCCTTGATTGCCGATGCGGCGGAGAAGGTTTCTATAATTCCGAGAGAGCCCTCCTTCGCCGTTGCCTCTGTGCCGTAGAGTGCGCTGATAACGTGCTCGTCAATTCTTCCCATTATACAGGAGTCTATTATGTATACGTCGAATTTTGATTTAACGTGGTCGATAGCCGAGGTGACGTTGGACACAGAGCCCTCTATTATCATCTCGAACTTTCCGGGGCATCCGGGGTGAGCGGAAACCATACGCACGCCTGCGCTCTTGAGCGCGGCATCGGTTGCCTCAACGCCCTTGGCGATGCTTTTCAGTTCTATTATTCCTACTGCCTTAAACATTTTCTATCAACCTCTGTCTATTATAATTTTCTTCTGGTCAACGTAGCTTATCCTGCCGCTGACGGATGCGTGCTGAGGAAGCGAAAGTCCCTCTCCCGCCTCTGCAATCACGTCACCTGCATTGACGCTGTCCCCAACGCTCACACGTGTAACCGAGGGCGCACCGATATGCTGTGACAGAAGAATCTCAAATCTTTCAAAATCGGTATCCGTGCCGACGAATTTCGCTACACGGTCGTATTTTTCAACACCGAGAACGGTTTCCCATTTGTGAGAGGATACCATTCTGTATTCGCGCTCAGCCGACACCGTGGCATCGACGTTTGCTGCGTATCTCATTCTGTTCTTTCCGAGAAGCTCCTTATAATTTGCTATAACAGCTCTCGGCGATATACCCTGACAGCAGGCGAGGGTTTCGCAGATTCCGCATCCGCAGCAGAGTGTTGCCGAAAGAACCATTACGGGCATAGGAGCTACCGCCTGCGCCGCTGTTCTCACCATCTTGTGAGGCTCGAGCGGATAGCCGAGCAGATGCCTTGGGCAGAGGTCGGTGCATCTTGTGCACTGACAGCACGCGGTTTCTGCTCTCGCCGTTGCCTTCGCCGCATCTATTCTCTTACTCTCTATCGCGGGCGAGGTGTCGGGCAGTATCAGTATACCCTTGGTCGTTTTTGTAACTATTGCGCTGTTTACGTTTATAATCTTTCCCATTGAGGGACCGCCGTCGAGCACCGTGTGCCCCGCGGGTACGGTTATACCGTATTTTCTGAAAACATCGGAAAGGCGTGTGCCTATCGGAGTACATACTACTATCGGCTCACGTACGTTTCCGCCGATTGTGAACCACTTCATAGTGAGGGGGTGTCCGTCAACGGCTCTCGCTATATTGTAGAGGGTTTCGACGTTGTAGACAATGACCCTTGACGTTATCGGCAGATTACCTGCACGGACAACTCTGCCAGTCGCCTGATAAATAAGACTGATTTCATCACCCATAGGGTATACGTTTGGCAGCTCCTTTACGAATATTTTGTCCGCAAGGCGCTGACCGTCAGTCCAGCCGAGCCTCTCTGCCGTATGCTGCTTGACGCACATAAGGGCACGGGGAATATTGACGTAATTTATTACCTCAGAGATACCGCGAAGAACGGTGTCAAGCTCGGTTTCGAGGAGTACGTAATCCGTGTAGAGCAATGGCTCGCACTCTGCGCCGTTAACAACCAGCGTATCTGCCCCCTCTGCCAGCTTCATAAACGAGGGGAAGCCTGCTCCGCCCGCGCCTACTATACCGGCATTTTTCATAATTACCTTTATGTCCATCGTTTTATCCTTTTGCAAATGTTAATTAATCTACTATACCTACTATAACTGCGTCCGCGGGCGCGCACTTGTTTGAGAGAGCGAGCCTTGCAGGGCTTCCTACGGTAACGAGCACGGTTTCGCCTATGCCCGCACCAACGCTGTCAATTGCAATTATGTATTTGTCGGTCAGTGTTCCGTTCTCGATTATCTGAACCTCCATGAATTTGCTGCCGACGAGGGACTCCTGCTTTCTCGTTGAAACTACGTTTCCTCTGATAATTCCCTTTAACATTTCATTACTCCTTCACAATTTTTACTTTACAGCCGTTTCCGATTCCAACGGCGTTTGCATCATCGGTATCAACGTGCATTTCCAGACGGAAATCGGGGTGCACGCGAACCTGAACGTCATACCAGCGCGTGCGGCGCTTGCCGTTTACGTCAACCGTCACGAAATCATAATCCTTGACTCCGAATTTCTTAGCATCGTCGGGCGACATATGTATGTGGCGGTTTGCAATTATGCAGCCCTCGCTAAGCTTTACAACACCCTTCGGACCTATCACCGTTATCGGTGCGGAGCCGCCGAGATTTCCCGACTCGCGAACAGGGGGCTTGACCTTCAGAACGTAGGAATCGGTTGCGGATATCTCAACCTGAGTGCTCTTTCTCAGCGGGCCGAGCACGCGCACGTTCTCAATAGGGCGCAGGGACGGACCGATTATCGTGAGCAGCTCCTTGCACGCATACTGTCCGGGCTGGGACAGGTCCTTGAGTGGCGTCAGCTCGTAGCCCTCGCCGAACAGAACCTCAAGGTCAGCCTTGTTCAGATGAATATGTCTGTTGGATACTCCCACAGGAACATCTCCCAATTCGGATACAGATGCGTCGCCGCCCATCGTTTCAAGCACGCGCTTCACCATTTCGGTTATCTGTGTTGCGGTAATTTCCATAATTTCTTTCCTCTTTTGTTTTTAGTTCGTTTTTTTGCTATGGAAAAGCCAGAGCGCCCTCTGACTCTTTCACAGCACCCGGAGAGGTTTCCCCCTCCGGACACTGCGAGTTGCGCCTATATCTTTATCTTACTTGATAGAGGGAAGGAGCTTCTCGACGTCTGCGTGAGGTCTGGGGATTACGTGAGTAGCGATAACCTCGCCAAGAGAAGTAGCAGCAGCAGAGCCTGCCTCAACAGCAGCCTTTACAGCTCCAACGTCGCCACGTACCATAACGCTAACGAGACCGCTACCGATCTTTTCGCTGCCAACGAGAATTACGTTTGCAGCCTTGACCATTGCATCGGCAGCCTCGATTGCAGCTACGAGACCTCTGGTTTCTACCATTCCAAGTGCTTCCATTTTTAATTCCTCCTATAAGAATTTATTTTTTTTAGATTTTTATATTTTCGGGGACAAAATCCCTAAAAACCGTGTTAGCCCGTGGTCAGAAATTTCATGACCTCAGGATGTGGGCGAGCTATAACCTCGCAGAGTTTTACATTACCGACCTTCGCGGCGGCTGCCGAACCCGCTCTCGCGGCGGCCTCGACGGCGGATACCTCTCCCTGAACGACGACAGTCACCAATCGTCCTCCAAGACGCTTTTCAACGTGGATGAGCTGAACATCCGCCGCCTTCACCATTGCGTCAAGTCCGGCAATTGCCGCCACAAGAGCCTGTACCTCAAGTAACGCTATTGCCTTCATCAAAGTCTTCCTATCTTATTTGATAACGGGAAGAAGCTTCTCAACATCAGCGTGAGGTCTGGGGATTACGTGAGTTGCGATGACCTCGCCGAGTGCGGTTGCAGCAGCAGAGCCTGCCTCAACAGCAGCCTTTACAGCTCCGACGTCTCCGCGTACCATAACGCTTACAAGACCGCTACCGATCTTCTCGCTGCCTACGAGTACTACGTTTGCTGCCTTTACCATTGCATCAGCAGCCTCGATTGCTGCTACAAGTCCTCTGGTTTCTACCATTCCAAGTGCTTCCATCATTGTTTGTGTTCTCCTTATAAATAAATTATTTTTTATCTTAATTTGTCTTTTCCCAGCGCGTTAAGACGAGCGAACCACTCTATCTGCTCGGACTGGCGGGCTATTATCTTATGCGTGATATACAGCCCTCTCTTCTCCGCCTCGGCACGTCCTGCCTCAATTGCCGCCTCAACGGCAGCGGCAGAGCCCTCAACCTTTACCGCCATAACCAGCGGCACCTCAGCGGAATCACCGCCCGCAGGCTTGTTTTTATCAATTGCTACTATTTCGACGTTTGCCGCCTTCGCCATCGCATCCGATACAACTATCGAGGTGGTGAAGCCGTAAACCTCAATCATTCCAAGTGCCATAACAGCTCCTTATTTTGCAACGTAGCAGATCTTGATGCCCTCCTGGGCAACGTTGACCTCCATCGCACGGTTGAGGTTATTGAGGTCAAATTCGTGAGTGATGAGCTCCTTAATCGGAATGTTCATCTCTCTTGCCTGACGCAGAAACGCCATGGTGGTGGGATAATCGTCAGCGCTGTAATCCCATGAGCCAACGATATTTATCTCCTTGTTGCACATAGCAAAGTGGGGATTTACGGTGTACTCTCCGTTGTTTACGAAGAAGCCCATCTCACACATACCGCCGCCACGACGGATATAATCGTATATATCTGCCGCCGCTACGGGTGCGCCGGTGCACTGGAACGCGAAGTCCGCACCGATTCCTGCGGTAACGCCCTTGACTATCTTAACTCTGTCGGCAAGGTCCTTGACCTCACGGAAGTTAATTACCGTCTTTGCGCCGAGACGCTTTGCCATCTCAAGACGCTTGGGTGTTCCGTCTATTGCTATTACGTGGTTTATACCTGCGGCTCTGAGTACGCTGAGCATAACGAGTCCTACAGGGCCAAGACCCTGAATTACAACCTTCGAGTTGAAATTGATGAGTCCTGTGGTGTTTGCTCTCTTGAGCGCGTGAACGCAAACGCACGCGAGCTCGAGCAGCATTCTCTCCTTGAGGTCAAGGTCGTTGACCACAAAATATGTAGCGCCCTTTCCTCTGATGAGAATGTGTGTTGCAAACCAACCTGTGAAGGGCTGAGCGTCGTCGTGATGAATGAGACCGAATACGCCCTGCTTGTCGCAGAGATTGGTATTTGCGGGGTGGTTACGGCATATCTGGCACTCGCCGCAGCTGATAACGCTGGTTACTATCTTGTCACCAACCTTAATGGGATTGCCTGCCGTATCGCATTTGATGTTTTTGCCGAGAGCGACGATTTCTCCCGTTCCCTCGTGACCGAGAGTTACAGGAATGAGCCCGAAGGGGTCACCCTTCCACTCGTGAACGTCGGTGCCGCAGACTCCGCAGCCCTCCACCTTTACGAGTATATCGTCGTCCTGAAGTGCGGGAATTGCGAATTCCTTAACCTCGATTTTCTTAGGTCCTGTGAGCATAGCAACCCTTCCCTTTGCAGGAACCGAGCCCTTTGCCGAGGGGGTATTGCCCGTCATCTCACCGAGAATTTTGCGAACAATGCTCTCGACCTGATTTGAACTGATATCCATCTCTATCTCCTTTCGTCCGTTATATTATGCGGAAATTGTCAACCATAACGCAACGGCGAAGTCTGGTAAAGCTGCGTGCGCTGGTTATGCCCTCTCCCGTAGGACCTGCAATGGTGAAGGTGGTGTGTCCCTCTCCGCCAAAGCCTATTCCTGCATAGGAGGGTGCATTTTTTACGAATATTGTGGTTTCCACCGCGCGTGCAAATCTCGTAAGATTATCAATATTCTTCGAGTGCATATGCGCTGTGTGACGGCATCCGTGCTCCGCCTTAACGGCGAGGTCGATAGCCTTGTCAATGTCGGGTACGCGAACTATCGGCAGAATAGGCATCATCAGCTCCTCCTGAACGAAGGGATGCTCAAATTCCGTTTCGCAGATGATACATCTGATATCGTCGGAAACCCTGACACCTATCTTGTCGAGCAGAACTCTTGCGTCACGTCCTACGCAGTCGCGGCTGACGGTTTTCTTCACGATACCCGTCTTGGGATTTTTGCTGTCAACGAGAACAATTCCCGCCAGCTTATCCGCCTGCTCCTTCGTTATCTGGAACGCGCCGTGCTTCTTCATCTCACCGATGAGCTCGTCTGCAATATTAGCGAAGGCAAATACCTCCTTCTCTGCTATGCAGGGCAGGTTGTTGTCGAAGGAGCATCCGTCTATGATATCCTTCGCTGCCTTTGCCACGTCTGCGGTATCGTCAACTATTACGGGGGGATTTCCCGCGCCCGCGCCGATTGCCTTCTTACCGCTTGAAAGAACGCTTCTTACAACTCCGGGGCCGCCGGTGCAGACCAGAAGTCTTATGTCCTTATGCTGATACATTATCTGAGCCGTATCGAGAGTGGGCTTTACAACCGATGCCACGAGAACCTTCGGGCCTCCCACTGCCGCACTCGCTCTGTTTACGAGGTCAACCGCGTAGTTTGAGGTTGCTATCGCATTAGGGTGGGGGTTGAATACAACTCCGTTGCCCGCCGCAATCATTCCTATACTGTTGCAGATAACCGTTTCCGAGGGGTTGGTGCTGGGCGTTATGCTTCCGACAACGCCAAACGGCGCCATTTCGGTGAGCGTAAGACCGTCATCACCCGTCTTCACCTGAGATACGATATCCGACGTACCGGGGGTTTTATCAGCCACGAGAATATGCTTCGCCGTCTTGTGCTCGACTCTGCCCATTTTCGTTTCACTGACGCCGAGAGCCGCCATAACGGGAGCTTCGGCACGGCAGAGAGCACGGATTTCGGTTATTACCTTCTCGCGTTCGGCGAGTGACATTGCGCGCACCGCATAGTAGCCCGCGCGAGCCGCATCAATCGCATCCTCCATCCTCTCATAGACACCTATGAGCCGTCTGCCGCAATACTGTGTGGAATCCCAGGTTTTGTTACCCTTATCGGATGTCTGCACTGAAAGGCTCTTTATAACCGCATTGACTACGTCCTCTATCTGTGCGTCTGTCCAATTAATTGCCATAAGTATTTCCTTCTTTATAAATTATTTTCCCAGCTGAGCGAGAACCTTGCGGGTGATTTCAGCGATGAGCTCCTCTTTACCGCACTCGCAGCTGTGCTCCTCCTCGATTTCGATACCGGGGTGACGTCCGGGAAGGTTCATCTTCTTTCTGAGCTCCATGAGCTTCTTGAGCTGCTCGTTAGGAATCTCGTGAACTGCACCAAGCTCCATTGCGTACTTGCATATCTTTGCGTTGAACTCAACCTCCTCCATAATGAAGAAAGCCTTGGTAAGATTGCATCCTACGGTAAGAGCACCGTGGTTCTCGAGAAGGAATGCGTCGTGGTTCTGGATGTAGGGCTCAAGAGAATCGGGAATCTCCATCGTAGAGGGAGTACCGTACTCACAGGTAGGAACGTCGCCTATTGTGAGAACTGCCTCGGGAAGAATGTACTGGTCAAGCTCGATGCCTGCGACAGTGAATGCAGTAGCGATAGGGGGATGAGCGTGAACGACAGCGTTTACGTCGGGACGCTCGCGGTAGACGCGCATGTGCATCTTGATTTCCGATGAGGGATTGAGCTTACCCTCAAGCTTGTTACCGTCCTTGTCTACCTTGATTATCATATCGGGGGTAAGAGAGCCCTTCGATACGCCGGTAGGGGTGCAGTAGAATTCGTTGTCGCTGACCTTAACGGAGATGTTACCGTCGTTTGCAGCAACGAAGCCCTTGTCATAGATCTTGTGACCTATCTCGCAGATTTCCTTTTTGATTTCAAATGGTGACTTAATCATTTTTCTTATTTCCTTTCAGAATTTTTAATTACTAAATTTTGTGTGTCGAGAGCTATCATATACTCCTCGTCGGTCGGTATGACCAGAGTTTTTACAAGCGAGCCCTCACCGCTTATGTCAACGTCCACGCCGCGCGGGCAGGTACGGTTCACATCTGAATTGATTTTTACGCCGAGAAATTCCATATCCGAGCAAACGCTCTCGCGAAGCTCTGAATCGTTTTCCCCGATTCCCGCGGTAAATACTATCGCGTCAGCTCCGTTCATCTCGGCTATATACGAGCCTATTATTTTCTTTATGCTGTGGCATAGGATTTCGAGCGCCATTGCGCTTCTTTCATCCCCCTTAGCCTTCGCCGCCCGTATATCACGGCAATCGCTGGACACGCCCGATATTCCGAGCAGTCCGGATTTTGAGTTGAGCACTCTGTCCATTTCCTCGGGTGTCATTTCTTCCTTTTTCATTATATAGGTGACAACCGAGGGGTCAACGGCTCCGCTCCTCGTTCCCATCGGCACCCCGTCCTGAGGGGTAAAGCCCATCGAGGTATCAACCGCCGCACCGTATTTGGTCGCGGTTATCGACGAGCCGTTGCCGAGGTGGCAGGTTATTATTTTCAGCTCACCTTTATCCCGCCCGAGCATCCTCGCCGCGCGCTCCGTGACGTAGCGGTGGGAGGTTCCGTGGAATCCGTATTTTCTGATTTTGTGCTTTTCGTAATATTCGTACGGAATGGGATACAGGTATGCCTTTCTCTCAACCGTCGAGTAGTACGAGGTGTCGAACACTCCGACGTGAATTACGTCGGGCATCACGCTGCGGCAGGCGTACAGCCCTGCGAGCGCCGGAGGGCCGTGCAGGGGATTTATCTCCACTATGCTCTCAAGGTATTTTGCCTCATCATCTCCGAGCGCCGAGGAGCTCGTCAGCCGCTCGCCGCCGTGTGCAAATCTGTGTCCTACCGCATCTATTTCGGATACGTCCTTTATTACGCCAACGCCCCTGTCGGTAAGATAGGATAGCACCAGCGAAATCGCCGCCCGATGATTTTCTACCGTTATTTCTTTTTTAATATCGTCCTCATTCGGACGCTTATAGGTCAGTGTGCCGTCAATCCCTATCCTCTCGCAATTGCCCTTCGCCAGAACACTCGCGGTTTGCATATCGAAGAGCTGATACTTGAGAGATGAGCTACCGGCGTTGACCACCAATATCTTCATTACGTCCTCCTTTTCCTTCATTATTATAATAGGTCATTCGATTATCCTCTTGGATAACAAATCTGCCTCTCCGTCGCCGAGAGCCGCCGTCGCACCCGCATGCTCGTAGAGTATCTTGTAGCAGAGGGCATCTATTACGATGATTCTCGCTATATGCGAGGAAAGTCCTAAGTGGCTGTGCCTCGTTTCCTCAGTGTCGGTAACGAGCACAATGTCGCTCTGGCGCGCTATCGGCGAGCGTTCCTTCGAGGTTATACAGACGGTGGTAGCACCGCGTGCCCGCGCAACCTTGAGTGCCTCAACTATATCCTTTGACGAGCCGGACTGTGAAATTCCGATAGCAACGTCGCCGATTCCGAGCTGCGATACCGCAATCATCTGCATATGCGTATCCGAATATGCCGAGCAGTTCGAGCCGGCTCTCAACAGCTTGTTGCTCGCCTCGGCTGCAACAGCCGCCGAGCTTCCGAGTCCGACCAGCACCACCCTGCGAGCATTTCCGATAGCTCGGGCGGCTCGTGACATCTGCTCATCCGACAGCGTTTTCTTCGTGCGCTCGAGCGACATGTACGCATCGTTGCACACCTTCTCAAATACCTCGAAGCAGCTGTCCGCCTTGTCAATAGTGGGCGCTATTACCTTCTTCTCAAGCTCCTGGGCGAGAACGATCTTTAGCTGCTGATATCCGTTACATCCAAGCCTCTTTGAAAACCTGACTATCGTCGCCTCCGAGCTATCACACCTCTGCGCGAGGTCGGTGATAGAAAAGGGAAGTATTTCGCCTGAATGTGAGAACAGATAATCTGCAACGCGCCGCTCTGCCCTACCCATGTCGTTATACATGAGCTGAGCCTGTAACAGCGTTCTATTCACGAATCACTCCCCCTTCTTGAAAGATTTTGAAAATAATTTTCATTTTTCTATCGACTTTCAGTCAAATTATTTTCATTTTTGAAAATGATTTTCATAAAATGTGAAAATTTATTTCATACATCTACATTTTAGCATATTGTTTTCATTTTGTCAATATTATTTTCAATATTTTTGAAAATTTTATTTTTCTCGGCAGAATAAGGGAAAAACTCCACTTTCGTCCTGTCTTTTTTGAAATGAAAATAATTTTCACTTTTTTCCGAATTTTTGAAAATTTCTTTCATTTTTCGATTTTTCAACGTTTTTGAAAAGTTGTTCAAAATGACGAAAATTTCTTTCATTTACCCCTTTGCGCATTTTTTATCCTCTCTGTCGGGTATTTTTTCTCTTACCGTTTTTCCTTCATTTATTTGTCATTCTCGCTTGACAATATAATATTAAAATGGTATACTTATCCTATACCTATAAGGTAGAAAATCGTAGAAAGGCGTTTTTTACACCATGTACAGTTTTAATAACAAGGCAAAGGAGATTTCCTTTGACAATTACAAGACACCGACACCGTGGATGAACTACCTGTCAAACGGTACCTTCCACACGATGATGAGCCACGCAGGCGGAGGCGTTGCGTTCTACAAGAGCCCGCAAATCTGGCGTATCAACCACTATCGCTTCTTCCACCTTCCTACCGACAGAAGCGGCTTTTATACCTACATAAAGGACGGTGCTGAATACTGGTGCCCGACAAACGAGCCCTGCCGCGTAAAGCCTGACGAGTGGAAATCCACTCACGGAATGGGCTACACCCGCTTCGAGGCTAAGAAAAACGGCGTTTCTGCTACCGCTACCTATTTCGTCGGCAAGTATGAAAACGCTCTTATCTGGAATCTCAAGCTCAAATCGGATACCGACAAAAAAATAACGGTATTCCCCTACGTTGAGCTGGGTATGATGGAATTTATGCGCGAGCTTCAATGGCAGTGCTACAACAAGCACCAGCTTGCCGCATACAACATGGGCGATGTGCTCGTTTACAGGTACGGCGTTGAAATGCAGCCCAAGCCCGATGAAACTCCCCTAATCTACTTCGCAGCCAACGTGCCCGTAACGGCGTTTGATTGCGACAGGGACGAGTTTGTTTCCTCTTACAGAAGCGAGGAAAATCCCCTTCGCGTTGAGGAGGGAAAATGCACGAACTCAACAATGATGGGCGGCGACCCCTGCTTTGCCCTTCAGCTTGACGTCGAGCTTACGGCAGGCGTTGAGAAGGAAATCAATATTTTCCTCGGTGCCGCTATGACCGAGGATGATATAAAGGCGTCTGTTGCTCACTGCCGCGAGGCTGACTTTGTGGAGAAATCCTACAAGTCACTCTGCGAGGAGTGGGACGATTACCTCGGCAAATTCTCCTGCGAGATACCCGACAAGGATGCGGAAACGATGATAAACATCTGGAATCCCTATCAGGCAGACCGCAACTTCCGTTTCTCAAGAAATATATCCTACTACGCAACCGGAACCTTCAGAGGCGTAGGTGTGCGCGATACCGCGCAGGACATTCTCGCTATGGTTCCGTTTGATACCAGACGCGCAAAGGATAAGCTCAATCTGCTCCTCTCCCAGCAGTACAAGGACGGACATACAAACCACTACTGCTTCCCCACCGAGGGCTGGGAGCCTTTGGCAAGAATACACTCCGACAATCACCTCTGGCTCATAATGAGCGCATACAATATCGTCACCGAGGAGGGCTCACTCGATTATCTTGACGAGGTAGTTTCCTTCTACGACGGCGGCGAGGACACTGTTTGGAATCACATAAAGAAATCGGTTGATTTCACGATGGCAAACCTTGGCGAGCACGGCTTCCCCCTCATGCTTTCTTCCGACTGGAACGATATGCTCTACAAGGTATGCCGCAAGGGCAAGGGTGAGAGCATCTGGACCTCAATGCAGTTCGGCACCGTTCTTCCTATGATGGCAGAGATGGCCGAGCGCAAGGGCGAGAACGGACAGAAGTACCTCGATATCTACGAGACGCAGAAAAAACTCGTCAATGAAATCGCGTGGGACGGCGACTGGTACCGCCGCTGCATCACCGACGAGGGCAGATTCATCGGCTCGAAGGCTGAGCCTCAGGCAAAAATCTGGCTCAATACTCAGTCCTGGTCTGTTATCTCCAAAATGGGCGAAAACGGCGCGCACGCTATGGACAGCGTGAAGGAATTGCTCGATACCCCTCTTGGAATCAAGAAGATAGATCCCTCTATGGCTGATTATCCCTCGAAGGAGGACCCCCTCACCTATTACAACAAGGGCTGCGGCGAGAACGGAAGCGTATTCTGCCACGCAAACACCTGGGCAATTATCGCTGAATGTATGCTCGGACGTGCTGACCGCGCGTGGAAATACTACCACCAGCTTCTTCCTATGGTTGCACAGCGCAAGGCAGGCGAGTGGAGATACAAGGCTGAGCCTTACGTATACGCATCCAACATTTTCGGTCCTGAGAGTGACAAGTTCGGTCTTGCAAACGTCAGCTGGCTGACGGGAACGAGCGCGTGGATGTATATTGCGGCAACCCAGCACATTCTCGGTATCAAGCCCAAGTGGGACGGCCTTGAAATCAAGCCCTGTATTCCTGCTGACTGGAAGAATATCAAAATTACCCGTGTATTCAGGGGCTGTAAGTACAACATAACTATTACGGGCGCCGGCAATAGCGCATTTATTCCTCACGTTGAGGGCAGAACCGAATACGACGTAGTTGTCTAAATCAAAAAAGGAACAGACGAAAAGGGGTGATGTTCTTATCGGAGAATTAAAAGCTCCGCTAAGTGCGAGCATCGCGTTTGTCTGGACAAATGCAGTATGGGCTAAGCCCAAACCCTTATAACGACAGAAAGAGCAAACACGCAAGAGTGAATCTTGTATGTCTGCTCTTTTTGGTTAGTGATGTATTTGCTGCCGCAAAAGTGATGTTATTCGCTACGCTTATAATGATGTTGCTCGCAAATGCTCGCAGTGATGTGATGTTTGCCCACTGTGCCGAAGGCACAACATCATTCACGCAGTGAACATCACTGCCGTAGGCAACATCACTTGCCCGCAAGGGCAAACATCGTTTAGCGTGAATACTCCGCTAAGAGTATCACGCTAATCTGTTCCTTTTATTTTCACACGCGGCGGCGAGCATTCACTGCGCACCGCGAAGTCCGTAGGCTACGCATAACGCACAAAGCCATAGGGTGTCGCGTGTTTTACTCATTTTAATTATTTTCGAGGCGACGGTGCGAGCAGTTGCCAGCTCGTCAATGCACACGCCCCTCATAAACTCGTCTACATTATTTATATTTTGTGCCAATGACAAGAAAATCACCTCATTTCAGATTCTTTATAACCCTGACGGCGACTCCCTGAATCTCGACGTTTTCAACTATTCTGTCGCGCTCCTCGCCCGTATACGAGGAATTTTCAGCGTGCAGGCGAAACGCCCGCCGTGACGGCTCTCGATAGAATCGCTTGAGCGTGGTTTCGCACCCGTCAACAAGCACCACCGCAATATCTCCGTCATCCGCATAGCTCTGCTGACGGATAATGATGAGGTCGCCGCAGTCAATTCCCGCATCAACCATTGAATCTCCGTCCGCCTCAAGAATATAGAACACACCCTCGCCAACCCATTTTTTCGGGATTGAGAAAAACTCGTCGGATTCGACCATGGGCTCCTTCGGGGCTCCACAGGATACCCTGCCGCTTCTGCCGACGATAACTCTGTCCCTGTTGATTTTATCGGTGAGCTCGGTTCGTATATCACGCCGTGTGTATTCAAGCTCGCCAAGAGAACGCATAGCATTCATATAGCGCTGAACTGTTGCCAGGGAAATTCCCGTACCCGAGGCAATCTCTCGCATTGACGGCGATTGGTAGTTGTCGCATATGTAGCCTTCTATATAACGCTTTATCTTTTCCTTTGTCAGACTGTCATTACAGCGGTATGCCATGCTTCTCTCCCTTCCGTGAAACAATTTGTTTCTACATTTAGAATTATATCACCGTATCATTTGACTGTCAAGGGGCTTTTCTCAAATTTTCGAATTTTGTAAAATCTGCACAAAAAAGGGCGCAGTGTCATAGCCCGCACCCATATCCCAATTAAAAATTGCAGGAGCATCTCAAAAATCCGCGTATAGACGCCCCTTTATGCCATTTTGCTTTTGTACGTCCTTATAACAGCTTTGTTTGGAAGGCACTCGTATATCATACCGCCCGCCGTGTAAATCAAAACCAATTTCTGCTCGGCGTTTATATAAAAAGAGGAAAGCTTCACCCTCTCGCCGAGCTTTTTTCGCATAGCGAGAGTCAAGCGAAAAAGCCTCATTCGTGGCATAAAGACGTTTATGGGCAGAATTCTGCCGCTTTTCTGGGATATAACGTCACCCGATACGCGCAAATAAAGCTCCTTTCCCCTTCTTTTTAAGGAAAGAGTGCGTGTGAGCGATATATATTTATCGGTTTTCGCCTGAACGGTTATTCTGTGCGAAAAATCGAGCCGTCTGTAAGTAAATCGGCGCTTTTTGTCGGGATTCGATATATACTCACCCTGAAGACGTGGGAAGAGCGAGCCCTCAATAGAATTAAGATAGGTATCGTTTATCTGCTTAAAATATTTCTCTGCGCGCCCTGCGCCCTTCCCCTCAAAGCTAACAAGGTCAATTGATGCAGACAAAAGCGCAACTCCCGTTTCGGAAAACACGCGGCTCATCTCTGTTATTTTAATCTCCATAAACACCTCCATATCTATTTTATGAAGGTGCACCTATTTCTATTTCACATTTACGAAAAAAAGACTCTGACGATGCTGTGGTATCCTTAGCGGAGAATTTACGCTTTGGTAAAAGCACAAGCATCGCATTTGATAGGTCAAATGCTGATATGGGCTAAGCCCAAACCCTTATTACAAACAGAAAGAGAGAACAAATCGGTTTGCAGCCGAAATGTTCTCTCTTTTTCTGTGAGTGATGTTTTTGCTGACGCAAAAGTGATGTTATGCTTCGCATAATGATGTTGCTCGCAAAAGCTCGCAATGATGTAATGTTTGCCCACTATGCCGTCAGGCATAACATCATTCACGAAGTGAACATCACTGCCGCAGGCAACATCATTTGCCCGCAAAGGCAAACATCGTTTAGCGTGAATGCTCCGTTAAGAGCATCACGCTATGCAGAGCCTTTTTGTTTTTTATACCTGGATAAAGCGCTTCTGATGTTTTGCGCGGTATTCGGTCGGGGAAATTCCCACCTTTTTCTTGAACTGGCGCGAGAACTGGGTGTAATCGGGGTATCCGAGCATGCTTGAAATATCACCCGCCTTGTACTCGGTTGCAGAAAGATATTCCTTCGCCTTCTCTATCTTTATACCGATAAGGTCGTCGGTTGGCGATATGCCGAAGAATTTTTTGTACACGCGCACGAAGTAACATTTATTGTAGTTTACACGGCGTGCCATTTTGTCAAGAGTCCATTTCTCTCCGAACTTTTCAAGAAGCTCTGCGCGCAGAGTAAGGAGCCTCTCACGCACGGTAGTTCCGACGTGGGTATCCCTCTCGCCTGCGGAGAGAGCGCGCATTATATCAAAAATAGTCTTATTTATCGCCTCAGCATTCGTCATTCCGTGCTTCTCATCGCCCAGCTTGTTCATAAACAGATTCTGCAGCTTCTCAGTAAGCTTGAATATCTCGCCGTATCGTTCAGGGTAATAGGGACGGTTTAACTCAATGCCGAGAGCATTGAGGTCATCCTCGGTGCAGTTGAAGCGAAACCAGGAATAGTGCATAGGATATGACACAAGAGAATTAGTTTCAAAATATGACCTTTTATCCACTATTATAACAGAGTGTGACGTGGTTATAAATCTTTTGTGAGAAAAACCGAATTCCACACTGTCAAAGAAATGAAAGAATGTATAATAATTCGAGCTTCCCAATTCCTTGTAGCGAAAACCGACGGGTTGCATAAGATTGTGCCGCATAATGCCGCCGTCAAATTCAAACATTACTGTCACTTCCTTAGTTTATTTATGTTAAATCCATTATATCACAAGTAAAAATGCTTGCTCGCAAGGGCATTTTTACGACCTGATTCAATTACGCAGGCGTGCGACAACACGCATAGGGCACAGCCCAAAGGCTTGGTTCGACAAGACTTTCTGCGTACATTATAGCATAACTTTTTCTTTTTTTGTGTAGTTTACACCACAAAAGTCAAGATATGTCAATCAGCTCGTAAACATATATCATTGAAAAAAGGAGAACATTATGAGTAAAAAAATCCTATCCGTTCTTCTCGCAGCTGTAATGATAGTATGTGCAATTCCCGCAATTGCACTCGTATCATTTGCAGATAGCGCACAGAATACAGAACGGACAAAACCTTCTCGGGCTACGAGGATCTCTGGTACGACGGCGGAAATCTTATGTCCTTCGTTGACCTCACGGGAATCACGTCTGAAAACTCAATCGAATTTACCGACACAGCCGATACCGACCTCAAGGCACTTATTGCGGCAAACGAGGCTGATTACAAGCTCGTTTATCTCAGCGCGGGAATCGAAGCTGCAAGCAACACCGGCGGAGTTTACAACGGCCACCGCTCCTACATCAAAATCGTCGGCGGAGCTAATGCGGGAAAGTATTATCAGATCTATAACAACAGCTCAGCCTACACGATAAACGACAATGGCGAGCTTTTGTTCACAGGCAACGATGCTTATACGGGAGTTCTTATTTCCCACGCCTACTCCACCTCCGACACGCTCAACCTCAGCTCTGGTGCTAAGCCCTGGACTCTTTCCCAGAACTTCTCTCAGACAGCAAACGGCGTCACCGTTGATTCCTACCTTCTCGATTCAACCAATCAGATGACGGTTGAGTTTACGTCCAAGGATAACGGAACGGTAACGGACGGAACCTCACGTTTCCTCACCATCAAGGGAACTACCTTCTATTTCTATCAGTCGGGCGGTGTACACAACCGTGTAACCAAAACAACTATTGATGATCTTGCCGCTAACGGCTCCTTCCATACCGCATACGTCGGTTATCTTGGCGGCTCTGATTCGGGAACAACCGATGCGGCAGCGTACGCATCACACTATATGTACTCGACAGGCAACGGCATTAACACCGTAAATGCGGCGGCAACCTCTGCGTATACGGTAAGCGCATCAGTACACGCGACCAGAGCAGGCGGCGCAGGCTTCCAGCACTACTATATCAGAACCTACAAGTCGCAGCTGACCGAAGCTCAGATGGCTCAGAACCATTTCGCAGACCTCTGCTATTACTACAAGCTTGACGTGCCCACCTCGTTCAAGAGCACATACTCCAGTGACGAACAATGGAATTCTTTCTACGGACTTTTCACCAAGTACGGAGTTGGCACCTGCGACGAGACAGCTGTCGCGGAAATGCAGGCAATTCTTGATGCTCCCACCAACTACGTTGAGAGAACCTTTGCGGATTACAAGAGTCTGTGGTACGATGACGGACACCTTATGTCCTTCGTTGATATGACTAACATCAGCGCAGATGAGGTATACTCGGGAACTCTTTCCGATGCGGGTGATTACAGGGTAATACTCACCACCGGTCAGGAAAGCCAAGATCCCATCGGGAATTCAGGCACGCGCTCCTACGTCAGAATTTCGGCAGGAGCAAACGAGGGCAGCTACTACATCGTTTATTCAAAGGCCGGCTCTATATCGGTATCAAACGAACTGCTTACCACAACCCCGAACTCCGATGCTAACGGTGCGGGTGTAATACTCTCACACGCATTCTCGGAAGAAGACGGCTGGACCCCCTCCGATACATTCGATTTCACCTCATCCCTTGACAGCTACCTCGCGAACGAGTTCACGCTGGAAATGGTATCAAGAAAGGGCTCGCTCACGGGCACGCAGAGAATTATGTGGTATGGTTCCCTAACCGAGTTCTACTACGACGGCACACAGCTCAATGACAGAAAGGCAAAATATGCGATTACACTGAACGAGGGCGACTTCCTTCAGAGTGCAATTATCGGCTCTATAGACGACGAAACCGACAAATACACCAAGAGCTCGTATATTGCAAAGGACGGCGATAGCTTCGTTACAACACAATCGGGCTATACCGCAAGCGGACACAGCACTGCGGGAGTTCATGCCTTCAGCGCGAACAACTACGCGTTCCAGCAGTACTACATACGCCTCTACGACGTAGCTCTTACGGCTGACCAGATGGCTCAGAACCATTTTGCAGACCTCGCTTACTACTATTCTCTTAATGTAAGCGGGCTTAACGCAGACAGCCTTAACGCAACCTTCTATAACAAGTTCAACTCATATGATATCGGCAAGGCTGACAAATCAACGCTTCAGGCAATAATCGACAGCGCAAATTATGAAAATATCGTAGAGTTCGTCGGCTTCCAGGCTCGCACGGGCACCAACATCGGTCTGCGCTCGATTTACGCGATAAACACGAGTGTTGCGGAAAATTACGATATTGCGGCTTACGGTGCACTCACCGCATACTATGAGGCAGATACCTCGTTTGCAGACTACACCGTATCCTACGCAGAAGGTGCAGTTACCGCAAACAAGGGTATTGCAGTTTACGGCGACCTCTCCGACGGCTCAACGCTCAAGACCATTTCGGCAGACGAGCAGGCACTCTACACCGACTACTCAACCGATAGCTACGTGCTGTTTGCTTACACGACCAACTATGTAGCTCTCCAAAACGGTGACGACTATTACGACACCGACGAGAACGGCAAGCTTCTCAATATGTTCAATAGCGACGGCTCGCTGGTTGACGGTGCTCAGCTCTCAAGCACAATGCTCGAGGCAAAGACAATTTACAGAGCATTCGTAATAGATGCAAACGGCGATATTACGTACGCAAACGCAGACAGCGAAAACCACAGTGATGCAAACGGTGCCGTATCCATGAAGGGCATCAGCGAATGGTACTACACAAATTACGAAAGCCTTCGCGAATATGCTCCGATAGCATACGTTCACACCCTGTTTTCACAGGAATGAGGGGGTATAGAAAATGAAAAAGTACAATAAACCCACCCTTGAAATAATCAAGATAAGAAGCACTGAGGTGCTCACACTTTCCGCCGATCCGACAGGCAAAGACGACAACAACGTGAGCATTTGGGATCTACCTCTTTCGCTTTGAAATAACGGGCTCCGCCGAGAAATCGGCGGAGCCTTATTTTTGTTATGTTGTTGATTTCAGCGGCAGCCTCAGCCTGCGCTCAATGCACGGCGCGTGCTCCCTATGCAGCTTATACAGCTCCTCTGCGGCAAGGCGTGCCTTCGCCACGGGAATATTCTTCGGCGGGAAGCAATAGTATAGCGCGCGGTGGTCACCGATACAGATTATATCTCCTATCTCGTACCAGAAATAATCGGCGTTAAGACCGTATGAGGATATAGCCCTCTGCGTATAATCCAGCTTTCCGTCACATCCAGTGAGGTGAAATCCGTCGAGATTATGTGTCAGACGTCCCTTACCTACCGTATAGAGCGCCTTGTAATCTATCATCATACCGATATCCACGTCCACGTCGAGCTCGTATTTTCCGTCAACCAGCTCCTGTCGGACGGTGTGCCGCTCCCATTCGTACCAATCGGGGATATGCGAAAACTCGGTATTTCCGTCATCAGCCGAGAGCTCTCCGAGCTCGGTCATAGTATAGCTCTTACCGCAATGCTTGCAAACGAGGCGTGTTCCCTCTCCGTGCATCATACCCTCGGTATTACAGCGAGCACAGCGGTATATAATCTTTTCGAGTCCGTCCGCGCGGAAATTCTCGGTTACCTTCACCCCGTTTTCCCTCTGCCACGCAAAGTTGTCGAAGGCAAACGCCATTGAAATCTTCGCGTTTATCTCCTCTACGCTTGCACCCTCTATCTCCTCGCGGGAGAGAAGGCACTCGACGTGTGCGCTGACGGGAACACGGCGAATCTGCAGTCCGTTGTATAGGGGGTCGCGCGTAAACGCGCCCTTCGTTTCAATAAAGGCTACGGGAACACCCAGCTTTTTTATCAGCTTGCCGAAATTTTCGGGCATAGCGGTTGCTCTGCCGTCAAAGCTATATCCCGCCTCGGGGTACATAAGCACGCTGGTCCTTTTCTTCTCCAGCGCGTATTTCATATCCGCAATCAGCGAGATGTCGCTGACAAACTTCCGTGTGGGTATGCAGCCGATACGGCGCATCAGCCACCGCTTTCCGACCATAGCGTCGTGTGTGCAAACTATATCGAAGGGCATAGGGTACAGTATCTTATGCGCGATTTTGAGATCAATGAAGCTAGAATGATTCATCAGAATCAGATACGGTCCCTTATCCCTGTCAAGCCTGCCTGTGTAGCAGAAGCGCGCACGTCGCAAATCTCCGTGCGACAGCACTCGGACGAGGGTACGGAAAAAAATCGACGGACGCAAGGGGTGCTTATGCTTCGGCCTTGGCAATGCCATTACCTCGTCATACGACTTTTCTATCGTCTTGATTTTCATAGCTATTTCCTTACTTTTTATCAGGCGGCAACCGCGGACACGGTTTTCTGACCGTAGCCCTTTTGCTTGCCTTACCCTGTAAATTTTAACACATAACTCTGCTTTTTTCAAGGGGATTGATACTTTAATACCCCTCGCGTATCACAAAAAACGGGGCTGTGCCAACCAAAAACGGCGGCACATACCCCAAAATACAGAATTATTTTGCGCTCTTGCCAAGATATTTTGAGTACTCGACAAACGCCTCATCCCAGGACTTCGTATCCTTGGGAATATAGGTCATAAGCTCGATTGAGTCGCCGACTATCTTACGAGCCTCTTTCCAATCCTTGATTTCACCCAGGGAAATGAGCTGAACTGCGATATTACCCATAACGGTAGCCTCAGCAGGGCCTGCGTAAACGGGAACACCCGTTGCATCAGCGGTAAGACGGCAGAGGAAGGTATCCTTGATTCCGCCGCCAAGGATGTTTATATTCTCAAAATTCTTGCCCGTAGCCTTACGCAGCGTTTCAAAATGAAGCTTATACTTCATCGCAAGGCTCTCGTAGATACATCTCATAACCTCACCGCGAGTCTTGGGCACGTACTGTCCCGTAACCTCGCAGAATTTACGGACACGGTTGGGAAGGTCGCCCGAAATCTCAAACTCGGGCGCATCGCAGTCGATAAAGCACTTGAAGGGCTCGCAGGCGAGCGCCTCGCGCTCGAGGTCGCCGTAGCTCACGTTTTCGCCCTCGCGTATCCACTGGCGGCGCGATTCCTGAATGAGCCACAGTCCCATAATGTTACGCAGAAATCTGGTGGTATTGTTATAGCCACCCTCGTTTGTATAATCTATTCTCTCGCTCTCGTCGTTGATGAGAGGTGCGTTCAGCTCTGTTCCGAAAAGACTCCAGGTTCCGCAGCTTATGTACACAAAATCACCCTCGGTGGGTGCCGCCGCAACCGCACTCGCCGTATCGTGAGTGCATACCGCAACAACGGGAATGGGCTCGCAGTCAAACTCCTCGCAAAGCGCGTCGGAGAGCATACCGTAGCTCTCGCCCGGCTGTATTATTTCGGGAAGGATATCCGAGCGGATTCCAAGCCTTTCAAGAAGCTCGGTATCAAATTTCTTGTTATAAGGGTTAAAGAAGTTAGAGGTCGAGGATATGGTAGCCTCAGCACGCTTCTTACCCGTGAGAAAATACGCCATAAGGTCGGGAGTGAACAGAATCTTGTCTATTCTCTCCATAACGGAAGGACGGTATTTTGCAAGGTAGTAGAGCTGATAGAGGGTGTTTATACGCATAGTCTGCGTGCCCGTGCGCGAGTAAAGCTCGTGCTTGGTTATCTTCTCAAAAACCTCCTCGGGCATGCCCTCTGTGCGCTGGTCACGGTAGCAAACGGGGTTTGCCATCAGCTCGCCGTTGTCGTCGAGCATACCGAAATCAACGCCCCAGGTATCAATACCGATAGCGTCTATCTTACACATCTTAACCGCCTTGTTTATAGCCGCCTTCACCTCAAAGAAAAGACGGAGAATATCCCAATGCATTCTACCGTTTACAATAACGGTATCGTTAGAAAAGCGGTGTATCTCCTCAACGTTTATTTTTCCGTCCTCGAACGAGCCGAGCATTGCGCGTCCGCTCGAAGCACCAAAGTCAAAAGCCAGAACCTTTTTTGCCATTTTATTGCTCCTTTTTGAGTTTTTACAGATTAAGTATATCACTTTTTTGGCAATTTGTCCATATTATAAGAAAAAAATATGCTAATATTTATAAAAATGTGTTGCAGAGGAAAAATATTTGTGCTAAAATATATTCAAGAAGTAACTCTTCGACAAAATAATTACATACAAGAGAGGTTGTTTATTATGGCAAAGAACAGACTTATCGGCGATTATCCTGTAATCGGTATCAGGCCGACTATCGACGGACGCCGCGGACCTCTGAAGGTTCGTGAGAGCCTTGAGGACCAGACCATGGCTATGGCTAACGCCGCAAAGAAGCTTTTTGAGGAAAATCTCTGCTACTCCAACGGTGACCCCGTTAAGGTAGTTATTGCAGATACGACCATCGGCCGCGTTGCTGAGTCCGCAGCCTGCGCTGCTAAATTCAAGAAGGAGGGCGTTGACATCACCCTCACCGTTACTCCCTGCTGGTGCTACGGCTCGGAGACTATGGATATGGACACCAACACCATCAAGGGTGTTTGGGGCTTCAACGGAACCGAGCGTCCCGGTGCGGTTTATCTCGCATCCGTTCTCGCAACTCACGCGCAGAAGGGACTTCCCGCTTTCGGTATCTACGGACACGACGTTCAGAATCTCGACGAGGTTACCAATATTCCCGACGACGTTAAGGAAAAGCTCCTTCGCTTCGGACGCGCAGCTATTGCAGTTGCTACCATGCGCGGCAAGTCCTACCTGCAGATAGGCTCTATCTGTATGGGTATCGGCGGCTCTATCATCGACCCCGCATTCATTGAGGATTATCTCGGTATGCGTGTTGAGTCTGTTGATGAGGTTGAAATCATCCGCCGAATGACCGAAGGCATCTATGATGCCGCTGAGGTCGAGAAGGCGAAGGCTTGGATAAAGACTCATTGTAAGGAAGGCTGGGACAAAAACCCCGACTTCGTTAAGACCTCTGATGAGAAGAAGGCTGAGCAGTGGGACTTCCTTGCAAAGATGTACTGCATAATCAAGGACCTCTTTAACGGAAACCCCAATCTTCCCGAGGGAAGAGAAGAGGAAATGGTTGGTCACAACGCTATCGCAGGTGGCTTCCAGGGACAGAGACAGTGGACCGACTTCTATCCCAACTGTGACTTCCCCGAGGCGCTCCTCAACTCCACGTTCGACCACAACGGCGCACGTGAGCCCTACATACTCGCAACCGAGAACGACGTTCTCAACGGTATCGGAATGCTCTTTATGAAGCTGCTCACCAACCGCGCTCAGATGTTCTCCGACGTCCGTACCTACTGGTCGCCCGAGGCTTGCAAGAGAGCTTCCGGCTACGACGTAACGGGAATTGCTAAGGAAAACGGCGGATTCATCCACCTCATTAACTCGGGTGCTACCGCGCTTGATGCCTGCGGTGAGTGCCGCGACGAGAACGGTAACCCCGTTATGAAGAGATGGTGGGAGGTTACCGATGAGGATATCGAAACGATGACCGCGGCAACCACCTGGCCCGCAGCCGATAACGGCTATTTCAGAGGCGGCGGATTCTCCTCCTCCTTCACAACCCGTGCGGAAATGCCCGCTACTATGATAAGACTTAATCTCGTTAAGGGACTTGGCCCTGTTCTCCAGATTGCTGAGGGCTGGACCGTTCAGCTTCCCGACGACGTTACCAAGACTCTTATGATGCGTACCGACCCCACATGGCCCTGCACTTGGTTCACTCCTCGCTGCGACGGTAAGGAAGGCAGCCCCTTCAAGACCGCATATGAGGTAATGAACAACTGGGGTGCTAACCACGGTGCAATCAGCTACGGTCATATCGGTGCTGACCTTATCACAATGTGCTCGATGCTCCGCATCCCCGTTTGCATGCACAACGTTCCCACCGAGAAGATATTCCGCCCTGCTGCTTGGAATGCCTTCGGTATGGATAAGGAAGGACAGGATTACCGCGCTTGCGCTAACTACGGCCCTGCATACAAGAAATAAAGGTATAAAACAGGTTATGCACCCGCAAGGGTGCATAACTTTATAATCAGAGCCACACACAGCCGTGCGACATAATCCAAAGCTGAGTCGTCCAAGCTCACGGAGAAATTCGGAATTGAGCCACGCCCACGAGTACATAACTGAGGTTTACTATGTATAAGATAGGTCTTTCAAGCTGCAGAAAGCAGATCTGCCCCGAGCTTTTCGAGGCATACAGGAGTGCAGGAATTGATTTTATCGAGTTGTCCCCCGCCCAAAACGAATTTGCCGATTTTGATTTTTTGGCGGCGAAGAAATACGCGGATGAATACGGCATAGGACTCTGGTCCTTCCATATGCCCTTTCTCCCATTCAACGAGGTAGATATTTCCTCTACCGATACACCACTGCGTAAAAAAAGCGTTGAGTGGCTCACAGAGCTTATGAAGCACGGGTGCGATATAGGAATCGAAAAATTCATCGTGCATCCAAGTGGCGAGCCGATTGCAGACAGGGGATAGGGCAGATAAAATGAAGGCGGCGAAGGAGAGCCTTTTTGAGCTTGCAGAGGCAGCCCACAAAAATAGTGCGGTTGTTGCGGTTGAAAACCTGCCACGCACCTGCCTTGGCAGAAGCTCAGAGGAAATTTGCGAGCTTATCGGCACGCACCCATCTCTCAGAGTGTGCTTTGACACCAATCATCTCTTGGAGGAGGACTTTGAGAGCTTCCTCGACCGAGTGGGTGAGAGGCTGGTGACAGTTCACATATCCGATTACGACAGAGTAAACGAGCGCCACTGGATGCCCGGCGAGGGCGTTACCGATTGGAGCAGGCTTCTTTCCTGCCTTGAAGGGATAGGCTACGGCGGTGCCTTTATGTACGAGATAGGCTTTGCCTGCCCGAAAACTATTCTGCGCCCGCGTGACCTTACCTGTGAGGATTTCGTAAAAAACGCAATCGAACTGTTCGCAGGCGCCGCCCCCACAGTCATCTCCACTAAGAAGCCAAACCTCGGCTTCTGGGAATAACACGGATTATAAAATTAAAAGTGAGGCAATTTTGCCTCACTTTTCTGTTTACGGGCTTCAACAAAAGCTCCGTTCCCTTATGTCATAAAATAACCGTTTCAATAAGGTTGAGCTTTTCGTCAAGTATTATGAAATCCGCGTCGTAGCCGACATCGAGCACGCCCTTGTTGAGTCCCATAAGGGCTGCGGGGGTTTTGCTCGCCATATCGAAGGCATCTCGCACGGGAATACCGAACTCAATTGCCTTTTTAACGCAGTCGAAAAGGTTGGTCGTGCTTCCCGCCAGCGCTCCGTCGGGGGTGCGTGCGGCACCGTCCTTAACCGTCATCATCTGACCGCCGAGCTCGTATTCTCCGTCGCCAAGCCCCGTCGCCCTCATAGAATCACTGATAAGAATAACTCTGTCCTTGCCAAAGGTTCTGTACAGCATAGTAACCGCAGGGCGAGAAACGTGAAGTCCGTCGCAGATAAGCTGTGCGTACGCATTGTTTTCAATTCCCGCACCTATAACCGAGGTGTCCCTGTGATGAAAGGGGGGCATTGCGTTGAAGGTGTGCGTTATACATTTCGCTCCCGCCTTGAAGCCCCTGTCCGCCTGCTCGAAGGTTGCGGCGGTATGTCCCAGACACACAACGCACTCGCACTCGGATATAAAATTGAGTGCGCCCTCAACCTCGGGTGCAACGGTAACGAGAGATGCGTTCTTCAGCCTCGAAAAGCCCTCTCGGTCAGGCGGAATAATATGGTCCTCGTTCTGCGCTCCCTTGTATTTTTTATTTATGTACGGTCCCTCGATATGAAAGCCGTAAATATGCGCCGCATTTTCAAGGCTCAGGAGTGCGTTTACAACGCTCTCAAGCAAGGAAAAGTCCTGTGTCACGGTGGTGGGATAATAGGTGGTTATTCCGTGTGCCCTCTGATACTGCGCTATTTTTTCAATAGCCCTTTTGCCGTCCATGACATCATATCCCATACAGCCGTGAGAATGTATATCTATAAGTCCGGGGAAAACCCAGGCACCGCCACAATCGACGCCATCCGCATCGGTTGGTAAAACCGATTCTATTTTTCCGTTCTTTACTGTTATATCCGTAAGGGTGTCGCCGTAAAGACGCAGATTTTTGAAAACCTTAACCATTATATGCCTCCTCATCGCAAATAAGGGTTACGTTGGAGTGAAGCTTCAGCATCGTTGCGGGGCAGGCGGTTGTCAGCTTACCGTCTATCAGCTTGGTTACCGCGTCGTGCTTTCCCTTGCCGCTTGCAAGCAGAATAATGCTTTTTGCCCTCATTATTGTTCCGATACCCATAGTCACCGCATAGCGAGGCACCTCGTCTATCGAATCAAAAAATCTCGAATTTGCACTGACGGTGCTGTCGGTAAGGCTCGTAAGGTGGGTTGTTGTTATAAGATTTTCGTCAGGCTCATTGAAGCCTATATGACCGTTTACGCCAATGCCAAGCACCTGAACGTCAACGCCTGCGCTGTTCTCTATCATTTTATCGTACGCCTTACATTCCTCATTCACGTCCTCTGCGCTTCCGTCCGGAACGAAGGTGTTTTTCTTATCAATGTTTATATGATTGAAAAGGTTTTCGTTCATAAAATATCGGTAGCTCTGCGGGTTGTCGGCGGATATCGGATAATACTCGTCAAGATTAAACGAGGTAACGTGCGAAAAATCTATTTCTCCCGCCCTGTTCATTTCAATGAGCCTTTTATACATTCCAACAGGGGTTGAGCCTGTGGCAAGTCCGAGAATACAGTCGGGCTTCTCTATCATCACCTTGGCTATTATATCAGCACCCGTCGCGGACATTTCGTCATAGTCCTTACATAAAATCAGCTTCATATCAGACTCCTACAATCGCGTTCATCTCGTCGAGGCGGCTCTCCATATCCATAACCATACGAATCTGCGTGCGCGCACGGTCAAGGTTGTGCCCCTCTCTTGCTGTCTTGAAATAATTATCGCCGTCAAGGTAGTCGGTCAAAAACCTCATTCCGCACTCAAAGGTTAAAAGAATTGCGGAAAATGCCAGCATCTTTCTCTCGGTCTTAGTGAGCGACTCCGCACTCTCGGAAAGGAACCCCTCGGAAAACGCACGGAAAAGCTCCATATTTATTCCTACCTTGGACAAATCCCTCTCATCCTCTGCCGCAAGGCTAGCGCCCGTGCGGATAGCATCGCCGAAATCGTACAGCACCGAGCCGGGCATAACGGTATCAAGGTCGATTATCGAGAGAGCCTGCTTTGTACCCTTCTTGAATAGAATATTGTTGAGCTTTGTGTCGTTGTGCGTTACGCGAAGCGGCATTTCGTCTGTTCCGAGAATATCAACGACACGACTCGTGTACTCGCGGCGGGAAATGAAGAAATCAATTTCCTCCTTAACACTCTCTCTACGGTTGTATTTATCCTCTTCAACCTTGGAAAGAAAGGTCTCAAAGCGCTTTTTTGTGTTATGAAAATCGGGTATTACCTCAAATAGCCTTGACGCGTCGAAGTCGGCGAGCTGCTTATGAAACTCACCGAAGGCACGTGCCTCGTTGTAAACGAGCTCGGCGCTGTCAGTATTGTTATAGGAATCGGACACGATAAATACGTATACGCGGTATGCTCTTCCGTCCTCTCCCATCTCCATAATTTTTCCGTCGCGAGTTCTGACAACGGTGAGAGTTTCATTTAGGGGGTTACCGCCCTTTTTTATTATTTTTTCCTTCAAATGCTCGGTAACCATAACGATATTCTCCATCAGCCTCTGCGGATTTTTGAATATCGAGGTATTGATGCCCTGCATAATGTATTTTCCGTTTACAAGGTAGGTGTCGTTTATATGACCGTCACCGTATGGGGTTATAGTGAGCTCGCCGTCGAGCTCGGTATCAAATTTTCTGAATATCTTCTTTAGCATTTTATTTCACCTTAATTATATTGTGTGAGAAGAATTTTGCTCCAACCGTCCCCTTTCCGTTTGTAAGAGGGTAGCTCTCGCCTGTGAGAAGGTTTACAGCCTCGGTATATCCCTTGCCAAAATCAATCTGCGCGCTATCCCTGTCTTTATTGTAGTTAGTGAAAACTACAACCTTTGCGCCGTCGCAAAGATACGACGAGGCAACAATATCCTTATCAGCCTTAACCGTGCTGTCCTCCCAATAGGGACAGAATTTCGCTTGGTTCAGGTTGTTTTCGTCATAAATATCCCAGATTTTCTTGATTTTAGGAATGAGAGCCAGTCGGTTTACCCTCGGCATTACGTTGTGAATCAGGGAAATCGCGGCAACCTTATCAAAATCAATATAGGTGATAAAGTTATTCGTCATACCCATATTGAGTCCCATATACTCGCATCTGAACGCGGCAAGGTTGAGAAAGTTTATATCCTTGCCTATCGAGCCCTGTATATTTTCACCGTCAAAATAGGAATCTGCGAAGGAAAGCGTCGGCATAATGCAGCAGGTTGACTGATGCGTGTCTATAATTCCGCCACGCTTATGCACTTCATAAAACAGCTTTTTCACGTGCTCACGCACGGCAAGAATCGGGAAGGTTGTGTGAAGCACGCCGTTTTCGTCACGGTAACCGCAGCCGTGTACCTCGTTAGCACATTCCCACGGAACGTACGTGCCGTCGGTATATATTCCGTCAACTCCGTAATCGTCCATAACGTGCTTGACACGCTCTATCATAACGTCGCTGTATCCGCCGTTATAGCAAACCATATAGGCTCTCTGCGGCACCTGCCTCTGCCAGCCGCCCGTGAAGTTTCCGTCGGTATTTTTAATGAGATATTCCTCAGCCCTGCGTGAAAAATCGGGGGCGAGCGAGGAATATTCATAGCCGAAATAGGTCATTACCTTCAAGCCGTGCGCGTGAGCCTTCTTCACAAACTCACAAAATCTCTGCTCGTCGTGAGGCAGTCCGTAATTCTGTATAGCAGTCCAGTCCTCATGCAGAATCAGCCATTTTGCGCCTGCCGCCGCCACCTGCTCAATAACGTCGCTATCATATATGTTGTGCCTTGCAACGTCGTAGAGGTGAAAGCGCTTGTAGGTATCCTCAATATCCGTCGGCATAGCCTTGACCGGTGTTGCCTGAAATCCGAAGGTGTAGAACAGAGGATGAAGCGTGTCAACCCAGCGGTCGCGCTCCTGCCTTTGCCATGATGACGGCATATGGTCGAGCAAACGGATTTTTACGTTTACGGTGTCGTCACTCTCGGTTACCGATATACAGCGCTCGCTGTCGTCAAGCTCAAAGCCCCTGTCGCTTTCGCACCAGAAGCCAACGCCCTTATATTCGTCACCGCACCAAATATATGGCTTGAAGGGATAATCGTTAGCCTTGACCTCGCCGCTATTAACAGCAGTACCCGAGGGAATTATGCTCGTTTTATCGTTGGGCCAGTAATGGAATAGTGTTGCATATTCCTTTTTGAGCGACATATTTATCGAAAGCGAGGACAAATCCGCCTTCGCCATCTCGCAAAGTGAAAGCGAAAGGTCGATGGGAGATTCGCTGAAGCACCAGAAATTCGATATCCTCATTTCAACCTTGATAAATCCGTCAAGCTCGAAGGTGAGAGTTGCGTTTATAACGAGGTTTCCGCACTCCGCGCTCGCCAAAACCTGTGCACTCATTTCATCTGCGCCGAGGTATATGTAGTTAAATTTCTTAAAGCTATCCTTTCCCGAAAGGAATCCTATATCAAGCTCAACGGGAGCCGCCAAAAGCTCCTTACCCTGCGATACTATGCTGACGGGCAAAAATGAGTTTTCAAAGGTATAGCTGCGCCCGAAAACCGAAACGGTGAAGCGCTCCTTTTCCCTATCCATTTTCATAGGCGAAAAGCGGTCAAATATTTTTTCCATTGTTACTCTCCAAAAATGCTTTTTTGTACATATATCATACCATATCAGCAAAAGAAATGCAACAAAAAAGCGCATTTTTTATTTTATTATTTTTATTTTTCGCAACCAAAGTTTACACCTGCCACCTATCCTTTCGTCCATCGCCTTTTTTCGCCGCCTTGCCCCTCGCCTGCCACGTCACACAATGCCCCATCCGTCACATCACCCGAAATTTCGTCTGACACGTCACCCGACACTCCACGCGCAACAGCACCATCCGCAACGAGTTTTCGTGCCCCGCCTATCACACGGCCTCGCACCTTGTCCGCCACGCCAAATATCTCACCGCACAAAAAAGGACTGCTACAAGAGCAGTCCTTAATATTTTTTTGATTACTTGGTTTCCTCGTCTGCCTTCTTTACCGCAACGAGTCTGATGAGTGCCATTTCTGCACAGTCACCTCTGCGGGGGCCGAGCTTATAAACCTGAGTGTAACCGCCTACTGTATTCTCGTACAAGGGCGCAATCTCGCTGAACAGCTTTCTTGCAACTTCTTCCTTGGTCAGGAAGGAAAGAGCCTCACGGTAAGAAGCAAGAGTGTTCTTCTTAGCAAGAGTTATCATACTGTCTGCAAGAGCAGAAACCTCTTTCGCTCTTGTGTAAGTCGTCTCAATCTTTCCGTTTTCGAGAAGGTAGGTAACCAGACCTCTCAGCATTGCTTTTCTGTGAGCGGTAGGTCTGCCGAGTTTTCTTGTTCCTGGCATAATCTTTTCCTCCTATTTTTTAATCCTCGGACTTCCTGAGTTCAAGGCCGAGCGAATGAAGCTTCTGTATAACTTCATCAAGTGACTTTCTACCGAGATTTCTGACCTTAATCATATCGTCCTCGGTACGGTTAGTCAAATCTTCTACCGTATCAATGCCTGCGCGCTTCAAGCAGTTGAAGCTACGGACAGACAGGTCAAGCTCCTCAATGGTCATTTCAAGGACTTTTACCTTCTTAGTCTCTGCTCTCTCTACCATTATTTCAGCCGAGCGTGCGTCGTCTGACATATCAATAAAGAGGTTGAGATGCTCGTTGAGAATCTTGGCTCCCAGGGATATCGCATCCTTTGCCGAAATTGTTCCGTTTGTAAGCACCTTTATTGCGAGCTTGTCAAAATCGGAAACGCTGCCGACACGGGTGTTCTCTACCTTATATTCAACCTTGTATACAGGGGTGAATATAGAATCGGTGAATATAAGACCGATGGGGGGCAGAGCACCTGTTGCGAGGTATGCCTGCTTGTTTTTCTCCTGCGATACATAGCCGCGTCCGCAGTCGAAGGTTATCTCCATAAAGAAGCGTGCGCCCTCGGAAACGGTTGCTATGTGGTGGTCAGGGTTAAGAATTTCAAGATCTGCATCGGGGGTTATGCTGCCTGCAGTAACAACCGCGGGGCCTGTTACATCAATTATTACGGTCTTGGGTGCGTTTACGTGGAGCTTAGGAATTATACCCTTTACGTTAAGTACAATTTCGGGAACGTCCTCTTTAACTCCCTCAACCGTGGATATCTCGTGCAGAACATCCTTGATTTTAATGCTTGTTGCAGCATATCCGGGCAGCGAGCTGAGAAGAACTCTGCGAAGCGAGTTGCCAAGAGTCGTGCCAAAGCCTCTTTCGAGGGGCTCTACAATGAACTCCGCCTCACTGCGATCATCATTAACATCGCCAACCGTGATATTGGGCTTATCTATCGAAATTGCCGGCTTCTCTATATCCGTCATTCTGTTATCCTCCTAAATTTAATTTTCGTAATCCGTATACTACGGGAAAAAGTGTTTTGGACATTGCTGCGTATGCGCCGCAGTACATCTATGAGGCGACGCATAGGCATCACGCAATATCGGAGGTAGCTATTATTTCGAATAGAGCTCGACGATGAGCTGCTCCTCGAACGGGAAGTCGATGTCCTCTCTTGCGGGAAGACTTGCAACCTTGGTCGAGAGCTTTGCAGCGTCTACATCAAGCCACTTGGGCTTAATTCTGCCTTCAAGTGCCTCTGCGAGAGCCTTAAACTTTTCGCTGGAACGGCTGGACTCCTTAACTGCTACAACGTCGCCTGCCTTAACGAGCAGGGAAGGAATAGTAACCTTCTTACCGTTGAGAGTGAAGTGACCGTGGAGAACGAGCTGACGAGCTTCCTTACGGCTCTCTGCCATACCCATTCTATATACTACGTTGTCAAGACGGCGCTCCAGGATTATGAGAAGGTTTGCACCGGTCATACCTGCCTGCTTATCTGCCATCTCAAAGTAGTTCTTAAACTGAGATTCGAGAACACCGTAGTAGCGCTTAGCCTTCTGCTTTTCTCTGAGCTGCATACCGTATTCTTCTATCTTCTTACGAGCTGCGCCATGCTGACCGGGAGCAGTGCTTCTGTGGTCAAATGCGCACTTACCGGAGGTGCAACGATCGCCCTTCAAAAAGAGCTTAGCGCCCTCTCTGCGGCAGAGCTTGCAGCTCGGTCCAATGTATCTTGCCATTTTTTATACCTCCCTTTAATTAAACGCGTCTGCGCTTGGGCGGACGGCAACCGTTATGAGGAATCGGTGTTACGTCCTTGATAAGCGTAATCTCAAGACCTGCGGTCTGGAGAGCTCTGATTGCAGACTCTCTGCCCGAACCGGGTCCCATTACGTAAACTTCTACAGTCTTCAATCCGTGCTCCATTGCAAGACTTGCTGCCTTCTCAGCAGTGGTCTGTGCTGCATAAGGAGTGGACTTTCTCGAACCCTTGAAGCCCATTTCACCCGCGGATGCCCAGGAAATAACATTTCCCTGAACGTCGGAAATGGTTACAATCGTGTTGTTGAAAGTAGAACGGATGTGTGCTGCACCTTTTTCGATGTTCTTGCGCTCACGGCGTTTTCTGATAACTTTCTTTTCTGCCATCGTCCTTACTCCTTACTTCTTCTTGTTAGCAATAGTCTTTGCGGGACCCTTGCGTGTTCTTGCATTAGTCTTTGTGCGCTGTCCTCTTACGGGAAGACCTTTTCTGTGTCTAATACCACGGTAGCAGTTAATCTCTACCATGTTCTTGATGTTGAGAGAAACCTCGCGGCGGAGGTCACCCTCTACCTGATAGTTAGCCTCGATTTCATCACGGAGCTTGGCAATCTCCTGCTCGGTAAGATCCTTAGCGCGGGTATCAAAGCTGATACCGGTCTTAGTAAGGATATCCTGAGCGCTCTTTCTGCCTATACCGTAGATGTAGGTCAAAGCTATCTCAACTCGCTTGTTATTCGGAATATCAACACCAGCTATACGAGCCATTAGATAATCTCCTTTTGTTTTTTAATCAATTTTATTACTTTGCAAAAATCAGCCCTGCTTCTGCTTATGCTTGGGATTTTCGCAAATAACCATTACATGGCCTTTTCTTTTGATGATTTTGCATTTTTCGCAAATCTTCTTTACGGAAGGCTTAACTTTCATTTTTATGACCGTTCCTTTCGAAAATTATTTTTTTCTCCATGTGATTCGGCCCTTCGTGAGATCGTAAATCGAAACCTCAACGGTTACCGTATCACCGGGAAGAATTTTGATATAGTTCATTCTCAGCTTGCCTGAGATATGAGCTGTTACTATGTGGTTGTTTGGAAGCTTAACCTTGAAGGTGGCATTCGGCAATGCCTCGATTACCTCGCCATCCTCAAATTCAATCAAATCGTCCTTTGGCAAAATATTTCCTCCTTACTGTATTCGGTATAAGTTTTACCTTACATCGGTTAACAGAACAGGTCCGTCTTCAGTCACCGCTACCGTATTCTCATAATGAGCTGATAGCGAGCCGTCGGCGGTAACCACCGTCCATCCGTCACCGAGCACCTTTACCTTTTCAACTCCTACGTTCACCATAGGCTCTATGGCCAACGTCATGCCTGCGTACAGGCGAGGTCCGCGTCCCTTCGTGCCGTAGTTCGGTACGTCGGGCTCCTCGTGAAGCTTGGCACCAACTCCGTGACCAATGTATTCACGAACTACTGAAAATCCGTGTCCCTCAACGCAGGATTGCACCGCATATCCGATGTCGCCGATTCGGTTACCCGCCAGAGCGAGGGCTGCGCCCTTATAGAAGCTCTCTTTCGTCGCCTCTATGAGCCTTTTTGCCTCATCGCTCACAGCACCGACAGCAAATGTTCTTGCCGCGTCGCCGTTGTAGCCGCGATAGAGGGCACCGACATCGACCTTCACTATATCTCCCGCCTTGATTATTTTCTTCGGCGAGGGGATACCGTGAATTACCTCCTCGTTTATACTGATGCACGCGCTTCCGGGAAAGCCCCCGTAGCCGAGAAATGACGGTTTCGCACCGCACTTTTCGATATAATTACGAATCACTGTGTCCAGCTCCTTCGTGCTCATACCCTCGCGGATTGCGTCCTCGGCAACGAGAAGCGCCTCACCGGTAATCCTACCGGCCTCTTTCATCAGTTTGAGCTGTTCGGAATTCTTAATAACTATCATTAAATCAAACTCCGAGTGCAGCCATAGTAAGTGCTGTTGTCTTCTCCACGGTCTTCTGTCCCTCAACGAGCTTCAGTATACCCTTCTTGGCATAGAAGTCCTTGAGAGGCTCAGTCGTCGTGTGATAGACGGACAGTCGGTTAAGAACGACCTTCGGATCATCATCCTTGCGTATAGTCAGCTCAGCTCCGCATCTGTCACAGTGAGTGCCGTCCTTTGAGGGCTTGCTCTCAATATGATAGCTGCTTCCGCATTTCTGACATACGCGCCTGCCGCTCATTCTCTTCACGATTTCCTCGTCGGAAACCTCGATAGAAACTACACGGTCAAGGGTGATGCCCATTTTATCAAGTGCCTCAGCCTGAGGCACGGTGCGAGGGAATCCGTCAAGGATAAATCCGTTCGCACAGTCATCGAGGGAGAGGCGCTCCCTTATTATGCCGATTACGACATCGTCGGGAACAAGCGCTCCTTCGTCAATGAACTTCTTTGCCGCAAGACCCATTTCGGTTCCTGCTGCCAGCGCCTCGCGAATTATAACGCCGGTAGAAATTGTGGGTATCGAAAGTCTTTCCGATACGATTTCAGCCTGCGTGCCCTTGCCTGCACCGGGTGCTCCGAGAAAAATTATCTTCATCTTCGGATCTCCCTATCAGTCAAGAAAGCCCTTGTAATTACGCATGGTCAGCTGTGCCTCCAGCTCTCTCTCCGTTTCGAGTGCAACACCGACAACAATGAGTATCGAGGTTCCACCGAAGGTGAAGCTTGAAGCAAAGTACGATACGTAGCTCGCGTTTACCAGCTTTCCTATAAGGAGCTCAAGCAACGGAGTTATGAGTATCGGCAGTATAGCGATGATTGCGAGGAAGAGTGCGCCGATGAGCGTAACCTTCGACAGAATCTTCGAGATATACTGTGCGGTAGGCTTGCCCTGGCGAATACCGGGGATAGCGCCGCCGTTCTTCTGGAGGTTGTTTGCAACCTCAACAGGATTGAACGAAATAGTGATATAGAAATATGCAAATGCTATGATGAGTATGAACATCATCAGGGGGTAGAACCAACCGTCAGCTGACATAAAATCATAGAATGCGTGCCAATGGGGGTGAGCTTCCGCACCCTCTTCGGTAGCAATTCCGCACAGAGTGAGGATGGTTGCGGGAAGAGAGATTATAGAGCTTGCAAAAATAACAGGCATAACACCGCTCATATTGAGCTTGAGCGGCAACGTCGAGTTCTGACCGCCGTACATTTTGCGTCCTACAACACGCTTTGCATACATAATGGGAATTCTGCGCTCACTGCCCGTAATGAATATGATGAACACAACCATTGCGAGAAGGAACAGAATAGTCATTATTGCAATTGCAAATGCAAGAGTTATCAAACCGCCCCTGTACTCAACAGCCTCGAAGGAAACCCTGACGAGCTGATAAAGTCTTATTACAAAGGAAGGCAGTCCTGAGATTATGTTGGCAAAGAGTATGAGCGAGATACCGTTTCCGATACCGTTCTCATTGATTCTTTCAGCGAGCCACATAACCATGCTTGCGCCTGCACAGTACGAAATAACTACAACGAATCCTACAAGCACCTTGTTTTCTTCCGTGCTGATAAGCATATCTGCATTGTCAAGTATCTTGTAATAGCCGAAAGCGGTTATAACTGAAAGAATAACGGTTACTATTCTGGTCCAGTTTTCCATCTTACGCTTGCCCATTTCGCCGTCCTTGAATGCCTCGCCGAGCTTCGGGAAGGCAACGGTTATGAGCTGGATTACGATTGAAGCCGTAATGTACGGCGATACACCGAGTGCAAACAGCGTTGCGGTGCCAAGTGCTCCGCCTGATAAGGTATCCAGGTACGTGAGAATTGTGTTATCGCCGAAGCTGGCATCGAAGTCGCTGGCATTTACAAACGGTACGGGGATTATCGTTCCTACACGGTAAATAACAAGAATGAAAAGAACGAAAAGTATCTTTTTTCTTATGTCCGGAAGTTTCCAGGCGTTTCTTATAGTCTGAAGCACTTAAATCACCTCAGTCTTTCCACCTGCTGCCTCTATCTTTTCCGCTGCTGTTTTGGAGAAGATTGTTGCCTTTACAGTGAGTTTCTTTGTTATCTCGCCGTTACCGAGAACCTTGATGCCGTCGCATACGTCGGTGATAATACCGCTGTTTACGAGAGCTGCAAGGTCAACTACCGCATCATTCTCAAACTTGTTGAGAGTAGCGACATTTACGATAGCATAAGTCTTTCCAAACTTATTATAAAATCCTCTTTTAGGAAGTTGTCTGTAAAGAGGGAGCTGACCGCCCTGGAAGCCGGGTCTTACACCGCCGCCTGAACGGGCATTCTGTCCCTTATGGCCTTTACCTGCCGTTTTTCCGTTTCCGGAACCTGCGCCTCTACCCTTACGGAAGTTCTTTTTTACAGAGCCTTCTGCGGGTGAAAGTTCATGAAGCTTCATCCTTATATCCTCCTTCATAAATTCCGATTAAACGGTTTCAACCTTGACGAGGTGTTTCAAAACTTTGATCTTACCTGCAAGGCATGCATCGTTGTTGAGAATATTGCTGTCGCCTATTTTCTTGAATCCAAGAGACTCTGCGGTAGCTCTCTGATTGGGCTTTGCACCTATAAGGCTCTTTGCGAGTGTAACCTTAACCTTTTCCATTTCAGTTACCCCCTTAACCCTTCAGAGCATCAACGCTGATGCCGCGCAGAGCAGCAACCTGCTCAGCAGTTCTCAGAGCCTTGAGTCCCTCGAAGGTAGCCTTAACTACGTTAGTGGGGTTGTTGGATCTGAGGCACTTTGCTCTTATATTCTTAATTCCTGCGAGCTCGAGAACGTCACGAACTGCGCCACCGGCGATGATACCGGTACCGGGAGCTGCGGGCTTGAGAAGAACTCTGCCTGCGCCGAACTCACCGATTATTTCGTGAGGAATCGTCGTGTTGTGAATCGAAACCTCTATCATGTTTTTCTTAGCCTCTTCAATTCCCTTGCGGATTGCATCGGGAACCTCGGCTGCC
>JAZNXN010000048.1:0-30882 GCA_045593885.1 Eubacteriales bacterium
ATCTTACCCATCTCGGTATCCATACCCACGGCGGTGATTACAGCCTTACCTCTGCCGTAAACTACGGTGCTGCCCATAAATACCATATTCTTGCGGTCGCCGAGAGGAACGGTACCGTCGGGGGCATTTATCGCCTTATCCGTCTTATCAACAGGAACCGATTCACCTGTGAGAGCTGCCTCCTCAACCTTCATTGAGGCGCACTCGATAATTCTCGCATCAGCGGGAACAGAGTCGCCTGCCTCAAGGATTATAACGTCGCCAATGGTGAGCTCGTCGCTTCTGACGGTTTGTATATGTCCGTCACGCAGAACCTTCGAGGTTGGTGCTGATATCTGATTCAATGCCGCAACAGCCGCCTCCGCCTTACTCTCCTGGAAAACTCCGAGAATTGCGTTGATTACAACAACAGCAAGTATTATTATAACGTCGGAGGGAAATTCCTTTTCATATATAGCGAGGATTCCCGAAATTACCGCAGCAACTATGAGAATGAGTGTCATAGGCTCGGCAAACTGCTTCATGATTTTTGAGAAAAGTGATTCCTTCTTCCCCTCTGCCAGCTTGTTCTTTCCGTGCTTTTCGAGTCTTGCCGCCGCCTCAGCGGAGGAAAGGCCCTCACGGTCTGCCGAAAGCTCGGTCAATACCTCAGAGCTTTCCTTCAAATATTCCTTCAATTCTAAAACCTCCGAAATTTTTTCTGAAATTGGGTGCAGCATAGAAAAAAGACCTATCGCCCGATAAGTCTCATCCATTAAGGCGAAGCCAGCTCTCATAGAGAACGGTTGTTGACTTTCACCGCACAAGGTGCTGATTACTCCCTTATTCTATTTCATTTTACCACTTTTATTTATACTTGTCAATAATTTCCTTAATTTTTACAAGATTAATTCTATATTGCTCTGTCGAGCGCCCTTGCCGCCGCCTCGTTATCCGGCATCATAGAATATACACACACCTCACCGCTGACTCTCACAAACGCGCCGTCAAGAGAGGAAAGCCCTATTTCCCCTTCGGTTTTGGAGCGAAGCTCTCTTGCCGTATCGATTCTTTTAAGGCACATTTTTGCGACCTGCTCCGCTTCACTATGACTGTTGCATATAAAAATGCCTATCTCGTAGAACTCGTCGCTGCGCGCCCCAAGGTAAACGCAAAAGGACAAAACATGCTCCATCTCTCCTGTGTCGCGTGTGCAGGAATAAAGGTTCTCTATCAGCTTATCCGAAATATATCCCTCCTCCCACTCTTCCCTCTCGCTGTCATAGAGCATCCCGACGGGGAGCTCGCCGTAACGGTCGGTAAACGCACTGAAAATTTCCGCCGGACTGCTTGTTTTCGAGCAGGCTGAAAGAAAAATCAAGAACAGTGCCATAAGAAAAGTGAGTAGCTTTTTCACCGTGTTACCCCCTGCAAGCGATTATTTTTTCGTTTCTCTGTCTAATATATTTACGTATTTACAAAATTATAATTGTTTTTTTGGGGTTTATATGCTATAATTTTATGTTACAAACAGAATTTTAACATTTTAAGGAAATTATAATGAGAAAATTTTCAATAATACTTCTTATTGCTTTGCTCCTACCCACAATTTTATGTGCCTGCTCGGACGGTGATGATGACACAAAAATAACGGTGGGCGTTACAATAGCGCCCGAGGCAGCATTTGTCAAGGGAGTGTGCAAGGACAGCGTCAACGTGATAACCGCGGTTCCGTCAGGAGCGAGCCCCGAAAGCTATGATCCGTCCCCGAAGGAAATTCTTGAGCTTTCGAAGGCTGACGTCTATTTCTCGATAGGACTTCCGTCGGAGCAAAACGTATTGCCTGCTCTGGCAGATAATACGAGGATAGTAAAGCTCGACGAGGCGGTTGCCGAAAAAATACCCGACCTTAAGCAAGGCGATGCGCGCGACCCTCACATCTGGCTGTCTGTCAGGCGAGCAAAAATAATGGTTGAGCTGATACGCGACACGATGATAGAGCTTGACTCAGAAAATTCGCAGCTCTACACGGATAACGCCGATAGCTTTCTTGGCTCACTCGATACGACTGACACAGAGATACGCGAAATGCTTTCGGCTCTTGAAAGCAAGAAATTTATAGTTTTCCACCCCGCATTTGCTTATTTTGCAGATGAATACGGTCTTGAAATGCACTCACTCGAAGAGGAGGGCAAGGAGGTCAGCGCCTCGGATATGCAGAGGCTCACCGACCTTGCAAGAGAAAACGGAATAAGGGTGATTTTCTACCAGGCGCAAACCGCCAAAAGACAGGCAGAAGCGTTTGCAGAGGGAATAGACGGCGAGGCGATAATGCTCGACCCCCTGTCAGAGAGCTATATTGAAAACCTTAAAATCATGGCAGAAAAAATAGCAGAGGCGAAATGATGAATAAAGAAAGCATTCACAAGAGCGAATGCTCCTGCGGACACGAAATACACAAAACGCACGGATACTGCGATACGTGTAACGACTGTCACAGCGAGCACTCGCACGACCATACGGTAAAGGGCGGCGGTGTAGCACACGCCCACGGAGGACACGTTCATATTCACTATCCCGAGCCGAGCGGCGAGAAGGTTATTGAAATAGAGGGACTGTCGGTTTACTACAAAAATACCGCGGCTATTGAAAACATAACGCTCGACGTGCACAGGGGCGAATTTTTGGCAATAATAGGACCTAACGGCGGGGGCAAGACCACGCTTCTCAAGGCAATTTTAGGGCTTTGCGACAAATACACGGGCACAGTCAGGGTGTTTGGAAGCGAGAAGGAAAGAGGGACTATCGGTTACGTTCCTCAGTTTTCTCTCGTTGACAGGAAATTCCCTATATCCGTGCTCGAGGCGGTTATGACCGCAAGTGTCGGAAAGGGGCTTCACCCATTTGGGTATTTCAAAAAGGCTGACAGGGAGAGGGCTATGGGCTTTCTTTCTCGCGTAGGAATATCCGAGCTGGCAAAAAGGCAGATATCCGAGCTTTCGGGCGGTGAATTTCAGCGTCTTCTGATTGCGAGGGCGTTGGCGGTATCCCCAAAAATACTCATTCTTGACGAGCCTACGGCGAGCGTCGACCCTGCATCGCGCGCGAGCATATACGAGCTGCTCTCATCTCTTAACCGCGAGGGTATGACGGTAATTCTCGTCACCCACGACCTTATGGCAGTATCAAGCTCGGTTGGAAGAATCGCGTGCCTGAACAAGAGACTGGCATATCACGGAGAGCCGAGGCTTACCGAGGAGGTTTGCAATGAAATGTACGGCTGTCCTATCGACCTTATCGCCCACGAGATTCCTCACAGAGTGCTCGGCGGACACACCCATACGGGAGGTGAGTGCAATGATTAATGCAATTCTTAACTATCAATTTATGCAGAACGCACTTATCGCCTCTCTGCTTGCAGGAGTGCTTGCGGGCATTGTAAGCATAATCACGGTTGAAAGGAAGCTCACAATGATGAGCGGAGGTATCGCGCACACGGCGTACGGCGGAGTCGGTCTTGGATATCTTCTCGGCATAGAGCCGCTTATCGGCGCAGCGGTATTCTCTGTCGGCGCATCCTTCGGCATCGGCTACCTTCGCAAGAGAGGCGGAGCAAGCGTGGATATAATAATATCCATGTTCTGGGCACTCGGTATGGCGGCAGGAGTTGCCTTCATCGCGCTTATGCCCGGATATCCGCCCGACCTCAATTCATATCTTTTTGGAAATATACTCACAACGACTCGCGCGGATATCATTCTTATGGCAATTCTGACAGCGCTGGTTATTTTACTCGTTACGGTATTTTTCGGTGACGTACGCGCATATTTGTTTGATGAAGGCTTCTCTGCTATAAACGGACTGTTCGTCAGAGTTATCGAGTACACCCTACTCGTTATAATATCGCTGACCGTCGTGGTTTTACTTCGGGTAGTCGGAATAATTCTCGTAATTGCGCTTCTCTCAATCCCTGCGGCGTGTGCGGCGCTTCTGTCACAGAGCCTCAGAAACAGAATGATAATCTCCTCTCTCTTCGCCTCTCTTTTCTGTGTGACGGGACTTTTCATATCCTTTAATGCCGATATTCCGTCGGGAGCGACGATAATCTTCGTTGCCGCGGCAGTATATATTCTGCTTCTCTCATATACGGCGGTAAAAGAAAAAATAATCAAAAAGGGTTGATTTAATTGTATATTGATAAAAACAAAAAATACGCCATTGTCCTTGAGGGCGGTGGTGCGCGCGGTGCATACCAGATTGGCGTGTGGAAGGCGCTCGACGAGCTCGGCATCAAGTACGAGGCGGTAGCGGGCACCTCTGTCGGTGCGCTCAACGGTGCAATGATGGCAATGCGCGACCTCGACCTCGCACTCAAAATCTGGAACAGCATAACCTTCTCGAAGGTTATGGACGTAAACGACGAGGGAATGCGACAGTTTTGCAAGGGAAATCTGCGTCCCGATATGCTCAGCGTTTATCTTGATAAGGTGAAAAGTATAATAAAAAGCAAGGGTGTCAGCACAAAACCCCTTCGCGATATGCTCGAAAAAATGGCGGACGAGGACAGAATCAAGGGCTCGGACGTGAATTTCTATTTCACCGCATACTGCACAACCGACAAAAAGGGCTACGAACTTGATGCCAAGGAGCTTGAACGGGGGCGGCTGCACGATATGCTGCTCGCCAGCGCCTCTCTGCCAATATTCCAGAGGCTCACCTCGGACGGAAAAAGCTATCTTGACGGCGGTTTTTTCGATACCCTTCCCGTCGGTTCGCTGATATCAAGGGGATATAAAAACATTATAGTCGTGCGCCTTTTCGGCTTTGGAAGAGTGCGTCGCGTGAAGGTTCCGAAGGACGTCAGCATTATAACACTCAAGCCCTCAAAAAAGCTCTGCTCGATAATCAACTTTGACACAGAGGTCAGCCGCAACAATATCAAGCTCGGCTACGACGATACAATGAAATTTTTCGAGGATAAAATAATAGGTTAAAGCAAAAACGGATTTCCGACGGAAATCCGTTTTTTATTTACTTTGTGATTAGCTTGCTGCGCTTTCGGATAAAATTTGGTTGGAGGTATTTATTATGAGCTTCAATCCATTTAACGAAAAACCGATTGACCACGAAAGGCTCCTGATGAGCTGGAAGGATATGTCACCTATGCCGTACAACAAAAACGAGGTTGACCCGTACACACGCGTGCGCTGTATTCTGATGAACGGAACAGAATATGAGGCCGTGTGGTGCAAGCATCATTTCAACAGACGCTTCGACGATGCTGATGCAAAGCGCGCGGTAGCGCTTCTGCGAAGAAGCGAGCAAGAGCAGCAGAAGCTGATATCAGCGCTGAAGCCCTGCGACGAAAACCTGCTCGAAACCACCATAGGCTACGAGCAGCTCGCGGTGGACCTCACTGCCTTTATGGGTGAGAGGGAGGAGGATATGACTGTAAAGGAAGCTCTTGATTTCGCTCTGCTCGAGGATTTTGACCATTTATACAGGTACGCAAATCTGCTCGAAAGTGATATGGGAGAGAGGGCAGAAAGATTTGTCGGCGGATATACGGAGATTATGCCCGCCCGTCCTACTATTGCACATCACAGACACCCCTACGACAACATAAGACCGCACATTGACAGTAAAAGAGCCAATCTTGCAACCAAGCTTGACGTGCAGATAATAACCGCAGCCGAGCAGCAGACCATGAATTACTATATGAATATAGGCGGCTTTTATCAGAATCAGAAGGGGCGCGAGCTATATACCGAGATAGCTATGGTGGAGGAGGACCACGTTACTCATTACGGCTCGCTTATCGACCCGAACTGCACCCCTCTTGAAAACCTCTTAATGCACGAGTATACCGAATGTTATCTTTACTATTCTATGTATCTTGACGAGGTGGATGCAAGGATAAAGGAAATATGGGAAAGGCTTCTCTTGCAAGAGATAGCGCATCTTCATATAGCAAAAAATATGCTTGAAAAATATGACAGAAAATCATACGAGGAGGTAATCCCCGACAAGAGCGTGCCCGAAACAGTACGCTTCCGAAACAACAAGGAATATATAAGAAAGGTTCTTGCAGACACGGTGAATATCACTACGAAGCAGGACGGCTACGTAAACGTCGGGGAGCTTGACGAAAACGCCGATTTTTACAAATACCAGTATGCTACCAACGGCAGCGGCGAGGACGTCAGAAGCCACGCCGTTATACTTGAGCATATAGATAAATTCGGTGAGGACTATCGGGTACAGGATAAGGAGCATCCCATAGAGGAGCTTCGCTCGCGCACCTCTGACAGCATTGATGTCGGACGGTACGAAACTGCAAAAACCGCAGGATAAAGCTATAAGAGGCTGAGCCATTAAGAATTCAACAAAACTCAGATAAATCAAGCAAAAAAACGCACGGTTTACTGAATTTTTAGTGCGAACAGCCCTCGGGGCTTGCTTGATTTTGAGCAGAAACCGCCGTTTTTGCTGTCGTAGGCGTACTGAGTACAAGAGAGTGTGAAAACGGCGCTAGCAAACAAAAAAACCGCAAAAATGAAAATCGCAGATTTTTCCTTATTCTCGACAAGGTATGGGCTTTAGTAAAATTAAAGGTGAGGAGCTTTTTGTCCCTCACCTTTTTGTTTGCGGTTATGCCGAAATAAAGCGGCCCCTTTTTTATATGGCGCCAAAGGATTAAATAGTTCCCTCTACCGTCAGGACAGCTGTGCCGGGAGTTATTATCCACTCACCGCCCGTGCCCTGAGTATAGGTTGCGGCAGGGACGGTTATTACACCGGGGGTGGTTCTGAAAAGACCTGTTGAAGTGTTATAGGTGTAGCCTGTGGGTGCGCTGAGCTCTACACCGTTAAGTGTTACGGTTATATCGGAAAGTATCGGGTTAAAGTCATCTATGACGGTTGCATCGTCGGTAGCGACAATAGGAGCATTTCCAAAATTCTGAATAAGGAAGGTATAGGTGAGCCTTCCGTTCTCGGTAACAACAGTGGGCTCCATCGACTTCGTGATAGTTGCATCCGAACCTGTTACGGCGGTTACTGTTTCCTCTGCGGTTACGGGAGTTGTGACGTTATCCGCCTCAACCGTTACGGTGTTGCTTATAGTCGCACCCGCCTCGGGGGATGCAAATTCGGTCACGTTTGCCTCGTAAATAACCATGAGGTTACCGCCCGCAGGTATAGTCATACACGAAATTACGAGAGGCGGACCTGCGGTAACGTCGGGCTCATCGTCCAAAAGCACTCCGTTAACGAATACGCGCAGCGAGCCCTCCTTATATTCAAGGGGGTACACCGTATTCATGCCTACCGTGTAGGCGCCGAGGTTATCGGTCACGGTGACTCCCGTTACGGGGCTTGCGCCCGAATTGAGTATACTGACCACATAGGTTATATCGTCGTTTCGCTGATAGGTTGGAGTTACCGCCGTCTTTGTTGCGGTGAGGACGCCGACTATCTGACCAACGGTGATATTAGAATTTACTACCGTATTGTTATAGCGAAGCTGTGCCTGATTTGTAAATGTTGCCATACTTATCTCCTTGATTTTATATTTCATAGGCATTTTTCTCTCTGCCTACATTAAATGTATATGAGAAGAATTTTTTTAGGTTACTGCCAATTAAGAAAGGAGCAGAAAATCTGCTCCTTAATTTCATATTGCTTTTACCTTTAGTGAAAAGATGCAAAAGGCTTTCACAATGATCCTTCTCATTTGCCAAGCTCAAGGGTGCGCTTATACGAGGCACAGACCGCATCAATTGCTGATGCGCGGAATGCGCCCTTCTCGAGAGTGGTGACACCCGCCATCGTGCTGCCCGCAGGACTGCAAACCTCGTCCTTGAGCTGCTCGGGATGCTTGTCCGAGGTGAGCGCCAGCCGCGCCGCACCGAGCACCGTCTGCTCGGCATATTCGAGAGCGCGCTCACGCGGAAGACCGCACTTGACGGCTCCGTCAGCAAGAGCCTCAATGAACATATAAACGAAAGCAGGACCGCAGCCCGAAACCGCGCTCGCGGCATCTATCAGCTTCTCGTCAATGTAATCTATTCTGCCTGCCCTCTGCATAATGAGCTCAAAGCATTTTTTTGTATCACCGTCAACCGATTTGTCGGGACATACGAGTATCATTCCCTCGCCTACGCTGACAGGGGTGTTAGGCATTATGCGTATAACAGGTGCTCCGAAAAGCTCGCTCACACGCTCGGCTGAAACACCTGCCAGCATACTGACCAGCGTGGGCTTATTTTCACGTGCAAAAATGTACGGAGCGATTTCCTCCGCTACGGTTTTTACTATCTGCGGCTTCACCGCAAGGAATATGATATCGCACTCGCGCGATATTTTTTCTCTGTCGGCAAGGCTTATGTGGGCTTCGTTCGCGAGTGCCTCCGCCTTCTCTCTATTCGGCTCGAAAACGTAAACACTCTTTGCATAGCCTGCTTTTGCTATCGCGCCTACTATTGCGCCGCCCATATTTCCGGCTCCGATGAAACCTATTTTCTTATCCATTTTACTCTCCCGTCCCTGTAAACACAGGTTTACATTATCTGATTTGTCCGTTGCCACGCACTATATATTTATAGGTAGTCAGCTCGGATATTCCCATAGGACCGCGCGCGTGAAGCTTCTGCGTCGAAATGCCCATCTCACAGCCAAGACCAAACTCACCCCCGTCGGTAAATCTCGTCGATGCGTTGACGTATACCGCCGCGCTGTCTATCATTTTCGTAAATCTATCCGCGCTCGCCTTATCCCTTGTGATAATCGCCTCACTGTGACCTGTTGAGTGCGCTCCTATATGCTCTATTGCTTCCTCTACACCGTCAACCACCTTGACCGCAAGGATATAATCGAGAAACTCGGTATCAAAATCGGCATCGGTTGCGGGTGTTCCGTCTATATAATCTTGTGCGCGTCCGTCGAGGCGAAGCTCTACCGCAGGCTTGCCTGCATTTTTCCTCTCATCAACGAGCACCCTCTTGATTTCGGGCAAAAATTTCTCTGCTATTGCGCTGTGAACGAGAAGCACCTCCTCTGCGTTACATACAGAGGGGCGCGAGGTTTTTGCATTCTCTATAATCGAAAGAGCCATATCGGCATCCGCGCTACTGTCAACGTATATATGACAAATTCCGGTTCCCGTTTGTATGCACGGAACCTTCGCGTTTTCAACGCATGCACGGATGAGCCCTGCTCCGCCGCGCGGTATCAGCAAATCAACCAGCCCTGTCGCTTCCATAAGCACCCGCGCGCTGTCGCGCGTTGTGTCCTCCACAAGACTTATCGCCTCGCGCGGAAGTCCGACGGCGGAAAGCCCCTCTCGCATAGCCTCAACTATCGCATATGCGGAGTTATACGCTTCCTTGCCGCCACGCAGAACACAGACGTTTGAGCTCTTGAGTGCGAGCGCCGCCGCATCTGAGGTGACGTTCGGTCGGCTCTCGTATATTATTGCGACAACACCCATAGGGGTTGCGGTCTTTTCGATGAGCATTCCGTTTTTATGCGTGTGTGATGATATCGTTTTTCCGACAGGGTCGTCAAGCTCCATAACCTCAACGATCCCCTTCGCCATAGTATCAATTCGCTCGGCGGTGAGGCGCAGGCGGTCTATCATAACCTCGGAGATAACTCCCCTTGCGCGCTCTATATCCTTTTCGTTTTCCTTCAGTATCTTTTCTTTATTAGAAACGAGTGCCTCTGCCATTTTTGCCAGAGCTGCATTCTTCTCCTCTGCACAAAGCGATGCAATAACGCCCTTAACGCGATTTGCCGCCCGCAGTATTTCTACCGTATCCTTCATTTTCTCTTACCTGCAAATTTAGTTCCCACGCCCGAGCCGTCAACAGCCTTGTAGAGATTTTCGGGCTCGTCGCCGTTTGCGATTATCATATCCACGCCCGCCTTCATGCACATTTCTGCCGCATGAAGCTTGGTTACCATACCACCCGTGCCGAGTCCCGAGGCGCTGCCCTTCCCGAGCGAAAGAATATCCTCGGTGAGTGTATCAACCGTGGGTATCAGCTTCGCCGTTTTATCGGTATGGGGGTCACCCGTATAAAGACCGTCGATATCCGACAGAAGAACGAGAAGGTCTGCCCCAATATTCGTTGCAACTATTGCCGCAAGGGTATCGTTATCGCCAACCTTTATCTCATCGGTTGTTACCGTGTCGTTTTCATTTATGATAGGAATAACGCCAAGCTCGAGCAAGCGGCTCATCGTATTCACAAAATTCTCGCGTCTGTCCTCGTGATCGATATCGCTTCCCGTGAGAAGAATCTGTCCTACGGTATGGTTATAATGCGAGAACAGCTCGTCATACTTATACATGAGCTCGCACTGGCCGACGGCTGCCGCCGCCTGCTTGGTCGGGATGTCCGAGGGACGTTGCTTGAGCAGCAGCTTACCGACTCCCATGCCAATAGCGCCCGAGGATACCAAAATCACCTCGTTGCCCGCATTCTTCAAATCCGAGAGCACGCGGCAAAGCGATTCCACCCTTCTTATATTAAGTCTGCACGTGGGGTAAGCGAGAGTGGACGTTCCCACCTTTACAACTATTCTCATTCTGCACCTCTGAAATCAGAAATTATCTTTACAAAATATAATAACACAAATATTTCAATAATTCAATACTTTTGTCAAAAAGTGTTGCGCGCGCAAAAAAAATGTGCTATTATATATGTAGTTTTCAAAAGGAGGAGCGATATGAGCTTCAAACGCATTCTTACATTTCAGGACTTATCCTGCGTTGGACAGTGCTCACTCGGAGTTGCAGTACCTATAATATCCGCGTGCGGTCACGAGGTAGCGGCGCTCCCCTCTGCTCTGCTCTCAAATCACACGGGCTCCAGCTTTTCGGGATACACCTTCACCGACCTGTCCGCTGATACTATGCCAATATGCGAGGAGCTTGTGCGTCAGAATATTGATTTTGACTGCTTCTATTCGGGTTATCTTGGCAGTATAACGCAGATTGAATATGCAAAAAAAATGATGGACACCCTACTCAAAAAGGGCGGTGTTCGCGTGGTTGATCCCGCTATGGCTGACCACGGACATCTGTATGCGGGCTTTGACCTCGCTTACGCGGAAAAAATGAGGGAGCTGTGCCTTCTTGCCGACATTGTTCTTCCCAACATTACCGAGGCGGCTATGATGTGCGGCATTGAATACCGTGAGGAATTTGACCGCGAATATATTGAAAATATCCTTGACCGCCTTACAGAAATGGGCATGAAGCGTATAGTTATGACGGGTGTCACCTTTGAGGGTGACAGGCTGGGCGTTGCCGTCAGGGATAACGGAAAAACCGATTACTATTTCCATCAGCGACTCGGATATGTGTGTCACGGAACGGGAGATATATACGCCTCGGCGTTTGTGGGTGCTTATCTTAACGGTTTCTCCTGTCTTGAGGCGGCGAGCATTGCTGCGCGCTTCACCCTCTCCTCGATTCTTGCAACCTCTGACCGCGACACTCACACCTACGGAGTTCGCTTTGAGAGAGCTATTCCGTCACTTATAGACGAGCTTAGAAACAACGGATAATCGATGGGCTGTCGCATTCAGGCATAACCAAAATAAAAAAAACGGGCAGAGGTACCTACATTGGTGCTTCTGCCCTTACTTTATAAAATTCTCTCCATGTACATAAAACTAAGCCTTGCTTCAAACAATATATTCATGCAAAGATAAATCACATGTGATTAATATTCGACGGTTCACTAATCATATGTGATAAAATTCTCTTGAATAAATATTGGAGGAAGCCGTATGAATTATTCCCACCGCCTTCGCGACATCAGAGAGGACCGCGATTTTACTCAGGCAGAGGTTGCCAAAATTCTCAACACGACGTACCAGTATTACAGCACCTACGAGTCGGGAAAGAGAGAAATGCCGTTTGGAAGGGCTATAATGCTCGCAAAGTTCTACAACGTCAGCCTTGATTATCTTGCAGGCCTGATTGACACCCCCGAAAAATTAGAATAACAGAAAAAGCAGGACTCTGAGCGGAGTCCTGCTCTGTTTATTAATATAACTGTTATTTTTCAAGCTCGCTGTCGTTTTCGTTGAACTCGTATAGAACGAGTCCCTCGTTGTGCGAGAGTGCCCAATCTATGCTCCACGAGCCTGTGAAGAGTAGAAGGTCTTTACCACGGAAGTCCTGCACCCAGCGGGTGTCCGAGGTGAGCCTGAGAGCTTTCGGGTCAACACCCTCGCCTACACGGCGAACAAGCTCGTATGGGAGAGGGGAACGGCGCACATCAACACCGTACTCGTTTTTGAGTCGGTATTCGAGCACCTCGAACTGAAGCACGCCGACAACGCCGACGACCACACGCTCAAGACCTGCACCGGGCTCGAAGAATATCTGTATTGCTCCCTCCTGAGCTATCTGGTTCATGCCCTTCTCAAACTGCTTACGCTTCATGCTGTCGGTCTGCTCGACCATAGCGAAATGCTCGGGGGCGAAGGTAGGTATACCCTCAAAGCATACGTCCATTCCCTTAGCACACACGGTATCGCCTATCGAGAATATACCGGGGTCGAAAACTCCGATTATATCACCTGCGTACGCCTCGTCAATTACCGAGCGTTCCTCCGCCATCATCTGCTGAGGCTGGGACAGTCGCAATTGCTTTTTACCCTGCACGTGCATGTATTCCTGCGCGCGCTCGAATTTGCCCGAGCAGATACGCATAAACGCGATTCTGTCACGGTGAGCCTTGTTCATATTCGCCTGAATCTTGAAAACGAAGGCGGAAAACGGCTCGCTCGCGGGATCTATGAGCCTGCCCTCTGATTTTCTGGGAAGTGGCGTGCTGGTCATAGCGAGAAAATTTTCAAGGAAATATTCAACGCCGAAGTTAGTCAGCGCAGAGCCGAAGAATACGGGACTGAGCTTTCCGCACCTTACCTTTTCTATATCAAAATCAAAGCACGCGCCGTCGAGCAGCTCTACCTGCTCAATCAGTGGCTCTGCCGAATACTGACCGATGAGCTCGTACAGTCTTTCGCGGTCATTTATATCACATTCAACCGCCGACAGCCTTTCCTTGCCGCGATGAAGGTCGCCGAAGGAAAGTATTCTCTTGTTCTCTCTGTCGTAAACACCTTTGAAATTAACACCGCAGCCGATAGGCCAGTTCATAGGGTATGTGCCGATACCGAACTCCTTTTCAAGCTCGTCGATAAGGTCAAAGGGGTCGCGCGCCTCGCGGTCAAGCTTGTTTATAAAGGTGAATATCGGAATATTTCGCATAGCGCAAACCTTGAATAGCTTGCGTGTCTGCGGCTCAATACCCTTCGCAGCGTCGATAACCATTACCGCACTGTCCGCCGCCATGAGCGTGCGGTAGGTGTCCTCAGAGAAGTCCTGATGTCCCGGGGTGTCAAGAATATTTATGCACCGTCCGTTATACTCAAACTGCATAACCGACGAGGTTATTGAGATACCCCTCTGCTTTTCGAGCTCCATCCAGTCAGACACGGCGTGCCTGTTTGCCGCCTTGCCCTTAACCGCGCCCGCGCTCTGTATTGCGCCTCCGTACAAGAGCAGCTTTTCCGTGAGCGTGGTTTTACCTGCGTCAGGGTGAGAAATTATAGCGAAGGTACATCTTCTGTTTATTTCTTCTTCTAATGTAAACACTGTTATTTCCTTTTTTCTTGATTTGTGCAAGCGAGCCTGCACACACGGTCATTAGTATACCACAAAACTACAAGCTTTGCAAGCAAAAGAGGTAAAATATTGCCCTTTTTACATTTTTTATTGACTTAACGCGCATTTTGTTTTATAATTTTTATAAGTAAGTTGAGGTAATGACTATGTTTATATGCGATAATTGCAGAAAAGAATATGCAGGATATCCGAAGGTGTGTCCTGTATGCAGAGGTGCTATTGACCACGCGTTCAAGGCTCGATCGGACAGGGCGGAGAACGCACCGCTTGCCGACCTTCTCACACAGTACGACACCCTGATTGCATTTGACACGGAAACCACCGGTCTTGATTTCAAAACCGACAGGGTTATCGAGCTATCCGCCGTTTTGTTTTCCCAAAAGGGCGGCAAGGCAGAGCGCGAGCTTGACCTTCTGATAAAGCTGCCGAAAGGGGATAAGGTGCCCCCCGAGATAATCAAGCTGACGGGCATAACCGATGAAATGCTCGAGCGCGACGGTGTCAGCGAGGATGAGGCGGTGAAGGAATTTTTGTCGCTTTTCCGAGGCAGCCGTCATCTGCTCGTTGCTCATAACGCCCAATTCGATATGAATTATCTCTACCGATTGCTTGCGCGAAACGGCGCGGCCGGGGTGCTTTGCAATTGCGATATGCTCGACACCCTATCGGTTTACAAGGACAGACGCGAGTATCCGCACAGGCTTGAAAACGCAATTGAAGCCTATAGGCTGTCGGGCAAGGTAAAAAACTCACACAGGGCGATAGACGATACCCTCGCGCTCTTTGAGGTTATGAAGGCTATGGATGCAGAGCGTCCTGACCTCGGCTCATACATAAATCTGTTCGGATACAATCCGAAATACGGAGTCAGCGGAACGAAAATAGGCTCGGTAAGGTACGTCCCACAACCCTATAACAGCCGCCTTCCCCTTTATTATAAGATCAAGGATTAATAAAACGCAGGTGAAGCATAGCAACACCTGCGTTTTTTGTTATTTTGTAACGGTTATTTGAGTCTGATTTTCAGTATAGCAGCTATCCCCTGCGTATATCTCAAATACTCCGGGCTCAACAACGCGCTCGTTCTTTGCATTGTAGTAGGAGAGTCTGTCCCTGCCGAGTCTGAACTCAACTGTTTTCTCCTCACCGGCTGCCAAGGTCACCTTCTCAAATGCGACGAGCTCGCGTATCGGGCGCATCATTTCCGCTACCTTATCTCTTATGTAGCATTGAACGGTTTCCTTGCCCTCTCGGTTGCCTGTATTCTTCACCTTTACCTTAACGGTTATCATCTCACCGTTATTGATGGCGTCAATTGAAATATCGCTCTTATCCACCGTCACGTCACTATACTCAAAGCTCGTGTACGAGAGTCCGTAGCCGAACTGATACAGAGGACGAGCGGGTATATCGTCATACATATTGTTGTAGCCGTACACTTTTTTGTCATGCTCGCTCACAAGCATTGGCGAGTAATAGGCGTCGCTCGTTCTGCCGCTCATAGTTACGTTGTAGTAGAGAGGAATCTGTCCCGTGTATGCGGGGAGCGTCATCGCGAGCTTTCCCGAGGGGTTAACGTCGCCGTAGAGAATATCGGCAACCGCATTTCCCGTTTCACAGCCCGAATGCCAGCCCCAGAGAATAGCATCAAGGTAGGGCTCTACCTCGGTGAGTGCCAAGGGTCTGCCCGCAAGAACCACGCCGACAACGGTGTTGCCCAGACGCTTGAGATTCTTGACAAGCTCAACCTGGGCACCCGACAGCTCTATACTGCCAAGGCTATGGTTTTCACCGGTCACCTTATCACTCTCACCGAGAACGACCACCACGGTTTGCTTGCCGTTGCGCGGAGCGAAGCGCAGAGCCTCATCGTAAACCGACATCTCCGCACGCTCGTAATTACAGTATACCCTGTCGCTCTTTGCCTTCATACCGTCGGCAACCGATACAGAGTAGGAAAGGTCGCCGTCAGCAGCCCAGCTGCCATTTATTATACGCTTGTCAAACGCATAGGGGCCACACAGATATACACCCTCATCCTTCGAAAGCGGGAGGGCGTTGTTTTCGTTTTTAAGCAGAACCATTGTCTCGCCTGCCATTTTGCGAGCAAGAGCGCGGTGCTCATTTGAATCGTATTCAACTCTCTGCTCACAGGGGTTCTTGTCAAAGTAGCCGAGTGCGAATTTAACTCGCAGCACACGGCGCACAGAATCGTTTATAACATCCTCTGACACCTTACCCTGCTCTACAAGCGAAACGAGATTCTCGCCGAATGCGTTATCCGACATATCAACGTCGAGTCCCGCATTCTTCGCAAGCGTTGCCGCCTCTTCGATATTCTCGGCAACCCCCTGCCTTATGAGCTGATAAACTGCGAGCCAGTCGGCAATTATGAAGCCCTCAAAGCCGAATTCGTCCTTGAGAATTTCCTGCATAGTGTGGCGGTTTGCCGTTGCGGGCACGCCCGATATTTCGTTAAACGAGCTCATAGCAGAGGCAATACCGCTCTCTGCGGCACTGCGGAATGCACGAAGGTAAACGTTACGCAGGGTGTACTCGGAAATCTCGGTGCGGTTGTAATCTCTTCCGCCCTCTGATGCGCCGTAGCCGACAAAATGCTTCGCACATGCCGCAACCGAGCTATCGTCGCTAAGCTCCTCACCCTGAAAGCCCGATACAATTGCGTTTGCCATAACCTCGCCAACGTACGGGTCCTCACCGGGGCCCTCTATACATCTTCCCCAACGGGGATCGCGCGATACGTCGAGCATAGGTGCAAAGGATAGGTCAACTCCGTACGCCTTCGCCTCCTTAGCGGTTGCGCGGTAGCATTCGGTTACCAGCTCGGGATTAAACGCACTCGCCATAGCGAGAGGTATCGGATATGTAGTGTGCATACCGTGTATTACGTCACGGCAGGTGAGGAGCGGAATTTTCGATGGAGAATTTTCGAGGGCAAAGCGCCTCATCTCGTTTATTCTCTCCTGACTTATACGCACAGCCTCGGACTCGCCCGCAAGAGCGTTATCAACCAGAAGCATCGAGCCTGTTTTTCCGTCGCGCAGCCATTCCTTCATCTCTTCGGTAAAGGTTCCGCCGTAGTTTATCGAATGGAGCTGCCCCACCTTCTCGGTAAGCGACATTTTTGCCATCAGGGCATCAATTCTTTTCTCTATATTTTTATTTGTCAGTCTTTTCATATTATTCTCCTTGATAAAAACGGCAGACAAGAGATATTTGTTTTTCTTGCCTGCCTTTTCTATTTAGAACTCAAGTCTTTTTTCGATATAGTCGCGAAGCTCAGCTACAGGAATTCTTACCTGCTCCATGCTATCTCTGTCACGGACGGTTACGCAGCCGTCGTTCTCGGAATCAAAGTCGTAGGTGATGCAGAAGGGAGTACCTATCTCATCCTCACGGCGATATCTCTTACCGATAGAGCCGGTTTCGTCAAAATCAACGGGGAAGTATTTTGCGAGCTCGTCGTAAATCTCGCCTGCCTTCTCGGAGAGCTTCTTCGAGAGAGGAAGAACTGCCGCCTTGTAGGGTGCGAGAGCAGGGTGCAGACGAAGAACTGTACGCACGTCGCCCTCGCCAACCGCTTCCTCATCGTATGCGTCAACAAGGAATGCAAGAGCAACACGGTCAGCACCGAGAGAGGGCTCTACAACGTAGGGGGTGTAGTGCTCGTTGGTTTCGGGATCAAAATATGTCATATCCTTGCCGCTGTATTGAGCGTGCTGAGAGAGGTCGTAATCGGTTCTGTCAGCGATACCCCATAGCTCGCCCCATCCGAACGGAAAGAGGAATTCAAAGTCAGTCGTTGCCTTGGAATAGAAGCAAAGCTCCTCAGGGTCGTGGTCGCGAAGACGGAGATTCTCACCCTTCATTCCGAGGTCAAGAAGGAACTTATAGCAGTAATCCTTCCAGAACCTGAACCACTCAAGGTCTGTTCCGGGCTTGCAGAAGAACTCAAGCTCCATCTGCTCGAACTCGCGTGTTCTGAAGGTAAAGTTACCGGGGGTTATCTCATTTCTGAAGGACTTACCTATCTGGCATACGCCGAAGGGAAGCTTTCTTCTCGTAGAACGCTGAACGTTTGAGAAGTTAACGAATATACCCTGTGCGGTTTCGGGGCGCAGATATACCGTGCTGGTGGAATCCTCGGTAACACCGATGAAGGTCTTGAACATAAGGTTGAATTTCTTTATATCGGTAAAATCGTTGCTGCCGCAGTCGGGGCAAACGATCCCCTTATCCTTGATGAACTCAGCCATCTGCTCAAACGTCCAGCCCGCAGGGTTGTCGCTCGTTCCGTTCTGGAACGCATATTCCTCGATAAGCTTGTCCGCTCTGTGACGCGCCTTGCAGCCCTTGCAGTCCATAAGGGGGTCGGAGAAGCCGCCTACGTGTCCCGATGCCACCCATGCCTGAGGGTTCATTATAATCGCGCTGTCGAGTCCTACGTTATACTTGCACTCCTGAACGAATTTCTTCCACCACGCCTTTTTAACGTTGTTCTTAAACTCAACGCCAAGAGGGCCGTAGTCCCACGAGTTTGCGAGTCCGCCGTAAATCTCAGAGCCGGGGAAAATAAATCCTCTACCCTTGCAGAGCGCAACGATTTTGTCCATAGTTTTCTGTTTGTTGTCCATTTTGTCTTCTCCTGAAATATATTAGCCTTTTATTTTACAATCAAGAATTTTTCCCGTTCGGGATACAGGAATAACGGTGAGCGCCTGACCGCACAGGTCAAAATCCGACTCAACCCTTACCCGTATGTATTCCGCGCTATGACCGACAAGAGCGCACCCCTCACGCGTTTCGAGTACTGCACAAAGCTCGCGCTTCTCGGACACAACGCCGTCAAGCAGACTGTCGCTCATCTCGTCCCGAAGCTCCATAAGCTCCCTTGACCGCGCGCCCTTAACGTCCTCGGGCACCTGATTCGGATAATCCGCGGCGGGCGTATTTTTTCGTTTGGAATACGAGAAAATATGCATATCGAGGAATTTTGCGCGGCGAAGAAATTCCTTCGTCTGCATAAAATCCTCGTCGCTCTCGTCGGGAAAGCCCACCATAACGTCGGCAGTGAGCATCACGCTCGGCATAACCTCGCGTAGTCTTTTTATACCGTCGAGCGCCATTTTCGTATTATACCTGCGCTTCATCATCGCAAGCGTGCGGTCACAGCCGCTCTGCACCGACAGATGAAAGTGCGGCGTTATTCTTTTAAGACGCGCAACCCTTTCGACAAAATCGGTACGCAAAAGCTCAGGCGTGAGCGAGCCGAGGCGTATTCTGCCAACCTTCGTTTCCCGCTCTATCCTTTCAAGCAGATCTATGAGGCGAAAGCCGTCAAGGTCGGAGCCGTACGAGGCGGTTTCTATACCCGTGAGAACTATCTCGTAGGTGCCGTTTTCAGTCAGGGTATTTATTTCATTTATTATATCGTCGGGCCTTTTGGAGCGCACGTCCCCTCTCGCCCCGGGTATTGCACAGTAGGTGCAGCGGCATTCGCAGCCGTCCTCGATTTTGATATACGCGCGGGTTCTCGGCGCGTGAGCTATTGACATCTGCTCAAATTTTGCACCCGAAAGCTCCTCAACCGCTATCACGGGTGATTTGGGTGGATTATCAAGCATAGGTATCAGGGCGTCGGCAATTTTCAGCTTGCCGTTAGTGCCCGAAATATAGCTCACTCCTTCAATTTTGGCTATCTCCTTCGCGGAGGTCTGAGCATAGCATCCGCAGACTGCAACGAGGGCATTCGGATTTCTCTTAATCGCGCGGCGAATGAGCTGACGGGATTTTCTGTCGCTCTCCTTGGTGACGGTGCAGGTGTTTATAACGTAGACATCACACTCGTCCTCAAAATCAAGAACGGTGAAGCCACGTCTCTCAAACTCCTCGGCAATAGCCTCGGTTTCATACTGCGAAACCTTGCACCCGAGAGTATAAAGACCTATTCGGTACGTAAGAGCACCCCCCATCGCATATTGATTTATTATAACATACTTTGAATAGTTTGTAAATACGTTTGCTATTAATTTGATAAAAGTTTTTTACGAAAAGGTATTCCAAATTATAATATTATGTGTTATACTTATACTAACTATAAAACCTACGTAAATGAGGTATGATTATGGCATTATTCGGAAACAAAAAGAAGACTCAGCCCGCACGCAAGGCATTGTTCGTCGCAACCGACGGAAACGACCAGAACCAAGGTACACTCGAAGCGCCGTTTGCAACGCTGGATACGGCTATCGCTATGGCGAGAATGAGTATTGATCCCACAACAGTTTTTATCAGGGGAGGAAGATATTTCATTAACTCCACCGTTGAATTAAACGAAAAGGACAACGGACTCATTATCTCTGCATACGAGGACGAGAGTGTAATACTCGACGCAGGCGTGGTAATAGACCCATCCGACCTCTCCCTCATTCCCGACACAGAAAAGGGAAGAATAGTTGATGTAAATGCCCGCGAAAAGATACTAAGGATAAATCTAAAGCCATACAGAATACAGAAGGGTATACTCGGAACCCGCGGATTTCGCCGTGCATATCAGAACGGTCCAAACGAGCTTTATATAGACGGCAAGCCGTACTCGATAACCGCGTACCCGAAGCGTGATGCCGAGCCTATTCTTCTTACCGAGAAGGATATTATCGACGCGGGAAGCAAGCCCTACGACGGCGACTTTTCCCTTCGTCCCGCCAAAATCAGAATTCCTCTTGACAAGGCGAAGGCGTGGAAGAAGGCGGATGAGGCTTATATCAGCGGCTATTTCGGTAGCACCTATGCGGACGACACGATTAAGCTGAAGGAAATTAATTCAACCGAGGCAACCGTCACAACCACCCTGCCTCACATCTACTCATTCAGGGGCACTGACGGATGTCATTACAGAATACTCAATCTTCTTGAGGAAATCAGCCGCCCCGGCGAGTATTACGTTGATACTCAGAATGACTTTCTTTATTTCTATCCCGAAAAGGATGTTTCGATGTCGCTCATACAGGTTTCCTCTCTTGACAGAGTGATGATGTCCGTTGAAAATGCAACATGCGTGACAATCAAGGGACTTACCTTCGAAAACGGACGCAACAGCGGCCTTTATATCGAGGGGGGCTCGGGTGTTACGGTTGACGGATGTACCTTCCGCAATCTCGGAGTTATGGGTATACAGATAGGCTGCGGAGCGACTCCTATGCCCGAGGGCAAGCATAACGCACACGGAATGCGTGCTCCCGACGTTGCCGTTCCCGTAAACCTTTCGAGAAATATGGGTAACTGGCACGAGCATATTTACGAATTTGCCGCATGGAACAACAACGGCGGTGAAAAGCACAGAATAATAAACTGCTCAATATACGATACTGGTGCGGGCGGTATGCTCCTGTCGGGCGGTGACAGAAAATCTCTCACCCCTGCTAACAATACTGTTTACAACTGCTATTTCACACGCAATAACCGCCTGAACAGAACCTACGCAGGTGCGATAAACCTGATGGGTGTGGGCAATAAAATCTCTCACTGCGAGATAGAACAGCTCCCGTCGGTTGCAATATATCTGCACGGAAACGACCACGAGATATCCTACAACAGAATACACGACGTTGTGAAGGAGGTATCTGATATGGGCGCAATCTATATGGGACGCGACTGTACTGAGGTCGGAAACGTAATTCACAACAACTTTATTTACGATATAAAGTCGAGCTACACCAAGGGATACGGAATCAGTGCGCTCTACTTCGACGATAACGCCATATACAACGCCGCTTATTCCAACATCATATATAACGTAAAAACAGTTGGAACCTACAATTTCGACGTTATCCATTTCAACAAGGGTGGAATGACCAGCATATCCAACAACTATTTTATAGACTGCAACTGCAACCCTACACCGAGCATTCCTAACAACGGATACGACGTTATGAGGGGCGCAAATCCTCTTATAACAAAGAGAGCGGTTACCAAGGACCCTATGGATTTCTCAGGTGTTGACCTGACCTCGTCGGTATGGAAAAAGAGATATCCGTACCTCTATGCGTCATACAAGCACAACTATAATGCAGGCATGCTTTTCTATAACAACGAATATATAAACGGCGTACGCTACCATATGTTCGAGAATGCGAAGAAAAAGAATTTCAAGATAATAGACAGCGAGGCGCAAAAGATACGCACACGCAAATCGGATGCGTATATCAACGACCCCGTTATGGGCTACAAAAATGAAAAGGTGCCCCACACCGTCCCCGATTTTGAAAATATGGGACTCATAAAAAAGTAAGACTGCGAGGATAAATTATGTCAAAGCTTTGGTACAAAAGCGCCGCAAAAAACTGGAACGAGGCGCTTCCGATAGGAAACGGCAGACTCGGCGGCATGATGCACGGCAACGTCTACTGCGACAAAATACAGCTAAACGAGGACACTCTCTGGTCCGGATATCCCGGTAAGGATAAGCACCTCTTCAAAAGAGAGGACCTTGACTGCGTGCGAGAGCTCCTTTCTGAAAAGAAATACGCACAGGCTGACGGAAAAATCCGCGAGATGATGCCGCACAGATGGTCGGAGGGATATCTTTCTCTCGGCAGCATTACCTTTGAAACGCTTTGCCCCGAGCCCCATGATTATGTAAGGGAGCTTGACCTCGGTACAGGTATATACACAAACACCTATACCGTAAACCATTGGGAACCGTTTTATATAAAGAAGGAAGCATTCACCTCATTTGCAGATGACGTGCTCGTATATCATTTCTCCTGCAACTGGGACTGGAACTCGGTAGATATTCATTTCCACCAGATGCTAAAGGGTGAAAAGACGGTTGAGGGCGACACCGTAACCGTCAAGGGACGCTGTCCCACTCATATATCCGATTCGGGTGACGTATATTACGAAAACGACAGGGAGAGCATTGAATACTGTGCAAAGCTCAAGATAATAACCCAAAACCCCCTTAAAAATCACGGTGAGTTTTTACACATAGGAAGACTCGGCGAGATGACCGCTATACTCTCGATCGGCACGAGCTTCAACGGCTTTGACAAAATGCCGATGTCAGAGGGCAAGAATGCCGAGGCTGAATGTGACAGACGTCTTAAAAATGCACTCAAATACACCTATGAGGAGTTGAAGCAAAGGCATATCGAGGCGTACAAAAAGGAATATTCTACAACCTCTGTTGAATTTGAGGGCGGCGAGTCGCGCGAGCATATGCCCACCGACGAGAGGATCTCTGCTCTCGCAAACGGAGAAAACGATCCCGCACTCGTGCAAATGCTCTATGAATACGGAAGATATATGCTTCTCTGCTCCTCAAGGAAGGGTACGCAGGCGGCAAATCTTCAGGGCATATGGTCGGCAGACGTGCTTGCCCCCTGGCGTTCAAATTACACGACGAACATAAATGTTCAGATGAACTATTGGGCGGCTGAGCAGGCAGGACTTGGCGATTGCCATATGCCGCTTATGGATATGCTTTCCGACCTGACGAAGAAGGAAAATCACCTCGGTATGAGGGGCTGGTACTGCGCGCACAACACTGATATATGGCGCTTCAACGCCGAGGCTACCCGCGCACCCCACGGCTTCTGGCAGATGGGCGGAGTATGGAGCTGCCGCCACATTTACGAGCATTATATGTACACGCAGGATAAGGCATTTTTAGAGGAATACTTCCCCGTGCTTCTCGGTGCTGAGGAGTTTCTCTCAGACTTTATGGTGCGTGATGCCGACGGATACCTGACCACGTCCCCCTCAGAATCCCCCGAAAACGGATTTATGCACGAGGGTGTCTTCTGCCAGATTTCAACGGGCACGGGTATGGATATCTCCCTCATCACCGACTTCTACAAAAACCTCATAGAGCTGTGCGGATATATGGGTAAGGACGCATCTGACTATGAGAAAAAGCTCTCGGAAATACGTCCCCTGCTGATAGGCTCGGACGGCAGACTTCTCGAATGGGATGCTGAGCTTGAGGAAAAGGAGCTCGGCCACAGACACATATCTCATCTTTGCGGCTACTTCCCCTGTAACTGCTACGGCGAGGATTCTCCCTACTATGATGCTATGAAAAAGGCGCTTGAGCACCGTCTCGCAAACGGAGGCGGCGGCACGGGCTGGTCAAACGCGTGGATAACGAATATGTATACCCGTATGCGTGAGCCCGAAATTGCCTATTCCTACGTCGTCAATATGTTCAGAAGGTCGATGTACATAAATATGTTTGACGCGCATCCGCCCTTCCAGATTGACGGAAACTTCGGCGTGTGCTGCGCCATATCGGAAATGCTGGTGCAGAGTCACCGCGGTGTTATAGAGCTTCTGCCCTGCCTGCCGAATGCACTCTCCAACGGTTGTGCTAAAAATATACGCGCCCGCGGCGGCTACGGCATTGATATGTCGTGGAAGAACGGCAAGATAGAGAGCCTTGCAATCTACGATATAAACGGAATCGAATGCTCCGAAAGGCTCATTTCCGAGGGCAAGGTTATAATTAAATAATTTTCAGATTGCCGACACGCTCGGCAATCTTTTTTGTTGTAAAAAGCATATTCTGTTGAATATTTTGTCAATATTGTGCTTTTCAGCTATATAACAGAGTGCTATAATAAAATCAAGAGGTGAATATCTATTAATTATCAAAGGAGTTTTTTATGGCTACCATGGAAAAATGGGCAAGAGCTAACTATTGGCCGTGCTTACCGTTAGGAGCAGACGGCAGAAGAGTGACAGGCTCTCCGGAACACATTCAAATATCTCTTGAAGCGGCAAGAGAGGGCGCCGTTCTTCTCAAAAATGAGGATAAGGCTTTACCCTTCAAAAACGGCACACGCATCGCCGTTTTCGGCAAGGCACAGATAGATTACGTCAAGGGCGGAGGCGGCTCGGGCGACGTGCATTGCGAGTATGTCAGAAATATATACGAGGGCTTAAAGCTGAAGGCTGATAAGGTCGAGGTGTTCGAGCCCCTCTCCGATTATTACAAAAAATACGTTCAAGAGATGTTCAGCAACGGAAAATCAAGCGGCATGTCCGAAGAAGCAGAATTACCCGCCGACCTGCTTTCCGAGGCAAAAGCCTTTACAGACACCGCAATAATCACCCTCAACCGCTACTCAGGCGAGGGCTGGGACAGACACGCTGACGGAAGCGACTCTTATTTCAACCTTTCTGAGAACGAAAGGGTTATGGTTGATACCGTCTGCAGTAGCTTTGAAAACGTTATCGTGCTGCTGAACACGGGAGCAATGATTGATACCTCGTGGTTTGCGGATAACAAGAAAATAAAAGCCGCGCTGATGATATGGCAGGGCGGTATGGAGGGTGGTCTTGCATGCGCTGATATTCTGGTTGGTGACGTCAATCCGTCGGGCAAGCTGGTAGATACCTGCGCTATTGATTGCTACGATTACCCATCCACAGAGGGCTTTCACGAGTCAGAGGACTATGTAAAATACACCGAGGATATATTCGTCGGCTACCGCTACTTTGAAACCATTCCAAATAAAAAGGAAAGGGTTGTATATCCCTTCGGCTTCGGTCTTTCCTACACAACCTTTTATATCGGCGATATTGAGAGCGAGGAGCGCGACGGCAAAATACTCATCAGCGCAACCGTTAAAAACACAGGCAAGTGCGAGGGCAAGGAGGTAGTTCAGGTTTATTTCTCTGCTCCAAACGGAAAAATAACGAAGGCTGCACGCGTTCTTTCTGCCTTTGCAAAAACCAAGAGCCTCGCTGCAGGTGAAAGTCAGAGACTTCAAATATCCTTCGATATTTGCGATATGGCGAGCTACGACGATATCGGCACTATTGAAAAGAGCGCGTATGTAATGGAAAAGGGTGAGTACACCTTCCATGTCGGAGACTCGGTCAGGAATACAATTGAAATTGCGTATAAATACGTGCTTGCAGAGAATAAAATCTGTCAGAGGCTGACCGAATACTGCGCTCCTAAGCGTCTTGGCAAGCGCCTGCTGGCAAACGGTGATTACCAAGCTGTAGAAAACAAGGATTTTGACCAGAAAAAGTTTGAATGTACATATGAATGTGAGAAGAAATATCCTCAGTCGGAAAGTGATATCAAGAAGCTGATAGACGTATATGACGGGGGAGTTAGCATAGACGAATTTTTAACTCAGCTCACAAACGAGGAAATAATGCAGATGCTGACGGGTACGCCAAACGCAGGCGTATCGGAAACGGGAGGTATAGGCGGTCTTTACAAATACGGCGTACCCTCAATTACCACTGCTGACGGTCCTGCAGGAGCAAGGCTGAAGCCTCAAACAGGCATCAGAACCACAGCCTTTCCGATAGCAACAATGCTCGCCTGCAGCTGGAACACCGAGCTTGTAGAAAGAGTAGGTGCCGCAGGAGCTCTTGAAATCAAGGAGAACAATGCGTCAATTTGGCTCACTCCTGCGCTCAACATTCACAGAAGCCCCCTGTGCGGTAGAAACTTTGAATACTACTCCGAGGACCCGTTTGTTTCGGGCAAAATGGCGGCGGCTATGGTGCGAGGTATTCAATCACAGGGCATCGGCGCAACGCCCAAGCATTTTGCGTGTAACAACAAGGAAACAAACCGCAAAAATTCCGATTCTGTCCTCTCCGAGCGTGCTCTCCGTGAAATATACCTCAAGGGCTTTGAGATATGTATAAAGGAATCTGACCCTTGGCTTATAATGACGTCGTACAACATAATCAACGGTGTACACGCATCGGAAAACGCCGAGCTTCTGCGCGGTATACTCCGCAAAGAATGGGGCTATGAGGGCTTGATAATTACCGACTGGTTCAATCACTGTAATAAGAGAAAGGAAGCCATAGCAGGAAACGATGTGCGTATGCCGTGGCATCCCGACACCGTATTCTCGGGAGTCAGCAGAGGTATTATCGCAGAATCCGCGCGCTACGTGCTCCGTATGATTTTGAAGGTTGACTAACTAAAACAAAAAGCATAATTCCAAATCCGCAAGGAAAGGAAATTATGCTTTTATTTTTGCAAAAGCTCCTGCTTATATTTAGAGGGGGTTGTGCCAAATCGGCGCTTGAAGCATCTATAGAAGGTATTAAGATACTCGTATCCGACCTCATTTGCTATCTCGGTAAAGCTCATATCCGTCGTCTTTATCAAGTGCGCCGCTCTGTCGCACCGAATACTCGAAAGATATACGTTGAAGGGAATTTTCAGTCTGTCGCAGAACAGATGTGTTATATAGGACTGCGAATAGCCGAGCTTCTCTGACAGGTAGCGGATGCTCAGTGGCTTATTATAATTTTCGGATATATACGCAACGATTTTCGGTGCGAGCTCTGCTCTTTCAAGCCTGCTTTTTGGGTATAACGGCATTCTTTTTAATAAATCAGAAAGAATTATATAGGTCCAACCGAGCAGCTCGGCGCTGTCATCGGTATCCCATACCCGAAGAAACGCTCTCGCCGCATCCTCTGACATATTCGCCCGATTTACCACGGGATTATATGGCAGCATTTCGGATATATTGGGCAGAACGTGGGATATCATCGAGGCCTTGCAAACAATCACGACCATCCTTGTATCCTTCTTTGATTCAGGATGCCCAACCTTGTACTCATGCATAACGTTAGGAAAAATCAGTGCCGCCTCTCCCTCGCTGACGGTATATTCCCCATCGCCGATAGCTATACACTGCGAGCCCGAAAAGCAATATGCGATTTCAATGCGGTCATGTATATGCGCCTCGAAGCTGTGCTCCTCCAGCCGCTTGACCTTATAGATATCCGCTACCTGATTTTCGTAATACCCAAACACCCTCACACCCCCTTCAAGCTGTTCTAATATCATTATATATTTTTTTGAATTTTGTGTCAAGGTATATTGTCTTAAAACAGAAAAAGTGCCTTACCCGAGGGTACGGCACTTTTTTATTCGTGTGAATTATTCTTACGTTATATAAGAATTACTCCATAATCTCGGAAACAACGCCCGAACCAACCGTTCTACCACCCTCACGGATAGCGAAGCGAAGACCCTTCTCGATAGCAACGGGAGTGATCAGCTCAACGGTCATGTTAACGTTATCACCGGGGCGGCACATCTCTACATCAGCAGGGAGACCAACGATACCGGTAACGTCGGTAGTTCTGAAGAAGAACTGAGGACGGTAGCCTGCGAAGAAGGGCTTCTGACGTCCGCCTTCCTTCTCAGTAAGAACGTAAACCTGTCCTACAAACTTGGTGTGAGGATTGATGGAGCCGGGCTTGCAGAGAACCTGACCTCTCTCAATCTCATTCTTCTGGATACCACGGAGAAGCGCACCGATGTTATCGCCTGCCTCTGCGTAATCCATGATCTTGTGGAACATCTCGATACCGGTGATAACGGTGGATCTGGTTTCCTTGATACCAACGATTTCAACGGTGTCATTCATCTTAACTACGCCACGCTCTACACGACCGGTAGCAACAGTACCACGGCCGGAGATAGAGAATACGTCCTCTACAGGCATAAGGAAGGGTGAATCTTCGTTTCTTGCGGGAGTGGGGATGTAGGAGTCAACTGCATCCATGAGCTCCTTGATAGGAGCATACTCAGCAGCGTTAGGATCTGTGGAAGCACAGTCGAGAGCTACACGAGCGGATCCGCGAATAACGGGGATATCGTCGCCGGGGAAGTCGTAGGAAGAAAGAAGGTCACGAACCTCCATATCAACGAGGTCAAGAAGCTCCTCGTCGTCTACGATGTCGCACTTGTTAAGGAAAACAACGAGTGCAGGAACGCCAACCTGACGAGCAAGAAGAACGTGCTCGCGGGTCTGCTGAAGGGGTCCGTCAGTACCGGCAACAACGAGGATTGCGCCGTCCATCTGAGCAGCACCTGTAATAATGTTCTTTACATAGTCTGCGTGGCCGGGGCAGTCAACGTGTGCATAGTGACGGTTTGCAGTCTCGTACTCAACGTGACGGGTATTGATTGTGATACCTCTTGCTCTCTCCTCGGGAGCGTTGTCGATCTGGTCGTAAGCGAGGAACTCGTTTGCGCCGTTAGCAACAGAAAGATACTTAGTGATAGCTGCAGTAAGGGTTGTCTTGCCGTGGTCAACGTGACCGATTGTACCGATATTTACATGGGGTTTTGTTTTTTCAAACTTAGCCTTTGCCATTGTAATATCCTCCTTAAATTTATTTTTTATTTTTATTTTTTATTTTTCGTGCTTTCGCACATTTACACAAAAATTAGTCGTTCTTTACACCGCGGGACTTGATAATCTCTTCCTGAATGCTCTTGGGCACTTCCTGGAAGTGGCTGGGCTCCATGGTGTAAACTCCGCGTCCCTGTGTTCTGGAACGGAGAGCAGTTGCATATCCGAACATCTCGGACAGCGGAACCTTGGAAACTATCTGCTGGCCACCCGAAACAGGCTCCATGCTCTCGATAGCTCCGCGGCGGGAGTTGATGTCACCGATAACATCTCCCATGTAATCGTCGGGAGTGGTAACGCTGACCTTCATAACAGGCTCGGTGAGTACGGGGTTAGCCTTACGCATAGCCTCCTTGAATGCCATCGAACCGGCAATCTTGAACGCCATTTCCGAGGAGTCGACCTCGTGGTAAGAACCGTCGTAAAGAGTTACCTTTACGTCAACTACGTTATAGCCTGCAAGGACACCGCACTGCATAGCGCCCTGAATACCGTTGTCAACTGCGGGAATGTACTCCTTGGGAATAGCACCGCCCGTAACAGCATTGACAAACTCATATCCCTTGCCCTGCTCGTTAGGCTCAACCTTGATCTTAACGTGACCGTACTGACCCTTACCGCCTGACTGACGGGCATACTTTGTATCCTGCTCGACTGCCTTGCGTATGGTCTCCTTGTAAGCAACCTGCGGGTTACCTACGTCAGCCTCAACCTTGAACTCGCGCAGAAGTCTGTCAACGATAATCTCGAGGTGAAGCTCACCCATACCTGCGATGATGGTCTGTGACGTTTCATCGTCGGTGTAGGTTCTGAACGTGGGGTCCTCCTCTGCGAGCTTTGCAAGCGCGATACCCATCTTCTCCTGACCGGCCTTGGTCTTGGGCTCGATAGCAACGCGGATAACGGGCTCGGGGAACTCCATTGATTCAAGGATAACGGGGTGCTTTTCATCGCAGAAGGTATCGCCTGTCGTGGTGTATCTTACACCGATAGCAGCTGCGATATCTCCGGAGTAGCAAACGTCGATATCCTTTCTGTCGTTAGCGTGCATCTGAAGGATTCTTCCGAATCTCTCTTCCTTATCCTTAGTTGAGTTGTAAACGGCTGTGCCCTTTTCAACGTAACCGGAATATACACGGAAGAAGCAGAGCTTACCAACGAAGGGGTCTGTCATTATCTTGAATGCGAGTGCCGAGAAGGGCTCGTCGTCCGATGCGGGACGAGTCTCGGGCTCGTCGGTCTTGGGGTTAACACCCTTGATAGCCTCGATGTCGGTAGGTGCCGGCATGTAGTCGATGACTGCATCAAGAAGCTTCTGAACGCCCTTGTTCTTGTAAGAGGTTCCGCAAACAACGGGAACTATCTGGTTTGCGATAGTTGCACGGCGGAGTGCGGCCTTCAGCTCCTCAACGGTGATTTCCTCCTCGTTGAAGAACTTGTCCATGAGAGCCTCGTCGGTCTCGCAGATAGACTCGACCATCTGGTCGTGATACTGCTGAGCCTTCTCCTTCATATCTTCGGGGATGTCCTCAACTCTCATATCCTTACCGCCATGATCGTAGTAGATATCCGCCTTCATCTCCATAAGGTCGATGATTCCGCGGAACATATTCTCGGCACCGATCGGAAGCTGGATCGGAACAGCGTTTGCGTGCAGACGCTCCTTCATCATGCCAACAACACGGTAGAAGTCTGCACCTGTGATATCCATCTTGTTTACGTATGCCATTCTGGGAACGGAATACTTGTCAGCCTGACGCCATACCCTTTCAGACTGGGGCTCAACGCCTCCCTTTGCACAGAGAACGGTTACCGAACCGTCCAGAACACGCAGCGAACGCTCTACCTCAACGGTAAAGTCAACGTGTCCGGGGGTATCAATGATATTGATACGATGCGAGGTGGCCTTTGCCTTTGCGGCATCGCCCTGGTTCTCGGAATGAGTCCAGAAGCAGGTGGTAGCAGCCGAGGTAAT
>JAZNXN010000049.1:0-12992 GCA_045593885.1 Eubacteriales bacterium
ATGGTTGGTATGACCGTAGCTGTAGCAGTTGCCATCGAAGAGGCTTCTAAGTAAGGACTTGCACTTTTTGTGCAGACCAAAGATAAATGAAAGCTCCGAGCAATCGGGGCTTTCATTTATCTTTTAGCCGTTTTCCCGTCATTTGCCGTATTCTATACGGCTGGCGTGAAGGGAAAACGGCTTCTGCATCAAAAATTGCGGCGTCCTGACAGAGTGTTACTGTGGAGCTAATCGCCGTTTTGCCCCAAGCTCGGCGTAGGTGACTACGCCTTCGAGGAAAAGAACGGCAAAAATCCCTCAAAATCTGCTCTCTCAAAAAGGAGCGACGTTTGAGGCAGGATAAAACTCAAAAAGCCCCGAGTAATCGGGGCTTCTCTTTGTTTTACGCTAACTAAAAAATGCTTTCCCAAAAAAGCTTTGTAAAACCAAAAAACAAATCTCCGAGTGTAGTGCTCGGAGATTTTTGATTAAAAGCGGTTGAGTGTGTTTTTTGCGATTATGTTGTTGATTTTCAGTGTTATACGGCGTAACGATGATATGGTAGCCCAGAGATGAGTGCCGTCCTCCAAGATTGTCGATAGGTTTATTGAAACAAGGTCGTTGAGAGTAGTATGCTTATCATATAGCTCACCGTTAACTCTCAGAGTATAGTGCATAAGTCCTGCATATACAGATATTATCCTGCCCGAATATTCATATTCCTTATAGTTAGGCAGAAAGGCGAGAATAAGGAAGATTAATGCTATAAATATAAGCGGATAATGAATATATCCATCCAAAGCGGGAGCAAGCTCGTATTCGTATTCAACTATCTCGTATGAATCAACGTTGCCCTGTACTGTTGTGTAGAAGGATTCCGCATCCTTTCCATACCCATAAAATTCTATACGCTTTGTTTCTAAGCAAACGCCCTGAGCATCATAAAATTTAACGGTAGCATAAATTGAATATACGTCTCGGTTGAAGGTCAGATACATCTCAACATTGCTTTCGTCTAAGTATTCGTAATATTCTGCGTAACATTCGTCCTCTAAAAGCTCAATTTCAGGCTTTGATGCGTCCATTATAAGTGGCAGAAAAACAATCATTAAAAGAAGGGTCAGGGCGGTGATCCTGTATATTAAAGGTTTGGCTTTTTCATTTCTCATTTGATGTCATGCTCCATGAATTTGCAGGATGAAATTAACTATTTTGAGTTACATTTTCGATTATATCATAGCTTTCATTAAAAGTCAACTCTTTTGAGGTAATCTTTTTTATCTGCATGCGGTACAATAAAGTTAACCCATAAGAGTTAAGGAGGAAGGTTATGGATATAGGACGTGCGGTAAGATATAGGATAATGGAATTGTGCGCCATTCACGACATAACCTATAATAGACTGTCTACGATTTGCGGTATGACTCAATCAACAGTCAACAATATACTCTGCGGACGGAACAAATCTACAACCGTGTCTACGGTTAAGAAGATATGTGATGGCTTGGAAATCAGCATCAGCGAGTTTTTCAACTCCCCGTATTTTGAAAATTTAGAGCAGGAAATAAAATAATAGCAAAAAATCTCCGAGCGTTGTGCTCGGAGATTTTTTGATGCTATATTCAATAATAGTAATTGTTGTTGCCGTTGTAGGTGTTGTTGCTATTATCACAAAGCATTAAGATTCCTGCTATCATGCTAACAAACAGAAGCGTGCATACCTTGAAGCCGGTAGAGATAGGTCTTCCGTCTTGAGTTCTTCGGAAGTATGAGATAGTCATAGGCAAGCACCACGCGAGTGCGATACCGAAGGTATAAAGCGCCATTATGATTGTGCCGAGAATCATAAGAACCTTTGCGGCAGTTACAAGTCCGCTATTGGCGGTTCGCATAGGCGGTTGTGCCCACAGGGGTGTTTGATTAGGCTGCTGCGCCCATAACGGCGTTTGGTCGGGATTCTGTGTCTGTTGGTTGGGTTGCGGTTCGGTTGCGTGTCCGCACGTAGAACAGAAAATTGCATCATCAGGTAGCTGAGCTCCGCATTTTGAACAGTATTTCATAAAAATCTCCTTGGCATAGTTGTCAATAACTCTTTTTAAGTTATATTGATATTATAGCACACTATGGTTTTTTTGTCAATCTTTCGGGTGATTTTTCCAAATATGCGATAAAATAATAAGGTTGCCTGAAGGTTAGGAGAAAGTATTAAATTTAGAAAGCTGTCAAGTTGAACTGTGTACGCAGCACTATATTTAGGGCAGAAAATAAAATGAGAGCGATAAATCCCCGAGCGATGTGCTCGGGGATTTTCTTTTGCAAAAATATTGAAAAAGCAAGAAAAGTGTGGTATTATATAGTCAGAGAATAAAAGTGGCTGGATTTTCTGCGGTTTTTGAAATAAAATCCATAAATGTAAATAATGGTTTACATTTTGCGTGGCGGAAAAACGGTTTTGGAGGCTTTTTTGTGAGCGAGATGTTTGATAGAAGCAAGGTGATGCTTGGCGCTGATGCTATGGAAAAGCTGGCGCGGGCGCACGTTATGGTGGTTGGCTGCGGCGGAGTTGGCGGATATGCTATCGAGGCACTGGCGCGTACGGGTGTCGGCAGAATAACCGTGGTTGATTTTGACGAGGTATCAGAGAGTAATATCAACCGACAGATAATCGCCGATACGCAGTCGGTTGGTAAAAAGAAGGCAGAGCTTTTCTGCGAGAGGGTAAAGCTAATAAACCCCGATGCACAGGCTGTTCCGTGCATTGAATTTGTGACCAAGGATAACGCGCGCCCGATAATCAAAAAATATTCCCCCGATTTTGTCATTGATGCAATAGATACCGTCAGCGCTAAAATTGCCATAATTTCTGCGTGTAAGGCAGAGGGGGTAGAGGTTATTTCCTCTATGGGTACGGGCAACAAGCTCGACCCTATGCGCCTGAAAATCACCGATATTTCAAAGACAAACACCTGTCCCCTTGCGCGTGCGGTGCGCCTCGGGCTTAAAGCCGCTGAAATTCAGGGGGTGTCGGTTCTGTGGAGCGATGAAAAGCCTCTCTCGCTATGCGTTGATTCGCAAAATGGAAGGCACGCGCCCGCGTCCTTGATTTTCGTTCCTGCGGCGGCAGGACTGCTGATAGCGAGGCATGCGGTTTTGCGTATTATAAAATAATGCAATTTCAAAATCACATAATGCAAGGGCAGAAGCGCCAATATAGGTACCTCTGCCCGTTTTTATTTTGGTTATGCCTGAAAGCGACAGTTCCTTTTATTTTGTTTTTGTTGACAACCCTCTTATTTTTATGTTATAATAAACTTTAATAAGTGTGCGCGAGTATTCGCGCGTCCCGCTCGCATTTTATAGGAGGCTATTATGGAAAAGAAGCTGCTTTCTCACATACGGCTATTTGACGTTATCGTTATAGCGGCAGTCCTTTTCCTTGCGCTCGCAATATGGCTTTTCCCCCTGATTTTTTCGGATGAGGGCGACACGGTTGCACTCACCGTCGGCGATAAAACCGAATACTTTTCCCTATCCTCTGACACTCGCCGCGAGATTACGAGCGAGGGGGTATCCCTTCTTCTCTGTATCGAAAACGGCGAGGTATGGATAGAGCAATCGACCTGTCCTGACGGTGTGTGCATAAACAGCGGAAAAATATCCCGCGAGGGCGAAATCATAGTCTGCGCTCCCGCCAAGGTAAGTGTAAAAATTGCCACAGGGGGTGAGATTGATGCCATCGCCTGATGAAAGCAAAATGACCGAAAATGCAGGCACTCAGCCAACCCCTATCGGTGCAAGGCGAGCCCTGCGAGGCCATATGAGGACGAGGGCTCTCGCGCTCTCATCCTGCTTCCTTGCAATAGCGCTCATTTTTTCCTATGTGGAAATGCTCTTATTTCCTATGACCTTTCCCGGCATAAAGCTGGGGCTTGCCAACATAGTCGTTATGTTTGCGTTCTTCACGGTTGGAAAAAGGCACGCGGTAGCGGTGTCCTATCTTCGCGTTGTGTTATCAGCGATACTGTTCGGTAACGCTTCAACGCTTCTTTTCTCATTTGTCGGCTCAACTCTCTCGCTCGCTATGCTGCTTTTGTCGGTAATTATGGGCAAGAAAATCAGCCGTATGGGAGTTGGAATAATGTCCTCTGCTATGCATGGGGTAGGGCAGATAATCGCGGCGATGATTATGTACTCGTCCTTCGGAATTATTTATTATCTGCCGCTTCTTCTCATAACCTCTGTTCCGCTCGGAATTTTCAGCGGAGTGCTTCTTGTGCTGGTTGAGGACAGGCTGAAAAAGCATTTTGGGGGTAAGGGATGAAAAGGCTTTTACCGTTTATTCTCTCAATGGCGCTTTTGCTGTCGCTTTCGCTTCCACTCAGCTCTTGCTCTGATAAGGAATACAAGATGTCCTTTTTTGCGCTCGATACGCTGATAGAGGTGACTGTTCCCCCGCTTGACAGCGGCGAGGACGGAGATTTAGTGCCGTTTATAAAAGGAGAGCTCTCCCGATACGAGGAGATTTTTTCCGCCACCCGCGAGAGCTCGGAGCTATACAAATTAAATCATTCGACAGAGAGAACCGTCAGCGTCAGCGATGAGCTTTTCTTCGTTTTGTGTGAGGCGCAAAAAATTGCAGAAAAAACCGACGGTGCGTACGATTACACCTGCGGTGCACTCACAAATCTATGGAAAATAACTGATGAAAGCGCGCCGATACCCACCGACACGCAGATTGAGGAAGCGCTCTCGCTCGTCGGCTATGAGCGCGTTGTTCTCGAAAACAACACGGTAGACCGTCCTGTCGGTATGCAATTCGACCTCGGCGGTGCGGCGAAGGGGTATATAGCAGAAAAGCTGACCGAGTCGCTTCGCGATGCCGGGTGCGAGTGGGGAATTTTATCCCTTGGCGGTAATATATCGGTTTTCGGCGATAGGGGTGAGCCCTATTCGATCGGCGTGAAGAACCCGAGTGAGCCGTCGCAAATTCACGGTAAGCTATCGCTTTATGAGGGATACGTTTCGGTTTCGGGCACATATGAGAGAAACAAAACCGTTGACGGAGTTACCTATCATCATATTTTCAATGCAAAAACCGGCAGATGCGCCGATAGCGATATTTTATCCGTCGGTGTGGTTTCACAGGATGCAACTCTTGCGGATGCACTCTCAACCGCATTTTTCGTTATGGGCAGCGAGAGAGCGACGGAATACCTTGATTCGCACACCGATATCGGTGCGGTGATATTTTTGAAAAACGGCGAGATTCTCACCGTCGGCGTTGAATACGAAAGGCTATGATATGAATATACAGAGCACAGAATACAGAGAATATATAGAGCTTCTTTCAAAGGCAAACGCGGAGTATCTTGAACGAAACGGAAAAAGAAGGCTTGCCTTCGTCTACACCTTCGGATGTCAGCAAAACGAGGCGGATAGCGAGAGAATACGCGGACTTTGCGCTGAAATGGGCTACGAACGCGCGAGCTCTGCCGACGGGGCACAGCTTATTATCGTCAATACCTGCGCCGTACGCGAGCACGCGGAAAACCGCGCTCTCTCGATGATAGGAGAGCTTAAGCACAGAAAAACAGAAAATCCCGATACAGTTATCGGAGTATGCGGCTGTATGGTGGCACAGAAGGAGCGCGCAGAGCAGCTCAAAATGCGGTATCATAACGTGGATTTTACGGTAGAGCCAAACTCAATTTATATGATACCGAAGCTCGTATGGCAGAAGATTACGGATGAGAAATATAAGCGCAGCTTTATGTGGGATACCGACAACGGCGACGTTTGCGAGGGTATTCCCGTTATGCGCGAGAGCGCTCACCGCGCCTACGTCAGCATAATGTACGGATGCAACAATTTCTGCTCGTACTGCATAGTCCCTTACGTGCGCGGGCGGGAAAGAAGTAGAAAAAGCGAGGATATTATCGCAGAGGTAAACGCGCTGATTGACGAGGGGTGCAAGGATATAACTCTGCTCGGTCAGAACGTTAACTCGTATAAAAGCGATTGCGATTTTGCAACCCTGCTTTCCCGTATAATCGGGAAGGATGGCGATTATATTATAAGATTTATGACCAGTCACCCGAAGGATACGCCCGATGCGTTAATTGACGTTATTGCAGGCTCGCGCGGACGTATCGAGCCGCATTTCCATCTGCCACTGCAGAGTGGCTCGGACAGAATCCTCTCGGATATGAACAGAAAATACGATACCGCGCGATATCTTTCAATAATTGAAAAGCTCCGCGCAAAAATGCCGAATATTGCAATAACCAGCGATATAATCGTCGGTTACCCCGGTGAGAGTGACGGAGATTTTGAGATGACACTCGATATAATGAGACGTGTTCGCTTCGATATGGTATATTCGTTTATCTATTCTCCGAGGAAGGGCACACCCGCCGCAGAGCGAGAGCAGCTCGACGACGGAGTGAAGGGTGAGAGAATGCGCCGACTGCTCGCGCTTCAGGATGAAATCGCACTTGAAAAAAATCAGAGCCTCATAGGCAAAACCGTTCGTGCTCTGGTTGACGGTGAGAGTGTGGAGAAGGGCGTTTATTCGGGCAGAACCGCGGAAAATAAGCTGGTGCATTTTTCTGCAACCGAAAATGATATCGGAAAATACCGCGAGGTAGAAATTGAGCGCGCGAGCGCATACGTGCTATACGGAAAAATCAAATGAGAAAAGAGGATATAAAAATGAAGGCGATTGAACTTGCAAAAGAGCTTGGAGAAGCAATAAAAAATGACGAGGTGCTTCTCTCGTATGATAAGGCGAAGGCTGATTATGAATCGAACAGGGAGCTTCAGGACAAGCTGGCGATGTACAACGCGCAGCGCGCGGCTCTTGCCGAGGAATTCAGCAAGGAGATAGAGGAGCAGAGCTCCGAGCTCATCCAGAAAATAAAGCAAACCATGGACACAATAGGTGCTGAAATTGTGGCGCATGAGGAATACAAGGCGTTTGCCGCCGCACAGAAGGCAGTGAATGATTTTATGACCGAGATAAATCAGGAAATCTCGCGCCACGCATTCGGGATAGAGCCGAGCAACTGCACACACGATTGCTCAACCTGCTCGGGCTGCCACTAAAGCCAATATAAATTCCTTGCAATGAAAAGGTGAGGAAACCGACAGGTCAAAATAACGACAATAGGACAAGAGGAAAAAAGAATGGCAAAGGACGATAGCATAATCATTAACAAGATAAGCGAGCTTTCAGAGCCCTCCCCGATGATGAAGCAATACGTAGAAATAAAGTCTGAGTATCCCGAGCATATACTTATGTACCGACTGGGAGATTTCTACGAAATGTTCTTCGAGGATGCGCTTCTCGCCTCGCGCGAGCTGGAGCTTACCCTCACGGCAAGAGATTGCGGGGGCGGTATGCGTGCAGCTATGTGCGGTATTCCCTTTCATAAATCCGATGATTACGTAGCGCGTCTGGTAGACAGAAACATCAAGGTGGCTATCTGCGAGCAGACTGAGGATCCCTCGGAGGCAAAGGGAATAGTGAGGCGCGAAATCGTAAGGATAATAACGCCCGGTACGGTTACCGACGGAGCTATGCTCGACGATGCAAAAAATAACTATCTTTGCGCCCTCTACTATGCGAAAACGGGAATCGCGTTATGCTTTTCCGATATTTCCACGGGTGTAGCACGCGCAACCTTTATCGACGGTGATGACGTCTGCGAGAGAGTTAAAAACGAGCTGGCTATCTATACCCCGACAGAGCTCCTTCTGAACACGGACCGCGCGGCAGTTGCGGATATATGCGACTTTGCCGAGCTTAGCTTCAACGTAATGGTTGAACCGTCCTTGAAGGGACTCTATAACGAGACCGCGGCGCGTAAGCGTTTCCTTTCAGCCTACGGAGAGGAGCGCCTGTCGGAGATTTCGAACGAGGCTATAATTGTTGCCGTGGGTGCGGTGCTTTCGTATACCGAGCAGACGAAGAACTCTCTTGCATACGCGCGCGACCTCATAGTGTATGACGACGGGGAATTTATGCACCTCGACGTCAGCGCGGTAAGAAACCTTGAGCTTGTTGAAAACAGCAAGCAAAGGGGTGAGAGAGGCTCGCTTATCGGTGTGCTTGACAAGACGAAAACCTCTATGGGAAAGCGACTCCTGCGCTCGTACATAGTTAAGCCGAGTATTAATCTTAAAACTATAATATCCCGACTCGACTGCACTGAGCTATTTTATTCGGACTATATGCTGCGCTCGGATTTGCGTCAGCTGCTTTCCCCTGTTCTTGATATAGAAAGGCTTCTTGCGAAGGCGGTGTACGGAACCGCCAACGCCAGAGATATTTACGCGCTCGGCAAGAGCCTTAGTGTTCTTCCAAGGATAAAGGAGCTGCTTTCTGCAGTTTCCTCCACCCGCGTTGCAGAGATGAGAGATGAGCTTGATGCTCTTGAGGATATATCAACGCTTGTACGCGCTGCTATTTCACCTGACGCTCCGTACACCGTGCGAGAGGGCGGAATGATAAACGAGGGATACAGCGATGAGGTTGACAGACTCAGAAACGTAAAGGATATGAGCGACGAGTGGGTGAGAAGGCTTGAAGAGAAGGAGCGCGAGCTTACCGGAATAAAGACACTCAGAATTACCTATAACAAGGTATTCGGATATTTCATTGAGGTAACGAAATCGCAGCTGTCCCTCGTGCCCGCGCGTTATATGAGAAAGCAAACGCTCACTAACTGCGAGCGGTATATGACCGAGGAGCTGAAGGCGTTTGAAAACGAGGTGCTTTCTGCCTATGACCGCGTTTGCGCCCTTGAATATGAGATGTTCACTGCTATCCGCGATACCGTTGCCGCAAATGCGGACAGAATACGCGCGGCGGCGGCATTCGTTGCGGAGATGGACGTTTACGCTACCTTCGCCGAGATATCTCAGGCAAACGGCTATGTCCGTCCGGATATGGACGCGTCCGACACAACCGTGATAGAGGACGGCAGACACCCTGTGGTTGAGAGGTTTGTTGACGGCTCGTATTTCGTTCCCAACGACACGCGCCTCGGAACGCCTGACTGCCGCTTTATGCTGATAACAGGACCTAATATGGCGGGTAAATCCACGTATATGCGCCAGGTTGCGATTATAACCGTTATGGCACAGATAGGATGCTTTGTCCCTGCTCGCTCGGCGCGTATCGGAATAACCGACAAGGTCTTTACGAGAATAGGCGCATCCGATGACCTTGCATCAGGACAGTCAACCTTTATGCTTGAAATGAATGAGGTGTCGAGCATTTTAAGAAATGCGACCTCGCACTCCCTCATTATTTACGATGAGGTAGGCAGAGGCACAAGCACCTACGACGGAATGAGCATAGCAAAGGCTGTGTGCGAATATACAGCTAAGAAGATAAAGGCGAGAACTATGTTTGCAACTCATTACCACGAGATAACCGTTCTTGAGGACGAAATCGACGGTATTGTGAATTTCAATATAGCCGCAAAGAAGAAGGGCGACAGCCTTATATTCCTTCGCAAAATAGTGAAGGGGGCAACGGACGACAGCTACGGAATCGAGGTTGCAAAGCTCGCAGGACTGCCTCGCGAGGTGGTGTCAAGAGCGCGCGAGATACTCGCAAAAATCGAGAGCGAGGGTGCATATGCCGTCCCTGTTGTTAAGGAAAGCTCGTACGAGGTAAACGATTTGTTCTCTCAGATAGCAAGAGATGAGAGCGATGAGGTTGCGGACAGGCTGAGAAGCACCGATATCAATACGCTCACACCGATTGAGGCGATGAATCTGATATTTGAGCTCAAAAAAATATTGAAAGGTTAAGGTTATGGCAAGGATAAATGTACTCAGCTTTGAGATAGCAAATCTTATCGCCGCAGGTGAGGTTGTAGACCGTCCTGCATCGGTTCTTAAGGAGCTGCTTGAAAACGCCATTGATGCAAAAGCGCGCAAAATACGTGCAGATATAAAAAGCGGCGGAATTACGCTTATAAAGGTTGCCGATGACGGTCACGGAATGGACGGCACCGACCTTCCCATAGCGATAAAGAGGCACGCGACGAGCAAAATCTCCGACAAAAGCGACCTTGATTCGATAATGACACTCGGCTTTCGAGGCGAGGCACTCGCGGCAACCGCCGCTGTATCAAAGCTGACTATAATATCAAAAACAGCCGAGGCTGAATCCGGAACTATGCTTGTGAGCGAGGGCGGAAAGGTTACCGAGGTATCGGAGGTTGGATGTGCCGACGGAACAACCGTTCTGGTGCAGGACCTTTTCTATAATGTTCCCGCACGCCGCAACTTTCTTAAAAAGGACAAAACAGAGGCACTTGCTTGCGGTAGTGTAATGGCGAAGATTGCACTTTCACACCCCGAAATAGCTTTTGAATTTCGTGTTGACGGAGTAGTCAAATTCACAACGGTTGGCGATGGCAAGCTGATAAATGCGCTCTATTCTGTAGAGGGCGCTGATTTTGCCAAGAAGCTTTTGGCGGTTGAGGTGAAGGACGGTCCTGTGAAGGTTTTCGGATACGTGGGAAGAAGCGACAACGTGCGTAGTAACCGCAATTACATAAATACCTTTATAAACAAAAGATACGTCAAGAGCAATACCGTTACTGCAGCGCTCGAGCAGGCGTTTTCGTCCTATATAGCTCCGGGTAAATTCCCTGTGAGTGCGCTTTTTATAGACATAGATTCGAGAATGGTTGACGTAAACGTTCACCCGGCAAAGCTCGAGGTTAAATTTTCCGATGAGGGAGTGGTTTTCAGCGCCGTTTACTATGCTGTCAAGAATGCCTTGGAAAATGCGGCATACCGTCAGGAAATGAGGCTCGCAGAGCCAAGGGCGGAGGTAAAGGCACCCCTGCGCTCCTTCCTTCCCATCGAGGAAAAGCACAAGAGTGTTGCCAGCCGACAGATTACGATTGATAACGCAACGGTAACACCGAAAAGGTCTATCGAGATACTTGAGGAGCTGAAAAATGTAAACACCGCACCGCATGTGACTCAGACCTTCTCTATGCAGTCCGGCGCGTGGGATAAAAAAGAGGAAAGAGCACCCCAAAAAACCGAGCCGACTGAAAAGACTGTGACCTCACCCGCTTCAAGCATTTCCTACGTCAGCGAGGAGACACTGAGGGCGAAGATTTTCAGCGACGGCAAGCGAAGATACAGATACGTCGGGGAGTTGTTCTTGCGCTATATTTTGCTTGAGGCAGAGGATACAGCCCTGCTCATTGACAAGCACGCGGCACACGAGCGCATAAACTTTGAGGCAATGAAGAAAACACTCAAAAGCGATAGCCGCGTGGCATCGCAGAGCATGCTGTTTCCCTTAGAGGTGCATCTTGGCGGAGTGGGCGTTTCGGTTGCCGAGGAGCACAGAGATGAGCTTTCATCGTTAGGCTTCACCTTCACGGTTGACGGTAATGGCAAGCTGAAGCTGACGGCATTTCCCGATAACATAGATTCCTTTGCCGCTGAGGACGTTTTTGTCTCGATAGTGGACAGAATCGCTGAGGGAACGGGAAATGCAAAGCTCAGCGAGGAGCAGCGTATGGAGCACGCACTGTATCAGATAGCGTGTAAGGCGTCTATAAAGAGCGGAAAGAGCTCGGGCGCATCTCATATATGCTGGCTTATAGAGGAGATAATGAGTATGCCCGATATTACGGTATGCCCTCACGGCAGACCTGTGGCAATAGAGCTCAAAAAGAGCGAGCTCGATCGCGAGTTCAACAGAATACAGTAAAAATAAAAGCAAGGAATAAAAATGTTTAAGGTATTAAAGCAAGAGGGCAAGGCGCGCCGCGGCGTCATGGAAACGGTACACGGAACAATACAGACCCCCGTGTTTATGAACGTTGGAACGAGCGCGACGGTTAAGGGCGGCATTTCCACCATGGATTTGAAGGAAATAGGCTGTCAGGTTGAACTGTCAAACACCTATCATCTGCATATCCGCCCGGGAGATGACCTCATATACAAAATGGGCGGACTTCACAGGTTCTTTAACTGGGACAGACCGGTCCTTACCGATAGCGGAGGATTTCAGGTTTTCTCGCTTGCGAAGCTGAGAAAGATTACAGAAGAGGGCGTTCATTTCAGTTCTCATATGGACGGAAAGAGAATATTTATGGGCCCTGAGGAGAGTATGCGGATACAGTCGCATATTGCCTCTACTATCGCTATGGCGTTTGACGAATGTGTGGAAAATCCCGCACCCTATGATTACGTAAAGAAATCGAGTGAGAGAACGCTTCGCTGGCTGAAAAGGTGCAAGGATGAGATGCAAAGGCTCAATTCCCTTCCCGAAACGATAAACAAAAATCAGCTTTTGTTCGGTATAAATCAGGGCGGAACGTATGACGATTTGCGCGTAAAGAATATGATAGAAACGGCGAAGATGGACCTTGACGGCTACGCGATCGGCGGTCTTGCCGTCGGAGAGAGCGCGGACGTTATGTATCACATAATCGAGGTCGTTGAGCCGTATATGCCTGCCGATAAGCCGAGATATCTTATGGGTGTTGGAACGCCTCAGAATATTTTAGAGGCGGTCTATCGCGGAGTAGACTTCTTTGACTGCGTAATGCCCAGCAGAAATGCGCGCCACGGAAATCTGTTCAGCTGGCAGGGCAAGATGAATATAAATAATGAAAAATACTTTGATGACCCCCGTCCCATATCCGAGGGCTGTCAGTGTCCTGCCTGCAAGCACTACACACGCTCGTATATACGCCATCTGTTTAAGGCGCGCGAGCTTCTCGGTATGCGCCTGTGCGTTCTGCACAACCTATATTTTTACAATGAGCTTATGGCAAAAATACGCGAGGCGCTCGACAACGGTGAATTTGAAAGCTTCTATCGCAAATGGGTTGATAAGCTCGCAGAACGCGTAGATTAAATCCGAATACTGTAAATTTATTTAACATTATATAAAAGCTCTAAAAAAAACCGAAAAATACAAAAAGAGGTATTTTATTATGGTAACCTTCAAGCTATGGGGA
>JAZNXN010000050.1:0-16183 GCA_045593885.1 Eubacteriales bacterium
TTTATTTTCAAACCTCTAAAGAACGGTCAAAGTTGAAAGTTTTTTGGAGGTTTGGAACCTTTTTCTCAAAAAAGGTTCCAAGAAAGGAACACTTATGTCAATGACAATGACACAGAAGATACTCGCCGCTCACGCAGGCAAGGACAGCGTTGCGGCAGGCGAGCTCATTCTCGTTGATCTCGACAGGGTTTTGGGTAACGATATTACCTCGCCCGTCGCTATCAAGGAGTTTGAGAAAATAGGAGCAACCGAGGTCTATGATCGCGAAAAGGTAACTATGGTTATGGACCATTTTGCTCCCAACAAGGATATAAAGGCGGCGGTGCAGTGCAAGATGTGCCGTGACTTCTGCAATGAGAAGGAAATAGTTCATTTCTATGACGTCGGACGTATGGGAATTGAGCACGCACTCCTTCCTGAAAAGGGACTCGTGGTTCCCGGTGACGTTGTTATCGGCGCGGATTCACACACCTGCACTTACGGCGCGCTCGGCGCATTCTCAACGGGCGTCGGCTCAACCGATATGGCGTGCGGAATGGCAACGGGTAAGGCGTGGTTTAAGGTTCCATCCGCTATAAAATTCGTCCTCAAGGGCAAGCTAAACCGCTTCGTTTCCGGTAAGGACGTAATCCTTCATATTATAGGTAAGATAGGCGTTGACGGCGCACTCTACAAGTCTATGGAGTTCGTCGGCGAGGGTGTATCAGAGCTTTCTATTTTTGACAGGCTCACCATCTGTAATATGGCAATCGAGGCAGGCGCGAAAAACGGTATATTCGAGGTTGACGAGAAGACCGTAGAATACGTTAAGGAACGCTCTGACAGAGAAATCGTCGGCTACAAGGCTGACGAGGATGCAGAATACGACGAGGTTATCGAGATAAATCTCTCGGATATCAAGTCAACGGTTGCATTCCCCCACCTTCCCGAGAATACAAGAACGATTGACGAGGTTGGCGAGGTTGTTATCGATCAGGTCGTTATCGGCTCGTGCACTAACGGTCATTACAAGGATCTTGAGGAGGCTGCAAGCATTATCAAGGGCAGAAGGGTTGCCAAGAACGTGCGCGCCATCATTATTCCCGCAACACAGGATATCTATCTAAAGGCACTTGAAAACGGGCTGCTCAAGGCATTTGTTGAGGCAGGATGCGTGGTTTCCACACCTACCTGCGGCCCTTGCCTTGGCGGTTATATGGGAATTTTGGCGGCAGGTGAACGCGCAGTTGCTACAACCAACCGCAATTTCGTAGGACGTATGGGTGACGTTACCTCTGAGGTATATCTTGCCAGCCCCGCAGTTGCGGCGGCGAGTGCAATTGCAGGTAAGATTGCAGACCCGTGCGAGATAGTAAAGGAGTGATAGCATGAAATATACAGGTAAGGTTATAAAATACGGCGACAACGTCGATACCGACGTTATCATTCCCGCTCGCTATCTCAATACCAGCGATAAAAAGGAGCTTGCCTCTCACTGTATGGAGGATTTGGATAAAACCTTCCGTGACAGAGTAGAGAAGGGCGACATTATGGTTGCGGGCTTCAATTTTGGCTGCGGATCATCAAGAGAGCACGCCCCTATCGCTATCAAGGAGAGCGGTATTTCTCTCGTTATTGCCAAGAGCTTTGCGAGAATTTTCTACCGCAACTCGATAAACATAGGTCTTGCTATCGTTGAATGTCCCGAGGCGGCTGAGGCTATTGCCGACGGTCACGTTGTTGAGGCAGACCTTGATAACGGAGTTCTTCTTGATAAGACCACGGGGGTCAGCTTCAAAACCCAGCCCTTCCCCGCATTCATACAGAAAATCATCGAGAACGGCGGACTCGTTGAGTCTATCCGCAACGGTGACATAAAATAAGAGGTAAAAAATGAATTACAATATAGCACTTTTAAGAGGTGACGGAATAGGCCCCGAAATCGTTGACAGCGCAGTACGTGTCCTCGAAAAAATCGGAGAAAAATACGGTCACACCTTCAATTTTACGCCATATCTCATAGGCGGAGCTTCTCTTGACACCTACGGCGTTCCTCTCACTCAGGAAACGATTGACGGCTGTCTTGCCTCGGATAGCGTGCTTCTCGGTGCGGTTGGCGGTCCTAAGTGGGACACCCTGCCCGGAAATATGCGTCCCGAGAAGGCTCTGCTCGGTATTCGCGCGGCTATGGGGCTTTTCACCAACCTACGCCCCGCGAAGCTCTATCCTGCCCTAAAGGGTGATTGCCCTCTGCGCGAGGATATAGTTGCAAACGGCTTTGATATTATGATAGTCCGTGAGCTGACGGGCGGAATTTACTTTGGCGAGCGCGGTATGCGCGAGGGTAAATACGGTGAGGAGGCATACGATACCGAATGTTACAGCCGTATGGAAATCGAGCGTATAGCGAAGGTTGCGTTTGAAACCGCAAGAAAGCGCCGCGGCAAGCTGATAAGCATTGACAAGGCAAACGTCCTTGACACCTCACGCCTTTGGAGAAAGATTGTTCACGAAATGCATGAGCAGTACCCTGACGTAGAGTGCAGCGATATGCTGGTCGACAACGCGGCAATGCAGCTCGTCCGCAACCCCGCGCAGTTTGATGTAATCGTTACCTCAAATATGTTCGGTGATATCCTCTCCGACGAGGCTTCTCAAATTACAGGCTCTATCGGTATGCTCGCATCCGCATCTCTGGGTGATAATACCAGAGGTCTTTACGAGCCCATTCACGGCTCCGCCCCCGATATTGCGGGACAGAACAAGGCTAATCCTATAGCGACTATTCTTTCTGCGGCTATGATGCTTCTTTATTCCTTCGGTCTTTCTGAGGAAAGCGATGCTATTATTAACGCAGTTGATAAGGTTCTGGAGGCAGGCTACCGTACGGCAGATATTGCTCACGGCGGCGAGGCTCTCGGAACGGTTGAAATTACCGATAAGATTATTGAGAATATATGAGAAGCGTAAAAGAGCTATACAAAAGCCTGTCGTCCTTCTCCGTTTTGCGTTCAATGCTCGACAAGCCGCTTTTTAAGCACTTTTTTGAGTATTGCAAAAAGGAGAGCGAGTTTGACAGACTCAGCGCCTACGGCGCATTCGTTTGCGATATTTATAATAACGGTGCAAACCTCACGGATTATCTGCTTCGGATGCTTTACGAGGACGAAAATATCTACGTAAAGACCGTTTCGGTAAAAGAAAAAATCAATAAAAACATACAAAAAGAGGTAGAGCGCGAGCTGTCGGTTCTGGCTGATTTTTCTGCGCTCACCGCATGTGATTTTGCCTCTGAAATCGGTGACGATATACCCGCCTTTGATTCCTACACGGCGGATATACCCTCGCTCTATGCAGAGCGCCTTGCCCTTATCGGTCAGTACGGCTATGGAATTTTTGCATCAAACGCAATGTTCTCCGTGTCCGATAGCGGCGAGATAATTCCCGTTACCAGCGCCGATACCATAACCCTTGACAGCTTCGTGGGCTATGAGAACGAGCGTCGCCGTGTGCTCGCCAATACCGAGGCGTTTATTAACGGCAGACCTGCCGCAAACGTGCTTCTGTACGGCGATGCGGGAACGGGTAAATCCTCAACCGTCAAGGCGGTTGTCAACCACTTGTTCGACAGAGGCGTGCGTCTCATCGAAATTCGCAAAAATCAGCTTCTTCTGCTACCCAAGGTTATGGGTGAAATCAGCAGAAATCCGCTGAAATTCATAATATTTATTGACGATTTGTCGTTCAATTCCAACGATGACCAGTTCAGTATGCTGAAGGCGACGTTGGAGGGCTCTGCGAGCGCGAAGGCGAAAAATGCCGTTATTTACGCGACCAGCAACCGCCGTCATATCGTCAAGGAGAGCTTTGCCGACAGAGAGGGCTCGGATATCCACAGAAACGATACCGTGCAGGAAAATCTGTCACTCTCCGAGCGCTTCGGACTCACCGTTTTGTTTGCGAAGCCCGAGAAGCGCTTGTATCTTGAAATCGTGCATGAGCTTGCCCTGCGTAACGGTATTGTTACCGATATGGCTGAGCTTGACCGCGCGGCAGAGGAATTTGCGCTTCGTCGCGGCTATCGCTCGGCTCGCTGTGCAGAGCAGTTCATTCACAGCCTGATGTAAAAAAGCTACATTATTAATATATCTGTTCGATAGAATGGGAAGGAAAAACTATGCTGACACTTGACAACGTATACCGTGCAAGCTATGCGCTCAAGGGCGTTATCCGCCAGACCGACGTAATCTACGCCCCAAAAATCAGAAATGACGCTGAGGTATATCTCAAAACTGAAAATCTCCAGATTACCGGCTCCTTCAAGGTGAGAGGCTCGTATTATAAGATGTCGAAGCTCTCGCCTGAGGAAAAGGAGCGCGGCGTTATCGCCTGCTCAGCGGGCAATCACGCACAGGGAGTCGCGCTTTCCGCACAAAAAAACGGAATTAAGGCAGTAATATGCCTGCCTGACGGCGCGCCGATTTCGAAGGTTGAGGCGACCAAGAGCTATGGGGCAGAGGTGTGTCTTGTCGAGGGCGTTTACGACGATGCGTATAAGAAGGCTCTCAGTCTGCGCGACGAGTGTGGCTATACCTTTATTCATCCCTTTGACGATGAGGATGTTATAGCCGGTCAGGGCACTATTGCACTTGAGCTTGCAGAGCAGCTGCCCGATTTGGATGCGGTTATCGTTCCCGTCGGCGGCGGAGGACTCATTTCGGGTATCGCATATACTATTAAAACGATAAATCCGAAGGTTAAGGTTTACGGCGTTCAGGCGCAGGGCGCGCCCTCTATGTATAATTCCGTTAAGGACGGAAAAATCGAGGAGCTGTCGGGCGTTTCCACAATTGCCGACGGTATTGCAGTAAAGAAGCCGGGTGACCTCACGTACGAAATATGCAAAAAGTACGTTGACGAAATAGTTACCGTCAGCGACGATGAGATTGCGGCGGCAATTCTCGCCCTCATGGAGCAGCAGAAGCTCGTAACCGAGGGGGCGGGTGCGGTTTCAGTCGCGGCTGCTATGTTTGATAAGGTGGATATTAAGGGCAAGAAGGTCGTTTGTCTGCTCTCGGGCGGAAATATCGACGTTACAATACTCTCGCGCGTAATCCGCCGAGGTCTGCTCATGTCGGGCAGAACCTGTCAGTTTATGATTGAGCTTGTTGATAAGCCCGGTCAGCTCAAAAACGTGTCGAGAATTATCGCCGACCTCGGCGGTAACGTTACCTCGGTTCATCACGAGAGAGCAAACGAGGGCTCGGACGTTAACGGCTGTTATTTGAGAATTGTGCTTGAAACAAGGAATTTTGAGCATATACAAGAAATAAGGAAGGCACTTACCGATTTTGGCTTCAAGCTGATTTAAGGAGTAATTATCTATGAAGGAATACATAAAAACCGATAAAGCACCCGAGGCAATAGGCCCCTATTCGCAGGCGGTTAAGGCTGGCTCAACGGTCTATACGTCGGGACAGATTGCAATAAATCCCGCCAGCGGAAATATAGAGGGCAATGACATAGCAGAGCAGACCGAGCAGGTTATGAAAAATCTCGGTGCGGTGCTCGCTGCGGCAGGCTCGTCCTTTGATAAGGCGATTAAGACCACATGCTTCCTTGCAAACATTTCCGACTTTGCAAAATTCAATGAGATTTACGCAAAATATTTCACCTCGAAGCCTGCACGAAGCTGCGTTGCGGTCAAGGATTTGCCCAAGGGCGCGCTCGTTGAGGTAGAGGTTATAGCGGAGGTATAAAAAATGAAAATCTCAACGTCACTTAATGTATACAGTCCATTTGATATTCACTATACCGAGAAGATAAGAAGGGCATCCGACTGCGGCTTCAAGGTGTTCGATTTTAACGTCTGCGGCAGGGAAAACGATTTCTATAATTGCGACGGCTGGCGCGAAAACGTTAAAAAAATCAAGGAATACGCCGATTCTATCGGCTGCACCCTCTACCAGACTCACGCGCAGATGGTAGGGGACGATATGAACGTTCAGAAAACCATCTCCAAGGAGTCGGATATCGCTATCAAAAAATCAATTGAGGCATCCGCTATCGCAGGGGCAAAATGGACGGTAATCCACCCCTTCGGTATGAAGGATAGCTCGGCGCTTCTTGAAAGAAATATCGAGCTTCTTCGCCCCTACGCACAGTATGCAAGGGAGCAGGGGATAGGTCTTGCGATTGAAAATATACCCGAAAGACTCTATTGGTACGACGAGGTTGTTAAATACAACAGCCTTTCAACCGCCGACGGTCTGATACCGCTGGTTGACGCGCTCAATGACGAGCTTGGAAACGTCGGTGTCTGCTGGGATACGGGACACGCAAATTTAGTTGATAATTTAAGTCAGTACGACGAGCTCAAAAAGCTGGGCAAGAGGTTGAAGGTAACGCATATCAACGACAATAAAAATCAGAACGACGATCATCTCATTCCCTTCTACGGAAGCAGTGATTTTCCGAGCATTATGAGGGCGCTTGATGAAATTGCTTATGAGGGAACGTTTAATTACGAGGCTCACCATTTTACCTCAGGACTCCCAAAGGAGCTTGTCGACGATGCTGTGCGCTTTATGTATAAGGTTGCTCTTCACCTTTGCGGTAAAGATGAATAATTAATTTAATATTTAATCCGTCAGGTAAAAATGCCTGACGGTTTTCTTTTTTATGTAAATTTGACAAGAACTGCAATATATGTAAGGTAGCAAGTTGCACAGTAGAATATGTCAACTAAAGTAGAATATGATAAAAAATGAGTTATGGGCAAAAATTATAGGAAAATTTTTGTGCAACATACACAAAAAATGCCAAAAATTTTGTTAGATTCGTCAATTGAAATTTTTGCTTCAGCAGTATATAATGTAGTTACCCATATTATTTTATAAAGGAGATAAACCTATGAAGAAAAGAATTTTAAGTCTTGTTCTCGCAGTTGTAATGGTACTGTGTCTGGTTCCTGCGATCTCTATGGTCAGCTTCGCAGAAACATATGATTACAGCATCCTTCCCGACGATGAAAACAAGCAGCATTTTCTTGATGTCATGGCAGCCTACGGCGACGAAACGATGCCCACAGCCGCTACTATCAATGAAAAGCTCACGGGTTACCTCGCACAGAATGAAAACTGGACGAACAGGCAGATTGCCGAGTATATGGCAACCTCTATCGCCTTGTTTTACGTTGACGAGATAACCGTATCCGACGGCGAGGGCGGTACTACCACCCAACCCCTTTACGACGCTACTTTCTACAACAGTATGTGGGAGGAAAACGCCGCAATCATTGAGACCTATCTCAATGAGCATCCCAACACCGATAGAATTGATATCAGAAACAACCTGCATCCGTTGCTTCTTTACGTGGACGGTGACGAGGCTAACGGTTATCGCGCTTACTCCACGAGAAACGCCGCAAATCTCAGCGTTCTCAATGCTACTAAAGATCTCACTACAATTGATGATGCGGCAACCTTTGCTGCGAGCTACGCTGATGCTATCTTTACGGCAGGCGTATGGACACCTGAGGCTCCTTTGGACGAGACTTCACAGGAGGCGTACGTTGCTGCAGCAGTTGAGCAGATAATTAATGAAAAGGGTCTGACGACACTTGAAACCCTTAGCAGCAATAATATCACGAACTCGCTTATGACTCCCTTGATGGCAGGTGTGGAATTCCGCGTTGCTATCAACGTTGGCGGAAATACCGATGTTGCTCATAACGAAAACAACTCGGGATTCAAATATTATCTGCAGTCCGCGTATGATACCGCTGTCAAGAAATCTGCTTACGGAACTAACAAGGTCGCAAACTTCTACCTTAACTTTACCGACGTAAAGCTTGAGGACGACGCTAAGTTTACCGACGCAGAAACCGAAAAGGCAAAGCTCAAGGCTATTCTTGATTACTACTTCGCACCCGGTGCGGGCAACTACGGTTACTATGAGGACCTTTGGTACGATGACGGACATCTTATATTCTTCATTGATACCGCAAACCTCAATAACCCCTACGCTACCACGCAAAACGCCGTTCCTACCTCTGATACCGATTCAACGCAGGTACCTGTTGAGCCTTCTCACTTTGCGAAGGCGGTTATCGCTTCATTCAACGGACAGGGTAGCTATACTAAAAGCGATTCTTCAGCAAACCCCATGCAAATTCACTCCTATGTTAAGAGTGTGGGCGGACAGCAGCTCGGTAGATATTTTAACATCATTATGAGCGATACTACGACAGGACAGCAGCTCATAGTGAAGGTTGATGAGGACGGCTTCCTCAATTTTACACCTGAGATCCTGACATCCTTCAGCTCCGCCGCATATTCGGGCTTGGGTAGATACTCAGGCATAGGACTTGGATATACCTATGATTTTGATCAGATACAGACAAATAAGGTAATTCATAACTATAACGCCACCAGTAACGAATCCACTGAGCACAATTACTTCCACGACAACGGCTTATCCATGACTGCGGATGCTGACGGCTATTACGGCGGCTTCACTCTGCAGGCGGCTGTGCGTGTTAAACCGGAATTCTGGTTGAGTAATATAGAAAAGTATCCTAATCTCAACATTACCTCAGGAAACGCATACAATAAATATGCTTCTCAGCTCGGAACATACCTTTGCGGTATTACCGCTGACGGCGGAAATTCTTTCGCCATGTCCGGCGGATTGATTCATATAGGCTCCCGCTACGACGAAACACTCAACGACGGTGCAGGTGGCTACGTGATTACGTATAACAATGTTAACTCGGGCTATAACAACGGCGGAGCAAACATTGGTTCAAGCAGTGCACACACCGCTGACCTTGGAACGTATATGGCGATTACCACCGCTGCTAATTATACGGGAATTGACAAGGTAGCACAGATTGACTATTTCTACCTTAACGGAACCTATAAGACAGCTACCTATCAGTATATGGAAACCTCGGGTGAGAAAGCCGTTGTTCCCAACACGTATAGCGTTTTGAGATCTGCAAAAATTTCCTCTGCAACCTTGTATTCTGAAATAGCTCTGAATCTCGTTGATAAGCAGCTGAGCAGCTTCCGCGCATATGACGTATCTCTCACCGAGGAGCAGGTAATGCAGAATAGCTTTGCCGACCTCGCTTACGAGAAGGGTGTAGACCTTACCGATTATTACGCACTCAACGAGGAGCAGAAGGGGGCAGTTCTCGAATATTTTGACGGAGCTGACTTTGATACTGTTACCAAGGCGGATATTGAGAGCTACTTCACTGAGCTTCTCAGTATTGTGAAGTATGATGCTGAATATTCCGAGTATGCTCACCTCTGGTATGATGACGGACACCTTATGTCCTTCGTTGACCTGATGAATATTTCTGAAAATCAGCGCTATGTAACACAGGACTTTGGCTCTGTTTCTTATCAGTTCGTTAAGGATAGCTATCGACTGATTACAGGAAACTCCTCTCACGGTAGCTTTGACGGCTCCAATTATCACACGTTTGTAAGGATAACGGGCGGTCAAAATGCAGGAAGGTGGTATCCCCTTATCTCCCGATACGGCGGTAGCACTTGGGCGTTCCCGACGGTTGACGGTGGCTTTACTGACTTCGGACATCAGGATTCCAGCAACAGTGACGGCGGTCTTTACATGGGAATGTTCATCGGAACCTCTTATGATGATGCAACGGTTTCCGCAAAGCTTCCCGCGGGAAGAAACGCTTCCTTTGTTCCCGATGATTATATAATGCCTAATGCAAGTGCTAACAACTCGCTGACCGTTGATGCCGCGCTTTACTATAAGCCTCAATCCATGATTGCTAATTCTTCTTATTACGCATATTTTCTTACTGCATACGACTCGGTTCGATCCACAGATCAGACTAACAATTTTGAAGGGCTTACCAATACAACACCGTATAAGCAGACGGAATCCTACGGTGCTCTCACGATAGCATACATAAACGGCGCCAATTCGGTAATAACCGACTTCGTTAACGGCTATGCACAGCGATTCGGAGGTCATTCGGGCAAGGCTAATATGGGCGAGTCACTCCAGCATGCTTCTTACGTAAGCTATACGAGCTCGTACTCCTTTAGCTCCGGTTACAGAGTGCTTCTCAACAATCCTACGACAGGCATAAATATAGTAACCAAGGATGCGACGTATGAAAAGGCTTGTGCTTCCGGACACGACGAGCATCCGTTCTACGGTGCATACACTCATATGAATACCCTTTTCTACGGTTGCGGCAGAGATAATTATATCTACTACCTCAGAACCTATGACGTAAAGCTTACCGCAGAGCAGATGATGCAGAACCACTTTGCAGACCTTATGTACTATAATAAGATAGACACTGCAAAGTATGATGCACTCTCTGATAACGATAAGATGACGCTTTGGGCATGGGCAACCGATTACAAGCTCAGCGATGCTGATGCAAAGGCTGCTGTTGAGTCGAAGATTGATGAGCTTGCACAAAAGAGCACTGAGCTCGTTAACTTCAAGGGCTTCCAGGCAAGACTCCATACCAACGTAGGTATCAGATCCGTATTCTACCTTGATAACGTAGCTCTTGAGGGCTTCACGGTTAAGGCATACGGTGCAATCGTTGCAGCAGACCAGGGCGAAACCAAGTTTGATGAGCTCATAATAAGCTACGACGAGGAGAGCGGAGCAGTAACTGTTTCCTCTAACTTCGGTCTTACCGCAAGCACTGTTGAAGGCTTTATGACCATAGCTGATAATGAGAAGGCATACATCCTTGGCTCAAACGAAAATCTTGATGATTACACGATGTTTGCATATACCGTTAACTACATCAACGGTACAATCGACAGAACCGGTGCAATCACTGGTGAAAGCCTGATAGAGAGCAACAAGGACGTAGAGCTTCTGTTCCGTGCATTTGCAGTTGTTGAGTATAAGGGCGCAACCTATATTCACTATGCAGACGGAGCGAGCGCAAACTACAATAATTCCAGCGTATCTCTTACCGAGATATCCAACTACTATGCAGCATACAACAACGGCGAATTTGCAAACAACGCTTGCATCAACGCAGTTGTAGGCGCACAGACACCCGATGAAGAATAAAGGAGGACAGATGAATGAAAAAATATACTAAACCCGCACTCGAAATCGTTAAAATCAAGAGTGAAGAGTTCATCACTCTCTCCGTTAACAGCACGGGAAATAACGATAACACGGTAGGTATTTGGGATTTGCCGTTAAACTGGACTCTGTAAGGTCGGTGAATTTTGGCATCTTCCGCCATTTTCGCCCAACTCGACGTAGGCAGACTACGCCTTTAGGGTGAAGAACGGTGAAATCTACTCAGAATTCCCTCGACCTAATCAAAGAGTTGTTTTGGTTGCTTTTGCATCTAAAATCCCTACAACCTATCCCAAAACAAAAGAAAGCCCTGAGAAATCAGGGCTTTTTTTATTCAGCTTATAGTTTTTATCCCAGCTTTTTTCAAAAAGCAAAGCCCCGACTTTTCGGGGCTTCTTTACTTTACGCCGTCAAGGGCGCGGATAAACTCCAACGCGATAAGGGAGCCGACATGCAATTATGTATATGTTGCTTTTTATGTAATATTTGCAATTTCCATAGGGGGTGCGCACTTGCATTCTCAAATAGTAGAATATGTCAATAAAAAGTAGAATACATCAAAAAATATTAATTAAACAATTGGAACGGCAGTGTAATTTGTTTAATATATACAAAAAACACCAAGATTTTTGTAGGATTCGTCAATTGAAATTTTTGCGCTCTTAGTGTATAATATACACGTATAAATCTACAAAGGAGAACACTCATGAAAAAAAGAATTCTGAGCCTGCTCTTAGTGGCGGTGATGATTATCTGTATGGTTCCCGCGATATCGCTGGTTTCCTATGCCGATAACTCAAACGCGCCCACTGTAGGCACCTACGAGTACTACGAGCATTTGTGGTATGATGACGGGCATCTTTTGTCCTTCGTTGACCTCACGCACGTGACCGATGCGGATATTGTTGAAAATTCCGAATCGCTCGAGCTTGAGGGCACAGATTACCGCATTATCAACGGTCTTACCGGTTATACGACCACCGAGGGCCTTCGCTCGTTTGTCAGGATAGTTGGTGGCACCAACGAGGGTAAATACTACCTTATAACCGTTGACAAGCGAGTTGACGCCAACGGCACAGGCGCGGTTGATAACAATTACAAATTCACCCCCACTGAAAACGGAATGGTCGTTATACCCGACCGTCAGAGCACCGGAGGATACGCGCGAGCTGTTAACTCGGGTATCTGGCTTGCACACGCATACTCTGCCGATGAGGTTACCACCTCGTTTGAGAAGGGCTACGCGAGTGCTACTCAGCTTGATGCAGCACTCGATTACGGAACCGCTGATAAGCTCAACACCTTCACCGTTAATATGGTAATGGACTATCACGATTCCGCCACCGACCCGAGCGGCGTTGCGCTTCTCTCGGTTTCGGGACTCAACTCTACCGACTCTAACTCCCGCTATACCGTCGCGCAGGGTGAAACGCCCTTCTACGGAAATTCTGACACTATAACGAAAATGACGCAAATGTATTCCGTAATAGGCGGCATACAGGTTGATACTAAAAATGTACCTGGTGCGGTAACAAACGTATGGCTGGGCTACAACGGACGCTACGGCGGTCAGGTATCTCCGAGCAGATACGGCGGAAATTACGTTGACGGAGATACACTCAGCGTTGCGTATACCGTAAGCTATAAGTCGCAGAGCACCTTTGGCGCAACCACCGCCGCACTTGTCAAGACGGGCGACTGGGTAACTGCGACATCGAAATACGATAAGTCGACGGCTATCACAACCGAGTACCCCTCGTACGGAGCACACGTTCAGATGTCGGGACTTATGGCTAATATTCCCGATGCGACGAATATGTTCTATATGCGAATATACGACTGCGCTCTTACCGAGGAGCAGCTCAAGCAGAACCACTTTGCCGACCTCTGCTATTACTATAATATCGACCTTACGGCATACAACAACCTGACTAATAAATTCAAAAATCAGGTTATTGAGGGAGCGCAAATGCTCAAGCTTGGCGATGATACGTACGGCAAGAGCGACCTTGAGGCTCTTATTGCCAACGTTCTTCTCGATGCAATGCCCGAGTTCGGCGATGCTTCCTCGGATTATTCAACGAGCGTTGTTGATACCGAGCTTGAAAAGTACATAGACCTTTACTATGACGACGGACACCTTATGTCGATGATGAACCTTTCGAACATCACCGAGGACGAGGTCGTTTACAACGGCGATAAGGTAGATATAAACGGCGCGCGTGTTGTTCTCGGAAATCTGCACGAGGAAAACGGTCAGTACGACTCGTACGTGAGGATTTTAGCGGGTAAGTACGCAGGTGACTACTACCGCCTCGGAAATCAGGGTGCAGACGACAAATTTACGCTGCAAATTGAAATCGACGACGAGGGCTTTATCAAGTACAACGAGTGCTTCCAGCAATGGGGTGCGAAGGTGTGCGGTGTTATGTACTCGAACACCTACGACGAGAGCACTCTTAACACGGTGAAGCCGAGGGCGAAGGAAAAGTCCGACTTTATCTACAACACCGAGTATCTTCAGTATGATAACACCTACGGCAACTTCACCCAGGAGGGTGTTTACCGTATGGCGTGCGATTTCTATACTCAGCTGTATCCCACCAGGGACTCATTCTCGCTTCTTATGGCGTTTGGTTACCATTCGGGATCCTTCGTAATAAAGAGCGGAAAGAACGGTACTACGATAACATCCTTCTACTCGGGCACAACTCACGGTAACGGAACTCAGCGCGAAACTAACTATGCGGCTAATGAAACCTATCACTACATGGCTCGCGTTGCGTTTACCTCTCCTACCACCATGTTCCGTTCTATATACGTTTATCATTACGATAAGGGTATGCAGACCACTACTGCGGGTAAGGAGCCTGGATACGATCTCAATCAAATCAAGAATGACCGCACCCAGTTCACAGCACACAATCAGGGCATGAAGATGTATGTGCTTCGTCTTTACGACGTTTCCCTTACACCCGAGCAGATGAAGCAGAATCATTTTGCTGACCTCTGCTACTACTACGGACTTGAGAATACCGACCAGCTTCTCAAGCTTGGCTCATACATTCTCAACGATGCGTTCTACAGCAATTTCCAGAAGTATAATCTGGGTATGTGCGATCAGGGCGACATTAATTCGATGCAGAGCACAATAAACTCCGCAATCAATGCAGCTCTTAACGCGGATAAGGTAATTGCCAACATTGCGGCAAACTATCAGAGCGCGGTTGCAAACGCAATCTCCTCTCAGCAGTCACTCGCGGCAGTACAGAGCATACTGAACGGCATTGACGCATATATCACTCAGGTTAAGGGTATGGTTGCGGTAAACGATGAGAGCGAGCAGCTTTTTGAGGAATGCGTTTTGGAGCTTGAGGCTATCAAGGATAACGTAAATCTTTACTACCTGATAGTATTGAATTACAACGAAAACGTGCAGACTGTTAAGGAAATAGCAACAGAGATTAACGGCTCTACCAATTCACAAACGGATACCGACACTCTGCTTGCCAACAACAATCTGCTTGACGGCAAGATGCACTATTCAACAGCAGGTGCACTGAACAATGCAAAATTTGCAGAGCTTGCCGCTGAGGGTAACGCAGATATTGCAAGAATCGTTGCGGAGGCAAACAGCGTTAACGCGCAGACTTCGTTTGATGCAACCGATTACCTCAAATTCGCGGGATATCAGGTAAGAGTTACTGATTTTGCCGCTATGAGAGCACTCTTTGCAGTTGACACTGATGCAATTGCTGAAGGCTACACCTATGGCAATCTCTCGTACGAGATTGTTTGCGTTGGCTTTATGATTGTTGATGCCGAGTCAACCGATGCTACCGTTACCTATGACGGCAAATATGTTACCGCAAAGGATAGCGGTGCGATAATCAAGTACGTTGACAGCTGGAACTACGAGGCGGATATGGACTCGAAGGTCAGCTCGATGACAGGAATCGACGGCGCACAGGCACATTCGATTATCAAGACGTACGACGGCGTGGGCTACAACGACCTTGCCCAAGCATACCAGAAGGAGTACAGGCTCCGAGCATTCATAGTTCTTGAGGGTGAGGGCACCAGCTTCATCCGTTACTATGACGCAGAGAGTGTTAACGCGGGTGATACCGTATCTGTTTACGAGCTTGCTAAGTATGCAAGCACGGTTGAGAGCGCAGAGAATCTGGCAGATGAATACTACATCACCAGAGTTATCACAGCAGTCGATGGAAAGGATGCATAAGGAGGAAAAACCATGAAAAGAATTATAGCTATACTTTTGTGTCTCGTTATGCTCGTTTCCCTTGTTTCCTGCTTTATTGAAGATAAAGATGCAGATGCTACAACAACCACTACAACAGAAGTAACCACAACCTCAGCGACCGTCGCGGGCGCTGACGAGGGGAAGCTATCCTATACAGAATGGGATAAGGACGGCTATCACATTTACGTATCGAACAGCGGATTTGACTATAACGACGGAAGAACTCCCGAAACGGCAGTTCAGTCGGTTTACAGAGCAAACGAGCTGGCGGCTGACTATATAAACGGCGAGACTACCGATAAAGAGGACGTTATCCTCTCCTTTGAGGCAGGTAACTACTATTTGCCCGAAGCAGTAAGACTCACGTCGGGCACCGAGGATATCGGAGTTTACCTCACCTCGCGTGGCGGCAGGGCATATTTCACGGGCGGTCTGAACATTAAGCCCTATGAGGTTAAGAAATGCACCGATTCCGCGCTTCTTAACAAGATATTTGACGAAACGGCAAGAGAGAATATCTACGAGGTAGACCTATCCTACTATTCCGATCATCTTACCGAGCTTATCCCTGTTGGATCGGCAAAGAACGATTACGGCACGTACATTTACGATACAGTTGAATTCTACGCAGGCGATTACAACCTTCAGCCCTCGCGTTTCCCCGAAAAGGAATATCAGGTCAGCGACAACACCGCTATCGGCCTTGATATGCCGGGCGCGTTCGCTATTACCTACATTAACTATATGAAGAACGGCAATTTCGTAACTATAGCCGACATCGGCTCGGAATTTGCCACCACTCCTATAAACGTATTTATCAGGGGCGAAACC
>JAZNXN010000051.1:0-14515 GCA_045593885.1 Eubacteriales bacterium
TTTTCATTCTTGTTTACCCCCTTACTCACCTACAACAGCCTTGATGCAGACGTTGTTTGCAAATTCGCCGTTGTTATACGCCTTGTAGTAGTTGGAAATCTCCAGAAGCGATACGCTGGTGTTTCCGTAATTTGCGCTCGCACCGTCAACGTAAACCGTGTAGGTTATGCCGTCGCACTCGAGGATTATGAAGGCACGGAAGAAGGTTTCGGTATTCTTCTCATCCTCAATGTAACTTACAGCACCGTCGCTTATTGTACCCGTTCTGTCAATAGTACCGTTTTCAATGTAGTTAACGGTGTACGCGAACAGAGTTTCATTGCTTGAAGCTCCGAGATAATCCTTCTCAGCACCCGTTATGGTCTTGAATGTGGCATCGAGCGAGCTTACTACCATCGCCTTATCCGAGGTAACCTTCTCTCCGTCGTAGCTTACGGTGTAGGTATCAAAGTCTGCACCGTCCTTGTAGGCACCTGCGAGCGCGCCGTATGCAACTACGGTATATCCGTCAAGATTTGCCGTGTTGAGCTTGAATACAGATCTGATACCGACGTTGGTGTGCAGTCTTGCCTGATATCCGACGAAGGTAAGAGCCTCGGAAGCCGCCGCCTCAACAGCAGTCCTCTGTGCAGCTATCTCGTCAATCCTTGCCTCAAGAGTCGCCGCTACGTCAGCATCATCAGCATCGTATGCAAACGCATACTCCCAGACAACAGACTTCTCCGCATCGGTGAGCGTGAAGTAGTTGGTCAGATTCATACCGTTTGTATAAGCGATATCTGCAAAATGATTCTGCTTATACTGCTCCTCGGTGAGAATGCAGTCGTAAACTCTCATGAGCTTTATGCCCTTTGCGCCTACATTCAGAGATGCATTCGTGTTTGCCGTGGTGGTGTCATCTATCGTGACGGATATCTGCTTGCCCGCGGTCTGCATCGTTACAATAGCGCCCGTTCCGGGATTCTTCGTAATAACAGAACGGTCAAGGGTGAGAGCTCCGCTCGCGTAGGACGTGTACTGAACAGAGTGTACATCGTGCATCAGATCTCCGCTGACAACAGTGAGATTTCGTGCGTTTGAATCGTTGCAGGCAAAGCCTGTGGGGCTTCCGTCAATACGGAAGCAGTATCTTGTCAGCTCCGTGTTATTAAAGAGCTTGAGTCCTGCAGTCTGTGTTACCGCGGCGAAGCTCGTCTTCGAGAGTGTTTCTACCGAGAATGCGTTGTTCTGATTTGCGTTGGGCTTAAACATACCGTCTATAAGAACTCTGTCAAGCGCGGTTATCGACATTATTTCATCGGTGGTAAATGCGTAGCCGATATTAACTGAATAGCCGTATCCGGCCGCTACGTGATTTTCGAGGAGCTGCTCCTCGCTTACGTTTCCTGTAACGCTGAAGGACTGACCGAAATTGGTGTTGACCATATACCATTTACCTGCATTCTGACCGCCTATAATCTTAAAGTATGCAAAATATCTGGTGTTACCGGAATTCTGAACGGTATTTGTGTCAGAGGTCTGCTTGTAGTAGTAAACGAATTTGTCGTTGTCGTCCACAGAGGTATCCGCGTTGCTTGAAGGTCCTGTGTGACCTACCTCGTCTGCCGAGAGGCTGTCAACGTCGATGAAGGAAACGAGGTGACCGTCATCATACCAAAGACCGTTATCAACGAGATAATCGAAGCTTCCGTAATAGTCATTGTATGCTTCGTCAATCATTTTCTGAAGCGTTGCCTTGTTACCGTCAACGCCGATATCGTATCCAGCAAACTCGTCTATAAGAGCCTGCTTTGCAGCATCGGGAAGGGAGTCGTAGCCCGACATATCAAGCTGATAATTGTAGCAGAGGTCTGCGAAATGATTCTGCCTCATCTGCTCATCGGTGAGAGCTACGTCGTAGACTCTGAGATACTTGATATCGTTATGTCCCGAGAATACGTTGAAGCCCTGAGCATCTCTGCCGTCAAGCGTCTGCGCGCTGAGAAGCACGGGAGCGTTGGAGCCCTCTGCGGGTGCCGCAGCGGAAGCGGAGGTATCGTTGGATGCGGAGTAGACGGTGCCCGTATCGGTGAGAGCCATAACCGAGCGAACAAAGGTTATATCCTTCGTTGCGTCAGCCGCTGCATTATCTGCAACCGAGGTGAAGGTAACGGTATCAACGAAGCTCGTGGACGTGCCAAGAGTGCAGTTGGTCGAGGTAGGATTGTTTTTATAGTTGTAGGGGACGTAGCCCGAATTGCCCGACTGTCTGTAAATAAAATCGGAAATGATAGTTCCGTATGCGGTAAGAGAGGGAGATGCACCCGTTACATTTACCGATTTTCTTGACGTTTCTACCGAGAAGGCGTTGTTGCCCTCTGCGTTGGGCTTAAAGTAGGAATCAACGGTTACGCCCGTACCTGTAAGGCCTGTGGTCGCGTCGTTTTTGATTACAGTATCGTAGTCAAAGGATGCGCCGAGGTTGATGTAATACTCACCTCCTGCGGCAAGAAAACGCTCAAGCAGGCTTGCATCAGCATCATCAACGCTCTTCTCAGCAAATGTTCCTTTAGTGTTGAGTATGTAATACTCTCCTGCCTTCTGTCCGCCGATAATCTTTACGTAGCTGAGATATCTGCCGTTTCCGTTCACCGTATGCTGCTCAGAGGTTGAGCCGATAGGCGAACGCACGAGGATTGCGTCCTCGCTCGGTGCTTCGTCGCCGCCCTGAAGCGCAATCTCCTCTGCGGTCAGATTGTCGAGATCGACAAAGGATATGAGGTGACCGTCATCATACCAGTACTTTTTGTAGTACTCGTAATCGTAGGTGGGGGATTCACCCTCGTTTGCGAATGATACGAGAGCGATTGCGGGCACTAATGCTATTACCATAACGAGTGCCAGCACAAGACTGAGAATTCTCTTTTTCATACAAAAACTCCTTCATTATTATAATATCTTTTCAGGTGTCGCCTTGGTCATCTTCACCATAAGCGAAGATTTCCTCGTATTTTTATTATACAATGTTGACAAATAAAATAAAAGATGTTATAATATTGAAAAAACCAACACTATTTTACTGTGGGAGAATTTATGAAAAATATGATTTCGCCTCTGGATGCCAATATATATATCGCAGCGTTTCACCCGGCAGAGTACAAATTTCACAAATATTCGACCTACACTCGCGAGATAACCAATCCAAACGCCTGCATAGTGGCTATGAGCGAGGGATACGCCGTGGGTGTATACAACGGAGAGCAGTTCACACTCCACCCTGGCGAGATTATGTACATTCCCTCATTCTGCCATTACGTTATCGAATTTTTCGGCGAACCGAATATCACCTACCGCACCGTACATTTCAATTTGAGGCGTGCCAGCTGCTTTGACTCGCACCTGAGCTATAAGCTTCAGAAGGTAACGGTTGCCGACCCCGAGGGCTATATAAGAAAGCTGTGGGGAATTCTCGACACCGCGCTTGACGGAAGATATATGTCGGCAATAGGTGAATTTTTACCGCTTTTTGAGGAAATAAAGGACAACCTTGAATACAACGTAAAATCCACCGCCGAGCTTGTGGTCGAGCCCGCCGTTGAGCACATTGACCGCTGCTATGCGGAGAAGATAACCGACGATTTCCTCGCAAAGCTGTGCCATCTGTCCGTATCCCGCTTCCACGTTCTTTTTAAGGAAGCAAAGCGAATGACTCCTATGCAATATAAAAACGGAGTTTCCCTGCATCACGCAACGGAGATGCTGAGAAGTGAAAAAAGCCTTTCTATCGAGGAGATAGCCGAGAGATGTGGCTTTGCCTCGCCCTCATTTTTCCGCAGGCTTTTTCTCAGAAATGTGAAAATGACTCCGCGCGAGTTCCGCAGAAGGAGCGAGGCGTGGATGCTGTAACGCTCCGCATACGACACTTTTTTACTTTTTCTCCTTTTTGTGGCTTTTGCACAACGGAAGCGTTTACAATTTGTTGAATATGCAAGAGAAATAGCCTTTGTATCAAACACCTCTTGCTATGGGAGTGGCAAGCAAAAGGCCTCGGCTGAATACCGAGGCCCTTCTCTTATGCTTTTATCAGTTAATAACTCTCCAGCCAAGGCTGCCGTCGTCAAGCGGCAGCTTGTTGTTATTGATGGGGGCGCGGGTTGCCTCAATTATCGAGGAAATGTCAACCGCGAACGCGCTCTCTCGTGCGGCGGCGGGAATATCCGTCTTGTTGGATACGGAAATGAGAATGTTCGAAAATTCGTATATGCTGTAATAGCGGTTCCATACCACCTTGCCCGCCTCCTGCAAAACGTAGTGGTGTCCAATGTATGCAAGCATAGGTGCATCGTGGTCGAGTATCATAATACTCATAACAGGCTCGCGCTCCTCGATGGGAAGGCAGAGTATTTCATCGTCCGACCAATCGTCGCAGTGGAATATTCTCTCCATACGGAATAGATTTTTGCCTGTGGGGAAGGGCTTGAAATCGCCCGAAACATAGCTCTCAACGTCGAGATTTTCAATAGGGGTTTCGACATAAACGAAAACGTTGTCGGCGTGATAGCCGATAACCGAATAGTAAATTTCGTCGCATTTTTTAACCGAAACGTTCTTTTCCTTGGGGTAACCGATATAAGTGTATCTGTACATACTGTCTCCTTTTGCGGACCTGATTTTGACGCACCTCCCGCAGATTTGAGAGCTTACCCCCATACCCTTGCGAGTTTTCACGCCGTCGTCACGCCTTTGAGATAATTATACCACTTTTTTATGCTTTTGCAACACTTTTTTGATATTAGTGGCTACCCCTGTCAAAAAAATACCTATATTTTTTTCCAAAAAAGTTGACAAAATTTTATCACTATGCTATAATTGACCTGTATAATAAATTTTTGTGAGGTAAAAGACATGAAAAAATCTATCGGCGCGCGTGTCGGACGTGTTCTTTCACGCTTTTTCACTTCAGTATGGGTCAGGAATATCGTAATTTCCGTTTCAATGCTTCTCTCGCTCTTCCTCGTTTTCGTAATTGACGCGAAGAACGGTATCCGTACGAAGCTCCTTCACTTCCTTGAATTTGACTTTGTTTACAACACCATGGATAAAATGGGCATCGAGCGTTTCGACGTTCAGGGTATGGTTCTGGCGGTGCTCGGCGTTATCACCGCAGGTGTCGTCCTTCTTCTGCTCGGCAATTCGTATGCGGCCGTTGTTTCGAACAATATGGCAGAGGGACGCAAGCATCCCCGCACCGTATTTGCAATAGTTTACATAATCTCCAACGCAATTCTGCTCGGTCTTACCGCAGTCGTTGCATACCTCTTTAACCTCTGGGTTATCAAGAGAGGCGTTGCTCTCGACGTTCCCGCAGCAGAGTTCGGCGCAGGTATCGGATATCTGTTCCTTATCGCAGTCGGCGCTTTTGTTGCAGTCACAGTCCTCGTTGCTCTCGTAGCATTCATCTGTGCTCTGTTCTGCAAAAAACCTGCTAAGGAAGCTCCTGTCGAGGAAGCTCCTGTCGAGGAAGCTCCCGTTGAAGAAGCTCCTGCTGAGGAAGCCCCTGTTGAAGAAGCTCCTGCTGAAGAAGTACCTGTTGAAGAAGCTCATGTTGAGGAAGCTCCTGTTGAGGAAGTTCCCGTTGAGGAAGCACCTGTTGAGAAAGCTCCCGCAGTAGAGGTTCCCGTTGCTCCCGAGGGAATGGTAATGCGCCTTAACAAGTCCTTTATGGGCAAGCTCGCGCAGACCACCGAGAAGAATCTTGCATACTACTCCGAGATTAAGAACCACCTGCTCGCATATAAGAAGGTCAATGACCGCACGAGCTGGAACTACGACAGCTTCAACCTCGGCAGAGATACGAAGGCTAAGATAACTGTGAGAGGAAAGACTCTCATACTTCTCCTCGCACTTGACCCCAAGGAGTTTGAGGATAGCAAGTACTACTGCTACGACGAAAGCGGCACGAAGAAATTTGCCGACGTTCCCCTTCTCATAAAGGTTAAGTCCAACCGTGCGCTCAAGCACGCGAAGGAGCTTATCGACATAATGATGAAGGACGTTGAGAAGCGCGCAAGATTCACCGCGAAGAGCTACGAGATTCAGCCTATGGATGACGAGGCACTTGTTCTGGCGGGTATGGCAAAATACGTAAAAAGTAAATATTAATGGCGGTGCGCTTCGGCGCAACCGTAAACAAAAAAGTGAGGGACAAAAGGTTCCTCACTTTTAATTTTATAATACCCAAGCCCTGCGGTTTTTAAGGTAGAAAACCACAGGTTTTCGTTTCAACAGTTCTTTGTTTACTATCGCCGTTTTTGCCCTCTGCCGTACCCAGCACGCCGACGTTGGCAAAAGCGTCGATTTTCCCTCGAAGCCCTCTCGCCATGGCGGTGCGCTTCGGCGCAACCGTGGGGTTTCAATTCACTTGCGCGTTTTCCCTCAAAAGAACTGCGCTAAGCCTCAAGCTCCTTTTCTATAAACGGCTCGACCTCGTCGTAGGCAATTCCGAGAACGGCGGAAAGCTCGCCGTAAATCATGCGCTCCGCGCGCTTGAATGCGTTTTCATCGGCAATGTAGAGCTTGCGTCCGCGCTCGGTGCTCTCGGCGCGTTTCTTATAAATCGCCTTGATAACTCCGACAAGACGCTCTCTGTCCGCATCTAAAATCACCGACTTGAAAAGCTCGTTGCGCTTCCTGCTCTCCTCAACCCAGTCAATCGGCGCGATTTTCGGAAATGAACGTACAAAATCAATTGCCTCGTTGCGCGAAAGAATTTTACGCATCTTGGCAGTCAGTGCACTGTTTTCAACGGGAACGTATATCGTCTGGGCATTTTCGGCATTCAGAATGTAATAAACCGCATTCTGCCCTGCAAAGCGCTCCTCTCTGATGTCCTCTACTTTACAAACTCCGTTAGCACCGTACACAACGGTATCGCCTATCTTGAACATATTACCCCCGGAATTATGGCAAATTGGCATTTATATTCGCCGTGCCAACCTTTTTTCATATGCGCGACTGCTTTGGGAAAAAGTGACCGCCTTCAGTAAAAAAGCCTACCGCTTCAGCACAAAAACGTCGCACGCATACGTGTCTTTATTAAGATTATACCATATTTTGAGAAAAATTTCAAACGTTTTTTCAAAAATAGTTTTATTATTCTTTACTTTTACCTTCAACTATGCTAAAATATTTTAATAAAAAGACTTAGGAAAGGGGATTTTCGTGAAAAGGGTTCTCTCTTATCTTTCGCATTACAAAAGGGATACCGTGCTCGCCCCTCTGCTCAAAATGGCAGAGGCTCTGCTCGAGCTGCTCGTGCCGCTGGTTATGGCGGCGATAATCGACAGGGGCATTGCAAACGCCGATACCCCTTACATAATAAAGATGTCGCTTCTGCTCGTGCTCATCGGAATTTCAGGGCTCGTAATGGCGGTGGCGGCGCAGTATTTTGCGGCTCGCTCCAGCGTCGGCGCATCGTCGAAGCTCAGATACGACCTTTTTTCGCATATCCATACCCTCTCGTACAGCGAGCTTGACAAAATCGGTGATTCCACACTCAAATCGAGAATGACAGGCGACGTAAATCAGGTACAAAACGGAATAAACCTCACGCTCCGTCTGCTTCTGCGCTCGCCCTTCGTGGTATTCGGCGCTATGATAATGGCGTTTACCGTTGACGTACGCGCATCTCTCATTTTCCTTGCCACCATACCCCTGCTCGCATTGGTAATCGGGGTTGTTATGGCTATAACTCTACCTATGTACAGGCGCGTACAGGGCGGTGTTGACAAAATATTTTTGCACACCGAACAAAATTTGTCGGGTGTTCGCGTTATCCGCGCCTTCGGCAAGGAGAGAGATGAAATATCGGCTTTTGCAGATGCAAACGGCGAGCTTGTGCGCCGACAGAAGCGAGTAGGCGCTATATCCGCGCTCATAAACCCTATGACCTATGTAATAGTCAACCTCTCGGTTGTGGTTATCCTCAACCAAAGCGGCTCGCGCGTCTATTCGGGAAATCTCTCGCAGGGCGAGGTTATTGCGCTATACAACTATATGTCGCAGATTCTCGTCGAGCTGATAAAGCTCGCAAATCTCATAATCACGGTGACGAAGGCTATTGCCTGCGCCCACAGAATAGACGACGTTTTCAAAGCAGAATCCTCTGTTACCTCGGGCACGGTTACCGAGGGCAAGGACAGCGATACGGCAATCGAGCTTCGCTCGGTTTCTCTTAAATACCATAGCTCGTCCGAGCCTTCAATTGAGAATGTAAGCCTCTCTCTGCCGCGTGGAAAAACACTCGGAATTATCGGCGGAACAGGCTCGGGCAAGTCATCCCTCATCAACCTCATTCCCAGATTCTACGACGCAAGCGAGGGCGAGGTTTTGGTCGACGGTGTAAACGTCAGGGACTACGACCTTGAATACCTGCGCTCGCTTATCGGAATAGTTCCGCAGAGGGCAACTCTTTTCTCGGGAAGCATACGCGACAATATCCGCCGCGGAAATCACGGTGCAACCGATGCGGAGATTGAGCACGCTATGCGAGTAGCGCAGGCCGGGGATATCCTTGACTCGAAGGGACTCGATTTTGTAATCGAGGAAGGGGGCAAAAACCTCTCGGGCGGCCAGCGCCAGAGGCTCACTATCGCGCGCGCAATCGTGCGAAGCCCCAAAATCCTCATACTTGACGACAGCGCATCCGCGCTCGACTTTGCTACCGACGCGCGCCTTCGCGCCGCTATATCAGAAATTAAGGACAAGAGCGTGATTATCGCCTCTCAGCGCACCTCTGCCGTACAGAACGCGGACATAATTTTAGTTATGGACGACGGAAAAATCGTTGCGACGGGCAAGCACCGCGAGCTGCTTGACAGCTGCGAAATATACCGTGAGATATACGAGTCGCAGTTCAAAAAGGAGGAGATGTGATGAAAAAATCTTCTCAGAAAAAAACTCTCGCGCGGGCACTCTCTTATATAAAGAGATTTACCCCTCTCATTATTCTTTCGCTTCTGTTTGCGCTGATTACCTCGGCGATAACGCTCTATATTCCGATACTGGTCGGAAATGCTATCGACGCGATGATTGGCAGGGGGGCGGTGGATTTTGCCCTCATAGGCAGGGTTCTTTTGAAAATAGCAGCCGTCACCGTAGTCGGCGCCGTCCTTCGATGGATAATGAGCGTTGTAAACAACTATATCACCTTCTCGGTTGTCCGCGATATGCGGCGCGATGCGTTTGAGAAAATACATTCGCTCCCGATAGGCTATATAGATTCCCACCGTCACGGCGATATAATCAGCCGCGTGGTAAACGATGCGGAGCAGTTCTCGGACGGACTTCTGCTTGGCTTCACCCAGCTGTTTACGGGAATAGTTACGATAATCGGAACTCTTGTATTTATGCTTTACATCAGGTGGGAGATAGCTCTCATTGTGGTTATCCTCACACCCCTCTCGCTTTTCGTTGCGAAATTTATTGCCTCACGCTCGCACAGACTGTTCGTCAAGCGCGCAGAGGACACAGGCGAGGCTACAGGATACGTCAACGAAATGATAAACAATCAAAGGGTTACCGTTGCCTTCTCGGACGAAAAGGATGCAATAAGGGGCTTTGACGGAGTTAACACTCGCCTTGCCAAGAGCACGCTCGGTGCAATATTCTATTCCTCGCTCGTAAATCCCTGCACGAGATTTGTCAACAGCGTGGTTTACGCGGCTGTCGGAATGGGCGGTGCGCTATTCTCTATTGCAGGACGGATAACCGTCGGTGAATTAACCTGCTTTCTTTCCTATGCCGGACAGTATGCAAAGCCTTTTAATGAAATATCGGGCGTTATCACCGAGCTCCAGAACGCGCTTGCCTGCGCCTCTCGAGTGTTCGCCTTTATGGACGAGGAAGGGGAAGTGCCCTCACCCGAATACAAAAATGAGAAGGTAGCCGGAAGCATAACCTTCGAGCACGTGTATTTCTCATATACTGAGGATAAGCCTCTCTTAACCGATATAAGCCTTGATATAAAGGCAGGTCAGCGCGTTGCTATCGTCGGACCTACGGGCTGCGGCAAAACGACACTCATAAATCTGCTGATGCGCTTTTACGACGTAAACAGCGGAAGAATACTGCTCGACGGCAGGGATATCCGCGAAATCAGCCGCAAGAGCCTGCGCGAGAGCTTTGGAATGGTGCTCCAGGACACCTGGCTGTCAAGCGGCACCGTGCGCGAGAATATCGCTATCGGCAAGCCCGATGCGACGGATGAGGAAGTAATAGCCGCGGCGAAGGCGGCGCACGCGCATAGCTTTATCAAGAGGCTCAAAAACGGCTATAGCACCGTGCTCGGCGAATCGGGCGACGGACTCTCTGCGGGAGAAAAGCAGCTTCTGTGCATTGCGCGTATAATGCTCGTATCCCCGCCTATGCTCATTCTTGATGAGGCAACCTCGAGCATTGATACACGAACAGAGCTGAAAATTCAGGATGCGTTCTCGCACTTGATGCGAGGAAAAACCAGCTTCATCGTCGCACACCGTCTGTCAACTATACGCGAGGCGGATATTATCCTCGTGATGAAGGACGGAAATATTATCGAGAAGGGACGCCACGACGAGCTTCTTGCCAAGGGCGGATTCTACTCAACCCTCTACAACAGTCAGTTTGCGGGGGGAGCTGAAAAATGATAAGAAAAGCTACTGAAAATGACCTTTCAGATGTGCTCAAAATCTACGCGGCGGCACGCAAATTTATGAGTGAAAGCGGCAACCCTACTCAATGGGGGGTTGCTTATCCGCCGACAGAGGTCGTATGGGACGATATCAATAACGGATATCTTCACGTTCTTTGCGAGGACGGAAAAATATACGCGGTATTCGCAATTCTGCCCAACGGGGACAGCGTGTACGACGAAATAGACGGTGAGTGGTTAAGCTGCGAGCCGTATGCGGCGGTGCACCGCGTTGCTTCCTCGGGCGAGAGGCGCGGGGCGGGGCGCGAGTGCCTCAGATATGCTATCGAGAAATACAAAAACGTGAAAATCGACACCCACAGGGACAATGCCCCTATGCGCCATACTCTGTCCGCCCTCGGCTTTTGTGAGTGCGGAGAGGTAATTATTGAAAACGGCGAGAAGCGAATCGCATACCAATATTCACCCAGCCGCTGAAAAACGCATTTTTGCCCGATGACGATATTAGCGGCACGACTCAATAACGCATTTTTGCTTCACACCGATATTTGCGGAGTGGCTGAAAAATAGCATTTTTGCTTGACACCTATATAATTGTGTACTATAATTTGTTTTGAAGAAAGAATATAAATGATAAGGAGAAGGTCATGAAAAATCTGCAAAACCAGAACGTTCTTTCAATCAACAGACTGAGCCCAAGGAGCATCGTTATTCCCGCGAGTGAGAAGGATATCTTCTACTCGAACAAGGAAAGGTCCGACAGAATAATTATGCTCACAGGCGAGTGGGATTTCAAATACTGCGACGGCGAGTGGGGAACACTGACGGTTCCTTCGATGTGGCAGTTTCACGGCTACGGAACGCCGAGATACACAAACGCCGACTACATTTTCCCATTCAATCCCCCCTACGTCGGAACGAATAACCCCGTAGGTCACTACAAAAGAGGCTTTAACGTAAAGAAAAAGAGCAAGAGAATGATTCTGCACTTCGACGGAGTTGACAGCGCCTTTTACGTTTACATAAACGGAAAAGAGGTCGGAATGTCGAAGGGCAGCCGTCTTGCCTCGGAGTTCGATATAGCCGAATACGTAAACGAGGGCGAAAATCTCATTGAGGTTGACGTCTATACCTTCTGCGACGGCAGCTACCTCGAATCGCAGGATATGATACTTGGCAGCGGTATATTCCGCGACGTTTTCATCATCCTTGCCGATGAGGTTTCGCTATGGGACTACACCGTTTTCCCGACGCTTAACAGCGTGTCCGTGCGTTGCAAATTTGACTACGACGGCCAAGAGGGCTACACCGCGGTTGCCGAAATAGACGGTCAGCGTATATCAAAAAAGCTGACGGCATCCGACCAGACGTTTGATTTCACAATATCCGAGCCAAGGCTCTGGAATGCGGAAACCCCCAACCTCTACACCCTCATCCTGACGCTCAAGCGCGGAAATAAGGTAATAGAGGTAAATTCAAAGAAAATCGGTCTTCGCACGGTAGGCACGAAGAAGAATCATATCTTCTGCATAAACGGAGTACCTGTGAAGCTCAAGGGTGTAAACCGTCACGAGCACCTACCCGACAACGGACGCGCGATAGATTATGAAACGACGAGGGCGGAGCTTTTACTGCTCAAAAGGCACAACGTAAATGCTATCCGCTGCTCGCACTACCCCAACGCGCCCTTCTTTTACGAGCTGGCAAACGAGCTCGGCTTCTACGTTATGGACGAGGCTGACCTCGAAACGCACGGCTGCGGCATAACGGGCGACCAGGGGTATCTCAGCAAAACGCCCTCGTGGCTTAACGCATATCTTGACCGCGAGATTCGTATGTACGAGCGCGACAAGAACGAGACCTGTATAGTTATCTGGTCACTCGGAAACGAATCGGGCAGTGGTGAAAACCTTGTCAAGTGCGCCGAGTATTTCAGAGGGGTTGATATCAAGAAGCCTATTCTCTACCCTCAGGATGACGGTCAGGACCCGAAGTTCACCGATTTCCGCCAGTGCGGATACAACTATCCCGAATTTATGGATATCCGCCACTATGAAACAGGCCCTTGGTTCAAGGGCGGCGACACCCCCGTCGTTATGACCGAGTACGCGCACTCTATGGGCAACAGCCCCGGAGGTCTTTCGGAGTATTGGGACAGAGTTTACCTCTACGACGATATGGCGGGCGGCTTTGTCTGGGAGTTCAAGAATCTTGGAATCAAGCGCGGAGAGGACTATTGCTACGGCAACGATTTCGGCGAGTGCAACCATTCCCTCAATTTCAATCTTGACGGTCTTTGCATTTCCGACGGAACGCCCAAGCCCTCGATGATAGAGCTTCGCGAGGTGCTCGCACCCACGCAGGTCAAGTACGAGAACGGTATAGTCCTTAAAAACACAAACAGCTTCAGAAATCTATCCTATCTTACGCTCAAGTGGGAGCTTTTGGAAAACTTCCGTGTTATAGACAAGGGAGTTATTGATTCGGTAGACCTGCCCGCAGGAAGAACCGCTGTGCTCGACCTGCCCTATACTATGCCCGAGTGCATTTCGGCAGGTAAAAAATATTTTGTAAACCTCACCTTCCTTGACGGTGAAGCCCTCGTCAGTCAGAAGCAGGTAGCTCTGCCCTACGGCTCGGCAAAGAGGAAATTCATAAATGAGAACTTTGACTGCGAGTACGAAAACGGCACGGTGAGGGCGAAGGATTTCTCGGTCAGCTTCAAGGACGGAGTTATCGCATCACTTACGAAAAACGGTAAGAGCATTATAGATTCTAAAATGCAGTTTTCCTTCTACCGCAAGCCGACGGATAACGACGGAATCAAGGGAAAGAAGGAAACAATCACCTCAACTTGGGAAAAGAGCCTGCTTTCAGAGTTTTGCTTCTTCCCCGAGGAAGAAGAGGTTGAGAAGGGTGACGGTTGCCTGAAAATAATCTACAAGGGCAAGATTCTGCCCGAGGGCAAGTTTGTCGGATACTTCACCAAAATTACCTATAAAATCTACAAGGGCGGCATAATTTCGGTTGATATTCACGCAACCCCCTATGGAAATATGCCCTCAATTCTGCCCCGTATAGGCGTTGTTTTCGAGATGAACAAATCCTTTGACAAAGCGCTTTGGTTCGGACGCGGAGAGCACGAAAATTACAGCGACAGAATAGCGAGCGCAAATTACGGACTCTACGAGCTCCCCGTTGAAAAAATGAGCTTTATGTATGACCGTCCGCAGGAGAACGGAAACCGCGAGGATACCTACTTTGCGGCACTGACCGACAAAGACAGCGGTCTTTTGGTGCTGGGTGCCGAGCAGTTCAGCTTTACGGCTCAGGACTATTCGATGAAGGCTCTCTGTGCCGCCGAGCATATCAGCGAGCTTAAGAAGGCAGATAAGAATTATTTCTATATCAACTACAAGATGCGCGGTATCGGCTCTGCCTCGTGCGGTGTCAACCCGAAGCCTGCGTATGAGCTTAACCCCCACGAGTTTGAGTTTGCGTTTGTACTCAAGCCCTACGAGGGAATTGAGGATGCCGAGGCTATGCACTCGCTCGATTTCGGCATAAGGAGCAAGCGCTTTACCACCGAATACGAATACACCCCCATTCACACAGTACGCGAAAACTTCGAGAGCCGCGACTGAATTCGCAACAAAGGGGCTGAGTCATTAAGAATTCAGTAAAATTTAGATAAATTAATCAAAAAAACGCACGGATTACTGAATTCTTAGTGCAAAGCACCTTTCGGGGCTCGCTTGATTTTGAGTAGAAACCGCTGCTTTCACTGTCGTCGGCGTACTGAGTACGGCAGAGAGTGAAAACGGCGGTAGCAAACAAAAAAACTGT
>JAZNXN010000052.1:0-21922 GCA_045593885.1 Eubacteriales bacterium
GTGAGGGACAAACGGTTCCTCACTTTTAATGTTACTAAAATCCATATCCTGTTGACAATAAGGAAAAAATCTGCGATTTTTGGTTATTACAGTTTTTTTGTTTGCTACCGCCGTTTTCACTCTCTGCCGTACTCAGTACGCCGACGACAGCGAAAGCGGCGGTTTCTGCTCAAAATCAAGCGAGCCCCGAAGGACGCTTCGCACTAAGAATTCAGTAATCCGTGCGTTTTTTGCTTAATTTATCCGAATTTTACTGAATTCTTAATGACTTATCCCCTTTCATTCTTACGGTTATTTCACCGCTTGACAGTAAAATCTCTTTTCCGTCAGCTATGACCGAGAGCGAGCCGTCGCTGTTTATTGCTTTGACAAAGCCTGAGTGGCAAGCTCCGTTTACTGTATATGATATTTCTCTGTTAATAACAAGGGAATTTTCTCTGTATTCCTCAATATAGGAATTGTCGGAAAGACACGCGGTAATGCTATTTATTTCCTCGGAAATAGCAGCTATAAGCTCCTCGCGTGTGCAGTCGCATTTTGGGAGAGCCGTCGCAATATCCGAAAGCTCCCTTGGAATAACGGCTCCGTCAAGGTTTACGCCGATTCCTATTATCAGCGAGCCTGTTTTTCCATCTCTGTCGGGTATAGCCTCTGTGAGTATGCCTGCAACCTTTTTGTTTCCAAGCCATATATCGTTAACCCACTTTATTTTGACGTCAGCACCCGACGCGTTGCGTAACGCGCGCACAAGAGCAACCGATGCCCTCGTGGTCACTGAAACGGTGTTTTCGGTAGGGGCGGGCAGAGCATAGCTCATATATATACTGCCCGACGGTGATGAAAAGCTCTTTCCCTGCCTGCCGCGCCCGCTGCTCTGGCAGTCGGAAATTACGAGAAACGGAGTTATCTCGCCATCGGCAAGCCTGCGCCTCGCCTCGCTGCTTGTTGAGTCAATAATGTCGTAGGCATATACGGGGATATGAAGTCTGTTTTCAATATACCTCGTGTCGAATTTTGTCATATCGCCTCTCTGACTATTCCGTTTTCTGTGAGCTTTACTATATGGTTAAAGCCAATTTTACGGAGCATATCAACACACTCCTCAAAGTAGAAGCATACGGTATCCCTTGCGTGTGAATCCGCCGACAGCATTATCTCGCCGCCATTTTCAAGTATAAGCTCAAGCAAAAACGGATGCGGATACGGAATATCCCTAACCCTTCTCGATATAGCACCGGTGTTCATCTCGATTACAGGGCAGGTTTTCATAACTCGCAGAAGTGCGGATTTTGCAATCTCTCTGTATTCGGGGTTATCCTCGTCAATAAGTCCGAATTTCGATATTACGTCAAAATGACCTACAACGTCGGGCTTTGTATCCTCAACATTTTTTATCACAAGGTCATAGTAGTCCCTTGCAAATTTGAGAATATCTCCGTCGCACTCGGTTGCTATATAGGTCTCCTGCTGAATTTTTGAGTGGTCTATCGGGTGGCATACGCCGTTTACGTAAATATAGTGCACTGAAGCGATAACGTAGTCGAATTTTTCTCTGTCTATATCCGAATAATAGTCCTTTTCAATACCAAGAAAAACCTTGATTTTGTCCTTATATTTATCGGCAAGGCGGCGTATTTCCTCATAGTATTCCTCATACCTTTCAAGCTTCATGCAGTAGCTCTGGTCTATTTCGGTGAAGCTGTGGTCGGAAAATCCAATTGATTCCATATTTTTATCTATTGCCGAGAGCACGACCTCCTCTGGTGTGTTTTTTCCGTCCGAAAAGGTGGAGTGCTGATGTAAATTAGAAAAACGCATAATACCCTCACAAAAGTTTATATTATTAAGATATCACAATACCCCGAAAATGTCAATAAAAAAGCACGGATTTTGAAAACCCGTGCTGAATTTTTAGTCTTTTATTCTTTCAATGTAAATCGTCTCTCCGTTAGGTATAGCATCGGGGATATATATCTTCGACGTCTTCGAGCTTTCGTTGATGGATGCTACGCCTATGACGTCGTTGCCCTGGCGTACGGTAAACCTATCACCGTTTACCCATTCGTTGAGGACTCTTACCCTTATCGAGAGGGGATGGTTGAAGCGTCGGTCAAGCGGGCAGGAGAGCTTTATAGCTATCGTGTCGTCGTTTGCCCAGAGTATCTCGTAGGTTGCGGTTTTTGCCTCGCGAACGTATCTTAAAACGTCATTGTACGAGCCGAGCCAAGCTCCGCCGAGAGTTGAGATGGACTCGCAGAAATCCTCAAGCGCTTCGCGGGTGATATCAACCCATCCTGTTATTCCTTCGCTGTTTTCGGTGGCATTGTGTGCGGTGATAGTCGTATCGCCATTAGGAATTATTCCGTGCTGGAGAGGTATATACCAACCGAGATTCTGCTGAGCATAGTAAATTCCACCGCTTGTGCCGGTGTGGTAGGCAAAGTTGCTTTCTCCCCTCTGGTTTACTACGTTTCCGCTGCCTAGACAGTAGAAATCCTCCTCGTCAAAATCACTTGCGTATGGGGTATTTGCCTTAGTTCCATCCAGATTTCCTCCAACTCGGTCACCTGCGAATATCGGGAATTTCATCTGAATCATCCGGTTCATATACCTAATTCCCGCACCGGGCGTACAGTATGATATAACCGATTCATTCGGGCTGATTGACGATAGAATGCTGTAGGAGTCGAGCAGATTTTTCATCTTCTCAATCGTCGCCGCCTCAAGCTCCGCATCAACGGTCTCGCTCTGTACGTCCGTTCTGTTCTGGAAGCCTGTGTAATCGTGGCTGCCCACGTCTACCCATTCACCGTATTCCTCGAGCAGCTTTTCCCAGCGCACCCATTTCTCGTTTGTAACCGAGCTCATGTTGGTCTGTATGTAGAACGATGCACTCACGTCATACTTTTTGAGTATCTCGGCGCATATTTCAGCGGAAGCAACGTCGCCGTCGTCAAAGGTCAGGGATATAGCGTAGCTCTTGTTTTGATAGTAGTTGAGTATCTCTACGTTCATCGCCTTGAGAAATTCGTTGCCGCTTTCGTATTTATTGTCGCTCGATTCGGGCGCGTAGTAGTTGTAATCTATTACGGAATCGGTTGTTGCGTTAGGCGTGTTCTTCGCGTTCTGTACCGACTCGCGCATAACCGCAACGCCTATCTTGTAATCGAATACGTCTGAATTTCTCGCTACCGTTGCGGGATTTTTGCCTGCAATTGTCGAGGCTACCGTCATTGAAGCGACGTATCTTGCCATATCCGACGTAACATCGCTGTATATCGGCATATTCTCGTAGAAATTCTGTACGGCTGTTGCAACGGGAATTATTCCGTCTATTGCCGCTCCGTTTGTGGTTCTGTCAAGGTTTCCTATAACTGCGGTATACCAGTCCTCGTGGTCTGAGGCAATGTCCGCGTAGCAGGTCTGGAAATAGACCTTGGCGTTGGGGCATTTTGCGTTTATTGCGTTGACAACCTCTTTGAATTTTGCATTGTTGTTGAGGAAGGTTTGGCTCTGCGTATTGTAGGATGCGAGAGCCGCCTCATAGTAGGTTTCGGTGAGAATTATATGATCCCAAGTTTCGCTATCAAGTGCGCTCATTATATTGGTTTCGTAATTTTCGTATACCCACTCGCCGGCATCGCTCTGTGTTGATGTCAGGGTTTTGTAAATGAAACGCTCGCTGGTTGACGGTAGGGTAGTGCTCATATTGAAATAAGCAATAGTTGCCTTGTAGTAGGAATAAACGCAACCTACCTTCACGCTGCTGTAGCCCATTGCAAGACCAATTTCGTTGAGGTAATCAACCGAGCCTGCCGCGCGGGCATCACCGATTATCAATACCTTGAGGTCTCCCGAAACGGTTACGCCGTCATCAACAACCTCATCTGTCAGTCCATCATCGGGGTTGTAAACGGGATCTGAGGGATCGGGTCCTGGACCGGGCTCGGGACCGGGGTTGGGATTTTTGCCTGTGGTAGTAGTTGTCGTCGCCTCTGTAGTCGTTGACATATCGGCATCATCAACATTACACGAGGTGAGGACTACGGACGTAAGCATAAGCATAGCCATAGTAATACACAGAATTTTTTTCATTTCATTCTCCTTGATATGATTTTCCATATAGATTTTAGCACGGGCGCGAATAAAAGTCAAGAAAAGCCACCTTTTTCGTAAGATTATACAAAAAGCAAGCGGAAAAATTGTTTAATATGACAATAGAAAAAAACCTTGTATTTCTTGACTTTTTAGGTAGATTTGTGTTAAAATAATGCTATATCATAAAACACAGGAGAAATTTTATGCAGTACCCAAAGGAGCATTACAGAGAGCTTGGCTATGAGGGTGTGGGTTACGTATGCCCAGACCTCTCGACGAGGGACGAGTATCCCGATTACATTGAGCATGAGGTTGACCGGAAGTGCTATGAGATTTTTAATTCTCAGGGCTACGACACCTTATCCTTCGGCGTTATGGCAGACATTCACCTTGCAGACAACGAAAATCACCGTCTACGCTGGAGAAGGACGACCAACGCATACAGAGAAATATCAAAGCGCACAGGAGTAGATTGCCTCATTCTCGCAGGCGACCTCACCAACGAGGGTAAAAAGGATTATAAGGCTCGTTGCCACAGACTTCTCCGCGCAGAGCTTTCGGGACTCAAATACTATCCCGCCAACGGAAACCACGACGACGGAACAATCTGGGACAGATACTATATAGAGAAGGAAAGCGATTGGTGCAACCACTTAACGCAGAAGGAGCGTTATAATCTTCTATACAATCACGTCGAGGCACTTGGCGCAAAATTTGATGAAAACGGCAAGGGACTCTACTACTATTTCAACGACGAGCGTAGCAAGGTTCGCTTCATCGTTCTCGACCCCTGCGACGTTCCCCTTGATGTCAGGGATGAAAACGGCAAGCTTTTGTTCGAGGGACAGCACGATTACAGCTACTCGCAGAAGCAGTTTGATTGGGTTATAAACCGGGCGCTCAAATTTGACGAGGAGGGCTGGGGAATAGTATTTGTTACCCACGTACTGCCCTTCGAGCGCGAATGGGATACCACTCGCCGCCGTCTGCATCCTATGCACGAGCTTCTCGTAGCATACAAAAACGGTGAGAGCTATAAATACAAGAGTGACGAAAAGCATGTGGAGCTTGATATTGACGTCGATTTTTCCAACAGAACACGGGCGGATATAATAGCAACGATTGTCGGTCACGACCATAGCGACTGGGTAATTAAGGAGGATGGTCTCACCTATATTGAAACCGCAAACTGTGTTATGTACAAAACCAATCCCTTGAGAGTGGACGGTACCGCCGCCGAGCTTCTCTTTGACATCTACACGATCAATCGCGCTGAACGCAAAATCTATATCACCCGCATAGGCTGCGGCGAGAATAGAGTAGTTGAATACTGATAAAAATAATAACAGGCACGGGGAATACCTATGCCTGTTTTTTATGTCAATTTTCCGAATAAAGCTCGTAGAGCTGAGCGTAAAGACCGCCCTTTGCCAAAAGCTCTCTGTGTGTTCCTGACTCCTCGATTCCGTTATCGGTGAGAACTAAAATTCTGTCGGAATTTACGATGGTGGTCAGTCTGTGAGCTATGGTCAGCGTCGTTCTTCCGTGCGATAGCTTTTCGAGGGATTTCTGCACCAGACGCTCGCTCTCGTTGTCAAGGGCGCTCGTAGCCTCGTCAAGAATCAGTATCGGGGGATTTTTCAGAAAAACTCTCGCTATCGCTATGCGTTGCTTCTGTCCGCCTGACAGCTTCACGCCACGCTCGCCGACATAGGTGTCATACCCATTGGCAAGCCCTTCTATAAACTCGTCAGCACCTGCAAGACGTGCCGCATCTCTTATTTCCTCATCACTCGCATCGGGCTTCCCGTACAAAATATTTTCCTTAACTGTACCCGAAAACAGATATACGTCCTGCGCCACAACACCAACGTTTGCACGCAGGGATTCAAGCGTTACGCTCTTTATATCCGTTCCGTCAATTGTAATTTTTCCGTCGCTTATATCATAGAATCGCGGTATCAGGGAGCAGAGAGTTGTCTTTCCTCCGCCCGAAGGACCTACCAGTGCCAGGCGCTCGCCTGCCTTAATTTCAAGGCTGAGTCGTTCAATAACTCTCGGAAGCTCGGGGGAGTAGGAAAAGCTGACGTTTTCAAATTTTATATTTCCTGTTGCCTTGCCCATTTCGCTTGCATTCGGCGCATTCTGTATTTCGGGAAGAGTGTCGATAACCTCAAAAAATCTCTCGATTCCCGTCATTCCGCGCTGGAATTGCTCGTTGAATTCGACAAGCCTTCGTATAGCGGCTATCAGCATGCTGACGTACATAAGATACGCCACGTAGTCGGCGGGAGTTATTTTGTCTTTCATAAGGAATCCTGCACCTGCTACAACAACCACGAGGTACATAGCACCGTCGAAGAATCGCGTGCAGGAGTGAAACGCACCCAAAAGCTTGTAGAGCGTTTTGTTTATGGAAAGGAAACGGCGGTTGCCCTTGTCAAATTTATCCTTCTCAATTTCCTCGCCGGAGAACGCCTGAACCACGCGTATTCCGAGCAGGCTGTCCTCGGCGGAAGCATTAATGGTCGCTATCTGCGCCTTCGAGCTGCGTAGAGTTGCCTTCGTCCGTCTGCGGAATACCGTCAAGACAATAAGCATAATGGGAACGGTTGCGAAGACGATGAGGGTAAGGGGTATGCTCATAGTGCAGAGAAGCACGAAGGACACCGTCATTTTGATACCCGCGATAAGAAATTCCTCGGGGGAGTGGTGGGAAAACTCGGTAACGTCGAAAAGGTCGGTGGTTAAGCGCGACATCAGCGCGCCAACCTTCGCCTCGTCATAAAACGAGAATGAGAGACGCTGATAATGTGCAAACAAATCACGGCGCATATCGGTTTCAATTCTTGTGCCCATTATGTGACCGACAGAGCTCATATAATAGTACGCCGCGGTATCTACAAGCTTCAGCCCGAAGTAAAGAGCCCCCAGCTTCAGAATCAGCGATACCGTAAGTGATTTTATATCCGTAGTCGCAATGTCGGTAATTTCTCTGACTATCATCGGCAGTGCAAGCTCACATACAGTGGTGAGCGTGGCACAGAAAAGGTCAAAGGCTACCGTTGGTAAATGCTTTTTATAATAGGGCAAAAAGCGCTTGAGCTGCCCTTTTTTTCTTTTTTTCATAATAACCTCGCAGAAGCTGCCGTTTAAGACACGCAGGTGTATATCCAAAATCAGTCCCCGTGCGTATCTCAGGGAGAAAGAGAGTGTAATAAAGCTCTTCATACGCAGTATATCACAATTTCGCCGCTTTTTCAATACGAAAGTCCCAAAATTTAATACTGTTAATAAAATTTACACATACGCACATTTTTTACAGAATACTATTGACAAATCCGCAAAACCATTGTATACTTGTATACAGGTATACAACCGCGAAAGGATAAAAGACCATGATAGAGATATCAAAGAAAACTAATTTATTGGAGCAGAAGACCTACAAGTATCAGCTTCAGGACGTAAAGGAGCCGAACCTCTACCGTGAGGTTTACCCCTACGACGAGGTGCCGAAGATTGCCTTCAACCACCGCCGTGTTCCTATCGGAATGCCCGAGGAGATATTCATAACCGACACGACAATGCGTGACGGTCAGCAGTCTGTTGAGCCGTATTCGGTTGAGGAGATAGTTGAGATTTACAAGCTTATGTCACGCCTCGGCGGACCTAAGGGAATTATTCGTCAGACCGAGTTTTTCATATACAGCAAAAAGGACAGGGATGCGGTAGAGAAGTGCCGCGAGCTTGGACTCAAATTCCCGGAAATAACCACGTGGATAAGAGCGAGCAAGGAGGATTTCAAGCTTGTAAAGAATATGGATATAAAGGAAACGGGAATACTCGTCAGCTCCTCGGACTATCACATATTCAAGAAGCTGAAGATGACCAGAGGCGAGGCGATGAAGCTTTACCTTTCAGCCGTATACGACGCATTCGAGTCGGGTATACGTCCCCGCTGTCACCTTGAGGATATAACGAGAGCTGATTTCTACGGCTTCGTTGTTCCCTTCGTAAACGAGCTGCAGAAGATGTCGAAGGATGCGGGAATTCCTGTAAAGATACGTGCCTGCGACACTATGGGCTACGGCGTTCCCTACACGGAGGTTGCCCTTCCGCGTAGCGTTCCCGGAATAGTTTACGGACTTCAGCACTATTCCGACGTTCCCTCAGAGATGCTCGAGTGGCACGGTCACAATGACTTCTACAAGGCTGTTACGAATGCCTCTGCCGCTTGGCTTTACGGTGCATCTGCCGTCAACTGCTCGCTGCTCAATATAAACAAAAAAACGGGTAATATTCCTCTCGAGGCTATGGTATTTGAGTACGCATCGCTGAAGGGAACGCTCGACGGAATGGATACGACTGCCATCACCGATATAGCCGAGTTCTTCAAGCGCAAGATTGGCTATGAAATTCCGCCGATGACACCCTTCGTCGGCAAGAACTTCAATGTCACCCGTGCTGGCATACACGCCGACGGACTTCTGAAGGACGAGGAAATCTACAATATATTTAATACCAAGAAGATACTTAACAGAGGCGCGGGCGTTATGATCACCAAGACCTCGGGCCTTGCAGGCATTGCATATTGGTTAAACGAGCATTTTATGTTCGGAAAGGATAATCAGATTGATAAGCGTGACCCCCTCGTTCTCGCAATCAAGAGCTGGGTTGACGAGGAATACGAGAACGGCCGCCAGAATTCAATATCTGACGCAGAGATGGAGGAAAAGATCAAGGAATTTGCCCATCTCTCCGAGCACGGTGGAATAAATGGATAAATCGGTATCAATAGCAGACGTGGTTTTTGACAGAATAGAAGAGGATATACTCAACGGCACCTTTGCCCGCGGAGATATTATATCTGAGTTAAAGCTGTCTGCTATGCTCGGTGTCAGCCGTACACCTGTACGTGAGGCACTCACAAGGCTTCGTCAGGAGGGCTTGGTTGAGGAGAGCGGTAAGGGCTCGAAGGTTATAGGCATAACGAAAAAGGATATTTCCGATATCTATGACGTGCGTATACGAATCGAGGGGCTTGCCGGAGCGGTCTGTGCGAGATTAATAACCGACGAGCAGCTTGCGCGCCTGTCGGAAACACTCGACCTTCAGGAATACTATACGTCCAAGGGAGCGTCCGACCGCATAAAAAATCTCGACAGCGAGTTTCACCACCTTATATACTCATATGCGGACAGCAGGATAATTGAAAATCTGCTCACCGACCTGCACCGAAAGGTACAGCGATTCCGCCGAGTATCAGTTGAGAGCGCTGATAGGGCGAGGGCGGCGGTTGCAGAGCACCGCGAGATACTCAGTGCCCTGAGAGCGCACGATGCGGAGCTTGCCGAAAGGCTCACAGTGAAGCATATTGAAAATGCAAAAAACAACATTCTGAATTCTCAGACTGTTAAAAATCTATAATGAGGAAAAATATATGGGACTTACAATTGCACAGAAAATCATTAAGGAGCATCTCGTTGAGGGAGAGATGATTGCGGGCAAGGAAATTGCCCTTCGCATCGACCAGACTCTCACACAGGATGCTACGGGAACTATGGCGTACCTCGAATTTGAGGCTATCGGTATCCCCAGAGTCAGAACCAAGCTCTCGGTGGCATACATTGACCATAATACCCTTCAGTCAGGCTTTGAAAACGCAGACGACCACAGATATATCCAGTCGGTTGCGAAGAAATACGGAATCCGCTTTTCCCGCCCCGGTAACGGTATCTGCCATCAGGTACACCTCGAGCGCTTCGGAGTTCCGGGTATGACGCTCATCGGCTCCGACAGCCATACCCCCACAGGCGGCGGCATAGGAATGCTGGCTATGGGCGCGGGCGGTCTTGACGTAGCGGTTGCTATGGGCGGCGGCGCGTACTATATCACTATGCCTAAAATGATAAAGGTAAACCTTACGGGCAAGCTTCGTCCGTGGGTCAGCGCAAAGGATGTCAGCCTTGAGCTTCTGAAAATTCTTTCGGTAAAGGGCGGCGTTGGCTACATAGTAGAGTGGGGCGGAGAGGGCATAAAAACTCTCAGCGTTCCCGAAAGAGCAACGATTACCAATATGGGAACAGAGCTTGGTGCTACCACCTCGATATTCCCATCCGATGAAACGACGAAGGCGTTTCTGGAGGCACAGGGCAGAGGTGACGCCTACCGCGAGCTGTCGAGTGATGCGGATGCCGTATACGACAGAATAATAGACATAAATCTTTCCGAGGTTGAGCCCCTGCTTGCTTGCCCTCACAGCCCCGACAACATCAAGAGTGCGCGCGAGCTCTCCGACGTGAAGGTAAATCAGGTCTGCATAGGCTCCTGTACCAACTCGTCCTTGCGTGATATGCTTCGCGTTGCGGCAATCCTTAAGGGTAAAAGGATTGACGATTCCGTCAGTCTTTCGATATCCCCCGGCTCCCGTCAGGTTTTGACGATGCTCTCCGAGTGCGGAGCTCTCTCGGATATGATAGAGGCGGGTGCAAGAATACTCGAATGTGCATGCGGTCCCTATATCGGTATGGGCTTTTCGCCTAATTCCGCAGGTGTTTCCCTGCGTACCTTCAACCGCAACTTTGAGGGCAGAAGCGGCACGCGCGATGCACAGGTTTACCTCGTATCCCCCGAGGTTGCGGCAGCGAGCGCACTTACAGGATATATAACCGATCCGAGAACTCTTGGCGATTATCCCGAAATCAAGATGCCCGAGAAATTCAAGGTAAACGACAGTGCCGTTCTTCTTCCCGCAGACGAGAATGAGGCAAAAGAGCTTGAAGTGCTTCGCGGTCCGAATATCAAGCCCTTTCCCGACGCAAATCCCGTTACCGACGAAATATCGGCAAACCTCACGCTCAAGGTTGGCGACAACATCACAACCGACCACATAATGCCTGCGGGAGCGAAGATCCTTCCTTACCGCTCCAACATCCCCTATCTCTCGAAGTTCTGCTTCGCGGTATGCGACGAGCAGTTCGCCGAGAGGGCAAAGGAGGCAGGCTCGACTATAATAGTCGGCGGCTCGAACTACGGTCAGGGCTCGTCGCGTGAGCACGCAGCTCTCGTTCCGCTTTATCTCGGGGTGCGCGCCGTTGTGGCGAAGAGCTTTGCGAGAATACACGCCGCAAACCTTATCAATGCAGGAATACTTCCCCTGACGTTTGAAAACGCAGAGGATTACGACAGGCTTTCGCAGGACGATTCTCTCACCCTTCTGGGTGTCTTTGAGGGAATGAAGAACGGAAAAATGTCGCTGAAAAACGAGAAAACGGGCGAGATAATTCCCATAACCTGCTCATTTACAGACAGGCAGATAGCAATACTTAAGGCGGGAGGACTTCTTCCCTACACAAGAAATTCCAAGTGAGGTGGACAAAATGGAAAAAATCAGAATGACAACGCCGCTGGTCGAGATGGACGGCGACGAAATGACCAGAATTTTATGGCAGATGATAAAGGACGAGCTCCTTCTGCCCTTTATAGACCTGAAAACAGAGTATTACGACCTCGGGCTCGTAGAGCGTGAAAAAACCAAGGATAAGGTGACGTTTGACAGTGCAGAGGCAACCAAAAAGTACGGTGTTGCGGTTAAATGTGCAACGATAACCCCAAACCGCCAGCGCGTTGAGGAGTACAACCTCTCTGAGATGTGGAAGAGCCCCAACGGAACCATCCGTGCAATTCTTGACGGAACTGTTTTCCGTGCCCCCATACTTATCGACAGCATTCATCCCGCAGTCCGCAACTGGAAAAAGCCCATAACCATCGCCCGCCACGCATACGGTGATATCTACAAGGCAACAGAGTACCGCGTTCCCGCAGAGGGCAAGGCAGAGCTTGTGTTCACCGACAAGGACGGAAATGAGAGCTTCAGAGAAACTGTATACGACTTTGAGTGTGCAGGCGTTCTTCAGGGCTCGTACAACAAGGACAGCTCTATCCGTTCCTTCGCTCATTCCTGCTTCCAGTATGCGCTCAATACCCGTCAGGACCTATGGTTCTCGACCAAGGATACGATATCCAAGCAGTATGACCAGACCTTCAAGCTCATATTCCAGGAGATTTACGACAACGACTATGCGGATAAGTTCAAGGAGGCGGGAATTGAGTATTTCTACACCCTTATCGACGACGCAGTTGCTCGCGTTATTCGCAGTGAGGGCGGCTTTATCTGGGCGTGCAAGAACTATGACGGCGACGTAATGAGCGATATGGTATCCACCGCATTCGGTTCGCTTGCTATGATGACCTCGGTGCTCGTGTCACCTGACGGAAAGTTCGAGTATGAGGCGGCTCACGGCACAGTAACTAGACATTACTACCGCTACCTCAAGGGTGAGGAAACCTCGACCAACCCAATGGCTACGATATACGCGTGGTCGGGCGCGCTTCGTAAGAGAGGTGAGCTTGACGGACTCTCAGACCTCGTTGATTTTGCCGACAAGCTCGAGGCCGCATGCATACAGACCTTAGATGACGGGGTTATGACGAAGGACCTTGTCGGTCTTGTCGAGGACAAATCGAAGGTGAAGGCTGTAAATTCAAGAGACTTCATCATCGCTATCCGCGAAAGACTTGAAAAAAGTCTTGCATAAAATAATTAAATAAAAACAGGCAAAAACCTACGTTTAGGAGCGAAAGGCGGAAAAGATTGACCGCCTCTCGCTTCTCTTTTTATTCATAGGGTGTCGCATATTTTCGATTTTTATATACTGTTACAAAGGACTCTAAATCAAAGGAGCTTTAACAAATATGGAAATTATTTTACTGACGGCGCTCGGCGTAGGCGGCGCTACGGTTTTCGGATCGCTGATAGGCTTTATTTTCAAGGGGGTGTCGCAGAAATTCAGCGATATCGTACTCGCCTTCGCGGCAGGAGTTATGCTCGCGGCTTCGGCGCTCGGACTGATTATTCCTTCGCTTGAATACGGTGGCGAGCTTGGAATTATAACAACCGTTGTTGGAATATTTTCAGGCGCGTTTCTGTTAGTTTTTATTGATAAATTTATCCCGCATCCTGAAATCCGCGAGGGAAACGACGGTGAATGCTGCGAGTGCAACAGGCGAAAGAGGGTTATGCTATTCGTTTTGGCGATAGGTATACATAATCTTCCCGAGGGGCTTGCCGCAGGCGTTGGCTTCGGTACGGGTGATAACGTGCAGGCGCTCATAATAGCGGCGGGAATAGCGCTTCAGAATGTTCCGGAGGGCATGATAATTATAGCCCCTATGCTCTCCGAGGGGATAAGACCGGCAAAAACCTTTTTTTATGCAACACTCACAGGAGCAGTCGAGGTTGTCGGTACGCTCGTAGGCTATTTTGCGGTTAGCATTTCATCCGCGATTCTTCCCTTTGCGCTCGCCTTCGCGGGTGGCACGATGCTATATGTCATAAGCGACGAGATGATACCCGCCGCATGCTCTCACGACGGAAAAAGGGGTGCGACGTTTGCCTTGCTTTTCGGGTTTTGCGTTATGCTCGTGTCGGATGCACTTCTTGCATGAGCCGCCGTCGGCTATTCATGGGAGATATGCTCAGCTTTTTTCGGGCAGTATCTCCCTTTTTCACTTGCAAAATTTGAAAAAAGTATATACAAACTCAAAATTATATGATATACTTAATATATATTATTATCTTTGAGGAACGTAATGAAGGATTATAAGGGCGACAGACGTAAAAGGGAGATTCCGACGCGCGACAGAGGTGCGGCGGGTGCAACCTACGAGAGTAAAACCGATAACGAGGGAATCATCAGCGGCAGAAACGCCGTGCGTGAGCTGCTTGCATCGGGTAGGGATATAGATAAGATTTTCGTTCTTCGCGGCGAACGCGACGGCTCTGCCATAGTTTTGGTGGCACAGGCACGTGAGAGAAAAATTCCGATTATCGAGGTTGATAAGGTGCGCCTTGATTCTATGGCAGGGCACAATCGCCATCAGGGAATAGTTGCTATGGCGGCAGAGCGCAGCTATTGCGAGCTCTCTGATATCCTTGATTATGCAGAGAGTCTTGGTGAGAAGCCGTTTATCGTTATCTGCGACGGAATTGAGGATCCCCACAATCTTGGCGCTATTATCAGGAGCGCGGAATGCTCGGGCGTACACGGAATAGTTATACCGAAGCGTAGGGCGAGCGGACTTACCTCCGCAGTATCAAAGGCATCGGCTGGTGCTATCGAGTATATGAGAATAGCGAAGGTGACGAATATCGCCGACACGGTGGACAGGCTGAAGGAGCAGAACGTGTGGGTATACGCCGCCGATATGGACGGCTCTGATTATTCACAGACGGATTTTGACGGAGCCTCTGCTCTCGTGCTCGGCAGCGAGGGCTTTGGGATATCAAGGCTTGTGAAGGAAAAATGCGACTTTGTGGTTTCAATCCCCCTGTACGGCAGGGTAAATTCGCTCAACGTATCCAACGCAGGAGCGGTTTTGATGACTGAAATTGCAAGGCAAAGACATAAGAAGATATAAAGGAAATCATATCCGAAAACGGAGGTGAGCCCATGGCAGACAATCTTGACGATATACTCAGACGGCTCAAGGAAAATCTCAATGCCTACGACAGTGAAAGCGCTCAGCCCGAGGCTGAGCCGATAGAGGCAGAGAATAACGGAGAGTACGACGATATAATTAACGCATTGAATTCGGTGCTCGGCGACAGCCGCGCAGATTCCTCTGCGCCCGATGAGCAAAAAGAGGAAGGTATATCAATTGATGCAGAGTCACTCGAGGAAGAGCTTGAGGAAGAATTTGAGGAAGAGCTCGAGGAACCGCTTGAGGATGAAAATACATTTGAGGATGAAGAACCCGAATTTGACGGTGTGACGGCAAAAAATGCCGAGGTGGATGAGCCTTCCCTCGAAGCATATGGGGATATTGACGCGGAAGCGGCGAGTGATGTTCCCTGGTACACCGATGAAAACGACACCCCCACGGTTGAGGAAAACAGGCATACCCCCACCGACGTTGACGTTTGGGACACTCTTGAAAAAATGATAGACGAGTCCCCCGAAATAGCCGTCGGGGCAGTTGAGAGCGCCGAAAGTGACGGTGAGGATGAAACGGATGAAGCGGATAGCTTCGGCGAGCAGATATCCTTTACCAATATTCCCCTGGAAATAAAGGAGGAAGCTTTGGGAGAGGAAGAAACGCCTGACAAATACGAGCAATTCTCATTCGATATAGACGGCGAATACGAAGAAGTAGCAGAAGCTATACCCGAGTCAGCGGCTGAGCCAATGGTAGAAGCACGGCCCGAGGCTTCGGTTGAACCCGTTCTTGAACCTGTTGCCGTTTCTGAGCCTGAAGAAGAAAAGGAGAACGAAACGGAGGATGAGCCTGAGCAAGAGGCTTACACAGAACCCGAGGTTGAGCCCGAGCTTAACGCAGCACCCGAGATTGAGCCCCAAGCAAAAGAAACGGTTGAGGATAAAACACCTGAGCCTATTCGCCCCATCGGTATTGCGTTTGCACAGCGCGCCTACGAGCGTGAGCCTGCCACAAGAAAGACACAGGGCAGTCATCCATCCTATTCCTTCGGCTATGCACAGCACAGCTCAGACGATATGGACATTGAGGAGCTGCTCGCGCGCAGGGCGCGCGCTCAGAGGGTGGCATCCGCGAGCGTGAGAGCTGAAATTCCCACCCCTATTCCCGAGCGAACCGTGGCTGTTTCTTCAGTTAGACAGGTAAATGACGGGAAGCCTGCCGTGGAAGAAAGTGAGACTATTGAGCGTGAGGTACGACGTACCGATTACATAACCCCTATGTACGAAACTACTCCCACGCCTATGCCTATGAAAAAAACCGTTACTATAACGGATAAGCAAACAAATAAGGATAATGCCTTCAGCAGAAACGATCCCCTCTTCGATAAAATTCTGCGTGAGAATATGGATGATAGCGAGCTTGGCGATTTTGCCCGCTACACCCCCGCGAAGACGGATGAAAACGGCAAAGAGAATGATGAGCTTGCTTCGTCCCTTTCCGAGGAAGAGACAGGTACAGAGCAGAGCGAGCCTATGGCAGAGAAAACGCCAACCGACGAGAACGAAAATGTGAGCATCGTCGAGGCGGACAGTAAAATCGAATTCGGTCTTGATATTCCCGTAAGGGAGATAAGGCCGGATGAAATTATAATATCTGATCTTCCAAATACGGACTTGGAGGAGCAAAACGAAGAACCGTCCGTTGACGGAGAATATACCTCTAATTCACAGAACAATGAGATAATGGAGGCGTATACCTCGAAGAAAAGCTCGGTTCAGATTCGTCTTGGTACAGTTTCTATATTCGCTCTCATACTTTTGTTTATTGAGAATATTGCATTTTTCGGAGTTGACATTATTTCTATGTTCGGCTCACATGCAACGCCAAAAACGCTGGCTCTTGCCGATGCGTTGCTTATTCTCCTTTGCGCCCTTCTTGCAGGACGCGAGATGATTGCAAGCTTCAAGGGGCTCAGATCATATAAGGTCAATACCTCATTCTTTGCAACCCTGACGGTCATCATCTCTGCTATTTGCTCGCTATTCGTGGCAATTTTTACGCAGAACGTAGCACCGATGTACGGTATGTGTGCCGCGTTTGCGGTGATGATGCTTCTTCTCGGCGAGTTTTTTGATATCAGCGCACAGATGGAATCCTTCTCGGTGGTATCCTCGTCGGGTGACAAGCTTGTGTGCGAGATTTCTCCCACAACCGACCGTGAGTTTGAGGTGATGGGATGCGAAGAAACCGTCAGAATAAAGAAAACCGGCTTCGTTCTTGATTTCTTTAAGAATGCAAGGAAGAAGCTCCCCCCCACCAGAATGAATTTCGTCATTGCTTGTGTATCGGTAACTGTCGCACTTGCGGCTTCGATTGCCGTTCCGCTTGTGTTCGGCGGTGGATTTATCGGTGCAGTGTCGGTGTTTGCGCTTACTGCTGCGGCGGCTCTCCCTGCATTCGTGCTATGCACACGTATTTATTCGGTATATTGCATTACGCGCAGGGCAAGAGAGGCGGGCAGCGCAATTATAGGTGACAAGGCGATTGATAACTATTCGGGAGTAGACCGTATGCTCTTTGAGGACGTCGAGGCTTTCCCGTCCTCGCTTACCAAGGTTGTCAAAATAAAGCTTGTTTCGGACTGCGCGCTTCCCGAGGCTCTGTATTACGTTGCCAGCCTGTTCAGGCACGTCGGTGGACCTCTCGAAACGGTATTCGGCGTTGCTTCCGTCGAGCTTGAGGCATCCGACAGAGTAACACTCATGGGTGCTTTGGACGACGGACTCTGTGCAACCGTTGATGATGTTTCGGTTTGCGTCGGCAGCCGTCGCTATATGGAGACGCTCGGTGTTGATGTTGCATACGACAGCGAGGACGAGCGCCGTATACAGGCAGGTCCTATCAGCATTATGTACCTGTCTCTTAACGGAAAATACTGCGGTAAGTTCTATATTCAGTATGCCTTTGACCGCAACTTTGCGCGCAGGGTAGTGGAGCTTCGCCGTGCAGGAATTACCACCTGCATAAGAACCTTTGACCCTAATATAAATGATGAAATAATCAAGAAGACTACGAAGCTCATTCCTTACGGAATCAAGGTTGTTAACAAGGTTGACGGAGAGGTGATGGATTTCGGTGCACGCGAAATGCAGAGCACCCTTATCACTAAATACACCTCAGCACAGCTTATCAAAACAATTCTCCTTTGCAAGCGTGCCAGCATAATTTCGCGTTTTTCGACAATAGGCAAGATTTTGACGCTTTCGCTTGGAGTCAGTGCAGTTATTGCGAGCGCGTGCTTTGGCGTGATAGGCAGTATATATTCGATTTACCCCGTGCTTTATCACGCATTCTTCGCCCTTCTGTATTCACTCGTGGCGAAGCTGTATCTTAAATAAAACGCAGCCGCACAGCATACGTTGTGCGGTCTTGCCGTAAAATAAAGGAAATACTATGAAACATAATGAAATATCCACCGTGCTGAAATCGGTATCCAAGCCGGGCAGGTACATCGGCGGAGAATTCAAGCAGATAATTAAAAACAAGGACGAGGTGGACGTGCGCTTTGCCTTCTGCTTCCCCGATACTTATGAGATAGGTATGTCTAACCTTGGCTTGCGAATACTTTACAACACCCTCAATGCCGATGATTATATCTGGTGCGAGCGTGTTTACGCGCCTTGGGTTGATATGGACGAGAAAATGCAAAAGCACAAAATTCCCCTCACCGCTATGGAGAGTGGGGATGAGCTTTCGGCATTTGATTTCGTCGCGTTTACACTGCAATACGAGCTTTGTTATACAACAGCCCTTCATATGCTGAAAATAAGCAACGTTCCGCTTCTGTCGAGCGAGCGTGACGATTCCCACCCGATAATTCTGGGCGGCGGGCCGTGTGCGTACAACGCCGAGCCGCTTGCCGACTTTTTTGACGTCTTCAGCATCGGCGAGGGCGAGGAGGCGCTCAACGAGGCGTGTGCGCTTCTGCGCGAAATGAAACGTGACGGTAGCTATAACAGGCGCGACTTCCTTCACCGCCTCGCAAAAATTGAGGGCTTTTACGTTCCATCGCTTTATAAGGTGACCTATAATGCCGACGGAACCGTAGGCGCATACACACCGATATACGACGATATTCCGACTAAGATAAAGAAGCGCATTATCGCCGATATGGATAGCGCAAAATTCCCCGATAGCTTTGTTATGCCGTATATTGAAACCGTGCATGACAGAATAATGCTTGAGGTTTACCGCGGCTGCATACGCGGCTGCCGATTCTGTCAGGCGGGAATGGTCTACCGACCTATAAGGGAAAAGTCACCCGAGGTGCTTTGCCGTCAGGCAAAATGCCTTTATGAAAACACGGGCTACGACGAAATATCACTCGTATCGCTTAGCATCAGCGATTATTCCCGTCTTGACGAGCTGACCGAGAAATTGCTCGAATGGACGGATGATGAGAAGGTGAATTTATCCCTTCCGTCCCTGCGTATTGACAGCTTCTCAAAGGAGCTTATGGATAGAGTGTCTAGCGTGCGTACAGGCGGACTCACCTTTGCGCCCGAGGCAGGAACTCAGAGGCTTCGTGACGTTATCAACAAAAACGTCACCGAGGATGACCTAATGCGCGCCGTCAATATTGCGTTTGAATCGGGAAAAACCAACGTTAAGCTTTACTTTATGGAGGGACTTCCTACCGAAACGCTTGACGACGTTGCAGGAATTGCCGACCTTGCCAAGAAGGTGGTAAACGCCTTTTATAAGAATCCCAAGAGAAACAAATCACGCGGAGTCAGCGTCACCGTCAGCGTCGCCTGCTTCGTGCCCAAGCCCTTCACACCGTTTCAGTGGGAGGCTCAAGACAGTATGGAACTGTTGGTTGAGAAGCAGAAGCATCTGCGCGATTGCATAACCGACAGAAAAATCACGTACAACTGGCACGATGCGCGCGTGTCATTTCTTGAAACGGTATTTGCGCGGGGAGACCGCCGTCTTGGCAAAGCGCTTTTGCTCGCCGCCGAGGAAAACGTTATGTTTGATGCGTGGGATGAGTGCTTTGACTTTGACAGATGGATGAGCATTTTTGAGCGCGCAGAAATCGATCCGAAATTCTACACGAGAGCATTTGCGCTCGACGAAATTCTGCCGTGGGATATAATCGACTGCGGAGTAACGAAGCAATACCTGCTTCGCGAGCGTGAGCGCGCATACGCAGAGAAAACCACCCCATCCTGCAAGGAAAGCTGCAACGGATGCGGAGCAAACAAGCTGGGAGGTAATAACAAATGGTGCCGATAATTGCATCTGATGAAATACTCGCTCAGCCTAAAACCCTGAGAATCAAATTCTTCAAGAAGGGCAGCCTTCAGTTTATATCTCATCTTGACCTTGTCCGCACTATGACACGCGTGCTTCTGCGTGCCCGTCTTCCGCTTTGGTATAGCGAGGGATTCAACCCTCGTCCGAGGCTGATATTTGCTACCCCTCTCTCCGTCGGAGCTCAGAGTGAGTGCGAGCTTTTGGATATACGAATCAACCGTGACGTCAATGTCGATGCAGTGATGACGGCCCTGAACGCCAATATGCCGCCCGAAATGCAGGCGGTTGAGGTCTACTACCCAACGAGCAAGCTTTCGGACCTCGCATTTTCTTCCTATATAATTAATATAAAGACAACGGGCGCGGACAGTAATATGGCAAACAGATGCAATCTGCTTTTGAACGAGCCACCGATAATTGTAGTCAAGAGAAGTAAAAGCGGTGACAAGTCCGTGGATATATCCCCCTTGATACGCTCGGTGAGTGTAACTCATAACGACGGAGAGCTTTTGCTCAGCTGTGTTTTACGCTCGGATAACGAGAGCTTCCTTAATCCCGAATATCTCATAACCTATTTGAAGGAAAAGGAGAATATTCTGTCTGGCGACCCGATGGTAGAGCATTATGAGGTAATGCGTACGGGCATTTATTTCCCGGATATGAGAGAGTTCAGATAATATTTTCTATATTGACAGTGGCGAGACCGCGCAGATTTTCCAGTGCGGCCGCCATTTTTTCTTTGTTAACCTCATATGAACCTATGTCATTGCTCTTACACGCACCCTCTATTGCAGCAAGATAGCCGTCAATTTCCTCAATAACGCCGTGATTCACTGACATGGATATAAGCTTCTTGTCAGAGTCCCATTTTTCATTGAGCGATTGAAAGTGCGCGGCTTGTTCATCCATGCTTTCGCCAACAATCTGCGGCGCAGCTTCTACTTTTTCCAGCAGCTGCTCACAGACGCGCGTTGTGCATATACCGTTTACCGTAACGACAGTCACAGTTAAGAGAAGTGAAACGATAGCCAAAACAAAAGGCTTCAATTTTTATCCCCCTTTTTTGAAATGTAGATTTTTTTGTTGTCGTCAATGCTCATAATGAAGATGTTTTCGGGGCTCAAATTATATTTTCCGAGGATTTCATATAGCCACTTTTCACTCTTGCCTCGCTTCTTGAGCCCGCTTTCATTTATCTGCCCGTCGACAATCAGGGTATGCGTTATTCCCGATTCCTCAACCTCTATTTTTGCGTCGTCAGGCGTCAGCGGCTGCCTTTGGCTTTTCGGTATTACTGAAATGTTTCCGTTGTGCTCGATTATCGCGTAGTAAACCTCTTCTATTCTCGGGATTCCCTTGAGCCTCAATTCGCCCAGCAGCTCCTCAACGGAAATTCTTGTCTTTTGTAAGGCTTTAGGTATGATTTTTCCCTTTTCTATGAGAATACAGCATTTGCTTTCGAATAATTTTTTAAGAACGGAGGATTTATTTTTGATAAAGGTGAGAATAATTTCAAGGCAAACGATAACCGCAATGGGAATTATAGCGTACAGCAGAGGTATGTCGGGGTCGTCTATCGGAAGGCACGCAATCTCGGATAAAAGAATTGTAGTGACAAAATCGGTTATATCAAGCTGACCGACCTGTCTTTTACCCGAAATTCTTATCATAACCATCAGGGTTATGTAAATGATAACGGCTCTTATAATTATCGTTGGCATTTTATCTTCCTTGATTTTTTCTTTTAGTTATGTGCACATTTGAATATTTTATAACTTTCCAAAAAAAATTTGAAAAAAGTATTGACAAGAAAAAAGTTTTGAGTTATACTGTAGTTCCCACCGCAAAAATTCTCGGTCACTATTATAAAAAGTTAAAAAAACTTTGAAAAAGTACTTGACAAGGGAAAAGTGCTGTGATATAATAGACAGGCTGCGAGTTTTTCGGGGCGAAAGAAATTGATCATTGAAAATTGAACAACAGAAATTTTTGAAACACTGAAAAGTGT